>JAMXLO010000052.1 GCA_024280945.1 Acetobacteraceae bacterium
CGCCGACGACCGCTATGCAGCGGTCGTCGCGCTGACGCCCGAGCAGCCGGACTTTCGGCTCGCGGTGCGGGTGCGGGCGGTCACCCCAGGCACCTACGAGCTACCGGGGGCCGAGGTCGCCGACATGTACCGCCCAGGTGTATTCGCCCGCCAGGCCGCCGGGCGCATCACGGTGCAAGGCGTCGAATGAACACCAATCCTCCCCCTCCCCTTGCGGGAGGGGGGCGGGGGGAGGGGGCGGCACCGATCGCCCGCTTCCTCGCCCTCCTGCCATCCCTGGCGCTCCTCCTCGCCGCGAACGGCGCCCTGCTCGACCGCTGCTTCCCACCGGACCTCTCCCGTCTCGCCTCTGTCGGCACCGAGGTTCTCGACCGCCAGGACCGCGTCCTCGCATTGCTCCCGGCCTCGGGCGGGGTCTGGCGGTTTCGCACCGACAGCATTCCGCCGCAGGTCGCCAACCTGCTGGTCGCGGTCGAAGACCGCCGCTTCTGGCACCACCCCGGTGTCGATCCGCTCGCCTTGGCCCGCGCCACCGCCCAGCTCATCCGCCACGGTCGGGTCGTCTCCGGCGGTTCGACCCTGGCAATGCAGGCGGCCCGCCTGCTCGAACCGCGTCCGCGCACGCTGCGCGCCAAGCTGATCGAGATGGCGCGTGCACTGCAGCTCGAAGCTCGCTACGGCCGCGACGGCGTGCTGCGCATCTGGCTGACGTTGGCGCCATTCGGCGGCAACCTCGAAGGCATCCGCGCCGGCTCGCTCGCCTGGTTCGGCGTCCCTCCGGAGGCCTTGGAACCAGCCCAGGCTGCCTTGCTGGTCGCAATCCCCCGCCATCCCGAACGCCTGCGGCCTGACCGCCACCCGGCAGCGGCGCACAGCATACGCGACCGGGTGCTGGCGGTCGGCCTCCGCGCGGGTCTGTTCACAGCCGACATCGGCCCGGTGCCGACTTCCCGCGTCCCGTTGCCTCGTCATGCGCCGCAGCTCGCGGCCTCGCTGCCGCGCGCGCCGCAGGTCCACACAACGCTGGACCTCCCATTGCAGATAGCACTGGAACGCCTGGGAGAGGAGCGGCTGCAGACGCTGCCGCCGCGTGCCTCGCTTGCAATGCTGATAGCCGATGCACCAATGCGTGAAATACGCGCCCTGTACCCAGGCGCATGGCGCGACCAGGGGCGCGCCGGCGCCATCGATCTCACTACGGCGGTTCGCTCGCCCGGCTCTGCGCTGAAGCCGTTCATCTACGCCATGGCATTCGCCGACGGCGTCGCGGCGCCCAACGCCGTCGTCGCAGACCTGCCGCGCCGCTATGGCGGCTACGCCCCGGAGAACTTCGACCGCGGTTTCGCCGGCAGCATTACGGCCGCCGAGGCGCTGCGCCGGTCGCTCAACCTGCCCGCCGTCGCTTTGCTCGACCGCGTCGGCCCGCTGCGCTTCGCCGCCACGGTGCGAACCGCGGGCGTAACGCTGCGCCTGCCCCAGGGCGCCGACCCATCCCTGCCGCTCGCTCTCGGCGGCGATGGGACCACCCTGCGCGATGCCGCGGCGCTATATGCCGCGCTGGCCACCGACGGCACCGGCGGGCGGCTGCAGCTGCTGGCCGGTCCGCCGCTGGTTCGACCCGCCTTCCTTGCCGCGAATGCTGCGCGCCAGGTGGCCGACGTGCTGACGCGTCCGCTGCCGGATTTCGGCCTGCGTGGTATCGCGTGGAAGACCGGCACCAGCTGGGGCGGGCGCGACGCCTGGGCATTTGGCTTCGACAGCCGCCATGTGGTCGCTGTATGGATCGGTCGCCCCGATGGTACCCCATTGCCGGCGGCGACCGGCACGTCGCTCGCTCTGCCGATGCTGTCGCGGGTGTTCGACCTCCTGCCCAGGGCCCCACGGACCGTGCCCCCGTCACGTGAGACGCAAGTGGCCGGCCTGAATTTGGCGGCGGATGCATTGCATTTGCTGTTTCCACCATCGGGTGCGGTGCTTTCGGCGGATGGGCCGGTGACGATACGGGTGATGGGCGGGCGGCGGCCGCTCGCCTTCCTGATCGATGGCGCGCCTCTACCGGCAGATCGGGTCCGCCGCGAGGCAACCTGGCAGCCGCCAGGACCCGGTTTCTACCGCCTCAGCGTGCTCGACGCCGATGGCGCGGCGGTGCAGGCCAACGTGCAGGTTCGAGCGACGCCCTAAGCCGCCGACTATCACATCACTGTGCCGATGATGGCGCATAGCCAGGGTGGCCATTGATGGCAGCGATCAGATCCTGCGCCTGATCGCGGGTCAGCCGTTGACCGGGGGTGGAGTGCAGGTCCAGGCGCGCCTCCAGTGCGCTCGCGGCGCCGTAGATCTTCGCGGCCGCGTCCGGTGCGGTGACCACACGTCCGAGCCCACCGGCACGGAACCAGACCGTCTCGCCCAGATACGCCACGGCTTCGTCTATGTCGTTCGGTGGTCTTATGCCTTCCATATCGAAGGCGGCATGAATCGACTCGTGGACAATCTGCGACCGCCAGTTGTCATCCTGGACGGACTTGGTCTCCCTCAAGGTGAAGTGCCGGTTGGCGCCAACTGTATACGCGGCCGCGAAGTTTGGTCCGGTGTCGCCGACCTCGACGCCGATGCGGCCGTTGGCGACCGCCGCGGCGACGCTTTTCAACTTGGCTCCGGATATAGCGTAACCGGCGAGACTGAAATCGACCGACTTGAGACGACGCTGTGCATATGCATCGGTAGGGTCGAGCGTCTCGACGATCAGTCCCATCAGCCTGAGTGTCGGCAGTTTCGGCACGACGCAAACCCACGGCATCCCCATGACCAAATCTCCCCTTCATCTATCTGTATGACACGGCTTGCCGTCGATACGGCAGGACGATTCAGCCCGAGGTTTTTCCGCGCCCGGAAGGCGGGTCGATCCCGGGATTAAGCCGTTGTTAACAACTGCTGGTCATAAGCCGCAGCTGTCGGCTTCCTCCCCTAGCCGGATTTTGATACGCCGGCGAAGTCCGGGGGTGTTCCTGGTGTTCCAGGAACACCTCGGGGCTTTCCCCGAGCCGAGCCTACTTGCGGCTCAAAATCGACAGTGCCTCTTGCTCATCGGCCGCATGGATCGTCGTATAGCCTGCTTCAGCAGCAGTACGATCCATCTGCTCTGAAGCGACGTGCGCTCCGCTGCCTTTGCCGACGATCCGCACCACGCGCCGCATCCCCGCATGATGCAGGAATTCCTGCAGCTTCTCGATGCGTTCTGCAACATGGCGCGAGGACGGCCGCATATTCGAGATGTCGCTGATGCAATCGAAGTCCGGCCGCAGCTGCGGCAGCAGTGCGGCAATCTCTACCTGGAATCGATCAACCTCCGAGACGTTGAGCGAATCAATCCAGTGCAGGACCAGCAGGTTCTGCTCCTGATCAATCTCGGCGCGATGCATGGTGACAGACTCCTCCGCGGACGACGTGGGATGTAGGAGGATTGGCTGAAGGAAAAATGAACTGCCGCCAACCCTCGTCGCGTTCAGGCGGGCTATCAAGAACCCAATGCACCTACCACCTACGCAGTATCCAGTGGATGGTCGGGCGTCTCGACACCGGTCGAGAGCGCGGAACTCGCATCGGAACCGGTAACATGGCGCGAGTCACTGCTGCGATAACGGGCCGCCGATACTGTCCGCCACCAGAGAACCTCTGTTACCGTTTTATCTGATTGCGAGGATAGGGCGGCATACGGGACATGTCGGTGGGAACAAAATATCCGCGGGTGAGGTATCGGTCACGCTCGACGCTCATGGTCCGCCCGGCTCGATCCGAGCAGAGCAGCTTATCCAATCGTTCGCAGCCACATCATCGCGAGCTACTACCTAAAGGGCGACTATGAGACAACAAAGGGCGACTATGAGACAACCGTTGCCGAGCGTCTCGCCTGATTGCGGATCACCTGGGCTATCCCCTTGCCTACCGATGCCTCGCTGGGCGCTCGGCCAGTTAGGCCAGAGCAACGAGGCTGGAACTGCACTAGCCAAGGCGATCGCAATAGCACCTGAAGTATCCCGCCTCTATGTGGAACCGCGTGTGCCATTGGACGAGGCCAGGTTGATTACGACCACATGATGGAGGGGCTGCGTAAGGCGGGGTGGCGCGGAGCGGGCGAAGCACAGATCACCTGATCCTTCACTTCTCACGGCGCTGCGCCACGACGCCTGTCCGGCAGGGTTTCCTGTTCTGGGTAGCAGGAGATCAGCTCCATGACGAAATCAGACGAAGGGCAACAACCGGCTCAGATTCCCGGCGATGCCGAGTCCCCACCAAAAGCGGAAGCCGATCAGACCGCGGAGCGCGCCGTTCGGCATAGCGACACCACCGAGCCGGTACAGAGTGAAGCCACGGAGCCTGGCCGCAAGTCCTCGTAACGGTGCTCAACCCGAGCAGGGACACGCCCGCCGACACAGCGCGATTGGTCGAGACGATCCGTTGGATGGCAGTGATTGCCGCCATCGTGCTGGCGGTATGGCTGCTGTCCGATATCGTGCTGGTCGTATTCATGGCGGTGCTGATCGCAGTCATGCTGCGCGGTGCCGCGGACTGGGCGGCCGACCGCACAGGCATCTCGCAACGGACAATGCTGGCACTGGTGACTGTGTCGGTGATCGTCCTGCTGGCGGGGTTTCTCTACTATGTCGGCCCGCGCCTCGCGGGCCAATCGCAGGCGTTGTGGACACGACTGCATGAGACCATCGACCTGCTTCGGCAGACCTACGGCAACACGCCATGGGGCAAGACGCTGTTCAGCGATATCGCGCCACCACAGGCGGTGCAGAACCACGTTGTCAGCTACGCGGGCACGATCGCATCTGCCACCTTCGGCGGTGCGCTCACCGGTTTCGTCCTCGTCATCACGGCCCTCTACTTCGCGATATCGCCAGAACTCTACGTTGGCGGTCTCGTCCGGCTGTTCGCGCATCGCCATCGTCCGTTGGCGCGCGCCATCGTAGAGGAGATCGGACTGACCCTGCGCCGATGGTCGCTCGGTCAGCTGATCGACATGGCGGTCGCCGCAGTGCTGATCGGGATAGGGCTTACCGTTCTCGGCATCCCGCTTGCGTTGGCCCTTGCGGTTCTCGCCGGGCTCCTCACCTTCGTCCCGTATTTCGGTGCGATCGCAGCTGCGGTTCCCGCCGTCCTGGTTGCCTTCACCATCAGCTGGCAGAAGGCGCTGTGGGTGATCGCGGTGTTCGCGGTGGCCCATGCCGTGGAGGGCTACTTCGTCGCCCCGATCGTGCAGCGCAACACTGCCCATCTGCCGCCCGCCCTGACCATCCTGTCGATGACCATCCTCGGCGCGGTCTTCGGGCCACTGGGTGTCATCCTCGGAGCGCCGGTTTGTGCCGCACTGCTCGTGTTGGTGCAGAGGGCTTATGTTGGCGCGATACTTGGCGACGCTGTATCCGCCGAGCAGTAGATTGGTTGCACCTGAAAGTAGCATGCGCCCGCCGACCGGCGCGTTTGCCATCATCCGAATCCGCTTGGTAAGCTTGCGTGACGAACGTGCCGCTCTGGGGAGGAGCAATGAGTCCGACGATCGAACGACAGACGATGCGCAAGGTGTACCTGCGGCTGCTGCCGCTCGCCATGATCGTCTACTTCTTCTGCTATCTCGACCGTATCAACGTCAGCTTCGCCGCACTGCAGATGAACGCGGATATCGGGCTGACGGCGGCCGCCTATGGGCTCAGCTCCACGGCGTTCTACATCGGCTACTGCCTGTTCGAAGTGCCGAGTAATGTGATCCTGGACAAGGTCGGCGCACGGATCTGGATCGCGCGCATCATGATCACCTGGGGCCTTGTCTCGGGTGCCACCGCGTTTGCCACCGGACCGATCAGCTTCCTGACCATTCGGCTGCTGCTGGGATTTGCCGAGGCGGGCCTGTTCCCCGGCATCGTGCTGTTGTTCACCTACTGGTTCCCCGACCATCACCGGGCGCGCATCGTGTCGAGCTTCACCTTGGCGCTGCCGATCTCCGTCGCCCTCGGAGCGCCGGTCTCCACCGCGATCCTCGGACTGGATGGCTGGCTGGGCTACGCCGGGTGGAAATGGATCTTTCTGCTCGAGGCGGCGCCAACCGTGCTGATCGGCATCTTTGTGCTGTTCGCGCTCACCGACAAACCGGCCAATGCGAGCTGGCTCAACGGTACCGAGAAAGAATGGCTCATCAGCACGCTCGAGAATGAACGCCGGGCCGTCGAGGCCGCCCGAAAGTTCAGCATGTGGGAAGCGCTGGTGAACCCGAAGATCCTGTTGCTGTCGCTGAACTACCTGGGAATCGTCACCGCGAGCCTTGGTCTTCTGCTGTTCGTGCCGCAGATCATCAAGTCGCTTGGCACCTCGAACATGGGGGCTGGCTTCGGCACCACGCTCACCTACGTGTGCGGGGCGATCAGCATGCTCGCCTGGGGCTGGATCTCGGACCGGATGGGCGAGCGGCGCTGGAACCTGTTCTGGGCCTGCACGCTGGCAACCGCCGGGCTCGTCCTGGCCGGGATGACCATGGGGAGTTGGTGGTCGCTGTTCGGCATGTGCCTGGCCGCAGCAGGCTTCTACGGCACCAAGGGCCCATTCTGGTCGATGCCGTCGATGATGCTGACCGGCGCGGCGGCGGCGGCCGGGATCGCCTACATCAATTCGATCGGCAATGTGGGCGGCGCGGTCGGACCCGCGCTGGTCGGCTGGATAAAGGACGTCACCGGCAGCTATTCCGGCGGCCTCTACGGCCTCGCCGCGTTCACCGGTGTCTCGGCGCTGATCGCCGCATTCGCCCTGCACATCCCACGCCAGGTACCGGTGCGCGGCCGCGTCAGCGTGGCGGCCGAATAGCGCGAGAAAGCTACGGAACCGCTTGACGTTCTGCCCGGTCTTGACGTTCTGCCCGTCCGGCCGCCATCTGAGCCGATGTCAGACGGCCGGACGGCCGCTGCCGCTGTAAGGCGGTGGAGGAAAGTCCGGGCTCCACGGGAATACGGTGCCGGATAACGTCCGGCGGGGGCGACCCCAGGGAAAGTGCCACAGAAAACAAACCGCCCGCGCAAGCGCCACCTGAAATACCACTGGGCAGCCCGCGGGCAAGGGCGAAACGGGGCGGCAAGAGCGCACCGCGCCGCTGGCAACAGGGGCGGCAGGGCAAACCCCACCGGGAGCAAGACCGAATAGGGACGGCAGCGCCCGCGTGGCGCAGGAGCATTCCCGCTCCGTCGTCCGGGTAGGTCGCGCGAGGCGCGCCGCAAGGCGCGTCCTAGAGGAATGGCCGTCCCGCACCAAAACGGTGCGGACAGAACCCGGCTTACAGGCCGTCTGGCATTTCGCCCCCAAATTGATCCACAGGAACAAA
>JAMXLO010000053.1 GCA_024280945.1 Acetobacteraceae bacterium
CGGGTGCCAGTCATCATCGAACCAGCCGTCGCCAATGGCGTTGAAATACCAGTGCGCCTCATTGATCGCAGCGTCCACCGGCTTGAGGCAGTTGATGCTGCCCGAGCGCATCGGGCTGTTGAACGACTTCGCCAGGTCACGGTAGTCGGCGATCGTCTTCGGCGGCTGTTTGCCCGCGGCGTCGAACAGGTCTTTCCTGTAGAAGAACATCATCGTGTTGACGGTGTGCGGCATCACATAGAGCTTGCCCTCGTGCGTGTATGTCTTGCGCACCGAATCGGGAAGGTCGTCCAGCTGGTATTCTTCGCGATACTTCGCCCAGAGGTCGTCGAGCGGCCGGAGCCAGCCATTTCGGGCGAATGTCTGGAAGCTGGTATCGCTGGCATAAACAATGTCTGGCGTGTCCGATTTGGACGACATGGCGATGGTGATGAGTTCGAGCGCCTTGTCGAACGGCATGAGCTGGGTGTTGACGGTCACACCGGGGATCGCCGTCCGCATCTTCTCGGCGAAATATTCCAGCGCGGGATAGCGATGGCTGATCATCTGGATTGTCCCGGCGGCGTGCGCACGGGCACCAAGGACGGCCGGCGCCGCCAAAGTGGCCGCGACCAGCGCGCGCCGGCTGAGATGAACCCTGCTCATCGATCGTTCCTCCCGCAACTTGTTGTCCAGTCTATGCGGCCGCTGTGACGGCCGGAAGACTCACCGGGCGGTTCTCGCTCGCGGACTGATCGATTGCATCCGCGAGGCGCAGCAGATCGCGGCCGTCCTCGCCGGTCAGCACAGGCTGACCCTCGCCACGCTTCAGGAGCTGGATAAATGCCAGCGTGGAGCGGCGGAAGCTCTCGCCCCAATCGGCATTGAGATCGTTGAAGGCGAGCAGCTCGCCGTCGCGATACAGGGTCAGCGGCGGCTCCTCCAGCAACCGCCCTGTGCAGCGCGTCAGTGTCACGATGCCGCGCTCACCCACCACTTCGATGCGATCGTCATTGGCATAGTAGTCGGTATTGATCCGCATGTTCGGTACGTCCAGACAATCCCACACGACGTGCACCGGCGGATCGGCATGCCGCCAGGTGAGGCTGGCGGGCGAGTCGACCACCCGTCCGTCCGGCAGCGTGGTCCAGTCGATGCGAGCGAACACCTCCGCGACCGGACCGAACAACCAGGTCGCAGTGGCAAGCTTATGATGCCCGTCGTCGAACGTCAGGCTGCCATGCCGCTTCTCATGCGTGAGTGCATACCGCCACGCCTGTGTCGCTGGCTCGATCGGCCATGAGCCGGCAGGATTGCCGTGCAGCGTCCGCATCCGGCAGATCAATGGCCGGCCGATCGAGCCATCCGCGATGAGTGCTTTCATCTTTTCGATCGGCGGATAGGTCAGCCAGTTCTCGAACAGCTTCAGATGCCGGCCGGCGCGCTTGCCGGCATCGATCATGCGCTGACACTGCTCGATGGTCATCGCCATCGGTTTCTGCACCGAGACATGCAGGCCCCGCGCGAACGCCGCCTCGGTCATCTCGGCGTGTGCCGGATGCGGTGACAGGATCTCCACCATGTCGAGGTCGTGCTGCAGGAAGCGTGCATAGTCGGCATAGGCTGTAGCATGAGGAAATTCCGTCTGGCGGCGCGCCAACCGGTCAGGGTTTGCGTCGCACAGCGCGACCACCGCGGCGTCGGGATTGTCACGATAGCCGCGGAAGTGCAGGTCGGCGATGCGGCCGAGCCCGACGATGCCGACCTTGATCATGGATGTGACCCTGGTGCGATGCCGTTCCAGATCGCCACCACTGCCTCGCCTGCCAGCATGGAATGCCTCTATGATGGAAAGGACGAAGAGGAGGAAAGCAATGCCGGAAGTCTATGTCCATGCCATCGAGGGCCGCTCCAAGGAGCAGAAGCGCGCGCTGATCAAAGACATCACCGACGCGGTGGTGAAGAATTTTGGCGTCACAGCGGATGCAGTGCTGGTCGAGATCCTCGAGAGCTCGCGCGACAACAAGGCCAAGGGCGGCGTGCTGTTCAGCGAGCGTTGAGCAGGGCCAACAGGCCCTGCAATAGCTGCGCTGGCGTCGGCGGGCAGCCGGAAATCACCAGATCGACCGGCACCACTTTCGAGACCGCGCCGATGCAGGCTGGGCTGTCGGCAAAGACGCCGCAACCGGCGGCGCAGTCGCCGGCCGCGACCACCCACTTGGGATCGGGCGTGGCGCGCCAGGTGCGCTCCAGAGCCTCGCGCATATTGCGCGTCACCGGGCCAGTGACCAACAGCACGTCGGCGTGGCGCGGCGACGCGACAAAGCGCAGGCCGAAGCGTTCCAGATCGTAATATGCATTGTTCAACGCGTGGATTTCCAACTCGCAGCCATTGCAGGAGCCTGCGTCCACTTCGCGGATCGCGAGGCTGCGTCCGAGCCGACGTTGCACTGCACGGTCCAGATCGGCGGCAAGCATTGCGAGCGGTGCCGATTCGGTTACTGGCGTGCGCAGGCCTTGCAGGAGGGTTCTTAGCACGGGTGCGTGGCCCCCTCCCCCCGCCCCCCCGGATCAAGTCCGGGGCAGGCGCCTCCCGCGAGGGGAGCGCGAGCAACTGGGGAAGCGTTCATAGATCGTGTCCCGAATAGGAGCAGTTGAAGGATTTGTTGCATAGCGGGAAGTCTGCGACGATGTTGCCTTCGATCGCGGCTTCCAGCAGCGGCCACTGAAACCAGGATGCATCGCGCATGTGGCAACGGTCGATGTGTCCCGCCTCGTCGATGCGTAGCCATACCAGGACGTCGCCGCGAAAGGCCTCGGTCATGGCGACGCCTTCCGCTGACCGGTGCGGCTCGCAGGCGACGCGAATGTCGCCAGTGGGAAGCGCGTTCAGCATCTGCTCGAGCATCGACAGGCTCTGCTCGATTTCTTTGATGCGGATCCAGACGCGGGCGTTGACGTCGCCCTCATGCAGCACCGGTACCTCGAAGTGCAGCTGGTCGTACGGGGGATAGGGGATCGAGCGGCGCGCGTCGAAGTCACGTCCTGATGCACGTCCAACAATGCCGCCCGCCGCGAACTGCCGCGCCAGTTCGGCCGACACGCGCCCGGTGCCGACCGTGCGATCCTGTAGCGACGCCGTCTTGTCGTAGAGGTCAACAAGCGCCGGAAAGCGTGCGCGGATGGCATCGATCAGCGTGCGTATCGGCGCGTCGCCGGCAAGGTCAGCCGCGACACCACCCGGCACGACACAGTCCATCATCAGGCGATGGCCGAAGCACTCGGCGGCGCAGCGCAGCACGCCTTCGCGCAGCATGCCGCAATGCGCCAGCATGATAGTGAAGGCGGCATCGTTGCAGATCGCACCGAAATCGCCCAGGTGGTTGGCGACCCGCTCCAGCTCGGCCATCACGCCGCGCAACCAAACGGCGCGTGGCGGCGGCGCAATCCCCAGAGCCATTTCGACCGCGCTTACAAAGGCGAGCGCATAGGCAACGGTACTGTCCCCCGATGTACGACCAGCGAGCCGCGCGGCCCGCGCAACCGTGGCACCGTGCATCAGGCGGTCGATGCCCTTGTGCACGTAGCCAAGGCGCTGTTCCAACCGCACCACGGTTTCGCCATCGGCGGTGAAGCGGAAATGGCCCGGTTCGATGACGCCGGCATGCACGGGACCGACGGGAATTTGGTGCAGGCTCTCGCCTTCGACCGGCAGGAACGGATAGGCAGTTGGATTAGCGCCGTGATCAAGCCAGGGACGCGCATCGGGCAGGCCGACGGGGTCGAGCCCAAACAGATCGCGCGCCGCGCGCTCCAGACGAATGGCAGGAGGGTGCGACGCGCCAACCGATGGATAGAGGCCGTTCGGGCAGTCCAGGCTGATCACCACGATGGCATTGTCGAACACCGCCATGTGGATGCGCCCAGGCTCGCCCCACAGGCTGAGCAGCGTCGCGTCGCCTGCGGCAATCGCTCGCGTGGCCTGCTGCCAATAGGTGGCATCGACCGCCGTCATGACCCACCGATCATCCGAGCAGTACCGCGACATGCTGGAACCACGCCACCAGCGGACCAGGCAGCCAGACGCCGGCGATCAGCACAAGCGCAAGATGTGCGAACATCGGAACATAAGATGCAGTGACCGGTCCGGTCGGGCCGCGCGGCTCGCCGAATGCGACCGACGAGACGCGCAGGAACAGTGCGCCGAACGACACCAGGAGACCGAATACGAACAGGATTGCAAGCAGGGGTTCGCGCGCGAAGGTCGAGCTGACGAGGAGGAACTCGCTGGTGAACACACCGAATGGCGGCAGGCCGGCGATGGCAGCGACGCCGGCGATCAGGCCCCAGCCGAGCAGCGGGTGCGTCGAGGTCAAGCCACCCATATCGGCAATGCGCTGGGTGCCCTTCACCTGGGCGACATGGCCAACCGAGAAGAAGATCGCTGACTTCGTCAGGCTGTGCATCGCCATCTGCAGCAGGCCGGCGAAGTTGCCCAACGGTCCGGCCATGCCGAAGGCGAACACCGTGATGCCCATGTGCTCGATCGAGGAATAGGCGAACATGCGCTTGATGTCGCGCCGTCGATACAGCATGAAGGCGGCGAAGATCAGCGACAGCAAACCAAGTGCAATCATCAGCGGACCAGGCGCGATGGCGCCGGGATTGGCGGCGAGCAACACCTTGAAGCGCAGCAGCGCATAGAGCGCCACATTCAGCAGCAGGCCCGAGAGCACGGCAGAGATCGGCGTCGGGCCTTCCGCGTGCGCGTCGGGCAGCCAGGCGTGCATCGGCGCCAGCCCGACCTTGGTGCCATAGCCCAGCAGCAAAAAAATGAAGGCAACGTTGAGCAGAGCCGGGTCGAAGTCGTGCGCGCGGGTCAGGAGGACGGTCCACACCATGGCGTCGATGCCCTCGCCGACCACGGGGCGTGCAGCGAGATAGACGAGAATGGTACCGAACAATGCCAGCGCAATGCCGACGCTGCCCAGGATGAAGTATTTCCACGCGGCCTCGATGGCTTCGTGCGTACGATAGATGCCGACCATCACGACTGTCGTCAGTGTGGCGAGTTCGACCGCCACCCACATCAGCCCGATATTGTTGGCAAGCAACGCCAGGTTCATGCCGAACAACATGAGCTGGAACATGGCGTGATAGAATCGCAGATAGTTCGGCGTCAGGCGGCCTTCCTCCAGTTCGTGGCCAATATAGCTGGCGCTGAATACGCTGGTGGTGAAGCCGACGAACGTGCTGAGCAAAATGAAGACGATATTCAGGTCGTCCACCGCGAGGAACTGACCCGCGGCGGGGCGGTCCACCAGAAGCAGCAACGCAGCGATCAGCGCCAGCCCGCTTGCCGTGACGTTGATCTTCGCGGACAGCCGGTAATCCCGGATCAACGCCAGCAGTGCCGCGCCGAGCAGCGGAATCGCCAGTACGAGGGTCTCGGTCAACGTCGTTCCCCGCGGAACCGATCGAGAGCTTCGAGATCGACCGTGTCGAAACGTTCGCGGATCCGGAACAGGAAGATGCCGACGACGATGAACGCGATCAGGATGGAGAAGGCGACGCTGATCTCCACCACGAGCGGCATTCCCTGCGCACCGGTGGCGGCGAGGTTCACACCGTTCTCCAAGGACAGGAAGCCGGCGACCTGACTGACCGCATTGCGCCGCGTCACCATCATCAACAGGCCGATCAGCACCACTGACAGCGCGAGCGAGATGTCCTCGCGCGCCACCGGATCGACATGTGCCGTCACCGGGAGCATCACCATCAGCGACAGTGCGACCATCGCAATCCCGGCCAGCATGGTGAGGCCGATACTGACCACGGTCTCGATCTCGCGGTGGATGCCGAGACGGAACACCATGCGCCGGAGCGCCATGGGGATGGCGATCGCCTTGAAGCCCAAGGCGATCAGCGCAGTGATGTAGAGGTGCGGCGCGTGCTGAATGTGCGCCTGCCAGGCGACCGAAATCGCCAGAACGAAGGCGTGCAGCGCCAGCACGTTGATCACTGCATACAGCCGATCCTGGTACAGCATGGCGAAGCTGACCAGCACCAGGAGTCCGGCGAGCATGTGCGAGACGTCGAAGGCGAAACCGGATATCACATGCCCTCCGACACGAAGCGCAGCAGCACGCCGAGGAGCGCCAGCATGAGCGCTGCGCCGAGAAAGTTGGGGACGCGGAAGACGCGCATCTTGGCAATCGATACTTCGAACACGCCCAGCAGAACGCCCGCAACGGCAAGCTTCAGCAAGTAAGCGATCAAGCCAATGACGTAGCCATGGGCCAGTCCGAATGGAAAGAAGATGCAGGCAATGACCGAGACGTAAAGCAGCAGCTTCAGCGACGCAGCCAGTTCGATCATCGCCAGGTGACGGCCGGAATATTCCAGCACCATCGCCTCGTGCACCATGGTGAGTTCCAGATGCGTCGCCGGATTGTCCACCGGGATGCGCGCGTTCTCGGCCAATGCCACGATCACCAGCGCCACCAGTCCGAGTGCCAGCGTGACGCGCAATCCGACAGCGGAGAACGCCATATAGTCGGCAATGGTCGATAGCTGTGTGGATCCTGCGATCAGCGCGACCGACAGGGCGATCATCAGCATAGCCGGTTCGGCGAGCGAGGCGATCATCACCTCGCGCGAGGCACCGATGCCGCCGAAGCTTGTGCCGATGTCCATTGCGGCCAGTGCCTGCGCGAAGCGGGCACTGCCAAGCAGTGCGGTGATGGCGATCAGGTCGCCAGACCAGCTGAACAACAGGCCGGTGGCGAAGGTAGGCACCAGGGCGGCTGCCACCCAGGTAACGGCGAAAATGACATAGGGTGCGACGCGGAACAGCCAGGAGGCGTTCTCGGCCAGCACCACGTCCTTGTGCAACAGACGCTTGAGGTCGCGGTAAGGCTGGATCACTGATGGCCCCTGGCGGCGCTGCAGCCGCGCCTTCACCTTGCGGGTGAGACCGGTGAGCAGCGGTGCGAGCAGCAGGACCAGCGCCATCTGCACGCCCTGTACCAGGAGGGCGGGGATCACTGCCATAATGCGAGCGCCAGCAGCAGTATGACCAGGGCGGCGAAGACGAAGCCGAGGTAGCGGCGAATGGTGAGGAACTGCAGATGGTTCAACGCCTGCGACATCCACCACACCGCAGCGGCGATCGGCGCGTACAGCGCGTCCCAGATCGGATCGGCGATATGCTTCTCGATGCTTGCCGGCGCGGTGGCGCCGGGCGGCGGCATGGTGACCGTGTCGTGCGCGCGGAACACCACCGCGCCGTAAACCCGGCGGATCGGCTGCGCGAAGCTGCCAGCGGTGTACTGAGTCTGCGGACGCGGGTCAGGGAAGCCGCAATCCCAGGCCGGAGCACGACGCAGCGCATGCGATGCAAACCGGTGAATCGCCAACACGCCGAGTGATGCGGATATCGTGACAAACACCAGCACCAGCAGGCCATTGTAGGAGCTGCGCGCTGTCTCGACCGGCACGATGGAAAGCCACGCAACATCGAGCTGTTTTGGCATATGCGCGCCGGTCAGCGCCTGGGTCACCGGGGCCAGCAGGTCGATTACCGCGCCGGGGAAAATGCCCGCCAGCAGGCAAAGCGCTGCGAATACGAACATGGCATTGGTGGAATAGCCGTCCACCTCGCGCGCATCTGCGGCAACCCGCGTGCGGGCACGACCCAAAAAGGTGACGCCGAACGCCTTGACGAAGCAGGCGGCGGCAAGCGCAGCGGACAGCGCCAGCAGCGCACCATCGGCCGGGATCGCCAGCTTCAGGCCCCATTGCGGCAGATCGGGATGCAGCAGGATCGCCTGAAAGGTCAGCCACTCGGACACGAACCCGTTGAGCGGCGGCAGCGCCGAGATCGCGATACAGCCGATCAGGAAGGCGAACGCGGTCTTCGGCATGCGATGGATCAGGCCGCCGAGATGATCCATGTCGCGCTCACCGGTCGCGGTGAGCACTGCACCGGAGCCAAAGAACAGCAGACTCTTGAAGACCGAGTGATTGAATACGTGAAACAGCGCTGCGGTCAGTGCCAGGGCAGCGGCGGCGGGCAACAGGTTGGCACCGAAGGCCAGGGCGAGGCCGAGACCGATGAAGATGATGCCGATGTTCTCGACGGTATGGTAGGCGAGAAGCCGCTTCAGGTCATGCTCCATCAGCGCGTACAGCACGCCGAGTACGGCGGTGATGCCGCCGACCGCGAGCACGATCACACCACCCCACCAGGTTGGCGCGCCGAGCAGATCAAAGACGATGCGGATAAAACCGTAGACCGCGACCTTGGTCATGACGCCACTCATCAGCGCGGAGACATGGCTCGGTGCCGCCGGGTGCGCGAGCGGCAGCCAGGCGTGCAACGGCACCACGCCCGCCTTCGACCCGGCACCGATCAGCGCCAGCACCAGCGCCAGCGCCGCGATGCCGGGCGATGGATGCGCCGCCTGCATCGCAGCAAAACTGAAGTCGCCGGTGGCGCCGGCAAGCAGACCGAAGCACAGCAGCAGTGCCAGGCCGGAAAAGCTCGCCATGACGATATACACGAAGCCGGCGTTCGCGTTGCCGGGCTCTCGATCGTGCGACATCACCAGGGCCCAGGATGCGAGCGACATCAGTTCCCAGGCGAACAGGAAGCTGAAGGCATCGGCTGCCACCACGACCAAGGTGAGTCCGGCGAGGAACGCGGGATAGAACGGCAGCACACGCTGTGGTTCTGGCTCGTGGCGACCGTAACCCAGCGCGTAGTAGCTGGCGCCTGCACTGCCCAGTCCCACGACCACAAGGAAGAACGCAGCCAGCGGATCGAGTTGGAACCGCGCACCGATCCACGGCAAGCCGAGTGGCAGCGTGACTGTCGACGACCCGCCGCCAATCGACAGCAATGCGATCAGCAGCAACGCCAGCGAGATCGCCAGGCTGCCGCCATAGACGATGCGGCCGCCGGATGCTGTTCGGGCGACAACCGCTCCGACCAAGGCAAGCGTCATCAGCAGCACGATACAGCCGAGCGGCAATGCGATCATGGGCGCGGCCGCTTTGGGGCGATCATGCGCGCGGCCGCTTTGGGGCGAGGGCAATAAGGCGCACGCCACGTCCGCCGTGGCTGCTGGCCGCGCCTTCCGCGATCAGCTCGATCCCGGAGTCATGCAGCGCATTCACCAACTTCATCAGCGAGTCGACATTGCCGCGCACAACGCCATCGCTCGCCTCCATCCGCTGGATCGTCGGCAGCGACAAGCCCGACAACTCGGCCAGCGCCCGCTGATCGAGCCCCAACATGGCACGGGCCGCGCGCATCTGACCTGAGGTGATCAACCTAAGGATCGCCTGATGAGGTTCTAAACATCAGAACAGATGGATACAGCGCCACTATTGCCGGGTCAAGCGCTATGGCTTCGCCGTGTGCCCTTCAACTTTAGGTAAATAGTTCCTGTTTATGATCGGCCGATTATAGAGGCGGTGGCAGATGTTTTCGCTGCGCAGGGCGCGTCGCAGGTTGTCCTGGTTGGCGACCGGCAGGTCCGTGGCATCCATCCTTCTGATCCTGTTCGTACTTGGCGTCGGCCTTGTCGCCTGGTGGCAACTGGACACATCGGCGGAAGATCGGGCGCATGCGGTGGCGGCCCGCGGCGCCGCAATGATTGCGCAAGACCTGTCGCGGGCGATCGAACAGATCGACCTTACACTGCAAACGGTGATCGGTGGCCGGCAGGCGCCACAGAATGCCGATATTGCGACACCGGAGCGCTACGCCCTGCTGGCCGAGCGCGCGCCGCGCGATCGCCATATCGGTTTTATCGACCTGATCGGCGCCGATGGCGGAATTCTGGCGAGCACGCGTCCTGGTCAGGAACTGAAGAACTGGGCAGACCGGGACTACTTCTGGGCACAGCGCAACGCGGCCCCGAGCGGGCCCTATGTGGGCAGGCCATTCGCAACCACGCGCGAGGACACTGCCGCCATCCCCATCAGCCATCGCATTGATCACGACGGTCAGTTTGCGGGCGTCGTGGTGGCCGCCCTGCGGCTTGCCTACGTGCGTGACCTGTTGGCCGAATTGCAACCTGGCCCGGGTGACACAGTTGCACTGTTCAACGACGAGGGTGTCATCCTGATGCGGCTGCCATTCGATTCGAATGATATCGGTCGCACGGTCAGCGCTCCCGCTGCAGTACATGCTTTCGTCCAAAGTGGGTTGATGGCCAGGTCGGCGCGCGCGTCAGGCGATCGGGGGGCACATCAAATCGCGTTTCACCGCGTCGGTAACCTGCCGCTCGTGGTCAGCGTCACGACCACGATCGACAAAGGCGCCATTTGGTGGCTGCTTTGCGTCGGTGCAGCAGGTGCGGTGGTGGCGACCGTGCTTGTATGGTGGATACGGCAGGAGAGCCGGTCGCGCAAGGACGCTGAGCAAGAGAGTCAGGAAAAGTCCCGCTTTCTCACGACTCTGAGCCATGAGCTCCGCTCACCGTTGCAAGGTGTGTTGGGCTACGCGGATAGATTGTTGCACGACTCCACGCTTGCTCCAGTGCAGGCGCATGACGTGGCCGAGATTGTCCGAGCCAGCAAACAAATGCGGATCGTGGTCAACGTCGTACTCGACTATGCGCGGATCGAAGCGCTTGGCCCGACACTTCACCCGCAGCGCACGGCGCTGAGACCTTTGATCGAAGAATGCATGGCGGTGGTCGAGCCAGCCGCCAATGCGCGGCGATTGCAGACGAAGATCAGGATTGATCCCGAAGTGCCTGCACATTTTGTCACCGACGGGATTCAGCTGCGGCACATCCTGGCGAATCTTCTGAGCAATGCGGTGAAATACACGCCTGCTGGCATGGTCGAGTGTCATGTCAGCGGCGACTCGGAGCGCCTTACCATCGAGGTAGCGGACACCGGGCTAGGTATCCCGCAAGCGCAGCGCCACCTGCTGTTCAAGGAGTTTGAACGATTTGGTGCAGAGCGAACCGGGATCGAAGGTACCGGTCTGGGTCTTTCGATCGCAAGCCGCCTCGTGCGGCTGATGGGCGGCCATATGGGCCACCGCGACAATCCGGTTGGCGGCAGCGTGTTCTGGTTGGAGATTCCCGCTGCGGCCGAGGAGCGCGAGGTACGCAGTGATATCGCACCGACTGCACCGGATCGCCATCTCAAGGTGCTGGTGGTCGACGATACGGACATCAACCGCGAAGTGACGGCGTCATTCCTGCGCATGGCTGGGCATCACGTTGCAGAAGCACGGGACGGTGCTGAAGCGGTGCAGATGGCGGCCGCGCAGGACTTCGACGTGGTGCTGATGGACATGCGGATGGCGGGGGTAGATGGGCTTGAGGCGACCCGCTCGATCAGGGCGCTCGATGGGCCGCGCGGCAGAGTGCCCATCGTGGCGGTTACCGCGAATGCACTCGATCACCATGCCGAAGAGTGCCGGCGTGCCGGCATGACGGATCACCTCGCAAAGCCTTTCACTCAGTCGGAGTTGCTGGCGGTCGTTGCGCATGCCGCCACGCGAGGACCTGCGCAGCCGTCGCACACGGTCTCTGCCATGGATCCTGACACCATGGACCAACTCGTAGCAACGATGGGTGAGACCGCTGTCGAACGTCTGCTCGACCAACTGGCACTGCGGCTCGAGGCACTGCTGCGCCGCATTGAGGATCCCACCGCGACAGCCCCGCGTGACCAGCTCGCGGAATTGATGCACGAGCTCATCGGCAGCGGAGGAACGCTGGGCTTCAGGCGTCTGGCAGAAGCTGCGAAGCGATATGAGAGCGCGCTGGCGAGTGGCTACGCCGACGCCACCGAGATCAGGCGCTTGGCGCTGGCGACATTGTCCGAGCTACGGCGCCGGCGCTCACTTGAGGCGCTTATCGCGTGCTGAATCGGAGTCGGCGCGGCAAATGCCGAGTACACGCCGACCCTCGGAAAGCTCGACCGGCTCACCGAACAAGGGGGCCGGCTCCTGCCGCCGGTTCCAGATGACCGCCGTGGGCTCTGCCAGTCCCGCCAAAGCGGGGCCCTTCCGAGGCGAGGGCCCCGCCAGCCGTGCAATCATCCGCAGCAGATCGACCGGTGTGAAGGGCTTGGCAAGAAATGCCGTTGCACCGGCGCGCTCAGCCTTATCGCGTATGACAACGTCATCGAACGCGGTCAGGATCACGACCGGAACATCGGCGTAGCCGTCGAGTGCACGTATCTCGGCGCAGCTGGTAAGCCCATCGAGCCTGGGCATTTTGTAGTCCAGGATGATGAGCCGCGCGTGGGTGCGCACGGCCAGGTCGATCGCCTCGACGCCGTTCACCGCGGGCAACACGGTGAATCCTTCGGCTTCGAGCACAGAGCGCAAGATACCGCGAATGATGGAATCGTTGTCTGCGATGATGACGTCGTTGGCGCCGAGATCGTGTGGCATGCGGGCTGCCTCCGGCATCATCTTGCTCGGATTGGGTTGCGCTGCGGTTAAGCCGCTATGTCCCAGAACCGCGCGATAGATCCCACCGCGTCCGGCGGCCAGTCGTGGCCTAGCGCGTCGAGGTTCCACAGTTCCAGGATTGCCTTGCCTTGCATCACCCACTGATCGTGTCTGATGCCGTCCAGCCGCTCGGTTTGCGTCGGTTCCAGACCTATGCCGTGGATCGTGGCCCATTGCGTGGCGAGCAACCTGGCATTTTCTGGGTCGACGACGCGGTCGGCGGCGCCGTGCCAGATAGAGAGCCTTGGCCAAGGCCCGCGATAGCCCATCGGCGCGGCGCGGCGCGCCGCGTCCGCCCAACCTGCAGGAGACCGCATCGGCCCGGCCTCCGCCATGCGCCGCAAGGCCTCGGACAAGGTGTTCGCCGCTCCTACCGGTAAGCCGGCGCACACAGCACCGGCGGCGAACACCTCGGGATAGGACGCAAGCAACGCGGCCGCCATAGCTCCTCCCGCGGACAATCCGGCAATGAACACGCGCTCGGGGTCAGAGCCGAACCGCTGGATCGCCTTGGACACCATCTGGCGGATCGACAACGCCTCGCCGTGGCCGCGCGAGGTGTGCATCGGGCGAAACCAGTTGAAGCAGCGGCCTTGATTATTGTCCTGTGATTGCACCGGCAGGACCAGCGGCACGGCCAGACGATTGGCAAGTGCAGTCCATCCACCCTCGGCAGCGAAGCTTGCGGCGCTCTGGCCGCAGCCGTGCAGCAAGACGATCAATGGCGCATCCCGCCGGGGCGGGTCGGTCGGCCGATGGACCAGCATGCGCAACCGCCCCGGATTGCTGCCGAAACCGTCTACCTCGGACAGCGTCGAATGGAGCGGGTCTGGTACCGACCATGGTGTCGCTTGCGGCGGCGCCGCAAGCTTCGACGCCGCCATGGCGGACGCGGCCTTCAGAGCGGTTCGAATGCTGCGGCGGGCGATCCGCAACTCGCGCGACCATTTCATGCCAGTCAGCACTCCTGCCGTTTCTGCCCGTATTAGGGATCGTGCGGCAGAACAGCAAAGACCTTGACAAGTACGGCCGTTCGGATGAGGCCCGCTCACCGCATCGCCATGGCCTCCGATCAGGGGGCGATACATTGCTTCGAGAAGGCGCCCATCGGGTCGTGGCAACGGACCGGGCGCGCCCCAATTCCCCGACAGGGCAGGGGTAGGGGTCCCGCCCCCACCAGGAGCGGGACCATTCGATGCAGGTTAGCGGACGGCGCCCAGTGCCCAGGCCAGCACGCCCTTTTGGGCGTGCAGGCGGTTCTCCGCCTCGTCGAACACCACCGACTGCGGCCCGTCGATCACCTCGGCGCTGACTTCCTCGCCTCGATGCGCCGGCAGGCAATGCATGAACAACGCGTCCGGTGCCGCCTTCGCCATCAGCGCGGTGGTGACGCGATAGGGAGCAAGCAGGTTGTGGCGATTGGTGTTGGGGTCGTCGGACATCGACACCCAGGTGTCAGTCACCACGCAGCGTGCGCCGGCGACCGCATCTTCGGGGTCGCTGGTCAGCTCGATCCGCCCCCCCTGCGCAAGCGCCCAGGCGATCAGGTCCTCCGGAGGACGCAGAGCCTCCGGAGTAGCCAATCGCAGCGTGAAGCCAAACCTGACGGCCGCCTCGATCCAGCTTCGCGCAACATTGTTGCCGTCGCCACACCAGGCCACGACTTCGCCCGCAATCGGCCCGCAGTGCTCCTCGAAGGTCAATACGTCGGCCATCAGCTGGCAGGGATGCGACGTATCGGTCAGGCCGTTGATGACCGGCACGGTTGCGAAGTGCGCCAGCTCATGCAGCTTCGCCACGTCGTCGGTCCGCAGCATGATCGCATCGACATAGCGCGACAGCACGCGCGCGGTGTCCGCCGGCGTCTCGCCCCGACCGCTTTGCATGTCGCGGGCCGACAGCACGACCACGTCGCCGCCCAACTGGCGCATGCCGACCTCGAAGGAAACACGGGTGCGGGTGGACGGCTTCTCGAAGATCAGCGCCAGCGTCTTGCCGGCAAGCGGTCGCGACGACACGCCGGCACGCTTGTAGTTCGTGGCGACGTCAAGCATCTGGCGCAGCGCCGCGGTGTCGAAATCTCGGAGATCGAGAAAATGGCGCAGCCCAGCGCTCTTGTCGCTGGACTGACCCTCCGCGCGATCGGCGCGGCGAAGCGAGGCGCTCACTTCGCCGCCTCCTTCGCCTTCGACGGCAGCACACGCAATGTCGCGCGACGCAGCATGCCGATCGCGTCATCGAGGTCGGCATCGGTGATCACCAGAGGCGGTGCAAGGCGCAGAACGTTCTCGCCCGCGGTGATCGCCATCAGGCCCTCGGCGACGCAGGCGGCCTGCACCTCGCCCACTGGCAGCGCGCACTTCAACCCCTGCAGCAGGCCCATGCCGCGCGCGTCCTCGTAGACCTGCGGGAATTCGCGCGCGAGGCCGTCCATCGCGGTACGCAGCTTGTTGCCCTTGCGCTGGACCTCCTCCAGGAAGCCAGGCGCGAGGATCACGTCGAGCACTGCGTTGCCAGCGGCGCAGGCGAGCGGATTGCCGCCGAACGTGGTGCCGTGCGTGCCGGGCTTCAGGGCCTGGGCGAACTGCTCCTTCGCCAGTACCGCGCCGAGAGGGAAGCCGCCGCCGATGCCCTTGGCGACCGACATGACATCAGGGGCGATGCCGGCCCATTCATAGGCGAACAGCTTGCCGGTGCGGCCCATGCCCGACTGCACCTCGTCCATGCCGAGGATGATGCCGTACTCGTCACACACTGCGCGGAGGTCACGTAGGAACTGCATGTCCGCCGGACGCACGCCGCCCTCGCCCTGAACCGGCTCGACGATGATGCCGGCGGTGGCCTGGCCGATCGCGTTGCGCACTGCGTTCATGTTGTTGAACGGCACCTGGTCGAAGCCGTCGACAATGGGGCCAAAGCCTTCCAGGTACTTGGCGTTGCCGGTGGCGGCCAACGTGGCGAGCGTGCGGCCGTGGAAGGCGCCCTCGAACACGATGAAGCGGAAGCGCTCGCCCTTGCCTGCGTCGTACATCGCGCGTCGCATCATCTTGATCATGCCTTCGTTCGCTTCCGCACCCGAGTTGCAGAAGAACACGCTGTCAGCGAACGTCGCATCGACCAGCCGCTGCGCCAGGCGCTCGGCTTGCGGGATGCGGTAGAGGTTCGATACGTGCATCACCTTGGCGGCCTGATCGGCGATGGCCTTGGACAGATGCGGATGGCCATGGCCGAGCGAGGCGGTGGCGATGCCGGAGCCGAAATCCAGAAGTCGTCGCCCGTCCACCGTCCACAGCCAGGCGCCTTCGCCCCGCTCAAAGGCGAGGTCGGCACGGGCGTAGTTCGGCAGCAGCGCGGAAATCATGAATTTGCAGCCTTCTTGTTGTGGTTTCCCCGATGGATCTCCCACCCGCGACCATTCGGGGGCGGGTCCAGAAGGAAGCGCGGATCATTGGCGGGTGCAGCGGGCGGAGTCAAACCGGCTGAACGCTGGCAACGTACCATTCAGGAGCTGGTCAGGAGCTGGCGGCTCGCCAATAACCCGCTGCGGCTGGATTTCGGGGCACGCCGCCAGCGGTTGATCAGAGCAGGCAGCCCAGGATGCGAGGAGGGAGTGGACTTGCGGGTGCCTGGGCGTGATGCAATGCTGCGATGGTCAATAGGAGGATTGAGAGCATGATCCGCCTGATCACCGCAGCCGCGCTCCTACTCGCGACCCTGGCACCGGCCTTTGCCTGCGAGTGGAACTCTGCGTCAGGCAACGCCAATGAGAGGGCGCAATCTTCGGGCGCGTCACAAAACGCGGCCGCTCAGAACCGCTCATAGGCGCAGCCAGTCGCCGCGCCCGCCTTCAGACCGGCGGCAGCAGAAACCAGGTAGAGTTATTGCGCTCGTCGTAGACATCTCCGGCTGCGGTTTCGTCGGCCAAAGTGTCTGCCGCGCTTGGCTCATCCGATGTCAGCCAGCGACTCAGACGCTTCAGCAGCCCGGCGGTTAAGACGGTTTCGTCGTCCATAGTCGATCCGTTGCCGTGTGGCATTCGCTCGAGGAAGTGGGCAAAGCGCACCGTTGCGACAAAGGATTATTTGTCAGCCGTCGCATGAAGTTCTGTCGTGTGTGCGCGTACGCGGGTTGCCGTCGCGGCCACGAGGAGGTCAAGTTGATGGAAGGCTGTGGACCGGTGGAGGCACGAGCATGACAACCTTGACGGTGACGCGCGGTGACGCAGTCGACCCCAAGGCCTTTTGGATGGCGCTTGGTCAGCGCGCCACCGGAATGACGGTTGTCACCGCCGAGGGAGACGATGGCCCGACGGGATTTCTCGGGCTTTCGGCGGCCCACGTGACGGCCGGCCCACCCACGATGCTGGTGTCGGTCGACCATCGGACGAGTGCTCTGGCCGGCATAGTGTCGCGCCGGCATTTTGCGGTGAATTTCCTTCCAGCGAGCGCTGTGCAGGTCGCCGATGCGTTCGGTGGCAAGGCCGGCGTTTCCGGCGCGGCGCGTTTCACTCAGGGCGAATGGCGAGCGCTGGTCACGGGCGCTCCGGTGTTCTGCGATGCACTTGGCGCGTTCGACTGCGTCGTTGATGACATCGTTCAGCGCGGCGATGTGTCTATCGTTATTGGCACCGTCGTCGCTGTCGCTTCACGACCGGACGGTGATCCGCTGATCTTCTTTCGCGGCAAGTCGTGCTCGGGGCTCAGCCCGATCGGGTGATGCGGCGGATCGCTTCCTGGTCGCCAGGTCGGCAGCCGGCCTGCGGCCGGCTGCTGTTCTCTAGCCGATTAGACCTGGGCTCGGCAGCATCTGCTGCGACTTATAGACGGCCTGAGTGCGATTGGTGGCGCCCATCCTCCGCATGATGTTGCGGACGTGCACTTTCACCGTGCTCTCGCTCATGCCCAATTCGTAAGCGATGATCTTGTTGGCCTTTCCCTGACGCAGGTGGGCCAGCACGGTCATCTGCCGTGGCGTTAGCGTCGAAGATGTTTCGTCCGCTTCGGGATCCGCGCGCCTTGTGCGGCTCGCCAACAGCGCCTCGACAGGCGCGATGGTTCCGCCGTCCTTGACCAACCGGATGGCGGCGATCGCCGCTGGCATGGCGGTGTTGGCGGTGGGAATGAAGCCTTGCGCACCACTCTTGATGGCGTCGCGAATGCTGGTCGGTTGCGAGGCGACGTTTGCGTCGGACAAGACGACGATCGGAGTTGCGGGAAACGCCTGCCGCAGCGCGTGGACTCGCTGCAGGACGGCTGCTTGCGACGAGCTTTCCTGATGCGAGTAATATAGGATCATGCGCAAATCCGTCCGCGCCGCATCGAGGCACTCCTGGACGCTGCCGAAGGACAGCATCGACAGCTCGGGAGACTGGACGCGCAGCGCCTGGATCAGGCAGTCACGACTGAAGCGAACGGAATCGATCAGCCCGACGAGGATGCTATCCCCCGCCGGGCTGTCTGCTGATCCGCCATGATTTCCCTCAAATCGGTTCTGCGCCGCATCATATCGGTCTCGCAATCTATGATCGGCAATCCTGCCATACTCAACCATGTCGCTGCCTATCTAAAGAGTGAAAAACGTACTTCTTTCGAACTTATGTTGAAAAATAAACAATGCCTCACGGCTCTGTGTCAAGGTAAAAATGTGGATGTTCTAGGTGTTTTTGCTACAACTTTAGATTGTAGCACGCTGCCGCATGTGGGCCACAAAACTGCCGGCATTTGCGGTGAATAAGGAAGCCGCTGATTGAGGAGGCGACCATCATGCGTGCCGTGCCGAAAATCGCCGCCCGGCTGCTCGGTCTCGGGATAGCCGCCGCTGCCATAGGGCTTGCCACAACTCCGATGGCCCGCGCCGACTGGCACGGCGGTGGTGGGCACGGCCATGGTTGGTACGGCAGGGGACCCGTCTGGCACGGCGGCGGCTGGGGTTGGCACGGGGGCCGCTGGAGTTGCTGCTGGCGTAGCGGTGTGTTCATCGGAATCCCGCGCGTCTATGCACCGCCCCCAGTGTATTACCCACCGTATTACTATCCGCCGCCGTATTACTCGCCTGCGCCCTACCCCTACGGCTATTAGGCCGGCTGCATCGCGTTCGGCAGCCTCATCGCATTCAGTCCGCACGGATCGGATGAGGGTGTCGCTGGCTCCTTCGAGGGGGGCCGAGACCGGCACCTCCACTCATCGGATCCGGGGCACTCATGAACTCTTGCTCGATTGCGGAGCGTGTCGGTTGGGTGAACCGCGCTCGGCGGATGCTTGCCAGTCGCTGCTGATCGGCCGAAGCTGATGCTTGCTCGGATTATATCATTTGGAGGGAACAGTAATGCGCTACAACAGGATATCCGCCGACTGTCATCTCGACATGCCTTGGATGCCGCCGACACTCTTTACCGAGAACGCGTCGCGCGAAATGAAGGACCGCATGCCGTACGTGACGGACGGGCCGGATGGGCCGATGTGGGTGACCAAGAACGGCGCGAATTTTGGCCTGAAGAATGGCGTTGGTCCGAGTGGCGCGAAGCTGGTGCCGGGCCAGAACCGGCGCGTGGATATCATGGCCGAGACCGGCCTGTTCGAGGACGGCAAGAAGGACATCCGCCGCGTCAGTGATCCACATCTGCGTGCCAAGGACATGGACCGCGATGGCGTCGACGCCGAAGTGATCTTCGGCATTCTCGGCTCGGCTTCGAAGCTGCAGGATAATGAAGCCGCGGCCGAGATGTTTAGAATTTACAATGACTGGCTCAAGGATTTCTGCAGCCACTATCCGGATCGGCACATCGGCCTTGCCTGCTTGCCCTATGGCGACATCGACTGGGCAGTGCAGGAGATCCACCGCTGCGCCAAGCTGGGCCTGAAGGGGCTGGAGCTGTCGTGCTCATGGGACATGGAGCCGATGTGGCATCCGTGCTGGGAGCCGCTGTGGAAGGCGGTCGATGAGGTGCAATTGCCGCTGCACTTCCACACTTTCCCCACCACGCCGCCGCGCGCGCGTGAAATGACATCGGGCCAGGTGCGCCGTGCCGCGATGTTCACCGGCGTCTCGGCATTCCAGATGGGACTGATCCACATCCTGGCGGCGATGATGGGTGCCGGAGTATTCGAGCGCTATCCGCGCCTGCGCGTGTCCTTCGGCGAAAGCGGCATCGGCTGGATCCCTTATGCGCTCGACCGCATGGACTTCGAATTCGAGGATCGCTTCCGCGACCTGATGAAGCTGAAACCGTCCGAATACTGGCAGCGGCAGTGCAAGGCCACGTTCCAGTTCGACCCGATCGGGCCGAAGCTGCTCAACGTGAACAACCTGATGACCGTCGACACGCTGATGTGGGGTTCGGACTATCCGCACACTGACGGCATCTGGCCGGAATCGACCAAGTATATCGACGAGCAGTTCCAAGGGCTGTCGCCCGAGGATGTGCGCAAGATCACCTGCGACAATGCCGCCAAGTTCTACAATCTGACCAACTGAGGCGCGACTGTCAGGAAAGGGTGCGGTTACCGAATAACGTGGCCGCCCCTATCCGCTGTCAGAAGATACCGGCGGCGAGACCTGCAGCGAGTGTCGCCCCGATCTCCCTGCACCGTTCCAGATCATCGGCACCAATTTGCTTCGGCGCCAGAATCGTCTCCGGCGTCTGCGCGTGCGTGCAGACGATCAGCGGATCGGCAACGGCGCGCAGCCGCCACCCGGTGACGATGCGTGCGATCTGGCGGGCTGCATTCTCGCCGTCACTGCCGGCGCATATCAGGGTGGCGTATGGACGGCCGTTGATACCGTCGAGCACGGCGTAGTAGGTGCGGTCGAAAAACTCCTTCATCTGGCCGGCCAGCGCAGCGAGGTTCTCCGGACAGGCGAAGATATATCCGTCCGCCGTGAGCAGGTCCGGACCATCGGCGTCGGTTGCTGCGACCAGGCGAACGTCGACACCGGATTCGCTCCGCGCTCCGCGCGCAGCAGCCTCGGCCATCTGGCGAGTGCCACCGGTGCGCGAGTGCCAGACGATCAGCAGTGTCTTCACGCGATGCCCCGCTGGAGCGTCGCTGGGATCGTCCGTGACGACGACGGGTCCATAGCATCCAGCCTACGCCACCATGGTGACGCCAGCGAGGGCGCGGGGCACCCGGCTGCTACGGCAGTGAGGCAGGTCTGGAGCTTGGCGACCAGCCAGCGCTAGCGCGCATCTCTTCCCGGCAGCGTGGTTCCAACCATCGCATCGAGTTGCTGCATCCTTTGCGCAGCCTCCCGGTCACCGAGCGCGGCGGCTCTCTCGTACCAGCTGGCAGCCATCGTTACATCCGGTCGCATGCCTATGATACCGAGCTTGCCGACGTAGCCCGGGTCGTAGGTCCGGGCCAGCCCCTTCGCTGCGGCGGCATTGCCGAGATTGGCAGCCTGCTCGTAAAGCTTGCGGGCCGCCGATATGTCTTTGATCGCCAGCATCGCATCGCCGCGGCTGGCCAGCAGCGCGGCTGTCTCGTCCTGCATCCGGGGAGCACGCAACGGGGGCGACTGTTTCGGCGGCGCCAATGCGAACACGGCATCGCCTGTCGGATCCCTGACCGGCGCCGCTGCGGGCTCGATCCGCGGCGGTGGGACATTACTCGCGTTGGGCTCGGTGGTCAGGGGCGGAACTGCCTGCACCGCCACGGCCGCAGGTTTCGCATCTTGTGTGGCAGCGTGCATCGCGCTGCGCTGCAACAGCTCCTGCGCCATGTCGCCGAATGCCCGCAGGTCGAATGCCACGATTTCGTGTCCGGCCTGGCGTTCGGTTTCGGCCCGGCTCTCGGAAAGGCGGACGAAGTCTTCCAAGGCGCGCGCCATGCCCGGTGTCATCTCCTGCACGCGCTTGCGGATCCCCTCCCATGTGACCAGCGCATTGTCTTCGAGTGGCGACACTGTACGGCCAGCAACGATCTGCTGTACGACCTTCAGCAACAGCACTGTACTCTCTCGATCCGGCGCAACCCCTTGCTTTGCCGGCCGATCGTCTGCCAGAGCCGTCGTCGCGGTGACCACGAGGAGGCCGAGATAGAGGGCGGGCAGCAGGACCGAACGGAGAAGTGTCATTGGGGTGCGCCCATTCGTTGCTTGTCCCAGGAGAGGAACTGACGGAACAACTCCTCCTTGGCAGAGTCGGACAGGCTGCCGCCGACCCTGGCGTCCGACAGAAACGCAGCGAACCGTGCCTGGGTTGTGGGCTGGGCCACGCTCGGATTGGCATGTTGCGTCAGCCAGTCCTGTGCGGCCTGAAAACGGGTCCAGCCAGGAACTTCCGCCGTCAGGTTGACTTCACGCCACTTCGGATGCCGCGGCGGCTGCAGGAATTGATCGAACTTGCTGAAAAATGCATCCACAAACCGCGCCACCTTGTTGTAGCGCTCGGTATGGGACTGCCACGCGAATACCGCCATGACATCGCCGACCGCAAGCGTTGCGACCGTTTCCTCCACCGGCACCAGTGCCGGGTACATATCGTGAGTGAGCTGATCTGGCAGATAGGTCTGCGCCAGTGTTTGATTCAAATCGATCGGCAGGAGGTGCAGTCCGTCCGTGCTGCCGAGACGCGCGAACAGCGGAACCGGCGCTCCCGCAACCTGAACGATCGCAGCGATCTCGCCCTGCTTCAGTGCTTCCAGCCCGTCGACCTGCTTGCGATGTTCAATCTTTGGCTTGATATTGAGCGCATCGAATAGGATCGCGGCGGTCATCGCAGACCCGCTGCCCGCCACGTCGACATTCACACGCTGGTCGTTCAGATCCTGAAGGCTCGATATGTCCTTGCGGGCCAGAACGTGGATTTCCTCATCATAGAGTTTCGCAATGTAGCGAATACTTTGCGTGAGCGTCGGATATAGATTGTGTTGTTTTGCATAGGTCAGTGCATCGGCCTGGACAAATCCGACATCGATACCGCGCAAATAGAGAATGTCGCTCAAGTTTTGCAACGAGCCTTTACCGATGATCGGCAGGACACGTAACGTTCCGTCATCGAGTATAGTCAGATCGGCGGCGGTCTGCGCGTAGGTTCCGCCCTCCATTCCGGAAATAATTCCAACCGTACCTTGGTTAGCGCGATATACTTCGCTTGCTGGTTGCTGCTGAGCGCTGGCACCAACTGCAAAGCTGGCAAACAGAACGATTGTCAAAATGATGTGCCACACACCCACCCCCTTGTCACCGTTCACTGCAGCCCAAATCCACTATGGCCAAGGACGCAGGGAATACCCGCTTCGACTTTAGGTTGTCTTATTTCAGCTCTGGGGGCTGGTTGCAATTGTTATCGGCAGGCCGTGGGCACAAAGCGGAAGAGGAAGGTTCGCCCCAGATCAGACCACGCCTTCTCGTCGCAACGCCGCCACTGCATCTGGGCTGAAGCCAATCTCGGTCAATACTTCGTCGGTATGAGCACCGAGTGGCGGGGGAGCGTGATCCAGCCTGCCGCCGCCATGCGCCATCTGGAAACCGGAACCCATCAGACGCAGCGGGCCGTATTCCGTGTCGACGGTCTGCATCGCACCGCGTGCCACGATCTGTGGATGCGCGATCACCTCCTCGATGCGCCAGATGCTGGCGCACGGCGCACCGGCATCGTTGAGACGCTTCTCCCAGGTCTTGGCGTCAGCGCTTGCCAGCGCTTCCTCAATGACCGCGCGCAGCGCGGTTTCGTGCTCCTTGCGCTGAAACCAGTCGCTGAAGCGCGGATCATCCAGCACGTCCGCACGGTCGAGTGCGGTCATCAGCGCCTCATACTGGCGGTCGCTGTTGACCGCCAGTAGCAGCCAGCTCTCTTTGGCGCGGAACAGATTGGCGGTGACCTTGCGGCTGATCGCCTGGTTGCCGAATTGCTCCTGCCGGTGCCCGGCGACAGTAAAGTCCGCGACCTGCGTGGACAGGAAGGCAAGGCTCGCCTCCAGCATCGACACGTCGACGAACTGGCCTTCACCGGTGTGCGTCCGCTGATACAGCGCGGAGGAAACGGCGAATGCGGCGGTCATGCCGGACAGGACGTCGCACACCGCGAAGCCCGCACGCGTCGGCCCCATCTCCTTATGTCCGGTCAACGACATAATTCCCGACAGCGCTTGAATCTTACCGTCATAGCCCGCCTCGTTGCGATACGGACCGCTCGCGCCGAAGCCGGAGATCGTGCAATAGATCAGCTTCGGGTTGATGGCGCTGAGTGCCTGATAGCCGATCCCCAGGCGGTCCATGACGCCGGGCCGAAAATTCTCCATGACGACGTCGGCGCGCGCCACCAGGCGCGAAATGATCTCGATAGCGGCCGGGTTCTGCAGATCGAGGGTCAGGCTACGCTTGTTGCCGTTGATCGCCAGCCACGACGGCGCCATGTCGCGGTCGGCCCACTCGCGGGCGAGTGGCGTGCGGCGCATGTCCTCGCCTTCGCGTCGCTCCACCTTGATGACGTCTGCGCCGAGCAGCGCGAGTTGATAACTGCCATACGGCCCCGCCAGCACCTGGGTGAAGTCGAGGACGCGGATGTTGGCAAATGGCCGCGTGCCGGGTGTCACGCGGCCTTCTCCACCCGCAGCGTGCGCGCGATCGCCTTCTGCTCGTCGAATTCCCGCCGCCGCCGCGCCAGTTCCTCCGGAGGAATGCGCTGCACGTTCAGGTAGTCGAGCTTCCACGTCGCGTCGTCGCTCCAGCGCAGAGGCGACTGCATTGTCGTGCGCGGGCCTGGCGCCGCCTCCAGCACCTGCAGCGCGAGTTCCAGCGTGCGGTCCTGAGAGGCCACGTCATGCGGCTTGCCGGCGCTGTTGCCCAGCGGAAAGTCGCTGAACAGGAAGCGTGGCACCGCGGCGTGCTCGACGATGTCCTTGGCACAGCCCATCACCACGGTGGCAATGCCATTTGCCTCCAGGTGGCGGGCAACCAGGCTGCAGGTCTGGTGGCAAACCGGGCAGTTCGGCACCAGGATCGCCGCATCGGCGCCGTCCTCCTGGCAACGGCGCAGGATCTCGGGGGCATCGGTCTCCACCGTGACCCGGTGACTGCGGTTGGTCGGCGCGCCATGGAAGTGTGCGGTCACCGACCCGACCCGACCGGCGGCCACCGCGCGTCGCAGCGCCGGCAGCGGAAACCATGTGCCGCTGTCCTCGGCCGATGTGTGGGTGCGGTCGTAGCCGATATGCGATATCCGCAGGTCGTGGGATTGCGACGTGTCGCGGGAATACACCTGATAGAACTTGGCCCCGCCGTTATAGGGGGCGCCAGGTCCCTGGTCGCCTTTGTCCGGCCGGTACGGTGCCGCGGTGGTCACGATGGTCACGCGCGATTGTGCCAGCGGCTTGCGCAGCGGGGTGAATGGCGCCCCGACATAATGTCCCCAGCGATATGGCGTCGTGTAGCCGATCGCCGCGTAGTACTCCCGAGTCCGTTGCATGTAGGGGATCGGCGCGTCGTAGTCAGGGGCGAAGCCGAGAAGCGTATCGAGGTCGCGGTCCATGATGGCTCTCCGAGAGGCGGGCCGAGCCTAGGTGACAGGTCGGCCCCGGGCAATTCTCCGTCGCGATTGCGCAAACAACTGGCTTCGGCCACCACGGCCATGCACTAATCGCGGCGTGGGTCTGGTTCCATCTCCTACGGTGCTGAGTGTCGACGAAATGGGTCGTATCGCGCCGCCGATCTTCACTTCCGTGGGCCGCGGCGGCGTCAATGCCCCGGGCGATGTGTTCGTCATTCAGTCATTGCTGAACGACCGGCTGCCCAAGCCGCACGCGCCTCTCGCAATGACCGGCGTCGTGGACGTTGGCACCACGCTTGCGATCGAGACCTATCAGGCGGCCATCCTGCAAATGACCCCGCCGTCGGGCCGTATCGATCCAGGGAGCGCGACCTATTACGCCCTTGCCGCCAGGCCGTTGGTCGAGGGCGCGCGTCCGACGCCAACCGGGCATTTCGGCGAAGTGCCGGCCGACGTCGCCAACGCTGCGGTTGCCTCGCGCAACAAATGGACTGTGCCGGCGTCGGTCACTGTCGCACAATGGGCGGTGGAAAGCGCCTGGGGAGCTTCGATGCCACCAGGCAGCAACAACCCGTTCGGTATCAAGGCGGTGGGCGACCAGCCCGCGGTGGAGAGCCCGACACGCGAGGTGATCAACGGCGAAAGCATCAAGATCAGCGCTCGCTTCCGCATATTCGAGTCACTGACGCAGGCGTTCGACGAACATGGTCGCCTGCTGGCGACATCTCCGGTCTACAAGGGCGCGATGAAACAGATCGGGAGCCCGGAAGCCTTCGCCGACGCGCTGACCGGCGTCTACGCAACTGATCCCAACTATGGCTTTACGCTGAAATGGGTGATGGAACACTACGGCCTGGGCCAATACGACCGGTAGAGGTGCCGGTCAGAGAGGTGGCCAGTGAGCGATAATCCGTTCTCCGAGCCAGAAGACGACCGAACTATCATCCGCCCGACGCCAGGCGGGCGCCGGCCGGCTGCGCCGCCGCCAGCGGCATCCGGACTGAAACCGGCACCATTGCCCACCTTCAACCCATCGGCGCCGGCAATCGGCGTTTCGTCGCTGACGGCGGCGGCCTCGCAGCTGTTGCAGTTGCTACCGGGCCTGCGCGCGATGCGTCGCGCACCCGATCCGCGCGAATTGCACATCCGTGTTCAGCAAGACCTGCAGACATTTGAGCGGCAGGCGCGGTCGGCCGGCATCGGGATGGACCTGTTGCGGCCGGCGCACTACGCGCTTTGTGCCAGCATTGACGATGTGGTGCTGAACACCCCCTGGGGCGCGACCAGTGGCTGGGCCGATCAAACGCTGGTGGCCACCCTCCATCCAGGCGCCCGTGGCACCGAGCAGTTCTTCGACCAGCTCCGCCAGATGCTGAGAACGCCGGATCGTTTCCTGCCGGTGATCGAGTTGATGTTCCTCTGCCTCTCTCTCGGCTTCATGGGGCGCTATCGCCAGGCACGCGGGACCGCAGAGCTGGATCAGCTCCGCGCCGAGGTCCACGCAGCAATTGCGACGCGGCGGCCTGCAGCTGGACAGGAACTCTCGCGACGCTGGCGCGGCGTGGCAGCGCCCTACCGGAGCCGGCGCGAACTGCCGATCTGGGTTGCGCTCACGGCCGCCCTGACCCTCTGCGCAGGGCTGCTGTTGTGGACGTCATCTTACCTGAATGCCGCCTCCGACAGCCTGCAGGCGCAGGCACTCGCGACGCCTCCGACCCGTATGCCGGTGGTCGAGCGGGCGGCCGTCGTGCAGCCGCTGCCAGCGGCTCCTGCGCCACCGGAACCGACCACGCTCGATCGGCTGCGCAGCCTGCTGCAGCCGGACATCGATGCGCAGACGATCAGCGTTTTCGGCACACCGACGGCGGTGACCATCCGCATTCCGGAGCGCCTGGTGTTTGCCCAGGGCGGCGCCTCATTGCAGCGCTCATCGCTGCCGTTGCTTGAGCGCGTGGCTGCTGTATTGCACCGTGAACCAGGGGCAGTCCGCGTTCTCGACTATGCAGACAATCAGCCTGTGCGGACGGTGCGGTTCCCGTCGAGCTTCCAGCTGTCCGATGCTCGCGCCGGTGCCGTGCGCGACGCCATTGCACCCACTCTGGGCGACCCACGCGTCACAGCAGAAGGCCGCGCCGCCGCCGATCCGATCGCGCCCAACAGCACGGCCGAAGGCCGCGAGCGGAACCGGCGCATCGAGATCGTCCTGCAACGCCAGGAATGACCATCTTCACCTCACGCTGGCTCGTCAGTTTCGTCGGCACTGCTTTGCTGGCTGTGCTGGTGTGGTTCTTCGCGCCATTGCTGTCTGGCTTCGAGGAAGAATGGCCGCGGCTCGTCGTCGTCGCGGCCCTGCTGCTGTCCTGGGGCGGTAGCAACCTGTTCCTCGATATCCAACGTCGCCGGCGCGATGCGGAACTGAGACGCGGAATCGCCACGCCGTCGGCCGAAGAGACCGAAGAAGTTCAGGCGCTGCAGCAGCGTCTGGCCACTGCGCTGGATCTGCTGAAGAACTCATTGCACGGCCGCGGCAGCCTGTACGAGCAGCCCTGGTATGCCATCATCGGCCCGCCAGGCGCCGGTAAGACGACGGCGCTGCTGAACGCTGGCCTGCGCTTTCCCTTGGCAGACAGAATGGGACAGGGCGCAGTGGCGGGCGTCGGCGGCACAAGACTGTGCGACTGGTGGTTCACCGAGGATGCCGTGCTGATCGACACTGCGGGCCGTTACACCACGCAGGATTCGGACGCAGTCATCGATCGTGCCGGCTGGGGCGGCTTTCTGGAGCTTCTGAAGCGGACCAGACCACGGCAACCCTTGAACGGACTTCTGGTGGCGTTCCCGCTGAGCGATCTTGCGATGGCGACCGCGGCGCAGCGCCAAGCGCATGCAACGACCATCCGCAGCCGGATCGATGAGCTGCAGGCACGGTTCGGTATGCACTTGCCGATCTACATGCTGTTCACCAAAGCCGACCTGATCGCCGGCTTCAGCGAATTCTTCGACGACCTGGACCACGACGGCCGCGCGCAGGTGTGGGGCGCGACGTTCGATCTCGTGCACGACGACGCCGGCCCAGTCGCAGCGTTTCCCGCTGAGCTGCACGCGCTGGTGGAGCAGTTGAATGCACGCCTGTTCGATCGCATGCAGGCCGAGCGCAACGCCGAGAGACGAGCAAGGATCGCGATGTTTCCAGGCCAGCTCGCCAGTCTGGAGCCGGTGCTGATGGCGTTTCTCCAGGCAGTGTTCGGCGGCACGCAGCGGGATCCCGCACCGCTGCTGCGTGGGGTGTATTTCGCCTCGGGTACTCAGGAGGGAACGCCGTTCGACCGGCTCACGGGCACCCTGGCGCGAGCCCTCGGTGTGGAGCAGACAGCAAGGCAGAGCCTGCAGCCGGTGCAGGGGCGCAGCTATTTCCTCGAGCGGCTGCTGAAGCAGGTGGTTTTCGGCGAGGCGCTGCTGGTCTCGCAAAGTCCTGCCGCAGTGCGTCGTCGTCTGGTGCTGCGTGCCGCTGGCTTTGCTCTCGCCGTTCTACTCGTCGTCGCAACCGCTGCTGTGCTGTGGCACGTTCGCAATCTGGGGCTGCGTGAGATCGATACGGTCACGAACGCACTGGCCGGCTATGCGCACACTGCCCACGGCCTTTCGCTCGACCCGGTTGCGGATGCCGATCTGCCACGACTCGCTCCATTGCTGGACCAGGCGCGGGCATTGCCGGGCGGTGGAGACGAGCCTGCGTGGTTGCTCGCCATGCTGTCGCAGCGCGACAAGCTGTCTGCCTCGACGCGCGCAGTGTATCGACATGCGTTGGAATGGGCGCTGCTGCCACGCCTGATGTATCGATTAGAAACGCAGTTGCTCGGCAACCTGAACAACCCCGACTTCTTATACGAGGCGACGCGCGTCTACCTGATGCTCGGCAATGCCGGCCCGCTCGATGCATCGCTGGTGCGCGAGTGGATGAAGCTTGACTGGCAGGCCACCTATCCCGGTGTCGGCTTCGCGCCGATGCGTGATTCGCTGTTGCGGCACCTGGACGCGCTGTTGGCCGAGCCATTGTCGCAGGTGCAGCTCGATGGCGCACTGGTTGCCACTGCACGCACGAAATTCTCGGCCGTTTCGCTGGCACAGCGGGTGTATTCGCGGATTCGCCTGTCGGCCGCTGCACAGCGCCTATCGCCATGGCGTCCAAGCGACGCGCTCGGTCCCGCGGGCGTACCATTATTCATGCGCCGGTCGGGCAAGCCGCTGAGCGATGGCATTCCCGGCTTCTTTAGTGTCGACGGCTTCCACAAGGTGTTGCTGCCGTCGTTGGACGGCGCGGTACGAAGCGTGGTGTCGGAAAGCTGGGTTCTGGGCGACCGCGTCGCATTCAACCCGAACGGGCCGCAGATGCAGGGGCTGCAGCGCGATGTCATCGCGCTGTACGAGGCGGATTACGCGCCTGCCTGGGACCTGTTGCTCGGGGATCTGAACGTCGTGCAATTGCGCAGCCTGTCGCAAGCGGCACAGGACCTGTACATCCTGGCCGCTCCCGACTCGCCGATGCGCAACCTGCTGGTCTCGATCAGCCGACAGTTGACATTGTCGGTGCCGATGACCGGACCTCGCCTGCCCTTCGCACCTGCGGGAACGCCGAGCAATACCGAACTTCGCCTGCAGGCATTGCTGGGTACGTCGCAATCCGCTGGAGCGGCACAGCTGCCGCCGGGCCACGAGATCGACGAACGATATCAGGCGCTGCGCGGACTTGTCGCTCGCGGTGCAGCCGCACCGATCGAACAGGTGCTGCGGGAAATCAGCGACGCACAGCAGCAAATGGCCAAGTTGGCAGCATCGCTGGTCAGCACGGCGGCCGCGGCATCATCGGCAGCCGGGGTCGATCCGCTGCTGCTGCTGAAGTCGGATGCCTCGCGCCAGCCACAGCCATTAGGACGCTGGCTGACCGAGATCGCCAACAGTGCCATTGCGCTTCGCAGTGGGGATCCGCGATTGCAGCTGGCGGCCAACTTCAACGCACCTGGGGGGCCGGCCGACACCTGCCCGTCGGTGGTCAATGGACACTACCCGTTTATCGCGGCCGCGTCGGACGATGTGCCGATTGCCGAGTTTGCGCGGCTGTTTGCCCCTGGAGCGGCGCTCGATGGATTCATCAACACGCTGCTTCGCCGCTATGTCGATATGTCCAGCAAGACCTGGCGGCTGATCTCGGCCGATGCGCCGTCATCGCCGATCTCAGCCGGCGACCTTGCGCAGTTCCAGCGCGCCGCCGCGATCCGCGATGCGTTCTTTCCCGACGACGGGACCCGCCCTCGCTTCCGCTTCGACATTACGCCGATCAGTGCCGATCCGGGGACGAAGCAGGTCGTACTGGATCTCGATGGCACCCCCATCGTATTCGCCCGAGCCGCGCAACGTGCAACGCAGGTGACCTGGCCCAGCTTCTCGTTGCAGCCGACGACACGATTGGCGTTCGAGCCACCGGCGAGGGGTGCGGAATTGCGCGAGACCGGACCGTGGGCGCTGTTCCGGCTGTTCGGTCATGGCCGGATGCAGCTGCAACCGGGCAGCACGGATCGCTACGCCCTGACGTTCCAGGTGGGCGAGCGGCAGGCGACGTTCGACGTGCGGATTCCTGGCGCTGCCAATCCCTTTGCGCCGGGATTGTTGCAGGATTTTCGTTGCCCCAGCGTGCGGGTGAACTGAGTTACTCGTCGTGTCCTCGGGTCAGGCCCGAGGGCACACCTCAGGGCGGGCCGGTGGAGGCGGGCGCCGATGATGGCAGGAGCGGTGTCGGCGGTTCGGGCGGCGCGATGAGTTCGGCGGCAAGCTGGAAATGGGTCTTGAGCACGTCCTTCAGCAAGCGGAGGTAGCTGCCGCCGCAGCGGTTGATGGCGCTTTGGATCTCGCGCCACAACGGGTGGCTGGGGCGGATCGCAAGGTCGCGGCAGATGTCGGCGATGACGGCGCCGATGGGACGGCGGCGGTCTGCAGCGATCTGGTCTTCCGTGGACAGTGGCGAGGGAAGCGTCTGGGCGCGCGGTGCAGAGGGCCGGGCAACGGGCTGGCGCGGCATTGGGGGCGTGGGTGGGGCGACCGGCCGCTGGGGACACGCGCGATGGTCGGGCCGAGCCCGACCACATGCGCGAACGATCCGTACTTCGAGCGCCGCGGCGCGCTGCAGGCCGCGGGTGATGCGCGCGAGGATCACGGCAAGATCGTTGGTGCCGAAGGTGAGAACGGTGAAGTAGGGGTTGCCGGCAGCGCGCTGATCGAGGGTGGCGGCGAGCTCCTTGCCGTAGTCGATGAGCTTGCGGACGAGGTCGAGAAGCGCGGCCATGGCGGGGGAACAAGAGCACGAGGGCAATTTCGCGTCAAGGAATTTTTTCCCAGACTGGGCGTTGCGGCCGAAAGCCGGTATCCCTGGATCTCGAATATACGGATGTGACTACGGAAGTGGTTGCCAGAATTCGGTGACGAAGCCGCGTGGATCGGTGTGCAGCACCTGTCGCGCGATCTGCGGTGCGCCGGCATGGCAGCGCCATGCGTAGATCGTGTCGTGGCCGGTCGCCGCGGCGGGCACGAAGGGGGCGTCGGGATTGTCGTGGCACCACTGGATAACGCCAGGGTTGGGCGCGCGGCGGGTATTCGCCTTGCCGCACGGCAGATTGGCGCCGACGGTGCAGACCATGACGCGGTGGTCGGCGCAGCGGTACACGGTGGTGTCGATGGCCACGCGAGCGGGCATGCGGGTTCCGAATGCCGCGTTGACAGCGGGGACGAGGTCCTTGGGGATTGGGCGTGTCGTGTCGTCGGTGCCGGCGCGTTGGCAGTAGGCCACGGGCGGCTCGGCGTGCGCGTTCGTCAACCACAGAGCAACCGGTATCAGCGCCGCTGCTAGTGGCGTCGCACGAGATGCGAACAAGGCACCCATAGGACTTTGCATCTGGTGGTCGCCGTCACGGTGACGCCACGCCGTCTCCCAGCTTGAGCGCGAGCCGCGCCCATGGCGTCGCGGCTAGGCGCGCCAGCAGCCTTCGGTCGTCCGTTATCATCGGGACTCCCCGTTGCTCCGCCAGCGCCACATAGCAGCAGTCGTAAGCTGGGTGCGCTAGGGCATTAGCGATCTCCAGCGCGCGACTGATCAGTCCGACCGACGGCACGAACTCATCGAGCAGATCGGGCAGTCCCTCTACCATCGCCTTTGCCTGTGCGCCGGTGATCTCGCCCCGTCGCAGCTTCGCCCAAGCGACGTTGCAAACCTCGGGAGCGATCAGGTCCGGGCCGAGCAGTATCGGTCCCCGCGCAATTAGCGCCTCGGCGGCATCGCTGCCCGGCTCCGCGACGAAGCACTTGCAGGCGACGCTCGCGTCCACGACGAACATTACCGAGAGTCACGATCCTCGCGGATAAGCTCGGTACTGTCAGTTTGCCGAACATTTGCCGGCGTCATGCCGCGAATTCGCCTGGTAAGCGCAACACGCTCCTCGGGGCTGAGACGCGCAGCCGACGTCAGCGCAATCCGAAGCTCTTGTTCCAGCGAGTGGCCGTGCAGTTCCGCCTTGCGCCGGAGGGCCGCAACGACCTGCTCGTCGAGATTCCTGACCAGCACCTGGGCCATGGGTTCCCTGCCTGTATGCTATCGTATTTGATAGCATACGTGCGGCAGGCTGTCCAGACGCTGCCCACCAGGCGCGAACGAGCGTGTTCAGGCTGCCCGGTGTTGGCCTAGTGCCGACTTTCAGTGAAAGTCGGCACCTCGCTCTTTGGTTTGAGTATCCGGTTCACGCGCGAGGATGGTCATCAGCGCGCGGGCGCTCGGGTCCATCGGCGTGCGGTTCGGCTCCCAGTTCTGCAGCGTGGCGAGCGGCACGTGAATCGCGGTGGCTTCGGTGGTGGCGTCGATCCTGGCGAGATCGACGTCCGGCTTGCGCGCGATGATGGCGTCCAGGTTCATTCTCGTTGACTTTGCCATACCCTGATGTCCCTACCACTCGCTTTACTCTGTCGGCCATCATATCATTGACAGGGCGCGCGGAATGGGATTCGCTATTTCTGCTTGCAGGCAGATTTGTCATCACGTTTCGTGATGTATGAAAGACCGTAACTCGGTGTTTGCTCTCTAGGTGGCTATCGGGAAATTGAAATGGCGCACGCCTGCGCTCGCGTAAGAGTGCCTGCAAGCCCTTATCTCACCCACACTGTGCTGGAGCGCCTGAAGGCCGCTTCTTCGCTCCATGAGCTAGCAGCCATTCTGGGATATTCGGCATCCTCCCTCGCCTACATCCTCTACAAAAGACCGAATGTCGGGCGCTACTTCAGCTTTAACATCCCCAAACGGTCGGGTGGTATGCGCGCCATTGAGGCGCCCGATGAGCGTCTAAAAGCCCTACAAAGAAAGCTCGCTGGCATATTGGAGGAGTGTAATGCCGAAATTACGAACCGGCGCGGCTTCCCTGATGCCTTCGCGCATGGCTTTGAACGTGGCCGCTCGATAATTACCAATGCTTGGCCGCATAAGAATCGTCGATTTGTCCTTAACCTTGATCTCGAAGGGTTTTTCCCAAGCATCAACTTTGGCCGGGTCCGCGGCTTCTTTCTAAAGAATAGAAATTTTGGGCTGCACCCGAAGGTAGCCACCGTCATCGCCCAAATTGCTTGTTTTAATAACGCTCTTCCCCAGGGCGCGCCTTCCTCGCCGATTATCTCCAACCTTGTCGCACACCTGCTGGACATCAGGCTAGGGAGACTCGCGGCGGCTACCAAGTGCACCTATTCGCGATATGCTGACGACCTTACTTTCTCCACGAACCAGAGGGATTTCCCCGCGTCTCTTGCCTATGAAGTGCTTGAGCCGGAAAGAAGGTGGGCGCTGGCTGAGCCTTTGCTTACCGAGATTCACCGGTCCGGCTTCGCGGTACATCCGACGAAGACGCGCATGCAACGCCGCCCAAGCCACCAGGTCGTTACCGGGTTGACAGTCAACGAGAAGGTCAACGTACAAGCGTCGTATTACCGAGCTGCAAGAGCCATGTGTGACTCGCTCTTCAAATGTGGCAGCTACTATCGTGGTGCTGTGTCTTCGAAGACTTTGCCGCCAGCTAAACCACCAGTTCGGGAGAGCGGCATTGCCTACCTCGAAGGCGTGATGGCACACATCTACCATGTGAAACATACCTCTGATGTTCGCTCCCAACTCCTCGATCCCAAGAAAGAAGTCGAAGATGCAAAGCGACTCCGCTACCCTGGATATCGAGAGCTCTTCAAGAAACTGCTCTATTTCAAGCATTTCGTCGCGCTGGACAGGCCGCTTATCGTTTGCGAGGGAAAGACCGATAACATCTATCTCCGTAGCGCCCTGAAAGCGCTTGATCCGAGGTACCCCGAGCTGTCGGAGGTCGACAAAGGGAAGCTCGTCACAAAGGTGCGACTCCTGCGGCATTCGCGCGTCGAGCACGACGTCCTTGAGCTGAGCGGTGGCAGTGGCAATCTTGGCAATTTGGTAGGGCGGTATGAAAGGGCCATTAGCCGTTACGCATACCGCCCTTTGAGATACCCGGTTATTGTTGTCATCGACAACGACAGCGGCTCCGATCCAGTCTTCGGAGCTCTCAAGCAGCGCAAGGTAACCATCAGCCTTACTACGGCGGAGCCGTTCTACTACGTGTGCTTCAACCTGTACGTAGTAAAGACTCCAGAGCGTGGTTCGGGGGGCACCTCTTGCATCGAAGATCTGTTTGACGCAACAGTTCGTGCCAAAAAGCTCGACGGCAAAACGCTATCTCTTGGTAAGGATTGGGACAGTAAAACCCAATACGGAAAGCTGGACTTCGCCGACAAAATCGTCCGAGCAGGTTTTTCCACGATCGATTTTAGTGGGTTCGTTCCGCTGATCGACCGCATAGTCGCTGTGCTAGCAGACTTTACCCATCGTCGCGTGTCGTTAGTCTAAAGCTTATGCCTCGTTGAGCCATTTCCTGGACATTAGCAATCTCCGTCTCACGCTATTGCGGCCGCGCTCAGTGTACGCACCTAGGCTACATGCCGTCGTCTGGCGTTCATCGGTACACGGCTTTTCCCACCGCTTCGCCCAAAAGCTCCACTCCCAGATCCACCTCTTCCTCCGTCACCGTCAGCGGTGGGGCGATGCGCATCACGCCCTGCGAGGCGCCGGCTCGCACGATGTTCGCCGATAATCCCAGCTCGAGCGCCACGTCGGTCACCGCGTCCGAGATCGTCCCGGCATCGCGTCCACCGAAGGAGCGGAATTCAAGGCCCATCAGCAGGCCGCGTCCGCGCACGTCGCCAATACATTCGTATCTCTGCTGCAGGCCTCGCAGCCCCGCCGCAAGCCGCGTGCCCATCAGCGTCGCCCTCTCGGCGAGGCCATCGCGCTGCACGATCTCCAGCACCTTCAGCCCGACGGCGGCCGGCAGCGGATCATTCACGTGCGTGGTGTAGAACAGAAATTCCCGATGTTCGGCTTCGGCGGCGATCGCATCCGACGTCATAACGGCCGACAGCGGCAGTCCCGCTCCCAGCGTCTTCGACAGTGTCAGAATGTCGGGCACCACGCCGTCGCGCTCGAAAGCGAACATCAGACCGGTACGGCCAACGCCGGTCTGCGCCTCGTCCAGGATCAGCAGCATGCCGCGCGCCCGGCAGTGTTCGGCCAGCGCGTTCAGGTAGCCGACGGGAAGATCGATGATGCCGCCGCTCGACAGCACTGGTTCGGCGATGAACGCGGCGAGGTTGCCGGTGCACGTCCGGTCGAGCCATTCGAATGCATCGTCCAGCTCCTCGCGCCAGCTCACGCCGGCGAAGCGGGGCCGATAGGCATTCGGTGCCGGGATCGCGAAGTTGCCGGGGAGCATCGGCCCGATGCCGCGCCGCCCGGCCTTGTAGGTGGCTGCCGCCGCGCCGCCGGTCATGCCGTGCCAGGACTGGGCAAAGCCGACGATCTCCCATTTGCCGGTGACCAGCTTGGCGAGCCGGATCGCCGCCTCGTTCGCTTCGCCGCCGGTGGACAGCAGCATCGCTCGTGGCAGGTCGGGCGCCAGCCCGGCCAGGCGCTCGGCCAGCGCCACCACCGGCTCGCTCAGCATCGAGGAGAACAGGTGGTCCAGCCGACCGGCCTGGTCGCGGACGGTGGCGACGATCTCCGGATGCGCGTGTCCCAGGATCGCGCTCATCTGGCCCGAAGTGAAGTCCAGCACCTTGCGGCCGCCCGCATCGTACAAGAACGATCCCTGCGCATGCGCCGGGACGAAGCGGACGAAGTCGCCGCCGTAGCCCAGCATATGGCGCCGCGCGCGCTGCCAGAATCCGCTGTCGTCCATTGCCTGTTCCTCGTCCTTGCCGCCGCTTTTCTGCGGCAAGGACGCCGAACAGCCAAGGCTGATGGGTGGGCGGCTGCTGCCGGCTAGAACATGATCGGATCAGGTTGACCCGATCATGTTCTGCGATTCATTGATGGAGAGCGCGATTCACGCTTTCCAACGATTCCACTTCAAGCGATCGCGCTCTAGGCGGCGGCGCTGCCGTGACTGGCCGGGTGCGCGATTGCGCCGGCTCGATGGCCGTGATGCTCGCCGATATGGTTGTAGGCAAGTACGCCGGCCTTCGCCCGCGCCGCGGTATTTTCGTCCGGCCCGTTCGCCTGCATCGATACCAAAGTGGCGGGTGCAGCATTTGCGGTGCTCGCCGGCACGCTCTGCCCGGCAGATTGTGCCGCGAGCGTGGCCGCGAACGAGGCCGCCTGGGCCTCGGTCAGTTTCGTGGGGTCGGTTTTTCCGCCCGCCGAGGCGGCGCCCTTGTCGCTGATCTGCTCAGACAGCCACGAAGCGCCTTTTGCGATCGACATCACCGCCCCGATCGCGCCGCCGACAGCAAGCAGTGGAAACATTCTGGCCTCCAGTGGGGAAAACCCACCGGAGGCACAGCAGAAATCGTGCCAGTCTACTTCAGAGGCGAGAACGCGGCCGGCACCACCAGCATGTTCTCCTGCTTCAGCAGCGCACCGGGCGGCGAGCCTGGCGGCCACACGCCCTTCGACACCGCCTCGGCGCGGATACGCGAGCGCTCTGCGGCATCCTTGTAGGCCCAGATGTGGCACCACCTGTTGAGGCCGCCCAGCTCTGAGTACCACGCGCCGACCAGCGGCGAGAGCTTGATCCGCTCCGGCACCTTCTCGGCCCAGCGTTCCATCACCGCCGGCAGCGTGCCCGGGGCGTAGGTGTACATGCGGATTTCATAGATGCCGCCGAGACTGCGCGGCTCCAGCGGGGGCGAGAACGCCGCGGGCAGGAATATCTCGCTCTTCTGCTCGATGGTCAGCTCGCGTGTGTTCGGCGGCCAGCCTTCCGCCTTGGACGCTTCAGCGCGCACCGCTGCGCGCTGATCGAGGCTGTCATACGGCCATACGTGGATCACCTGATTGAGCGGCCCCACCTCGGTATGCCAGAAGGCGGCCAGTTTCGAATATTTCTCGCGGATGTGCAGCGCAGAGGCAAAACGCTCTTCGAAGGTCGGGATATTGCCCGGCTTCAGCGTGTAGGTGCGCATTTCGATGATCATCGCTCGCCCTCCCGTTCAATGGATGAGCGGACGTTAGTGCCCGCTGCGCTGTTCAGGCAAGCGAGCGCCGGGATGGCGCAAATTGAGCTTTCCCAGAAACGCAAGACCCCCGCACGCCCTCAGCGATGAACGGGGGTCATCATGCGAAGTTTGCAACTTCGCGCCTGGCTCTGATCGCCAGACGATAACGTGGGCTTGTTGATCAGTTGCCGATGCCACGCCGGTCGGCAACTCCGAGACTGCCCGGTGGAGTCATGCTGCGATGCACCCTCCCTTGCAGTGGAACGATGGAAAATGTGCGCCTGTGACATGCCGATGTCAAGCACATTGCAACGGTCGCATTTCAAGAACTCGTAGTTGCATACGGCGGGATTAGGAAATTGGTCAATCTGCCGCCGCAGCTTCCTGTTCGATGGTGATCACATCCCCTGCCAATGTGGTGCGGCGTACATCGCGCACCTCGTTGCGATCGAACCGACGCGCGCGATGCATCGTGGTGCGGTTGTCCCACATCACAAGGTCGAACGGCCGCCAGGAATGCGAGTAGACGAACTCGCGCTGTGTCGCGTGTTCAGTCAGGTCGCGCAGGAACATCCGCGCTTCCGGTATCGTCTGACCTTCGATCGCCCCCGCATGCGAGGACAGGAACAACGACCTGTGTCCGGTGACCGGATGCACGCGCACCAGCCGCTGGCGAACCGGTTGGAATGAGGCGCGCTCCTCCTCGGTAAGGTCGGTGAAGCCGATCGCCTCGCGCGAGTACATCAACGAGTGCAGGCAGACCAGGTCCTCGACTTCGGCCTTGGTGCGTTCATCCAGCGCATTGTATGCGGCGCGCATATCGGCGAACTCGGTGTTCGCGCCCCATGATGGCAGCACGCGGCCGGACAGCAGCGAGTAGCGGGCCGGCACCGGTCGGAACGAGCTGTCCGAGTGCCACAACCGATCGCCCAGTTTGAAGAACCAAACGCGATCCTGGTCGGACATGATGTTGCCGTTCTTGTCCAGGTTGGAGAAGTCGGCGATGCCGGCGCCGAGGCGGCTGTCCGCGCGCTTCCTGATATGCCCGCCGCTGTTATAATTCTCCAGCTCGCCGAACTGCATGGTGAAGGCGAGTTGCTGTTCATCAGTGATGGTCTGATCGCGAAACACCAGCACCGCGTATTGGTCCATTCCCGCTTCCACCGCCGCAATCTGATCTTGGCTGAGCGGTTGGCGGCAATCGATCCCCGATACTTCAGCGGCGAAAGTTGGGGCCAGCTGGCGAAATGTCACGCTCATCCGAGTGCTTCCTTCCGGTTGCGCCGCGTCCCCAGCGTGTCGTGGTCATGCCTGCCAGGACGAGCCGTGCCGCATGATGGCATGCAACCGGACGGGCGGGCAGATCCTCTCTCGTCGGGGCAGTTCGGTGCACAACGCGCGGGTAACGCCGCGCATTATGCCGTCGGGTCCCTCCTGGCGTATTATGCAGCGACCTGCAGCGGGCCTCCGCGGTGACCCAGGTTACGGAGGCGGAGGCGCCACCGCGCCGGGCTCGACGGAGTCGATCAGCCACTGGCGGAACAGCGCGATCTTTGGCGTATCGGCGGTCGCTTCGGGTGCCACGATGTAGAAGCCCGCATCCGCGGGCAGCACCACGTTGAACGGTACTACCAGTCGGCCGGCGGCGATGTCCGCTTCGACGAAGCGCGTGCGGCCAAGTGCGATCCCAAGCCCTTCGACTGCCGCCTCGATTGCCATGAAGCTCTGGTCGAAGCTCAGGCCGCGGCGCGCAGCCAGCGAAACAGGCAGGCCCGCGGCGGTGAGCCACAGCTGCCAGTCCTCGCGCGAGGCGGTGGCGTGCAGCAGCGTGTGGTTCGCCAAATCTTCCGGAGTTCGCAGCGGGTTGTCAGCGTTCAGCAGCGACGGGCTGCATACCGGGAACATGTCCTCGGCCATCAGCCAGTCGGTGCGCAATCCTGGCCAGTTGCCCCTGCCGTAGCGGACCGCCATGTCCACTTCTTCGCGCTGGAAATCGACCAGGTGCGACGAGGTGGTGATGCGCACCTCGATTCCCGGATTGGCGTCCTGGAACGCGGCGACCCGCGTGACCAGCCACTTGGCGGCGAGCGACGCCGTGGTGCTGACGGTCAGCACGCCCTCGCGCTCGGGGCGGCGCAGCCGGTCGGTGGCACGGCGCAGGTCCTCGAACGCGCCTCGCACCGCCGGAAGGTACGAAGCTGCCTCACGCGTCAGTTCGAGGGCGCGATTTCGCCGGACAAACAACTGGACCCCGAGTTGCTCCTCGAGCCGCCGGATCAAATGGCTCACCGCGGTCTGCGTGACGTTCAGCTCGTCGGCGGCGCGGGTGAAACTCAGGTGACGGGCGGCAGCCTCGAAGGCGCGCAGGCCGGACAACGACGGCAAGGTTGTCATGGGGCGGGATGTAGTATGACTTCAGCTCATGTGAAGCCTGACAAAGTATCCTTTGCGAACCGACCCCGGCCGGCCCAGTTCATCGGCAGTTTCTCGATGAGGAGCGAGATCGATGTCTGCTTTTGTCCACCCACCGCTGACATATTCTCAGCCGCTGGTGACCGAGAGGGGGCCTCGCCGTGGGCTGCTTGCCACACTGCGGCAGTGGCGTCAGCGTGCGCGGGAGCGGCGAGCGTTGGCTGAACTGAGCCAGCGGGAGTTGGCTGACTTTGGCGCCACCAGCGCCGACGTCTATCGCGAGCTGTCCACTCCGTTCTGGCGTTCACTGCCGCCCTGCTGAGATTGCACCGAAGGAGGAGTTTCCCGATGAACGCAAATCGCCTGGATGGATTGCCGCACGTCGATGCCACGCTGAATTACCTCGGGCGCATGGACGATCGGCCCCGCAACTACACCTATGAGCCGCCTCCTGGTGTTCCTCGCTCCAACACCGTGCGCGATCCGCACACCGTGCCGATCCACGACACGCGCCCGTTGGCCGACGAAATTTCGCTCGACCGCGAGGGCTTCGCCCTGGTCCGCGCCGCCAGCGCGGTGCAGGACTTTTGGGACGAGGACGAGGTGCGGCGGGTGTATTATCCCGAGGTGCAGCGAGTGATCGCTGAAGCGACCGGCGCGAGCAAGGTGTTCATTTTCGATCACACGCTGCGCCGGCGGGTGAAGGACACTGCGGACCGCACGACCGGGGCGCCCCGGCAGCCCGCCACCGGCGTGCATGTCGATCACACGGCGCGTTCCGGGCCGCAGCGGGTGCGCGACTTCTTCGGCGACCAGGCCGAGGCGCTCCTGCGGGGCAGGGTGCAGGTGATCAACCTGTGGCGGCCGATCCGTGGTCCGCTGCGGGATGCACCACTGGCAGTATGCGATGCGGCCTCGGTCGACGCTGAGGATCTGGTGCCATCCGATCTGGTCTACCAGGACCGCACGGGCGAGACGTATGGCGTCAACTATAATCCGGCGCACCGTTGGTTCTATGTGCCGGAGATGCAGCCCGATGAGGCGCTGCTGCTGAAGTGCTACGATTCAGCGACGGACGGGCGGGCGCGTTTCGCACCGCATACGGCGTTCGAGGATCCGACGACGCCGGCCGATGCACCGCCGCGCGAGAGTATCGAGATCCGGACTCTCGTGTTCCACGAGGCCTGATCACTCTGTCTCGACAGAGACGTGGCTGGCGGGGCCAAGCCCCGCCATGACATCCGGGGCGGCGGCGGATAGTTCAGTGGTCGCCGCCCAGACCTTTGCCATTGCCCATCATCGCCAGCACCTCGCGCCGCGTCGTCGGATCGTCGCGGAACGCACCCAGCATGCGACTGGTCACCATGGTGACCCCGGGCTTGTGGATGCCGCGCGTCGTCATGCACTGGTGCGCCGCCTCGATCACCACGGCGACGCCGCGCGGCTCCAGCACCTGCTGAATGGTGTTGGCGATCTGCGCCGTCAGCTTCTCCTGGATCTGCAGTCGCCGCGCATAGGCGTCCACGACGCGCGCCAGTTTGCTGATGCCCACAACGCGATGATGCGGCAAATAGGCGACATGCGCGCGCCCGATGATCGGCACCATGTGGTGCTCGCAGTGGCTTTCCAGCCTGATGTCGCGCAGCAGGACAATTTCGTCGTAACCGTCGGTCTCCTCGAAGGTGCGCTCGAGCAGAGCGACCGGATCGATCTCGTAGCCGGAGAAGAACTCCTCGTAGGCGCGAGCGACGCGGGCCGGTGTGTCCGCCAGCCCTTCGCGCGAAGGATCGTCGCCTGCCCAGCGCAATAGCGTGCGCACAGCCGCTTCGGCTTCCTCTCGGGTCGGGCGGTCAGTCGAGGCCGCGGTTGCCGCACGAGCGACAGGCGAGACGATATTCACCGCAATTCCTCCCGGACGGTGGATGGGGTGCGCGCGCAATATCCGAGCGCGCCAGTCGGGATATAAACCGCTCGGGCCGAGGCACAACCCCGTGAGCGGTCGAGCGCTATTTGGTCGCGTGATTCAGACCTTCGGCGGTTCCGCCTCCGGTCATCACGCTAGTGCACCCTACCGCTCTGGTGAGGGCTGTCCAGACTGAAAGCCGGAATGGCCACGTCGAAATTCTCACCCGATGACGGGACCACCATGTGGTAGGCACCCACCATGAAGCCGGATGGCGTGTCCAGCGGCGTGCCGGAGGTGTACTCGAAGCTCTCGCCAGGCTCGAGCAGAGGCTGTTCGCCGACCACGCCTGCGCCGTTCACGTGTTGCGTTCGGCCGCGCGCGTCGGTGATCTGCCACGTTCTGCGCAACAGCTGCACCGGTTCGCGACCTTCGTTTTCAATCTTCACGCGATAGGCCCAGACATAGTGGCCCTCGTCCGGTTGCGACTGATCTTCGAGATAAAACGAGCGTACGGTAACGCGGACGTTGCGCGTGACTTTTGAATAGCCTTCGGCCATGGCGAGACCAGGTCAGTGGGATGCGACCGATTCAAGGCGAGCGGCGGCCACTTGTCCAGTGTCTCCCCGGCTCGGCAGATACTGCTCCAACAGGTAGAGCGGTCGCTGCTTCACCTCGTCGAACACTCTGCCCAGGTATTCACCGATGATCCCGAGCGTTACCAATTGTGCCGAGCCGAGGAACAGGACGACGGCCATCAGGCTCGGATAGCCCGGCACCTCGTTGCCGAATACCAGCGTACGGACCAGAAGCTGCAGCAGGAATATGATGGAGCCCAGTCCGACCAGCAGCCCGAGATAGGTTGCGACCCGCAAAGGCAGCGTTGTGAAGCTGGTGATGCCTTCGACCGCCAGATTCCACAGTTTCCAGTACGTCCATGCCGTATGACCCGAGTGTCTCGGTTGCCGGTCGTAGCTGATGGCGCAGCTGGAGAAACCGACCCAGGCGAACAGGCCTTTCATGAACCGGTGTCGCTCGCGTACCCGGGACAACGCATGTACGACGCGCCGGCTCATCAGGCGAAAGTCCCCGGTGTCCGGTGGGATCGGCACGGCGGTCGAGCGTTGCAGGACGCGATAGAATGCTGCCGCGCTGGCGCGCTTCAGCCATGTTTCACCGTGCCGATGGCACCGCTGGGCATAGACGGTATCGAAGCCCCGCCGCCAGGCAGCGATCAGCTCTGGGATGAGCTCGGGTGGATCCTGGAGGTCGGCATCTGTGACGATCACCGCTTCGCCGCGCGCGTGGTCCAGACCGGCGGTGGTGGCGATCTCCTTGCCGAAGTTGCGCGACAGGTTCACGATTGCAATATGACGATCGTGATCGCGCAGGTCGTGCATCACCTCCAACGTATTGTCGCGGCTGCCGTCATTGACGAATACCAGCTCCCATTGCTCGCCGAGGCGTTGCATGACCGCAGCTATGCGTTCGTGCAACAGCGGCAGGTTCCGCTCTTCGTTGAAGGCGGGCACCACAATCGAGAAAACCGGCCGGGCAGATTGAGACTTCGTCACCGCAACCATTCACGCGGTAAACCAAGCCACTCCTTTGCCGCATAAAACCTAACGTGGCGCTAATGCAGGGCTTGTCTGTGCCGATCTATTCGGCGGCCCTCGCGACTGTCGGTATCGCCAGGGCCTGTGCCAGATCGTCTCTCAGATCTTCAACATCCTCCAGACCGACCGACAGTCGAAGCACACCGTCAGTGATGCCGAGTTTGGCACGCTCTTCCGCGCCGATCCGCATATGCGTCGTGGTCGCCGGATGCGTCACCAGAGATTTTGTATCGCCCAGGTTGTTCGATACCGCGATCAGGTGGAATGCGTTCATCGCACGGAACGCCGCGTCCTTGCCGCCGGCCAGCTCGAAGGTGACCACCGTGCCGCCGGCCGTCATCTGCTGGCGCGCCAGTGCGTGCTGCGGATGATCGGCGCGCATCGGAAACCACACCCGGGTCACCTCGGGTCGGGCGGAGAGGAAATCCGCCAACGCTGCCGCCGTACGGCACGACTCATGGACACGCAGGGACAGCGTCTCGAGTCCCTTCAACAGCACCCAGGCATTGAAGGGCGACATGGCCGGCCCGGTGTTGCGAATGAACGGCTGCAGCGTCTCTGTGATCCATTTGCGATTGCCGAGGACAGCGCCGCCCAGCACGCGGCCCTGGCCGTCGATGTGCTTGGTGCAGGAATACACCACCACGTCGGCGCCGAACTTCAACGGTTGCTGCAGCAGCGGCGTCGCGAACACGTTGTCCACCACCACAATCGCTCCGGCGGAATGCGCCAGCTCGCACACCGCGTGCAGATCGACCAGCTCCAACATCGGATTGGAGGGCGTCTCGAGCAGCACCAGCTGTGCCGGTCGTGACAAAGCCGCGCGCCACTGCGCGAGATCGGCGCAATCGACAAACTCGGTGGCGATGCCGAACTTCGGCAGCAACGTGGATACGATCCAATGGCAGGAGCCGAACAGCGCGCGCGACGCCACCACGCGATCGCCGGCCTTGAGGTGCGCGAGCAGTGCCGCATTTACGGCGGCCATTCCGGTTGCGGTGGTGCGACAGGCCTCAGCGCCCTCGATCAGGCAAAGCCGGTCCTCCAGCATCGAGATCGTCGGATTGGCAAAACGCGAGTATTGGTAATGATCGATACTGCCGGTAAACGTCGCTTCGGCCTGTTCGGCGTCGTCGTAGACGTAGCCCGAGGTCAGGTACAAGGCCTCGGCCGTCTCGCCGAACTGGCTGCGCTGAATGCCACCGTGCACCAGGCGGGTCGCGGTCCGATACTGAGAGGAGTTGGTCACTGTCTGGGCCCTTCGAACTGTTGGCCCGACCGTTGGAGCAGCTAGAGCCTTTGGGGCTGTCGCTGGCCTCTTTAGCGCGCTTGTTTCACCTCGCCGCAATCCGGCCGGACAAATCACGAGGGCCGGGAACGCCCGGCGGGGCGGCAACCTAGGCGGGCGCCGCTATGGCGTCAACCGTTGCCCGCGGCAGCTCAGCCTAGGCCACGACCCGAGCGCCTCACACAGGAGTGAAGCTCGGTCGTTGCAAGTTCAGCGGAGGTGTCGCAACGGGGGACAGACAGGGCGGGGATGTCGGGGCATGAATGTGTCGATCGCAGGTCCCGACTGGAGCATTGGGTGACATCAACGACTGATCTGCACGAGCTGCTGATTCGCAGTGTGGTTGATTACGCTATCTGTATGCTCGACCCGGAAGGATACATCGTCAGTTGGAATCCAGGGGCAGAGCGCATCAAAGGCTACAGTGCCCAAGAGATCATCGGGCAACACTTTTCTCGTTTCTATACCGAGGAGGATTGCGCCGCGCGCGTTCCCTGGCAGGCTCTGAAGGCTGCCGCCGAGACCGGACGGTTCGCGGCGGAAGCCTGGCGGGTGCGCAAGGATGGCACGCGTTTTTGGGCTGCCGTCGTGATCGATCCGATCTTGGATGGTGGCAAACTCATAGGTTTCGCCAAGATCACCCGCGACATGACCGAACAGCGGAACACGCAACTGGCGGCACTGGAGGCCGAACGGCATTTCCGACTGCTCGTGCAGAGTGTCTCCGACCACGCCATCTTCATGATCGACCCGGAGGGTTATGTCACCAACTGGAATACCGGTGCGGCACGGATCAAGGGCTACAGCGAAGCCGAAATCATCGGCGAGCATTTTTCGCGCTTCTACACGCCGGAAGATCGCGATGCTCGTCTGCCCTGGAACGCGCTTCAAAGGGCACGGCGCGAGGGGCACTATGAAGCGGAAGGTTGGCGCGTGCGAAAGGATGGCTCGCGATTTTGGGCCAGCGTCGTGCTCGACGCGATCCGCAATGCGCAAGGAGAACTGATCGGCTTCGCCAAGGTGACGCGTGATCTCACCGAGCGGCGTCAGGCGCAACTGCAATTGGAGCAGTCGCGCGAGCAGCTGTTTCACGCGCAGAAGATGGAGGCGATCGGTCAACTGACCGGCGGTCTCGCGCACGACTTCAACAATCTGCTCACCGGGATATCCGGCAGCCTGGAACTGCTGCGCACACGCGTCGCACAGGGCCGCATCGCCGACCTTGACCGCTATATCACCAGTGCCCTGGGGGCCACGTCCCGCGCTGCGGCACTGACGCACAGGCTGCTTGCATTCGCTCGACGACAGACGCTCGATCCCAAGCCGACGAATGCCAACAAGCTGATTGCCAACATGGAGGACCTGATACAGCGCACTGTAGGGCCTTCGATCAAGATAGAGACCGTGCTCGCCATCGGGTTGTGGCCCACTTTGTGCGATCCCAATCAGCTTGAGAGCGCTCTGCTGAACCTTTGTATCAATGCCCGGGATGCCATGTCCCAGGGGGGACAACTCACGATCGAGACGGCCAATACCTGGATCGATGAGCGCGGTGCGCGTGCGCGCGACATGCAGCCTGGCCAATATGTAGCCGTCTGCGTCACCGACACCGGAGCCGGGATGTCGCCCGATGTGCTGGCACGCGCATTCGATCCGTTCTTCACCACCAAGGCGGTGGGCCATGGCACCGGGCTCGGCCTGTCCATGGTCTACGGCTTTGCCAAGCAGTCTGGTGGACAGGTGCGCCTCTACTCGGAAGCCGACAACGGGACGACGGTGCGGCTTTACCTTCCGCGGCACGGCGCCGAGCCCGAAGACGAGGATGCGCAGCCGGACCTGGAGCATGCTCCGCGCGCCGCCACGGGCGAGACCGTCCTCATCGTCGACGACGAACCGACCATTCGCATGCTGATCACCGAGATTCTGGAGGAGCTGGGGTATTCCGCCATCGAAGCTGCCGACAGCGTGTCGGCGCTCAAGGTGCTGCGCTCCGACGTGCGCATCGATCTGCTGATCACCGATGTCGGCCTACCAGGAGGCATGAACGGGCGTCAGATGGTCGATGAGGCGCGCGAGGATCGTCCGGGACTGAAGGTGCTGTTCATCACCGGCTACGCCGAGAACGCCGCGATCGGCAGGACTCCCCTGGAGCCCGGCATGCATGTGCTGACCAAGCCGTTTCCGATGGACCGGCTTGCGTCCAGAATCAAGGCGATCATCGGCGAACGCTGAGGCTTACGGCGCACGATTGGCTTGATCCTCCTGGTCTGATCGCTCAGGATCGCGGCCAGGGAGAGAACGCCAAGGTTCGATGGCCGTTACCGGCGCCGCCACGCTGCAGGAGAGCACCCCGCATCGCGGCATGATCACCGCGTGCATCATCTGCGCCACGCTGCTGCAATCCCTGGATCAGACCATTGCCAACGTGGCACTGCCCTACATGCAGGGCAGTTTCTCGGCGAGCTACGACGAGATCACCTGGGTCCTTACGACCTACATCACTGCTGCTGCGATCATGACGGCGCCGGTCGGCTGGCTGGCGGCACGATTCGGCCGCAAGCGATTGTTCGTCGTCTGCATCATCGGCTTTACCATTACGTCGATGCTGTGCGGCGCAGCGCAATCGTTGCAGCAGATCGTGGTGTTCCGCCTGATGCAGGGCATCTGCAGCGCGGCACTGGTGCCGCTGTCGCAGGCGATCCTGTTCGACATCTATCCGGTGGAACGGCGCGGCTTCGCCATGGCCGTTTGGGGCATGGGCGTGATGATCGGTCCGATCATGGGACCGACACTCGGCGGCTATCTGACCGAGACGTACAACTGGCGCTATGTGTTCTACATCAACCTGCCGTTCGGCATACTTGCCGCGCTGGGGGTGATGCTGTTCATGCACGAAGCCGAGGGCGAGCATCGGCTGCGATTCGACTGGCTCGGCTTCTTCGTGCTCAGCACTGGCATCGGCGCATTGCAGATGATGCTGGACCGCGGCAATAAGTTGGACTGGTTCACCTCCGGTGAAATCATTGTCGAGGCGGTTCTCGCCGGCCTCTGCATCTACCTGTTCCTGGTGCACATGGCCTGGGCGCCGCGTCCGCTCATCCGGCCGGTGCTGTTTCGCGATCTCAACTTCTCCGCCGGGTTGGTGATGATGTTTGCGGTCGGCACCATCCTGGTGTCCTCGATCGCGCTCATGGCACCTTGGCTTCAGACATTGGGCAACTACCCCGTTGCCACGGCCGGTCTTCTGATGGCGGCGCGCGGGATCGGCAACCTGGTGACCATCGTGCTGTGCGGACGTCTGGTGACATGGGTCGATCCACGTTGGTTGGTTGCGATCGGCCTGGTGTTGCAGTGCTGGTCGTTCTGGGTGATGACCGGCTGGACGCCCGACGTATCCCAGAACGAACTGATCATAACGATCGCCGTCCAGGGTGCCGGCCTCGGCCTGGTCTTCACTCCACTGCAGGTGCTGGCCTTTGCCACGCTGGCGCCCTCTCTGCGTACCGAAGGCGCGGCGCTGTTCAGCCTTGGGCGCAATATCGGCGCGGCGATCGGTGTCTCGGTGACCACATCGCTGCTGGCGCACAATGCGCAGGCCCTGCACGAGGTCATCGGCGCCTCGGTCAATCCATTCAACCGCGCGCTCCAGGCGCTGAGTGCAACGCGCGACGCGATCGATCCGGGCAGCCGTTATGGCGCGGCGATGCTTGACCAGATCGTCAATCACCAGGCGCAGATCATCGCCTATATCAACGACTACGTGCTGATGATCTTCACTACCATGCCCGCGTTGCTGTTGCTGCTGCTTATGCGCGGCCCACGCCAGCGCACGGCGCAGAAGGTCATGCAGGCCAGCGAATAGGTCTACGCGCTGGCGGCATTCAATGTCTCGATGTCCTTTGCGGTCAGCTTCAGCTGAGCGGCCTTTATGATGTCCTGCAGTTGTTCCAGACTGGTTGCGCTGGCAATCGGCGCAGTGACCGAGGGCCGCGCGATCAGCCAGGCCAACGCAACCTGCGCCGGCGTGGCCTTATGCGCTGCTGCGATATCGTCGAGTGCCTGCAGCACAAGCTGTCCGGATTCGTTGAGATACTTCTTCACCCCGCCGCCGCGTGGGCTTTTCTTCAGGTCTGCCTCGGAACGGTACTTGCCGGTCAGGAAGCCGGCGGCCAGCGCGTAATAGTTGATGACGCCAAGTTGCTCTGCCTGGCAAAACGGCTCGAGTGCCGCTTCAAACGCTTGACGCTCGACCAGATTGTACAGCGGCTGCAGCGATTCGTACCGCGGCAGATTGTGCGCCTTGCTGACTTCGAGCGCCGACTTCAACCGGGTCGCGGTGAAGTTGGACGCACCGATCGCCCGCACCTTGCCTTGCTGGATCAGGTCGGCGAATGCCTGTGCCGTTTCTTCCTGCGGCGTATCCGGATCGTCGCGATGTGCCTGATAGAGGTCGATCACGTCGGTCTGCAACCGTTTCAGCGAAGCGTCGCATTCCTTGATGATCCAGCTGCGCGACAGACCCTTGTCACCCGAGCCCATCTGGCTGCCGACCTTCGTGGCGATGATCACGTCGTCACGCCTGGCACGGCGCTTCAGCCAGTTGCCGATCACGGTCTCGGATTCGCCCCCCTGATGGCCGCGAGCCCACACCGAGTATACATCGGCGGTATCGATCGCGTTGATCCCGGCTGCGACGCAGGCGTCCAGCAGCTTGAACGAGGTTGCCTCATCAGCGGTCCAGCCGAATACGTTGCCGCCGAACATGATCGGCGGCAGTTCGATATCGGACCGGCCCAGCCTGCGCTTCTGCATCTCATGCACCCCTGATGTTTGGTGAGCATCAATAGACCAGGAAACCACGATTGCACATGAGGCACGGACGCGCCAACGGCACGACTCCGATGGCAGTCATCGCCAGGTCGACCGACAGCGCTGCAATCAGGTCCGCCGTACGCCCCAGAACAGCACCTGCGCACACTTCACGAAGTCAGTCAGATCCTTGCGCACCGCCCACGGATAGTACCACTGCCCGACTGGCATGAACGGGATGTTCTGGAAGGCCTCCAGCTGAATTTGCTCGCAGATTTTCTTCTGTGTGGCGACGTCCGGTGCGTCGAACCACTGGTCGCGCAACTCCTCAAGCTTTGCATCGGTCGGCCAACCGAACCAACCCTTCTTGCCATTGCCGCGCAATGGGAACGAACTGCCTGGATTCGACGTTGCAAGACCGCCCCAGGTGGTGTGGAACACGTTCCAGCCACCTTGCGACGGCGGATCCATCTTCGCTCGCCGTGCGACCAGCGTGCCCCAGTCCATCACCTGATACTCGACGTTCAGACCAAGTTTGGTGAACAGTTCGCGTGATACCTGCGATGGCGCCACCAACGAAGGCTGATCGGATGGCGCCATCATCACGATCTTTTCACCGTTGTAGCCGCTCTCGGCGACCAGCTTCTTCGCGGCGGTCAGGTCGCGCTTCGAGGTGAACGCCCCCATGCCGGCGTCGTTCGCCATGGGCGAATGTGCCGTGAAGAAGCCCACCGGATACGTGCCAAGATCCTGCTGCTCGCCAACCCAGGCGGTGACATATTCCTGCTGGTCGATCGCCGGCAGCAGCGCGCGCAGCAGCTTCGGATTATCGAATGGCGGATACAGGTGGTTGAACGCGATGATCGCCAACGCGCCAAGCGGATCGTAGCGGACCACGTCGCATCCAGCCGATTTGCGCAGCATCGGCAGCAGGTCGAGCATTGGAAATTCCAGCCAATCCACCTCGCCTGTCTGTAATGCAGCGGCTGCCGTGGCGGGGTCAGGCTGCGTGTGCCATTCCACCCGTTCGAAGTTCGCCACCTTGCCGCCCGAGATATATTCCGGCTTCTCCTGGCGCGGAACGTATCCGGGGTTCTTCACGTAAACCGCCTTGGTGCCGGCCTGCCATTCATCCTGCTTGAAGATGAACGGGCCGGAACCAACGAACTCTTTGATCTGTTCGGTCGCCGGCGTCTTCGCCATGCGCTCCGGCATGATGAAGCAACCCTGTGCACCGAGCGCGTAGGTCATTTGACGGAACCGCTTCTTCAGCCTGATCTGGAACTGGCTGTCATCGAGCGGTTTCATCTCGTCGGTCTGCATCGCGAGCTGTTGGCCGAACGGGTTCTTTGCTGCCCAGCGCTGGATCGACGTCACGCAATCGATGCCGCGCACCGGGGCACCGTCGGTGAACTCGAGCCCCTCGCGCAATTTGAACGTCCAGGTGAGCTCGTCCGATGACACCTCGTGTCCGGCGACCATCTGCGGCTGACCGACCAGCGCGTCGTTGATGCCGTACAGCGTATCCCACACCATGTAGCCGTGATTGGTTGCCACCGTCGCCGTGGTCCAGATCGGATCGGGATTGGCGAGATCCGCTTGCGGCACGAATTTCAGCACCTTCGCCGATGCGCCCTGGGCAATCGCCGGTCGCGCGAGGTGCGTCGCGCCAAGCGACGCCAGCGCGGCGCCGCTGGCCAACAGGCGTCTGCGTCTCATGATCAGCCTCCTTTACGCCACAAGGTCCTTCTGTGCCTTTGGGTCGTAGTTCGCGTCGTACCAATGTTCCTGCCAGGCCGCATAGGTGATCGGTTCCCAGCGCGGCGGATCGTCGGGGCCGGCGCAGGTCGGCAGGCACTCGATCATCCAGTCGAATTGCGGCCCAAGGAAGAACGGGATGGCGTAGCGGTGCCGTCCGACCGGAGGCAGTGCGCGGTGCGGGGTGGATTTGAACCGTCCGTTGGTCCAGCGCCGCATCATGTCGCCGGAGTTCACCGCAAACGAGCCTGGGATGTATGGCACATCGAGCCAGTCGCCGGACGGCATTCGGATTTGCAGCCCAGGCACGTCGGTCTGCGCCAGGAACGTCATAAAATTGCTGTCGGTGTGCGGAGCGATGCCGAACTGATTGGCATCGGCCGCCACCGGCGGGTAATGCGATAGCCGCAAAGTGAACTGGCTCTGTTGGAACGCCTGCTCGAACCAGTCGGGCGGGAGATCCAGTGCGACTGCCACCGCCGGCAACGTTCTGCGGGCGAAGGTGTCCATGACATCCGCGTACTCCAGCGCACGCTGACGAAACTTGGGCAGCGTGACTTCATCTGGCCAGACGTTCGCGCCGACAAACCGACGGCCAGAGCGCCGCAACGGATCGTCCGGTCCGCGCTCACGCTTGATGAAGAAGGCTTCGTTCAGGTCGCCCTTGTCATTCTTGTTGACGTCCGAGGTCCACACTGCGTAGCGACCCATCGCCATGTAGCCGTTGTTATGTTCATTGAGCCGCAACGCCAGCTTGTCGGCCATCGGCAGATCATGCAGTCGCCGGGTCTCGGCGAAGGTCTGCGCGATCAGACGCTGTGGGACATCGTGCCCCGTCAATACAAGGAAGCCCACTGTGGTCAGCGCATCGTGCAGTGCACGCGCTGTCGTCTGCAACGCTCCCGGCCGACCGGCCAGGTAATCAGCGACATCGACGACGGGAATGGTATGGGTCATGGGCAGACATCCTCCGATGCGCACACTATGCCCGCTGCTAGGCGATGAGGACAGGCGTGGTGGCGGTTCACAGAATTGAGAGCGCCGCCGATTCAAGTTGTATCGAGCGTAACGAGTACGGCAGGTTCCGCGCGCTGCAACCGGAAGTGCCTCGCCTCCCGCAATTTCGCGCATAAGGGCGACGGCTCAGACAGGGGGAAACAGAGATGTCCGACAACCAGGCTCAGCCACAGGGCGATGCCGCGCGCCCGCAGGCCGCGCCAAAGCCTATCGAGAAAATACGCGCCGAGACCAAGGAAAGCCTTAAAGCAGAGCAAAAGGATTTCAAGCTCGAGAAAGTCGAGAAGATCGAGGCCAAAGAACACAAGGACCTGAAGCAAGAAAAGATCGAGAAGAACGAAGCCAAGGAACACAAAGATTCCAAGCACGAGAAGGTCGAAAAGAACGAGGCCAAGGAGCACAAGGACGCCAAGCAGGAAAAGGTCGAGAAGAACGAACTGAAGGAACACAAGGACGCCAAGCACGAAAAGGTCGAAAAGCTCGAGGCCAAGGAAATCTCCAAGATCGAGCACCCGGAAAAGCAGGTTGGTAAAGAGAAGGACGGCAAGGAGATTGTCGAAGGCCCCGGGACCAACCCCGGCGATCCGATCGAACAGCGCATAGGCGCCCTCGAACAGAATGTCGCAACGATGCAGCATTTCATCACGTCGGCACAGCGTCCCGATCTGAGCCAGGGAGCCTTGTCGGGCGAAACAAGTACCAGGTCAGGCTGACGACGGGTGGTCCTGGTCCTCTGCGAGGGCTTCGATCGCGCGGCGTTCTGGGCGGCTGGCCGCTTTCGCGAGCGTGGCATTGCCGTCGACGTGGTCACCGGAGACGACCTTGCCGCAGCCGAGTGCTGGGATCACCGGCTCGGCGCGGCAGGCGTTTCGCTCAGCATCCAGCTCCGTGACGGACGTCGCGTCGTTGGGGACGATACGCGTGGGGTGTTCAATCGATTGTCGTATCTGCCGAACGCATGGCTGCAACGGATCGGCGGTCCGGATCGCGACTACGCTCTGCAGGAGATGTACGCGCTCTACCTCAGTTGGCTGCACAGCCTCAAAGGTCCGGTGGTGAATCCCGCCACGCCGCAGGGTCTGTGCGGCAACTGGCGGCATCCATCGATGTGGATGGTGTTGGCGGGACGCGCAGGCTTGCCTTGCGCCCCTTATCAACTATCGAGCGACGACGATCCGGCGCTCACCTGGCAGGCGCGCTCGACGCCGGCGCCTATGACGGCCTTCCTTGCTGGGCACCACGTCGTGGCTCCGGCATTGCCGATTGGATTGCACGAGGCATGCCGTCGGCTGGCAAGCCTCGCCGGCGTCAGATTGCTCGGGATCGACTTCGCACCGGCTGGCAGTGGCGGCTGGCACTTCACCGGCGCGTCGGTGATGCCTGACCTGATTGCCGGCGGCGACGCACTGATCGACGCGTTGATCGAGGTGCTGCACGCATGATCCTGCTCTGCGGCATTCCAAGCGAAAGTCCGCTCGCCATGGTGGCTGCGGCGCTCGATGCGATGGGCGCTGGCTACCGCATGCTGAACCAGCGCAAGGTCGCCGACTACGCGATCGCATGGCAGATCGACGGCGGGCACGTAGACGGCACTCTGCGGCTGGAGAACGAGACGCACCGTCTCGCCGATATCGATGGTGTCTATGTCCGGCTGATGGACGATCGGCTGCTCCCGGAATTGCAGGACGAGCCGGAGAATTCGCCGGCACGTCGCCACGCGCGCGCATTCCACGAGGCACTGTATCGCTGGCTCGAACTCGCGCCTGGCCGCATCGTCAATCGCTCCGAGCCGCAAGGATCCAATGGATCGAAGCCTTACCAGGCGCAATTGATCGCGCAATACGGCTTCGACATTCCCGAAACGCTGATCACCAATGACCCGGCACGCGTGCAAGACTTTCAGAAGCAGCACGGCGCATTGATCTACAAATCGATCAGCGGTGTCCGATCGATCGTGCATCAGTTGACTGAACCTGACATGGAGCGGCTGGAACACATCCGTTGGTGTCCGGTGCAGTTCCAGGCGCTGATCCCTGGCATCGATATGCGTGTCCACGTGATCGGCGCGGAGGTCTTCGCCACCGAAATCATCAGCGACCGGCTGGACTATCGCTATGCCCGCCGCAACGGCGGATCCGCCTCGCTGCGCGCCGCGGACCTGCCATCTGACCTCGCGGCACGCTGCATCGCCGTAACCCGCGGCCTTGGCCTCGCCTTCGCCGGCATCGATCTCAGGCTCACACCCGACGGCCGGGTGGTTTGCTTCGAGGTCAATCCTTGCCCGGCGTTCTCGTTCTATGAGGCAAATACCGAGCAGCCGATCGCTGAGGCAGTCGCGCGGTATCTCGCAGGAGCCTGAATTACTCCGGCGGCGCCTCTTGCCACCGATAGCGGAAGTCACAGTGACTGGCCCCGCCCATCAAGGTCTGGGTTCGCTCGAGCTTCAGCCGTGGATCATAGCCTTCGCAGAACGCACCATCGCGATTGCACGACAGGAGTGCGCCGAGTTCCGCCAGACCCATGGCGCGATACATCTCGGCATAGCGGCAGCGCGTCACGTTGAAGTGGAATTCGCTGTCGGTGGCCGCCAACACATCGATGTGCAACGCATCCTCGGCCGTCCAACGCGGCTGGATGGCGCGGAACGAGTCGAGGCTTGGCTCGCCGCCCGGGGCCTGCTTCGCCATTTCTGCCGCCGCCTTCCTGGCAAGCTTGACAACCGCACCGGACAGGATGCGCTTCGCCGCCGCCTCGCCAAGCTCTGCCTTCATCTCGTCGAAGATGCCCTTGGCGAACGCCGCCTCGATGCGGCGTTGCGTCAGGATTGGCAGCGCCTCAGTCATCGTCCCGCTCGGGCGCCACGGCGCGAAACCGCGCACGGTGCACCATAGGCGAACCATACAGCGGCGCCAGCACCATCGCCTTGCGCAGGAACAGGCCGATATCGTAGGCGTCGGTGTAGCCGATACCGCCATGCAACTGGATGCATGTGCGCGTCACCACCATGGCGGCGTCCGATGCACGCACCTTGGCGCGCGAGACCGCCGCGCGGCGCTGTGCGAGGGTCGGCGCATTGTCCAGCGCATAGGCCGCGGACCCCACGGTGGCCCGGGTCAGCGAGATCTGGATCTCCATGTCGGCAGCGCGATGCTGCAGTGCCTGAAAGCTCCCGATCTTGCGGCCGAACTGCTCGCGCGTCTTCATGTAGTCGAGCGTGATCTTGAAGGCGCGGTCCATCAGGCCGAACAGATAGGCGGAACTGGCCATGATGGCGTGCTCCAGCGCCTCTTCGGCATCGCCGTCGATCGCCTCTGCCGGCGCACCATCGAAGGTCAGTGTACCGAAGTTACCGCCGTCCTGCGTCTGCTGCAGTTCCAGGGAAACGCCCGGTGCATCGCGTTGCACCAATGCGAGGCCACCTGGCACGGTCACCAGGAACGCATCGGCGCCGGCCGCCATCGGCACGAACATCTTGCGTCCGCTGAGCCGGCCATCGCGCAGCACCGTGTCTCCGGTCACCTCTATGCTGTTCGGCTTTTCCTGCCAGGCCGCGAGCACGATGCGCTCGCCGGCCAGCACCGGCGCGAGCTGATCGGGCGGCAACAGCGACGCCGCCATCGCTGCGGGGATCAGCGGCTCCGGCACCAGCGCGGCCCCCAGCTCTTCAGCCAGGCCACAGAACTCGCGTGCACCGAGGCCGGAGCCGCCGTCGCTTTCGGGTATGCGCAATCCGAGCCAACCCATCTCGCACATCTCGCGCCAGGTTGCGCGATCGAAACCGGGTTCGGTGAACCGCAGCGTCCGGATCCGCGTGAAATCGCCTTGGCGCGGCGCAATCCCCGCCGCGCTGTCCTTCAGCATCTGAAGATGTTCGAGCGGATCCATTATCTCCGGCATGGCCCGCTCAGGCGCTGCGATGCAGCGGTGCGTCGGTGCGCGCCTGCAATGCGTCGAATGTCAGTCCCGGCGCCATGTCTATCACCACGAAGCCACGATCGGTGACATCCAGCACGGCGAGGTTGGTGTAGACCCGCTTCACCGCGCCCACCGCGGTCAGCGGATAGGAGCAGCGCTGCACCAGCTTCGACGTGCCGTCCTTCGTCGTGTGTTCCATCAGCACCCACAGCCGCTTTGCTCCGGCGGCGAGGTCCATCGCGCCGCCCACCGCGGGCGCCGTGTCGTTCTCGGATGTCGCCCAGTTGGCGATGTCGCCATTCTCCGCCACCTGGAACGCACCGAGCACGCAGAGGTCGAGATGCCCGCCGCGGATCATCGAGAAGCTGTCGGCGTGGTGGCAGAAGCTGCCGCCTTGGCGCAGTGTCACGTACTGCTTGCCGGCGTTGATCAGCCACGGATCGATTTTTTCCCGCGGCGGTGCCGGCCCCATGCCCAACACGCCGTTCTCGGAATGGAAGATCACCTCGCGATCGAGCGGCACATGGTCGGCGATGGCCGTCGGAATGCCGATGCCGAGATTGACGTACCATCCTTCGGGGATGTCCCGCGCGACTCGCGCGGCCATTTCGACGCGGCTCAGGGGCTTGAAATCGGTCGCTGCTGTATCAGGCATCGTTGTCCTTTCAGCGAAACAGTGTCGCGGCCTGGATGCGCACACCGGGCAGCATTTCCGGCTCGAGGACGCCGTCCCGGGCGACGCGTGTGATTGCCGCATAGCCGTTGGCGCCGGGCTGACGACAGACTTCGACTTCTCCGGCGTTCAGATCAATGATCCAGAGCTCCGGTATGGCATGGCGTGCATACAGGGCGCGCTTCACGGCGCGGTCATAGTTCAGGCTCGTATCGGCCACCTCGATCAGCAGCAGAGCGTCAGACGGCAGGGGGTGGGCGTCTCTATAGAAATCCGGCCGTGACCTGAGCAACGCGAAGTCCGGCTCCGGCTCGCTGAAGTCATCAAGCCGCACGGGGCCTTGCACTGCCACGATGGCACGGTCACCGACGGTCTGGACCAGGGAATGAGTGAGCTGATTCACGGTCCCTTGGTGATAACTGCCGGTCGGCGACATGGCGACCAGCTCTCCCTCGATCAGCTCGACACGGTCGCGTTCGCCGAGAATGCCGACTTCGCCCATCCGGTGGTACTCGGTCACCGTGATCGGGCGGCGTGTCACCCAGGGGTTGGCCGCCAAGAGGCGCGGCTCATCGAGCATGGTCATTTCCTTTCTGACGGAACAGTAGGTCCGATCAGAGGGGAGGTATAGGTGTGCCGTGGACAGGGCGCGCGCGGGTCGGGCACCTATGGACAGGACGCGTCAGAACCCCGTCGGGTCACCGTACGGCACGTGCAATACACGATCCACGAAGATACCTGGCGTCACCACGTGATCGGGATCGATCTCACCCAGCTCGCGCAGGTGCTGTGTCTGCACGATGGTCAGGTTTGACGCCATCGCGATCACCGGATTGAAGTTACGGCCTGACTCGCGGAACGTCAGATTGCCCCAGCGATCAGCCTCCCACGCTTCGACCAGGCCCACATCCCCGACCAGGGCCCGCTCCATGACAAAGGCGCGCCCGTCGAACTCACGCGTCTCCTTCCCCATCGCCATCTTCGTGCCGACGCCGGTCGCGGTGTAGAACGCCGGCACGCCGGCGCCGGCGGCGCGCATCCGTTCGGCGAGCGTCCCCTGCGGCACGATCTCCAACTCGATCTTGCCTGCGCGGTACAACGTCTCGAACACCACAGGATCAGACGATCGCGGGAACGAGCAGATGATCTTGCGCACTCGTCCCAGCTCCATCAGCCGCGCCAGGCCGACATGTCCGACGCCGGCATTGTTGGCGGCGACGGTCAGATCGGTGGCACCCTGCTCGATCAGCCCGTCGATCAGCGCGTTTGGCTGGCCCACAGCACCGAAGCCACCGATCAGCACGGTCGATCCGTCCTTGATGTCGGCCATCGCTTCGGCCATCGATTGCACAATCTTGTCGATCATTCGTGAGAGTTCCTCCGCAGCACCCGGCGCCGTCTACGCCGATGTTGCGGCAAGCCGCCGCGGGCGCCAATAGCGGCTCCACCACCTTAGCAAACCTGCTGCGTGTTCGTGTGACTTGTGTCGGCTGCCCTTTGGCAAGCCACCTTGATCGAACGCCGGCATGCGGCGATCCTCGCAGCCGATGTTGCCGGCTGTCACCGGCAAGCACGGACCGAAAGCAATAGCAACGATAAGGGAGGCAACGATGCGTCGTCGGGAGTTACTGAAGGCTTTACCCCTGCTGATGGCCCCCGCAGTGGCACGCGCCGAGACACGGCCGTTGCGGTTCATACCGAACGCCAATCTTTCAGCGATCGACCCCATCTGGACCACCGCGTTGGTGGCTCAGGAGCATGGATATCTGGTCTTCGACACGCTGTACGGGATCGACGCCACCAGCCAATTGCGGCCGCAGATGTGCGCTGGGCACGAACTGTCGGACGACAAGCTGACGTGGACCTTCACACTGCGTGACGGGCTGATGTTCCACGACGGCGAGAAGGTACTGGCGAAAGATTGCGTGACGTCGCTGCGGCGCTGGGGTTCTCGCGACTCATTCGGCCAGGTCCTGATGGCAGCGACCAATGATATCGTCGTCATCGATGACCGGCGTTTTCAGATAAGGCTGAAGAAGCCATTCAGCCAAATGCTGTACGGGCTCGGCGCACGCAACTGCTTCATGATGCCCGAGAGAATGGCGACGACCCCGTCATCCGAGCAGGTCAAGGAGGCCGTCGGATCGGGGCCGTACCGGTTCCTGCCAGACGAATGGGTTTCCGGTGCGCACGCGGGCTACGCGCGGTTTGACCGCTATGTGCCGCGACAGGAACCGCCAAGCTTCTATGCGGGCGGCAAGGTGGCGAAGTTCGAGCGGATCGAATGGATCGTGCAGCCGGACGAGGCGACTGCCGCTGCCGCTCTGCAGAAGGGCGAGGTGGACTGGGTCGAGCAGCCGCTCATCGATCTCTGCCCGATGTTGAAGAGATCGCCTGACGTCGTGGTCAAGGTGATTGATCCATTCGGGTGGCAACCGATTCTGCAGCTCAATCATCTGCACCCGCCGTTCAACAATGCGAAGCTGCGCCTCGCGCTGCTGCCGGCGATCGATCAGAAAGTCTTCGTCGCCTCGGTGATCGGCGACCAATCCGACCTCGGCCGCCTGCCGGCGGGCTATTTTTGCGAAGGCCAGCCGATGGCGAGCCACGCGGGACTCGAGGTCCTGACAAAGCCACGCAGCCTCGAAGTAGCGAAGGAGCTGGTGACGAAGTCGGGTTACGCTGGCGAGAAAGTGGTCATGCTGTCGCCGAGCGACCGGCCGGTGTACAGCCAGATGGCGCAGGTCGCCCGCGAGCTGTTTCTGAAGCTGGGCTTGAATGTGGACTTCCAGCCGATGGATTGGGGCACCCTTATCTCCCGCAGGACCAGCCGGAGCGCGGTAGACCAGGGTGGCTGGAGCACCTTCACGACCGCGCTGGACGGGATGACGATCAACAACCCTGGCAGCAACTTCGCCCTGCGCGGCAGTGGTGAGAAAGCCTGGTTCGGGTGGCCTGACGATCCGAAGCTCGAGTCATTGCGCGCGGCCTGGTTCGAGGCGCCTGACCTGAAGGCGCAAAAGGCGATCACCGAACAGGTCCAGCTGGAAGCGCTACAAACCGTGCCCTACATCCCGCTCGGGCAGATTTTCCAGCCGACAGCGTTCAGGTCGAACATCCAGGGCCACGTGAATGGGCCTTTCGCGTTATTCTGGAGCGTGCACCGAACCTGAAAGCATGCAACGAAGGACCGGTTCGCAGGCTGCAATGAGGCCGAAGCTGGGCCTGCCCCGCCGACATGATAATGTGTTCCACTCAGTGGTGTTTGATTATCAACCAGCTGCGAGGAGCACTTAGCTTCCCGCCCGGTCCCCGCTCGTCGTAGATCCGGTGATTCGCGATTGGAGAAACCCCGCTGGTGGATGGAACCACCGAGGTCTATGATCTGCGGCGAAGGGAGGATATGGCCATGAACGCAGCAAAGGGCTTCGTCATACCTGCGGGCGGCGGGAAGCAAATCGACTCGCCGACGCCCGGTCGCTCGTTTTACCTGAAGCTCCTCGGACACGAGACCAATGAAAGCATCATGATGTTCGAGGAGACCCTGCCGCCGGGCACCACGAGTCTCCATCATCTGCACCACGACAGCGATGAGGTCGCCTGGATCATTGCTGGTGAACTCACCTTCAAGATCGGGGATGAAGTGACGGTCGGCGGTCCTGGAACATGCGCGTTCATGCCGCGCAGCATTCCGCATGCCTGGAAGAATACCGGCAGCGAGCCCGCACGGGCGCTGTTTCTCTACACTCCCGCTGCCGCGGGAAGCCTCATCGAGGAACTCGGGGAAAATCGCCCGACGAATGACGATGAACGTGCCGAGTTCTTCGCGCGCCATCGCTGGGAGGTGGTCGGCGCAAACCCGCTCTGACCACTAAGAGCCATACACGACGCGTGGCAGCCACAGCGTGAGCTCTGGTACGTAGGTGATGATTCCCAGCACGATCAGCAGCAGGATGAGGAACGGCAGAATACCCCAGATCACCTCGCCGATCGGCGCATCGGAGATCGTCGACAGCACGTAGAGGTTCAATCCCACCGGCGGGTGCACCAGTCCCACTTCCATGTTGTGTGTGAAGATGATGCCGAAATGCACCGGATCGACGCCAAGTGGCAGCAGCACAGGCGCCAGGATCGGCATCACCAGCAACAGCGTCGCCACCACCTCGAGGAAGCAGCCGATGATCAGCAACAACACGTTGATCGTCAGCAGGAATTCCCAGGTAGCGAAGCCGCGATGTGCGACAAAGTCGACCAGCTGCCCTGGAACGCCCGATCCTGTCATCCAGTGTCCGAACACCAAGGCCGTCGCGATGATCAGCATAATCACACCGGCGCTGCGCAATGCCTCGGCGACAACCTCGAGCGTGCGACGGACCGGGAAGCCACGATACACACCAAGGCTGACCATCAGTGCGGTAACCGCGGCGAGTGCGGCCGACTCGGTGATCGTCATGAACCCGCCATAGATGCCGACCATCACCACGAATGGCACCGCCATTGCCGGCAAGGCTCGCCATGTCACGTACAGCCTCTGTCGGAACGGCATTGGAGTCTCGGCGGGAAAGCCCTTCCACCGCGCGTACCACAGGACCCAGACGAAGAAGGCACCGGCCTGCAGGAGCCCCGGCAGAATGCCGGCGAGAAACAGCCGCGGCACCGACTGCTCGGTGACGATGCCGTACAGGATCAGCGCGAGCGACGGCGGGATCACCACACCGATGGTGCCGGAGGCGCCCAACACGCCTAGCGCAAAGCCGCGCGGATAGCCGCGCTCCAGCATCGCCGGCAACAGGATCGTTCCCATGGCGAGCGCGGTCGCGACCGACGATCCGCAGATGGCGGCGAACAGCGCGCACGACACCACCGCAACAAGCCCGAGTGAGCCCTTGATGCCACCCAGCCACGCAGTCGACAGATCCACCAATGCCTGCGCCACACCACCCCGCCGCATGAACGCGGCCGCCATGACGAACAGCGGCAACGCCATCAACGTGGTGGAGTTGAGCTGGTCGATCATGTTCTGCGCCACGCCAACCATTGGTTGGCCGGAGACGTAGAACAGCACCGCCGCGCAGGTGCCGAGTACCAGGAAGATCGGCATGCCCGCAGCGAGCAGGCCGAAGAACATCACCAGGAAGCCGAGAGTCGCCATCTAGCGTGGCGGCGGCACGGCGAGATCGGCGGGGGCCTCGTGCTCGATCGCGTGTCCGATGGTCATGATCCGTGGATCGAAGGCGAAGAGATAGCGGAACAGCCGCGCGCAGTAGCGAAGCAGCATCAGCACTCCACCGACCGGCAGCGCCGTGTAGTAGATCCAGATCGGGAACTGCAGATCGGAGGAACTGCGCTGGTCGAACAGCACGGCGGTATCCACCACGTCCCAACCGTACCAAACCATGCCCGCGGTGAAGGCGATCGCCACCAGGCAGTTGAACACCTCCACCCAGCGCTGGGTCTGCGGACGGAGCAGCCGCAGCACCAGGTCCGGACGCACATGCCCGTTGGTGCGCACCAGGTCGCTGGCAACGATCATCACCGCCCATACGGCAATATAGACGATGACCTCTTCCGCCCAGGTGATGGCGTGCGCGGGATCGATGTAGCGACCGAATACCTGCAGTACCGCGATGATCAGCGCGAAAGCGCCAAGCAGGCCGACGCTGATACGCTCGATTCGATCCCAGAGATGGCCGAGAAGGCCCAGCGTCGCCCTTGCCGTCACGTCAGGCGCGGACGTCCGTCATGACCAGCTCGACCAGCCTGGGCGAGATGTGCGCTTCCTCGACTGCCTTGTCCTGTACTTTCACCAGTTCGGCGCGCGTCGCGTCGAGGTCCGCTTGTGGCACGTCCACGAACTTGACGCCCTGCTTCTCCAGCGCCGCGCGACCGCTTTCCTGCAGCTTGGCGGTGTTCTCGCGATAGGCGGCGATATTGTCCTGCCACAGCCTGACCATGGCCTCCTGCAGCTTTGGCCCGACCTTCTGCCAGAACGCCGGATTGACCATCGGCACGTAAAGACCCATGCCCTGCTTGTCCTGCAGCGAATAGCGCAGGCCGGAATCGAACAGCTTGGCACTGTTGGCACTTTCGTTGCTGCTGATAAGACCGTCGAAGGTCCCCTGCGACATCGCCAGCGGCACGTCAGGCCAGGCGGTCACGTTCGGGATACCGCCGAAGAAGCGGATCCGGAACGAATTCAGCACGCCGCCGGGGCTGCGCAGTTTCATGCCCTTGAGGTCGGCGACCGAATTGATCGGCTTGCGGGTCGAGAACCAGTTATTGTAGCCGAGGTCGAACCATGGCCCGAGGATTTCGACCTTCAGTTTGCTGGTGATCGCGCCATTGACCATTTTGCCGCCCGCGCCGTCGGCGGCCTTGTGCACCACCTCTATGGGTCGGCCATATAGCGCCGGAAGCTGCGAGAAATCGGCGTCGGGGACCAATCCGGTGATCGTCCACGTGCCCGGACAGGCCATCTCCACCTGGCCCTGCACCAGCGCCTTCGTCACCTGCAGGTCAGGGAAGAGCGAGCCGCTCTCGAACAGCTTGGTCTTGATCTGACCGCCCGCCGCCGCCTCCAGCTTGCCTAGATAGTCGCGAAAGGCGACGTTGCGCGGATGTGATGGCGCCGTGTCGAGTGAACAGCGCAGTTCGAGCGGTGCGTCGCCTCTGGCGTGCCGCAAGATGGCAAAACTGCCCAACGTCAAAAACGAACTGCGCGCAAAAGCGCGCCGCGACAAATGATGCGACATTGGCGTTGCCTCCAATCGTATTCGCGGAATACCGGCGGGTATGGCGACGCGCACAGAGCGCGTCAAGGCGAGGTCGGCAGCGGTTCCGGCGGCGGCAGCGATGGCGGCGGCGGACTTGAAGGCGGCGACTCGAGTGGTGCTCCCCCGAGCGGCTGCTGTTGTACCGGCGCCTGAATCGCACCGGCTGGTACCAACCAGTTACTCAGCGCACGCCGAGCCTGATATTCGAACTCGACGTTCATCCGGTCCATCATGTCTTTCGTCATGTCATAGAGGCGGCCTGACAGATCATCCAAGTCGCCCGTATACGTCGAGGACACGCTCGCCTGCGCGTAGGCCGCGCGGTTGGTCGGCGTGTTATAAACGTCGAGCTGCACAGCAAAGTTGCCGGCAATCGTATCGCCCCGACGAGTCAACGATGCATCCTGGATGACGAATACGGCCAGGTCGGCAGTGCCGACAGCCTGCAACCGATCCTGCGCCATCGTTCGCAGCGCGAGTACGGGTGGGACCGGATCATACTGGCTGACGTCCGGCGGCGCGCCAGAAGGCACGAATCGCTGCTCGATCTGCAGCGTCGACACGTTCAGGCGCAGCGGCACCAGGTAGTCATAGTGCAGCGGTGGATACGTCCGTGGTCTTCTTTCACCACCGCAGCCGGCCAGCAGCACCGGCCAAAGCAACGATTGCCGCCTGGTCAGCACGCGGGCGCACCGGTGCCACGAACATCCTCGCGTGGGAAACGGAAGTCGTAGTTGCAGAATTCGCACGTCATCACGATGTCGCCGTCCACAGCCATGTGATCCAGATCGACCGGCGGAAAACCTTCGAGAATGCCTACGAGACGCTGCCTGGAGCATCGGCAACCGTAGGACAGCGCACGTGCCCGATCGGTTGCGACGCCCTCGCTGTGGAACAGCCGGTACAGCAACTGCTGCGGCGACAGGTTGTCGTCGAGCAACTCTCGATCGGTCAAGGTGGCAGCCAGCGTGGTGGCGGTCCGCCAACTTTCTTCCTGTGCCTCCGCGTCCATCGCGGGATCGATACCGCCAGCGCCGGCGATCTTCTCCAGCACCAGTGCGCCGGCCCGCCAGCCGTCCGGCGTCTCATCGCAGGCGAGATACACGAAGCAGCGCAGCTGTTCGCTGGTTCGAAAATAATGCAGTGCCATTTCGGCGAGGTTGCCGCCCTCGATGGTGACGATACCCTGGTGCCGGTGCTGGTCCGGACCCTGATCGACGGTGAATGCCAGGTAGCCACCGCCCAGCAGCCGGTCAGCCGCCGGGGACGGATCGGTCTGCAGCAGCGCCTCGAGCTTCTGCTGCTTGGCGCGTGCGTAGCCGCGCAGCGCCCCTGTGTGCGTGCAATCAGCCAGCAGCATAGGTACTGGCCCGTCCCCCTTGGCCTGCAGGCTGAATGAGCCACGGAACTTCAGCGCGGTGGACAGGGCCGCCGCCAAGGCCAGCGATTGGCCGCTGAGCCGCGTCACCGCTGGGTGGTTGGGATGCCGCGTCAGCAGCGCGTGTGCCAGCGGGCCGAGCCGGACGAGACGCCCGCGGACTGGACGGCGTGGCAGGTAGAACGGGGTCACGCCGCGCGGCACGACAATGTCGGGGACCGGCGGACGGTCGCCGTCGAGGAACGCAGGGGTTTCGGACATCGCCCCAACATAGGCACGCCTGGCCGTGCGGGCTACCGTCCGGCGGATGTGTGAAATTTCGCTCCGCTCCATGGCGCCGGAGGATGCCACTCCGGTCGCTGCGCTGATCCGCGCCGCCTTCGCCGCCCAGTCCGTGGTGACCGATCCGTTGCCTTCCGCGCTTCGTGTCACCGAGGCTGACGTCACAGCGCATTTGCACATGGGCGGCGGGGTCGTGGCGGAGTTCGCAGGAATGCTGGTTGGGTCGGCGCTCTGGGTCGCGCAGCACGGCGGCCTGTATCTCGGGCGTCTGGCCGTCGCACCGTCCTGGCGTCGCCGCGGCCTGGGGCGTGCGCTCGTGGCGGCGGCGGAGGCGGCGGCGCGCAATGCGGGCCTTCCGATGGTGCGACTCAGTACGCGGCTCGCGCTGCTGGACAACCGCCGGCTGTTTGCCGCCTGCGGCTTTGTCGAGACGACACGCGAGGCGCACCCGGGACACGCGGCGCCGACCTTCGTGAACATGGAGAAGCGATTGTCATGGGCGCCAGGCCCTGGGTAATTCTCGCGGCGATCGCGCTCGCCCGGGCAGGCTTTGGCTATCAGTACCAGACAGTCGCATCGCTCGGCCCCGAGTTGATGCAGGCCTTTCGGCTGGACTACGCCACATTCGGCACGCTGATCGGCACGTTCATGCTGCTGGGCGCCTTTCTGGCACTGCCGCTCGGGCTGCTGGCGCGCCGCATCGGCGACCGCCTGGTGCTTGGCGCCGGCATCGGCCTGATGGTGCTGGGCCCGGTGATCAGTGCCGCCGCGGCCGATCCGGCCGGCATCGGACTTGGCCGCAGCATCGCGGGTGCTGGCGCGGTGGCCATGATCGTGCTGCAGAACAAGGTCATTGCCGACTGGTTTTCCGGCCAGCGCTTCATGTGGGCGATCAGCATCTCGGTTGCAGCCTATTCGATCGGTGTGGGTCTCGCGCAGCTGGTCCTGCCTCCGTTGGCGCGCGTCGCCGGCTGGCAGGCAGCAGTCCTGTCGGATGCGGTGCCGATGGCCGTGGCGCTCGTGCTGTTCCTGGCGAGCTTCCAGCCATCTCCCGGTGCTTCATGGCCATCGCGACGGTTCTCGTGGCCCAGCGGTCGCGAGTGCCTGCTGCTGGCGATCGCCGGACTTATCTGGACGGCCTACACCGCCGGGTATTCTGCATACACGGGCTACGTGCCGTCGCTGATGGCGGCTCGCGGCGAAGGTCTGGTGCTGACAGGTGTCGTGCTGACGATTGCCACCTGGGGCAACGTCCCGGCGACATTGCTTGGTGCCAGCCTGGCCGAGCGATTCGGTGCGTTACGGATCTTTCTCATAGGCACTGCTGCATTGGTGATCGGCATGATCGGCGCGGCGCTGTTGGATTGGCCGGTGCTATGCGCCGTTGCGGTCGGCGTTATCGGTTCCGTCCATCCCGGTGTGATCATGGCGGTCGGGACGCTGTCGGCAAAGCCGGAGAACCGCGCGGTCGGTATGGGGCTGTTCTACTCCCTATACTATGCCGGCGGAGCGGTGGGCCCGGCATTCTGTGGCTGGGCTGCCGACATGGTCGGTGGACCGGAGGGGGCACTGTTCGCTGGCGCCCTTATATCGGCGATCGCGGTGCCGGTGTATTTGCTGCATCGGCGTCTGGCGGCACACGAGCTGATGTTGGCACGAGCATAAGGAGCCTTACGTCGGCTTCGCCTTTCGCTCCTTCTCAAATGCCCAGACCAATGCTGCCAGGCTCATCACAGATAGCATGGCGGCGATCGCATGACCCGCCTCCCAGCGCGCGCGATACGATGTCCAGTCGGTTGGCAGGCTCGTTGGCGTCCACGCTGAGACCGCGACGTTCACAGGTTCGTTGAAAAGGAAGAAGGCGACGAGCATGCCCGCATATCCGGCACCCGCGAGAACGGTTGCCCAAAGGACGGCGCTTGACCGTTGCCGGAGGTAGATCAGCCAGAGACTTGTGAGCAACGCGCCGATTTCGGTCGGACCACCCAGAAATGGACCCCAGCCGCGGTACAGGTGCTGTTGCACGGCAAGCCAGAGACCCGCGTCGAGTGCGAGCTTGTTGGGCAACTCAAGAACGTGCGCCATCGGTGCCAGGACGACGAGTACGGCGAATCCGAGATTGATATAGCGGATCCAGATCATGGCTATGCTCCTCGGTATGGCCGCACGGATCGGTCTGCAGTGCGAACTCGAGGCAAAGTCGGCGGACGCATTGCTCGCTCGAGCGGTTTCCATGCAGGTTATGGAAATGCGATAACCGCGAGCATGCAGCCCGGCAAGGTGCAATATCTGGAGGGCCTGCGAGGCATCGCGGCGATGCAGGTGGTCTTGCTGCACTTCGTCACCGGCCTCACACCCTCGGTTGCCGAGCACGTCTGGCCACCGCTGCGTGTCGTGTTCGATGGCCACACTGCGGTCTATGTGTTCTTCCTGATCAGCGGCACGGTGCTCACTCCATCCTTTGCCCGACCAGGCAGCTTCGTGGGGAAGCTTGCCAAGCGCGTCGTGCGTCTCGGTATCCCCGTTGCCGCCGCCGCGGTGATCGCGACGGTGATGCTGGCGTTGCTGCCGGCTGCGCATCGCCAGGCGGCTGCCATCACGCACTCCGCATGGCTCGCCATGGATTCCAGCGGCGCGCCGACGCTTCGGCACGTTGCACGAGAAATCGGCTTTGACAGCCTGTTGCTCGGTTATCGCGAGGCAACCCTGTTCGCGCCGCTCGCACCGTACCTGCCGCCGATGGAGCGGTCGCTCGATGCGCCGTTCTGGTCGTTGCATCTGGAACTATATGGCTCCCTCCTGGTGCTCTGCCTGGTCTCGCTGCGGGCGTGGTCGGTCGTCTTGCATCACGCTGCTGTCGTGGTGGCAGCTTTCGCGTTCGCGACGCATCCGATGTTCCTCTTCGTGTTGGGCCACCTGCTGCGGCCGCCGGCCCGGACCACGGGCGCGAAACAGAGCACGAGAGCACTTTTGGGCCTTGCGGTCCTGCTGCTTGGCGTAGCCCTGTGCGCCACCAAGGATTGGCGCGTCGTCGAGTGGCTGCGTCAGTCGCTATGCCGCACCGAACCTGCCTGCGCACCCAATCTATTCCAGTTTCAAAGCCAGCTCGGCGCGCTCGCCCTATATCTCGGCGTTCTATGGTGTCCGCTGCTCTGGCCGATTCTGGAAAGCGCGCCGTGCCGTCATCTCGGCCGCCTGTCGTTCAGCATCTACCTGCTGCACTTCCCCATCCTGTTCACACTCATCTGCGCGGCCTTCACCATCGTACCGTCGGTCGGCATCGCCTTTCCCCTGTTCCTTGGCACTACCTTCCTCGCTGCGACGGGCTTTGAGCGGGCGGTCGATCGTCCCGCGATTGCGCTCGGCCGATGGATCGATCCCTCTCAGCGTCGCAGTTCGTTGACCAGCGCCTCGGCCTGATCCGGATCCATCGCAAGCGCCCGGAGCGCGATTGAATGCGAAAACCCCGCCCGCGCCAGCATCCCCAGTTCGCGCCGTTCGCCGATTTCATCCGGCGCTTCGCCCGTACGGAATGGCCCGATCCGTCGCTTCCGCGCCAGCACCAGGGCAGCCGCGAGTTCACTCTCCTCAGGAAGTGGTATGGCGCTTGCTGCGGTCGCCGGATCGACCCCCTTGGCTACGAGGTACGCTGCAACGGCGCGACGCGAACGCCCAGCGCGCACCAAGCTGCGCGCGCGGCTCTCGGCGTACGTCGCGTCATCCACGGCGCCAGCCCTGAGCAGCCGTTCCACCACCTCCCGCACCGCATTCGCCGCTGATGCGGCCTGAGCGGTGATTGCCTCTACATCCAGGCCGTTCCGTTGGGCCTGGCGCTGCCAGCGATCCACTCGCCGCTGTAATACGCGGCGAAGTCCGGCTTCGGTTGCGGCGTAGCGAGCGAGATATGCGAGCGCCGCATCATGCAGTGTCTGCGCATCCGGCGCGGGGCCGGCTGGGCGGGGACAGCGAGTCTGCGCCATCCGGTGAACATGCCACATTGGACAAGCAATGGCATCGGCTCGCGCCAGCCCGCTTGGCCCAAGCCCCAACGCGGTTTTCGGGATTTGTCCGACGCAAGGATCACTGGGCAAAAAGATGCCCCCGACGGATCTGGGGCAAGTTGGAGGAGAGACACCGTACACCCGAAAGGCCGGCGCCCAGCCGGCCCCTCTTCGGTGCGTCAATTACGCTGTGTGGTTAGCTGTTCGCGCCCTGGTTTGCGTCAGGCGAAACAGCCAGGTCCTGTGGCTGGACCGCGTGGCGTAGCCTGATCGGATCAGCACGCCCCACCGCATCCGGGGTTCGTTGCAGCCGGGTTGGTGCTGTCCCGCTGACCGAGTTGACGATCCGCCTCGTGGCTCGGCGCGTTGACTGAACCCTTGGTCGAAGATCGTGGCATCGAGCCCGCCGCTTGATTGCTAGCGTCCGCGCTGTTCCGCTGCTTGGTTCCGAGCTGGCTGTTGCCGTCATGGCTCGGCGTATTCGGTGAACTCATGGTCGATGACCAAGGTGTGGTGGTCTGACTCGGCGATTCCGCTCGATTGAGCGTGTTCGCCTCACGGGCCTGTTCACTGCTACTCACCGCCAATCCCGGAATGGCGAGCACCGAGGTGAAGGCAACCGCTAGACCAAAGGTCATTACCGGCTTCATTGCCGACCTCCTTCCGAAATCGAATGGGAGGTAACGGTCGCTCCTCCAGGTGGTTCCCTCAGCCCAGACGACAAATGTCACGTTCAGTGTCATCGCGCAGCGAAGCGACAAAGCGATCCCGGGCCAGGAGCGCACCTGTTGCGCGATTGCTTCACTTCGCCTGCGCGAGGGTCGCAATGACACATGAGAGCAGGCACCAGCTCTGTCATCACCGCAGCACCCCTCTTGTTCTGCTGCCGGTGGCGATCAGCAGCGCCGCTATGCCAAGTCCTGTCGCATTTCCCGCAAAGTTTGTGTAGACAGCGCCAGGCTGACCGAACGTCTCCATCAGTGGGATGCTCGCGATCAGCGTGGCAGCACCGCATACGATCTGTGGGAGATTGCCGCGGAACAACTGGCCGCGGGCCTTGAAGGAACTTCCGATCACCTGTGTGAGGCCGGCCATGCCGATCGCGAGGCAATAGATTGGCAGCTGCCACGCGACTTCTGCGTATTCGCCTCGGTACAGAAAATCCATCACCGGCACACCCGCGAACTTCGTGAGCAGGGTCGCCAACAAACACACGGCGATATAGGGCACCGCTTCGCCTGCGATGCCGTGATGTTCGCGATTGGCTTGTCTCGCGCTGAACCCCACAAGCCAGAACGCGTTCATCGCGATCGTTATCTGTACGAGCGGGCTTCCAAGGTTGAAAACCACGCGTGTCTCCGCAACGGCGTCCAGACCTTGGATCCTCGCCAGGAAAATCATGATGCTCTCGGCGGTGACCCAGGTCCCAAGCGCACCGATCAACGTGAAAGGCGCATATCGCGCCTGGAATTTCAGGACCTCCGACAAGGCAAACGGCTGCCCGCCTTTCAGCCGAACCACCAGGAGCCCGAAGATCACCGCGGTGCAAATGAGCGACCACGCGCCGATAATCTCCCAGATTGCGAACCAGGAAACGGTCCAAAGCTGCATGCTCATGTAGCTGGTTATGACCACACCGAGGAAATAGATCGTGCCTATCAGGGCCGATATCCGCGTGCTGAGGAAAATCAGGCACAGCCGGCGCGCGGTGAGCAGTGCAAGGTTTGCCGAGCCTCCGATGCCCGCGCCCACGATAAGCCAACCGATTTCGACGAGCCCGAGGCCCAATGCACCCATGAGCGCGAGTACACAGAGAGCAACCGCGGAGCCAAACAGCAACAGGTGAAGGCGCAACAGCGTCATCAGGTAAGAGCCGCGGCGGCCAGCTTCCACTTGCGCTGACAGCACAAGGAGTGGCTCCAGGAGACATCCGTAGTGCACAACCGAGAGAAGCACGAAACCGCTGAAGCTGATCGCGAACAGTCCGTATTCGTGGGGGGAGAGCCATCGGGCGAACTGCACGTTCAGCACGAAGTTGCTCAGTGCGAAGACACCCTGATCAGTCATGAGCCAAAAGAGGCGAATGATCCTGTCCCGCATCTATGCGGTCTCGGTGGTCTGCCGGCTGAAACGGCCACTCAAATGCCGGCCCTCAAAACAAAGCCCGCATTTCGCATCGGCACGCATCGTTCAACGGTCACCACAAGATGTTGTCCAACTATCGCCGAGATTGCTGGGCTCCACGGAGCGGCATAGCCGCGGTTCGGCTCTACGCTGCCGCCGGCACTATGTCCTGGTTCGTCGCCAGTTGTGGCAGCAGCGGCAGCAACGTGGTGAGGTCCCGCTCAGCAACGCAGACCAGGTACTGCGCTGCTTCCGGTGTCTCGTCAGTCGTCTCCGGCAGCGGCAGGCCGTCCGGCCCGAGCGGCAGCGCGGTGAGGCCCAGATCGCCATACACCTTCAGCAGTGCCGGCCCCGCGCGCCAGAACGCTGGATCGAGACCCTCCTGCTGCGCCAGGTCGCGTAATCGCCAGATCGCTGACACGCGGTCTGCCTCCGCTCCCACCGGATCGCCGATGGCCAGCAGCACACGGCCGCAGCGCCGAAACGGAATGCCGGCGCGCTCCGCCTCGCCCAGCACAACGCCATCAGCCCGTGCCGGCGGGATCGCGCCCCCCAGTCGTGCGAGTTGCTGCCGTGCCGCGGTGTCCCATGGCAGCCAACGCACCTTCCCCGGACGCAGCAGGCGCCAGATGGCAATCAGCGCCAACGCCACGGCCAGTGCGACCGTCAGCCGCAGCGAGTGCGGCAGTTCCCGCGACATCACCACCGCCCACCAGGCGTTGTTCGACAGCAGGTGCACGCGCGGGCGCGTACCTGCCAACGCCAGCAGGCAGATGACCAGAGTAAACAGCGGAATCGCACTCGCCGCGTCGAGCGGACCGCTCAGCAGGCTGGCGTGGCGATAGAAGCTGCGTCGCAATGGTGCCACCAGCACGGCCACCACCACCAGAACGCCGACGATCCACAGCCGCTGCGCCTGCGTGGCGGTGAAGGCGGCGCCGAGCACCAGCAGGACGAGCGTCGCGCCCCAGGCCAGATTGACTCGCTGTGACAGGCCGAGGGCGACAACGATCAACCCGGCCCCAATCAGCGAGGGAATGAACTGCCCCGCCTGATTGGCCATGTCGGCGAAATCGGGATCGATCCAGAAAAAGTCAGAGGGTGGCGCCAGCACCCCGACACACAGCAGCAGCACGCCGCATAGCGCGACCAGTCCGGTAGCGCTGGCGACGGCAAAGTCGGGCTCGCTCCAGCGCGCCAGCGTCCCCAGCCTCTCCCAGCGCCGCAACAGCGACTCGCCACGCAGCAGCAGTTCGTTGCCGGTGAACAAAAAGCCAGCCAGGAACAGCGGAATGACATAGTAGTAAAGTCGGAACACCACGATCGCGCCGACGATCTGCGGGGCGTCCAAATAGGGTTCCAGGCCAAGCAACATGGCGGTATCGAACACGCCGATGCCGCCTGGCAGATTGGCGGCCAACCCAGCCGTGTAGGATGAGACATAGACCCCGAGGAAGATCAGCCAGGTGAGGTTCGGGGTCGGCGGCAGCAGCGCATAGAAGATCGACGCCGTGATCGCCACGTCGACCGTGGCGAGCACCACCTGCAACACCGCCATTCGCCAGCCGGGCAGCACGATCTCGAAGCCGAACAGCCGTACGGTGCCGAGAATGCGCGACAGCGTGACGTAGGCGATGACGATGCCCCACAGCATTCCACCCACTGCGTACATCGCCGCGCTGGGCAGGTGCTCGCCGAAGAACGGGATAGAGTGCGGTTCCAAAAACAGGATCGCCCCGCCGAGTACCATTCCTCCGAGAGCAAAGGTCAGGCTGCAAAACGCCACCGTCTTGGCGATCTGGAGAGGCGTCAGCCCCCAGTGGGCGTACAGCCGATAGCGTACCGCCGCCCCCGACACGGCAGCGAAACCAAGATTGTGTGACAGCGCGTAGGCACAGAAAGAGGCGAAGGCGACGCGTCCGTAGGAGACCTTATGGCCGGCGTAGATCGTGCCGAGCCGGTCGTAGATCGTCAGCACGGCATATGACAACACGGTCCAAAGAAAGCCGATTGCCAATGCGCGCATCGGATAGTCGTGCAGCGCCGCCTCGATATCGCGCAGCCGCAGGTGGCGGAATTCTTTCTGCACAACGTAGATGGCGCCGATCAGCAGCAGGACTCCCAGCGTTGCCGGCAACTGCCGAAGGCAGGCGGCGCCCCAGCTGCGCGGGCGTTGCGCGCGCATGGGTATCAGGCAGCGTCCGCTGGGCGAGACAGCGCAGCCTCGATCAATGCGACCGTCTCGTCGATGCCGTATAGCGCGACAAAGCCACCGAAGCGCGGGCCTTCCGGTTGACCCAGCAGCACCTGATAAAGGCAGCCGAACCAGGTCCGCAGTTCCGGAAACGGATGTCGCTTGCCCACCTCATAAACAATGGTCTGGATCGCTTCTGCATCGGCGCCATGATCGAGGCCCTTCAGCGTCTCCGCCAGGTCCGTCAGCGCGGCGCGTTCGATATCGCTGGCGTGGCGATAGCGTTTCTGGGGGCGCACGAAGTCGCGATAGTAGGCAATCGCGTGTTCGACCAGCCGGTCAAGGAACGGCATCGTTTCGGGCGATGCATCGGGGCTATAGCGGCGGATAAAGCCCCACAATATAGCCGGCGTCTCCGCATTCACGACGGAGGCAAGATTCAGCAGCATACCGAACGACACTGGGCTGCCGCTGTGATTCGGCAGTCGCCCCGCATGGATATGCCAGGCGGGGTTCAGCATATCGTCCGGCTGCAGCCTGGCCGCATTCGCGAGGTATTCATCCGCTGCGCGCGGGATCACGTCGAAATACAGCCGCTTGGCCCGGTGCGGCGCATTGAACATGAACTGCGACAGGCTTTCGGGTGGCGCATAGCGCAGCCACTCTTCGACTGACAGGCCGTTACCCTTCGATTTGCTGATCTTCTGCGCACGTTCGTCAAGGAACAGCTCGTAGGTGAACCCTTCTGGCGGTTGACCGCCGAGGATACGGCAGATACGTCCGGACAGGCGCACCGAGTCGATCAGGTCCTTGCCAGACATCTCGTAATCGACGCCGAGAGCGTACCAACGCATCGCCCAGTCGGCCTTCCACTGCAGTTTGCAGCCGCCGCCTTTCACTGAAGTTTCGAATGATGCGCCAGTGTCCGGATCACGCCATACCACCGTACCCGCGGCGGCATCGCGGTGCTCCATCGGCACCTGCATGACCTGCCCTGTGCGGGGGTGGACGGGCAAGATCGGCGAATAGGTCGCGCGCCGCTCCGGCCCCAGGGTCGGCAGGATGACTGCCATCACCTCGTCGTAGCACTCCAGCACCCGGATCAGCGCCGCGTCGAACTTGCCGGACATATAGTACTCGGTCGAGGAGGCGAATTCATAATCGAAGCCGAACGAGTCGAGAAATGCCCGGAGCCGTGCGTTGTTGTGCGCGCCGAAGCTGTCGTGCGAGCCGAACGGATCGGGGATGCGCGTGAGCGGCTTGCCAAGGTGCTGCGCCAGCAGGTCGCGGTTCGGCACGTTGTCCGGCACCTTGCGCAGCCCATCCATGTCGTCGCTGAATGCAATCAGTCGCGACGGTAGGCCGGTCAGTACGTGGAACGCGTTACGCACCCAAGAGGTGCGTGCGACCTCGCCGAATGTGCCGATGTGCGGCAGACCGGATGGGCCGTAGCCGGTCTCGAACAGCGCATGGTCTTTGCCCATGGCGGAGAGCCGGCGCGCGACCTTGGCAGCTTCCTCGAACGGCCAGATTTTTGGATGCGCCGTGTCGTTGTTGCGAACAGTTGCGGACATTGTCCGAAAGCTAGAAACCGCCGGGTGCCGGGTCAATCGTACCATCATTGCAAGTCGTTCAGATAGCGACCTCTCTTCTTTAGCTAGCCCATCTGCTGTACCCATAGTAGGTGACCGGATCGCGCATTGTTCTGCCGGACGCCCCATCCATCGTTGCGGGACATGGTCGCGCAGCCATCTTCACCACTGATGGCGAACTTCTGCTGCTGAGCAGCGCCGAAGCCGCCGCACGACTGCGCAATCTGCCGCCGCCGCTGCTGGTGCATGCGCCGGCGACCTTCCGTCGCCTTGGCCTGCGCGGAGGACCAGCGTTCGATCTGCTTGAGCTGTTTGCGTTCGTACTGCCGGCTCGGCCAGCGGCGCCGACGCCACGCGGCCTCGCCATGGCGCTCGACTTCGAGCCTCGTGCCGGTCTGGAGGCCGAGGCGGCGCTGTTGCCAGAACTCGCCGCCGCGCTGCTGCACCGGCTTGCGCAAGGTCGCGACACTGCGCTGAACCGCGACGCGGCGGGCTTGGCGACGCGCATGGGCCAGGCGGGCTGGGGCTGGGGACCGTCAGTTGTTGCCGCGCTGGATCGTCCCGATGCCCGGCCGTCCAGCGAGGCGTTGCGAGTCTGGAAGCTGCTGCCGGAATGGGAGGAGGCCGCGCCACCCCCGCCGCCGTCCTCGCTGCCGGTGGCGGAAGCCGAGGCGCGATCGCGTCTCGCAGCGATGCTTGGCCCAGACGCCGAGACACGCCCTGGCCAATCCGACTATGCCGGAGCGGCGGCGGCCGCCTTCGCGCCACGCGAAACCCGGGGCGATCCGCATCTCGTTCTGGCGGAAGCCGGCACCGGCACGGGCAAGACCCTTGGCTACCTCGCCCCGGCCAGCCTGTGGGCGGAAAAGAACCACGGCGGTGTGTGGATCAGCACATTCACCCGCCATCTTCAGCGGCAGATCGATGCTGAACTGACCCACCTGTTCCCGGACCCGTTCGAGCGCCACAAGCGCGTCGTGGTCCGCAAGGGCCGCGAGAATTACCTCTGCCTGCTGAACCTGGAGGATGCAGTGGCACCGGCGGTCTCGGGGTTGTCGCCCGCAGCGCTGATCCCGCTGGCGTTGATCGCTCGCTGGGCCTTGGTCACCGATGATGGCGATATCCAGGGCGGCGACCTGCCTGGCTGGCTGACCGAGCTGTTCGGCACCGGCACCATCCTGGGGCTCGCCGATCGCCGTGGCGAATGTATCCACGCCGCTTGCCCGCATTGGCGGCGCTGCTTTGTCGAACACACGATCCGTCGCGCTCGCACGGCGCAGCTGGTTGTCGCCAACCATGCGCTGGTGATGACGCAGGCAGCCTGGGGCGGGCTGGACGACAGCCAGGTGCCCAGCCGGTATGTGTTCGACGAGGGCCATCACGTGTTCGATGCTGCCGATGGCGCCTTCTCCGCCGAACTCTCCGGCCTGGAGACGGCGGAACTGCGCCGTTGGCTACTGGGTGCCGAAGGCGGCCGCTCGCGCGCCCGTGGCCTGCGTCGACGGCTCGAGGAACTGGTGGCAGCCCGACCGCTGCTCGAGGCTCCGTTGGATGCCGCAGTGCAGGCCGCGCGCGCGCTGCCGGCGCCGGGCTGGGGCGGGCGCATCAGCGCCGACCATCCGGAGCTTGGCGGCACGGAGCCGGGCCGGCCCAATCCGACCGAGGCCTTCCTGCGCGAGATCCGGCATCAGATACTGGCCCGTGCGCCGGGCGATGACGCGGGCAGGGGGGCGCTGGAATGCGACGTCTTTCCACTCGGACCGCGGGTCGGCGAGGCGGCCGAGCGCCTCGCCCGCGCGATGGCACGCATCGCCGAGCCGGTCGCCACGCTGCGCGAACGCCTGCTCGCGCGGCTCGATGAGGAGGCGGACGACATTGACGCCGCCACCCGCAACCGCATCGAGGCCGCCGGCCGCTCGCTCAGTCGCCGCGTTCTTGCGCCGCTCGTGGCCTGGCAGAACATGCTGCATGCACTGGGCGAGCCGGGTCCACGGAGCGCTGAACGACCCGATCAGATCCTGTTCCTGCATCTGACGCGGGCGGACGGCGGACGTGAGATCGATGTCGGGCTGCGCCGCCACTGGCTCGACCCCACGATCCCGTTCGCGGCATCGCTGGCGGCACCGGCGCAGGGGCTCCTGGTCACTTCCGCCACACTGCGCGATGCGGGCGACGTTGACCCGGAAACCGCCTGGGAATCGGCCGAGGCACGGGTTGGCGCGCTGCATCTGCCATCGCCGGCGATCCGTGCCGCCGTCGCCAGCCCGTTCGACTACGCGGCCCAGACCCGCGCCTTCATCGTCACAGATGTGCAGGCCGGCCCCGGATCAAGTCCGGGGCAGGCGATTGCCCAGCTTGCCGCGGCGTATCGTGCCCTGTTCGTCTCTGCGGGTGGCGGTGCGCTGGGTCTGTTCACCGCCATTCGTCGGCTTCAGGCGGTACATGCCCGCATTGCCCCGGAACTGGAGCAGGCGGGCATCCCGCTCTACGCACAGCATGTCGATGCGATGGGCAACGGCACGCTGGTGGACATCTTCCGCGCCGAGGAAGAAAGCTGCCTGCTTGGCACCGACGCGATGCGCGATGGCGTCGACGTGCCCGGCCGTGCGCTGCGCCTCGTCGTGTTCGAGAAAGTGCCGTGGCCACGCCCCGACATTCTGCACCGGGAGCGGCGCATCCACCTGTCGGGCGGCGATCCGAAAGCCTATGACGACCGGATCGCCAGGCTGCGGCTGCGCCAGGCCTTCGGACGGCTGATCCGCCGCGCCACCGATCGCGGCGTTTTCGTCCTGCTCGACCGGCAGACCCCCTCGCGGCTGCTGTCGGCATTCCCTGCTGGTGTAACCACCCGCCGGGTCGGCCTCGCCGAGGCGGTCAAACAAACGCGCGAATTCCTGGGCCAGCCGCTGAGTGCTTGAACTGTTCTCGCGGTTCGATCAGGTTCGCACAACGCAACCCGGAGTCCGATGATGCGCGCGCGTGACGGTCTGGCCGCGCCCGAAGCACTGGTCCTGACCATGGTGCTGGTCGCAGCCGCTGACGGCGGCATGAGCGACCGCGAAATTGGCGTCATGTCGGGCATCGTGCAGACGCTGCCGGCGTTCCACGATTTCACCTCGGAGCAGCTCAACACCGCAACGGACGCTGCGGTGAAGCTGCTGAACGAGGATGACGGTCTGCAGCATGCGGCGGGACTCATCCGCGGCGCGCTCGAGCCACGGCTGCGCGAGACCGCCTACGTGCTCGCCTGCGAGGTTGTGGCCGCCAGCCAGGTGGCCAGGCAGCGGACCCTGGAGATGCTGGATTTCGTACGGACCGAACTGCACCTGGATCCGCTGGTCGCCACGGCCATCGAGCGCGGCATACGAGCGCGCCACCAGCGCGTGGAACCCAGCAAATAGCCATGCGGGTGCTGGGAACGGCGGCAATGGTCGCCGGAGTCCCGGTCGTTACCTTGGTCGTGCTGGCAATGATGCAGCAGATTGCGCCTGGCCCAGCACTGGTGACGATTGCCGCAACCTTGATTGCGGCGGTGCTGCTCGCGATACGTTGGTATCGCGATTTGGAGGTGCTGACGGACAGCGTCCGGCGGATTGCCGCCGATGAGCCGATCACACCACGTCGCCCGGAGCTGCCCGGCCTGCAGGGTCTTGGTGCTGACCTGGAGCGGCTCGGCCGCCGCATGGCAGGGCGCGCGCACCTCGTCGACCAGCTGCGCCGCGCCGATGGCACAGTGGCCGAGCGCCTGCCGGACCCGTTGATCGTGCTCGGGGAGGATCGCAGTGTTCGGCGCGCCAATTCCGCCGCGCGCGCAGCGTTCGGCGCTGATATGCCGGCGGTGCTGCGCCATCCCGACCTGCGCGCCGCGATCGACCGCGCCTTCACTTCTGGGCTGAACCAGACCGCGGACGTGACCCTGCCGGTGCCGGTGCCACGCGAGCTGCATGCCGCAGTGGTGCCGATGGACCCGCCGATCGCCGATGGTGGCCGCGCCATACTCGTGTTGTCCGATCGCACGCGGGAACGGGCGGTCGAACGCATGCGCGCCGACTTCGTCGCCAATGTCAGCCACGAGTTGCGCACGCCGCTGGCATCGCTGATCGGCTTCATCGATACGCTGCGCGGACCTGCCGCCGATGACCCTCCGGCACAGCAGCGCTTCCTGGGCATCATGGGCGAGCAGGCCGCGCGCATGAATCGGTTGATCGACGACCTGCTGAGCCTGTCGCGCATCGAACTCATCGAACATCAGGTGCCATCCGAGACGGTGGAACTGCGCGAACTGTTGACGCGTCTCGCCGCCGGCTTCGAGCCAAGGCTGCAGGAACGCTCGATCAAGCTTGACCTGCGTATCCCGCACGATCTGCCGCCCGTGACCGGCGATGCCGACCAGCTGACCCAGGTGGTGCAAAATCTGCTGGACAACGCCGTGAAGTATGGTCGGGCCGGAGGCACGGTGCATCTTTCACTCTCCGTCGCCTCGCGCACACGCCCGGGGATCCTGCTGACCGTCAGCGACGAAGGTACCGGCATCCCGCGCGAACATCTGCCGCGGCTGACGGAGCGCTTCTATCGTGTGGATACCAGCAGATCGCGCGCCGCCGGCGGCACTGGTCTCGGCCTCGCCATCGTCAAGCACATCGTCAATCGCCACCGCGGCCAGCTGTCGATCGAAAGCGAGGAGGGAATCGGCACAACGGTCAGCGTATGGCTTCCCCAGGCCGCGCGTGCCACGTCCGAACTGCCGGCTTAGAGCATGATCGGATCAGGTCGACCCGATCATGCTCTGCGCTTCATTGATGTAGAGCGCGATTCACGCTTTCCAACGATTCCGCTTCAAGCGATCGCGCTCTAGACTAGCTACAACGGCAAGACCAGCAGTATATCGACGCGGCGTGAATCGAGCACAGCACGGCGCGAGCGGAACCGTGGCACACCGCCATCGTGCACGATCCGGTCCAAGTAGCGGCCCGTGGCAAAGGTCACCGTGTCGCCGTCCTGGGCGATCCGGAACACGCAGAAGTTCGACCGCACGGCGAATTCCTCACCCTGCCTTTCGAGGCGTGGGCGTCCGAGTATGTGCCGATAGGCATGCGGCTCGTAGATGTTCGCGGTGCGCAGCGCTTGCACGCGATCTTCCATCATGCCGCGACTGCCGCAGTACAAAATGCCGATCGGCAGGCCGGCATCGTGGCTCTCGCGCGTGATGATCTGGTATTCGCCGTCTTCGGTGAAGAAGCCGGGCCACCGCTCAAGGTCGCCGCTATCGATGGTCTCGGCATAGTCGCACAGCAGATCCTCGATCGCCTCACGCATGGCCTAGTGTCCCGATTCGGAAGTCCGTCACAGTGTGGTTTCGCTAGATGCGGACTTCCGAATCGATGAGGACACTAGCAAACCATTGATTCTAGTGTGGTTCCTGGTTCCGAAGTCCGCTACGGCGGCTGATCCACAAAGCGGCGGACTTCGGAACCACCACACTAGAAGCCCATCAGCTTGCGATAGCCTTGCCAGAAGCCACGGATGCCGGTCTCGGTCGCACGGGAACCGTCGGACGAGGCGACATCGCGTCCGCCCATTTCGAGGAAGGCGTTGCGATCCTCGCTGCCGCGGGTGCCGCGCTGAACGAACTCGTTGATGCAGCCATCCTCCAGTGAGACCAACCCCGCCGCGCCGGTGAGATTGCTTTGCATCAGCCGTTGCCGCGTCTGCTGTTCGCTGTCATCTCGGTAGCCGAGATAGATCCAGAACAGCTCGGTCTTATCCACGCCGCGTGGGGTGAAGAAGCGCACCGCCAGCGAGTTCAGCGTCAGCTGCACCACCAGGGTGGGAAACACCGTCTGGATGCAGTGAGTCACACCGTCGTCAAATTCGGTGAAAGTGTCCAGCATTTCCGGCGCTGCAAGTGCCGAGCCGTACTGCGCCGAGTGAACCTTCCGGTATTCGTCCGATTGCTGCAGCGTGTCGCGCTTGGCGTAGCTGATCGAATGCCGCCCATCCTCGGACAGCAGCATGCCGCCGTCCATATCCAGCCGGTTCACCTTGAACGTGGTGTAGAAGGTGTGCAGCAGCGTTGCGTGGTACGAGTCACGGACGTTCTCGGCGTACAGCTTCCAGTTGTTGTGGATGATCTGGCTGTGCATGCCGAGGATGCGGTGCGGGCGTCCGAGATTGCGGCGAATCATGCGGGCCATGGTGTCGCCGAGATACGTTTCCACCGGCACCGTCGCGTCGGAGAACGTGCCGAACACCAGCCCGCAGAACACCTCGACGCGCAATTGTTCGAGCCGGTGCCTCGCGGTGTCGAAATCCTCCGGCATTCCGCCTTTCCCGCGGACACCGTGGCGGAAGGCAACACTCTGCAATCGGCCAGCCAGGTCATAGCTCCATGAATGGTAGACACAGGTGAGTGCCTTGGCATTGCCTCGCTCTTGCAGGCAGACCAGCGCTCCCTTGTGGGCACAGCGGTTCACCATCGCATGGATTGCGCCGTGCTCGTCACGCGTCACGACGACAGGGGTTTCACCAACCGTTGCGAGGCGCCAGTCGCCCGGTCGCAGTATCTCGACCTCCAGGCAGAGGAAATTCCAGATCGGTCCGCGGAACAGTCGCTTCTGTTCTTCAGCGTAGATCCCGGGATCGGAGAACACGCGGAAAGGTACCCTGGTCACGCCTTCCTGTGGCCATGCCAGATCGGCTGCGAGGTCATGTGTGATCGGGACGTCCATGATCGCTCTCCGCGCAAGGCTGCGTGCAGGGACGGTAGCGGCGCCGGCGGCAAGGGTGCAATGTCGCGACGCCGGCCAAAGAGCCGGGACGGGAGACTACGTCGTTCAGGAGAACAAAGCATGATCACTCGAAGAGCCGCGGTGACCTCCGGCTTCGCCGCCGCCACACTGGGGGCAACGACGCGTACACGTGCGGAAACGCCGACAGTCAAGATCGGCAACACCATGCCGTACAGCGGGCCGGCTTCGACCTATAGCGTCATCGGCCGCACCGAGAGCGCGTTCTTCAAGATGGTCAACGAGCAGGGCGGCGTTGACGGACACATGATCGACTTCATCTCGTACGACGATGGCTACAGCCCACCCAAGACGGTGGAGCAGGTTCGCCGCCTGGTCGAGGCAGACAAGGTTGACTTTTGTTTTCAGAACCTCGGCACGCCATGCAATTCGGCCATCGCCGAGTACCTCAATCACAAGAAGATTCCACACCTGTTCGTCGGCTCCGGCGCGAGCAAGTGGGCTGATATCAAGAAATACCCATGGACGATGGGCTTTCAGCCAGGCTACCGGACCGAGGCGCAGATCTACGCCAAATACATGTTGCAGGAGGTGAAGGACCCGAAGCTCGGGATCCTGTATCAGAACGACGACTTCGGTAAGGACTATCCCACCGGTGTCCGGGACATTCTGGGCGACAAGTGGGACCAGATCGTCACGCGGTCGAACAGCTACGAGACGACCGATCCGACGATCGACTCGCAGATTGTCGACTTGAAGAACTCTGGCGCAAACGTGCTGCTGGTTGCGGCCATTCCCAAGTTCGCCGCGCAGGCGATCCGCAAAGTGTACGATCTTAACTGGAAACCGACCTTCCTGATGACCAACGTCGCAATCTCGGTCGGCGGGGTTATCACGCCGGCCGGTCCCGAGAAGGCGGTCGGTATGCTGAGCACGGCATATCTGAAGGATCCGACCGATCCGATCTTCAACGACGACGCGGGCATGAAGGAGTGGCGCACGTTCATGGCGAAGTACATGCCGGATGGCGATGTCACCGATGCCAGCTACGTGTTCGCCTACGCAGTCAGCAAGACGATGCTGCAGGTGCTGAAGCAGTGCGGCGGCGACTTCTCGCGTGCGAACGTGATGAAACAGGCGGAGAGCCTGCATGACCTCGAACTGCCGGTAGTACTGCCAGGCATCAAGGTGAACACGAGCCATACTGACCATCGGCCGATCACGTCGATGCAGTTCATGAAGTGGGACGGCAAGACCTGGGTGCGGTTCGGCGATCTGCTGACCGGCGCAACGGTGTAGCGAATACGCCCCGGGGCGGTCCTCAAGGCCGCCCCGCGCGGTGATAGGGATGTCCCGCCGCAATCGTTTGGGCACGATAGACCTGCTCGGCCAACATGCCGCGGACCAGGAAATGCGGCCAAGTCAGGCGGCCAAGTGACAGCACGTAGTCGGCGCGCGCGAGCACTGTTGCGTCCAGCCCCTCTGCACCGCCAACCAGGAAGCAGATGGTGCGGCCGACGCCGAACCAGCGTTCCAACAGGCGGGCCAGTTCCTCGCTGTTTGGCACAGCGCCGCCGGCATCGAGGGCGACCACAAATGCCGGGCGGGGCAACGCCGCCAACAGCGCCGCTCCTTCGCGTCGCTTAACCTCCGCCGGCGCGCCACGCGCCTCGACGATCTCGGTCAGCGCAAACTTGGGCCGCATACGCGCGTTGTAGCGGTCGAAGAGCGCCGCCTCTGGCGCGCCACGCAGCCGGCCGACGGCGATCAGGCGCAACACCATCAATTCACCCCTTGCGAGGACGCGCGGCAAAGCCAACCATGTTGCATGCCCGACCATAGGGGGAAGTGGTGGCCTGGCCTACGCAGCAGGGAACTTACGACGCTGGCGACGTGACGCTGCAATCCGGAGAGATGCTGCGCAACGCGCGCTTGTCGTGGAAGGCGCACGGCACGCTGTCGCCGGCGCGCGACAACGTCATCGTCTATCCCACCAGCTATGGCGCGCAGCATCCCGATCTGGAATGGCTGATCGGCCCGGACGATGTGCTGGATCCGACACGCTGGTTCATCGTGATTTTCGATATGTTCGGCAACGGACTGTCATCCAGTCCCTCGAATTCCGAGAATTATCCGTCTCTGGTGACCATATTCGATAATGTGCAAACGCAGCGCCAGGCATTGCGCGATCTGTACCGAATAGAACGCATCGCCTGCGTCTATGGCTGGTCGATGGGTGGCTTGCAGGCATATCACTGGGCTGCAGTGTTTCCCGACGCGGTTGACCGCATCGTCGTGAACTGCGGGGTGTCCCGCACGGCAGTGCACAACCAGGTCTTCCTGCGCAGCCTGATAGCGACACTGGAAGCAGCACCCGAGCATCTTGGTGATGGCCGTTTCTCTGCGGAGCCGCGCGCAGCCAAGCGAGCCTTCGCCCGCATCTATGCCGCCTGGGCGCTGAGCCAGGATTTTTATCGTGCCGGCCTGCATCTGCGGACGGCGCCCGATCTGGAGACCTTCCTCCGGACGGACTGGGAGGACCGGTTCGTGCCACGGCCTGCCGCGAACCAGTATGCGCAGCTTCGCACGTGGGATGCGGCGGACATCAGCGCCAACACGCTGTACAGCGGTGACCTGGAGCGCGCACTGCGGGCAATTCGTGCGCGTGTGCTGCTGATGCCGGGCGAGACGGATCTGTACTTCCGCGTCGCCGACAACGCGGCGGAGCTGGCGCTTCTTGCGCAGGCGGAACTGAAGCCTATTCCCAGCATCTGGGGTCATCGCGCCGGCAATCCGGTGGCGAACCCCGAGGATGCGCGCTTCATCAAAGACACCGTGCGGGACTGGCTCGCGCGGTAGCAGAACCGAGGAGAGCAACGATGGCGACGATTACGTCAAGCAATCCGCCGGCCGTACGTGCGCCGACCGGCTACACGCACGGACTGGTGCTGGAAGGTGTCGAGCGGCGGCTGATCATCTCCGGGCAGGTCGGGTTGGCGCCGGACGGCTCGGTGCCCAGCACCGGCGAGGGCCAGATCGCTCAGGCCTTCGCCAACCTGCGCGCGGTGCTGGAGGCGAACGGCATGACCGTCCACAACCTGGTCAAGACCACCGTGTTCTTGACCGATCGTTCGTTGCTGACGTCGTTCCGCGCTGCGCGCGATTCGGTATATGCCGGCCACGCGCCATGCTCGACGTTGTTGTTCGTCGCGGGACTCGCCGACCCGCGATTCATGGTGGAGATCGAAGCCGAAGCGGTGGCCTGAATCGGCTTAGCGGCGACGCCGCTGCCGAAAGCCTCAAGGGACGGTCAGACCGCCGGCGCGCACTCGCCCATTGATGAGAGGTCGTCGCCGGCCCGATCTTTGCGGGCCGGCGACGGGTCCAGCAGCGCGCTGACGATGACCGCCAGCAGCAACGCTCCCACACCAACCAGCAACGCGACCATTTGTTCCTCTTTCGGTTTAAAGCCCCATGGGCGGGGCCTGTCGCGTAGCGACGCGCCAGCGGCGCCGCACTGAACCGTTTCACACCACAGGCAGGCATTGCTGGACGCGACGGTCATCTGGGCGGCCGGCGAGAGGACCGACTAACTTCGTCCCGTGAGTCACGGGATCGTGTCGCGCGCTTCGATCCAGGTCAGTGCAGCACGCGGTAGAGGGCAGTCGCAATCCACGCATGGCTACCCTGATCATCGTCGAAGATCATGCGCGTGTGGGACGTGCGATTCTCAGAAAGGAATCCTTTTCCTGCGATGGTGATGCACTCCCCAGGGCGCGAGAATTGCTGTGCGAGGGAAGAAGCCCGACGGCGCGGGATGCTGTCTCCACTGTTTTCTCTGTGGATCGAGCGCGACGATGGCGCCCTTCTGGACAATGCGGCAGTTGGCAGGTTGGCCCGACGCGGGGAGGTCAAGCGATCTGCTCTGCAGGTGGCTTCTGACGCATAGTCTCTGTACCGCAAAGCGCAAAATAAAACGGCGGCGAATGTCGCCAGGGGCAACTTGTCGTCTGCCTGCCGGTTTGGTCCTGCTTCATGCCAGTGTCGGCAGGCTGAGCGGCGAGATCTGCTCCGCGGTGCGGCCTGCCCAGTCGCGGTTGGGCGCGTCGCGCAGCATGCGCTGCTGTCCCTCTACGACCCCGGCGAGCGCAGCCTGATGATCGAGTGTCAGTACGCGCCCTTGCTCCATGACCTTCGCACCATGCACGAATACGGTGCGAATCGCGCGCTCGGCGGCGGTGAACACCAGCGAGCGCAGCGGGTCGCGCACCGGCCGCATCCAGGGATTGCCAAGGTCGACGAGGACGAGATCTGCCTTCGCGCCCGGCGTCAGGCGGCCGAGATCGGAGCGTCCCAGCGCATCGGCGCCGCCGACCGTCGCGGCGTGGAACAGCGCGCCGATGCTGGTAGTGGTGATATCGCGCGCAGCAACTCTTGCGAGAATCGCCGCGAGGCGCATCTCTTCGATGACATTGTGTGGGGCGACATCGGTGCCGATACCGAGATTGACGCCGGCTCTGGTGTAGCGGCCGAAATCCTCCAGCGTGTGGCCGTAACGCGCGAACGGCGATGGGCAATGCGCGACATGTGTGCCGGTATCGACAAGTGTGCGCAGGTCGGTGCGCGTATGCCAGCGTACCCAGGAGTGCTCGTCGATGAACATCGCATGGCCGAGTACCGTGCGCGGCGAAAGAATGCCGAGGTCGCGGGCAAACTGCACTGGCGATTTGCCATGCCGATCGACCATGACGAGGAATTCATTGACGCTTTGGGCGCAGTGCACCGTGATCGGCAGGTCGCGCGCTTCCGCCGCAGCGAAACTGTCGCGCAACAGATCGGTGGTGCATGTGTCGATCTGGGCCGGTGAGATGATGCCCGACAGGCGGCCAGAAGGATGCGACGTCGCCTGCTCGATCAGCGCGAGCGCCGCATCAAGACCGTGGCGCCCAGCGGTCTCGTCCCAGCGGTATTGCAGCGCCCAGCCGTTCTCCAGGTGCCAGCGCGCCGACGCATAGCTAGGCGCCAGGAAAACGCGCAGCCCGCTCTGTGCGGCCGTATCGATCCAGCCTTCATCGATTCCCGACAGATCGGCGACGCTGGTGATGCCGGTAAGCAGCATTTCACAGAATGCTACCTGCTTGCCGGCGCGGCGCGCAGTGGCATCGGGCTGCAGCGCAACCGAGCGTTCATAGAGGCCACTCATATACATGGCGGGTACGCCGTGCTCTTCGCGAACGCCACGGTAGAAGGGTTCAGTGCTCGGATGTGAATGCAGGTCGATCAGGCCCGGCATGACCATCAGGCCGGTGCCATCGATGATGGTGTCGGTCGTGCCATCATAGTGGCGGCCGACATAGGTCAGGCTGTCACCGGTGAACGCGACGTCGCCCCCATTCAGATATGCGTGGCGTTTGTTCGTTGCATCCCAGGCGATGATGCTGGCCGCATTGCGAATGCAGGTTGTGGGCATGACGATTCCCCGTGCGCTGGCCACCACGAGACTGGCCGGCACGTGCGCTCATGTCCACTCAGGCTGGCCACACACTCTCAGAGCACATCATCGTTGGCGCTTTCCTGATCATCGATGACGCCACTGCTCGGAGCTATGAATGCGCAACCCACTACCGCGAGGCCGATCGCTGCAAGAGCTATCAACAACGTGCTGATGATCATGGCCGCCCCCTTCGGCTCCTGAATGCGTCGTTGTCGGCTGGCGGCGCTTGGCGCGGCCAATTCAACTCGGCCGCAATGCGCCGGTGGTCAGACTGACAGAGTCAGACCTCGCCCAGAGTGAATCAATTCACGCCGCGATGCGGATTTTTTGCGCGGCTATGCTGGTTCGCTGAGGTGCACATAGTTGCGCAGAGCAACCACATCGCACAGGGTTACCGCACTGCCGGAAAGCTCCACCCATCCCATTTCCCGCCACGCCCGCAGGTGCTTGTTGATGCTCTCGCGCGTCAGCCCGGTCATGGCGCCCAACTCACGCTGCGACAGGCGAAAGCCGATATGGATCCTGCTTTCCACGCGTTCGGAGGCCAACTCCGCCAGGTGCAGCAGTGCCTTTGCCAGTCGCACCGGAGCCGGCAGCGACACTGCATCCATGCCACGTGCGGTGACGGCCGACAAACGATCGCTGAGCATCCGAATGGCCGCAAACATCGCCTCCGGCGAACGCGCAAGGGCGTGGCGGAACGCGCTACCGTCGATCGCCAGAATTCGGCACGCGGTCAAGGTTGTCGCATCAGCGCGTCGCGCAGCATCGGTGAGTATGGCGATTTCGCCGAACAGCGTGCCGGGTCCGGCAATCTCCAGCACCACCTCCCGATCATTCAGGGCTGTGCTGGACAGCTTGACGAAGCCCTGCAGGACCAGCGCGACGATCCGGCCTGGGTCGCCGCAGCGAAACAGCACGCGATGCCGAGGCAACGTTCGGACAGTCGATTGCCGCAGCAGCGCCAGCAGGTCGCGCTCGGCCAGCAGACTAAGCACGCTATCGGGCTTGATGAGGCGCCGAATACCAGCGATTCGCTCGTCATTGCTGCAAGAGGCCACGCATCCGTTGCCGGATGCGGTACAGTCGGCGACCACGCTGCCCATACGCGGTACTCCCCTGGGCCGGCTAGCGTGGGGTATCGGCTATGACGTGCCCGTTGTCTGTGAGGTAGATCACAGCTTTGCTCAGGACAGCTGCGCCATCAGTGCCATCGCGGCGGCCGGCGCCTTCGGCTTGAAGCCATTGATCATGTAGATGAAGACGTCCCGTGAGGCAGGTGGCTTGGGCTCCGCCGGCGCAACCAGCGGCAGGTCCCGCGGCGATTTCCCCTTGGCCCAGGATTGCGCCCGCTTTGCCCAGGCGCCGAGAGCGTCCGCCGAATAGCCGGACGCTTCCTGTTCGGACGCACGTTGCAGCCTTGCATAGACGAATGGTGCGGTAGGATCATACAGGCAGGGGTAGCTGTCGTGGTCGGCGAACACGACGCCTACGCCATAGCTGCGCAGCAAGCCGATGAACTCAGGGCAGGCGAAGCTGGGATGCCGCACCTCGACGACGTGGCGCAGCTTCTGTCCATCCGCCTCAGGCGGCAACAGCTTCAGGAAGGCCTCGAAATCCTCCGGGTCGAATCGCTTGGTCGGCAGCATCTGCCAGTTGATCGGTCCGAGCTTCTCCTTGAGCAACAACAAGCCGCTGGAGACGAAGCGCTCCACCGACGGCCCCGCCTCGGCCAGCGCCCGGCGGTTCGTGGTGAAGCGTGATCCCTTCAGCGAGAACACGAAGCCGTCGGGCGTCTCCTCGTACCAGCGGGCGAAGCTCTCGGGCTTCTGGGTGCCGTAGTACGTGCCGTTGATCTCGATCGATGTCAGATGCTGGCTGGCATATTCCAGCTCGCGCTTCCTCGCCAGACCCGCGGGATAGAAGGTCCCGCGCCATGGCTCGAAGGTCCAGCCACCAACGCCGATGTGGATGCTCACGCCGCAACCGCGCGCATCAACGGCGCCCAGCGATCGAGGATCGGCAGGATCGCGTCCCGCTTCGCCGCGGGAAGGCTGATGACCACACGCGCGATGCCGAGATCGCGGTACTGTTTCAGCCGCTCCAGGTCTTCCCCGACGCGGAACAGCGTAACCGGCAACGCTGCGGGATCGCGGCCCGCTTCGCGCGCCAGGCTGTGGAACGCCGGCAATGTCTCGGCGATGTCGCCATGCCGCGTTGCACCGGCGCCGGGAATCCACCCTTCGCCGTATCGCACAGCGCGCCGCGCGCCGTAGGGGAAAGCGCCACCAACGATGATCGGCATCGGCTTCTGCACTGGCTTGGGCCAGGTCTGCATCGGCGCGAAATCGACGAACTCGCCGTGGTATTCGGCTGTGTCCTGCGACCAGATCAGCTTCATCGCCTCGATGCGCTCGCGCGACAACTTATGACGGCTTTCGAAGTTGGTGCCGTGGTGCTCCATCTCCTCCTTGTTCCAGCCATTGCCAACACCGAACAGGAAACGGCCGTTCGACAGCTGATCGAGCGAAGCGGCCAGCTTGGCGGTCTGGATCGGATCACGCTGATTGATCAGACAGACGCCGGTGCCGACTTTCAGCGTCTTCGTGGCGACAGCTGCCGCGGTCAGCACCAGGAATGGGTCCATGATGTCGTAGTAGGGCCGTGGCAGTTCTGGGCCGCCGGGGAACTGCTTGGTACGCACCAGCGGGATATGCGAATGCTCGGGCACCCAGAGCGATTCGAAGCCGCGCTGCTCCAGCAACGGGCCGAGTTCCATCGGCGTCATCGAGGCATCGGTAAAGAACATCGCGGCACCGAAATGCATGGCCCCCTCCCCCTAACCCCCTCCCGCAAGGGGAGGGGGATTTCAGATGTTATCCGCGGGTCTGTACTCTGGCCCAGGTGTCGCGCAGGCCGACGGTACGGTTGAACACTGGCTTGCCGGGTGTCGAGTCGGGATCGGCAGAGAAATAACCGATGCGTTCGAACTGCACTGCTTCGCCGATCGGTGTGGCTGCGAGCGCTGGTTCCACCAGACAGTCGTGCAGCACCTCCAGCGAATTCGGGTTGAGGTCGGCCATCAGATCGCCATCCGCACCCGGGTCGGGCCGCGTGAACAGATGATTGTACAGCCGCACCTCGGCCTTGATTGCATCAGCGGCGGCGACCCAGTGCAGCGTCGCCTGCACCCTGCGACCGTCCGGTGGTGCGTTGCCGCCGCGCGTGGCGGGGTCATACGTGCAGCGCAATTCAACAACCTCGCCTGCGGCATTCTTCACGGCCTCGCGGCAGGTGATGAAGTAGCCATAACGCAGGCGCACCTCGCGACCGGGTCCGAGACGGAAGAACTTCTTTGGTGGGTTCTCCATGAAGTCGTCGCGCTCGATGTAGAGTTCGCGGCCAAATGTGATAGGACGCGTGCCGGCCGACGGATCTTCCGGGTTGTTGATCGCCTCCAAGGTCTCGGTGCGGCCTTCTGACCAATTCTCGACGACCACCTTCAGCGGGCGCAGCACGGCCATGCGTCGGAGTGCCGTGCGGTTGAGCAGTTCGCGGATCGAGTATTCGAACGACGCGTACTCGGAGACGCTGTTCGATTTGGTGATGCCGCTGCGGCGGACGAAGTCGCGCAGCGCGGCGGCCGGAATGCCGCGCCGGCGGACGCCGGCCAGCGTCGGCATGCGCGGGTCGTCCCAGCCGCTGACACGGCCTTCGTGCACCAGACGGGTCAGGAAGCGCTTCGACATCACCATGTAGGCGATGTTGAGCCGCGCGAACTCATACTGATGCGGGTGCGCAGGCACCGGCAGGTTCTCGATGAGCCAGTCGTACAGCGGTCGGTGGTCTTCGAACTCCAACGTACAGAGGGAGTGTGTCACACCCTCGATCGCGTCCGACTGCCCGTGCGCGTAGTCGTAAGTCGGATAGACGCACCAGGCATTGCCCGTGCGCGGATGCTCCGCATGCAGGATGCGGTACAGCACCGGATCGCGCAGGTTCATGTTGGGCGACGCCATGTCGATCTTGGCGCGCAGCACGCGCGCGCCATTGGGGAACTCGCCGGCGCGCATGCGGCGGAACAGGTCCAGGTTCTCCTCCACCGACCGATAGCGATACGGGCTGTTCTGTCCCGGCTCGGTCAGCGTGCCGCGCTGGCTGCGCATCTGGTCGGGCGGCGTGTCGTCCACATACGCCTTGCCCTCGCGGATCAGGTACTCCGCCCACTCATAGAGCTGCTCGAAATAGTCCGACGCGTGATAGAGATGCTCACCCCAGTCGAAGCCCAGCCAGTGGACGTCGCGCTTGATCGCGTCGATGAATTCCTGTTCTTCCTTCGTCGGATTGGTATCGTCGAAGCGCAGATGGCAGCGGCCGCGGTATTCCTCGGCGACGCCAAAGTTGAGACAGATCGCCTTGGCATGGCCGATATGCAGGTAGCCATTCGGCTCCGGCGGAAATCGGGTCACCACCGTCGTCACACGTCCGGTGTCGACATCATCCTGAATGATGTCGCGGATAAAGTCGCGGCCGGCCTCGGTCGTTGTGGTGTCGGTTGCTGACATAGACATGCCTCAGACTGTCATTGCGAGCGGAGCGAAGCAATCTCGGAGTTGGTGCACAGCCTCCAACGAGGTTGCTTCCCGGATCAGGTCCGGGACCGCTACGCTCCTCGCAATGACAATCCGGTTAACGCGGTATCCGGAAACTCTTCTTTCAGCCGCGGATATAGCTCGCGCGCGAAGGTGCGGATGCCAAGCACCGTGTCGTCATGCTCCAGGAATCCGGCCTGGCCCATGATCAACAGATGCCCGAAGCCGCCGACATGGTCGTACAGCCGCTTCATCTGCCGATACACCTGATCGGGCGTTCCGGCGAACATGATGCCGGCCTCGATCGCGCCTTCCACACTGGCCGACTTGCGAAATGCGCTCAGCGGGTGCTCGGCGCCGCGCAGCATGGCCACGTTCGCCTGCACGGGCACATAGCCTGGCGGATTGGCGAAGTGCGGCGGCACCTTGTTGGAGGTGATGTACCATAGCAGCTTCTCTGCACCGGCGCGTGCGTCCGCCTCGTTCGGCGCGGTGTAGACCATGGCGGCGTAGGCCAGGCGATGCGCCGGCACATCCTGGCCGCGGCCGGCCTCGCGCCAGCCGCGACGATACGCGTCGTAGATCGCCCGAGTACCGTCGAAACCGGTGAGGAACGTCGCCTGCACGAAACCGCGCGCACCGACATGCGCCGCACCGCCAGGACTGGTGGTGCTGATCCAGATCGGCGGATGCGGTTGCTGATAGCAGCGCGGCCAGATGTTCACCGCACGGTAATGGAAGAAGCGGCCTTCATGGCTGAACGGCCCGTCATGCGTGGTCCATGCCTTGATGATCAGGTCCAGCGCTTCCCACTCACGCTCGTTCATGCGCACCGGGTTGCTGTTGGCCGGCAACACTTCGTACGGCACGCCGCGCACGAAGCCAGCCTCCAGGCGCCCACGCGACAGTACATCGACCATCGCCATTTCTTCTGCCACACGTACCGGCTGACGACGATTGGCGATCGGGTTGCCCAGGATCAGCAGTCGCGCCTTCTTGGACAGGCGCGCAAGTGCCGCGAGCACCAGAGGTGCGGCGGGATCGACGCAGGTCGCTGTCTGATGATGCTCGTTGAGCATGATCTCCATGCCCTCGTCTTCCGCGATCAGCCACTCGTCGAGGAAGCGGTCGTACAGCGCCGCACCCTTCTCCGGATCGTAGTGCCGGTTCGGCAGGCTGACCCGGATCGACGGGTACTCGTCGGCCGGCGGCAAGTAGGGATACGCGTTCTCGCTGAAATGCCAGGCCTTCATCGTGCCGCCTCCAGGAACTGCAGCACCGTGCGCCCGAATGCCTCTGGTTGTTCCAGATGCGGCGAGTGACCGGCGGCGTGCATCGTCTCGACCCGCGCGTTCGGGAGCAGGCCGGCGTATGCCGCGATATAGTCGGCTGGCACCAGGCCGTCGCTCTCGCCGCGCAGGAACAATGTCGGCGCGGTCACGCGGTGCAGACGGCGGCGGAGCTTCGGATTGTGCATATACGGTTCCCACACCAGCAACGCGGTCGTCTCGCGATTGCGCACGCGGATCGCCAGCTCCTCGTCGCTCAGCCGGGACGGATCGACCTGCATCTGCACCGGATCGTGGTACGAGATGCGTTCCAACTCATCGGCTGGCATCGCGTAGATGTCGGGGATGTCGAGCCGGTCGGGCGGTCCAACCTTGACGCCCTCCGGCGCCACCAACACCAGCTTGCGCACGCGCTCCGGCGCCTTGGTCGCAAGCTCGGCGGCGATCCAGCCGCCGATCGAGCAGCCGATGATATCAGCCTGACGCAGTCCGAGCCTGTCCATGAGCGCGAGATGAACGTAGGCAACGTCGTCACAGGAATCGAGCCAGTCGGGCAGGCTCGATCGTCCGAACCCCGGATGCGACGGTGCAATGAGGCGGTGTCTGGCTGACAGCAGGGCAACGAACGGCTGGTCAGGCGAGAAACCACCGCCGTTGTGCAGGAACAGGATCGGTGGGCCTTCGCCAGCCTCGAACAGCTCGAGCTCCACGCCGGCAATCGCAAGGACCTGGCGTTGCAAGGACTATCCTCCTGGTGTTGGGCGGAAGGCTAGCCCCGATCGGCGTTGGGGTCACGCGGTACGCACCTCGGGCCGTCAGCTTACGCCGATCGCGGTGGCCTGCGCGCGGAGCCTGTCGTCAGCGGTCCGGTCCCGGTCATCTTCGTTTCAGCCGATACGTCGGCGTGTCATCAGCGACTGGTCCTCGTCGTCCTGACGGATGCGACTCGGCAACAGCTCTCCGATATTTTCCAGCACAGGATAGGCCGCGGCAGCAACAAGGTGCGTATTGACGTTCTTGAGATCGCGCAGGGCGTCGAGATGCATGGTGCTGGTTTCTGCGGTATCGAGGCGCCCTGCGCGCAGGCGCGCAAAGTGGGCGCTTGTCGCATCGGCCTCGAGCTTGCGGAAAACTTCCTTCTCCGCCGCGAGAAGGCGGGCCGCGCGCTCATCGCCAGACATGAACAGCGATGCCGCCAGCCGCGCATTGGTTTGCAGGCGCTCGATCATAGTGAGCAACTCCGCCTGGCCAGCCTTGGAGAAGCTGACGCCACGTTTGACCCTTCTACTTGCGATCGCCAGCAGGTTTCTCACCACTATATCGCCCGCGTGCTCCATATTGAGAGCAAACGCCAAGATCTCTCGCACGCGGCGATGATCGGCATCGCTCAACGCGTCCGGATCGATGGACGTGACATAGACTTTGATTGCGGTGTTGAGTCTGTCGAGCACATCATCCAGGCGCTTGGTCTCGGCTATCTGGCGCCGGTCGCCTTTGGCAAAAGCGTCCCGAAGCCCCGAGAACATCGTGTCGAGGACATCGGCCAAACGCAGAGCCTCGCGCGCTGCCCCGCCTAGGGCAACGATCGGCGTCTCGCGCGCCGAGGAATCCAGATAGATCGGCCGTCCAGGGTCCGCCTGATTGACCTGGCTCGGCAGCATACGGCGCAACAAGGCCGCGTAGGGCCGCAGGAGAGGAAAGAAAACCAGCACCAGCAGAAGATTGAACGCGGTGTGAAAATCGGCCACTGCCCGTGCATTGTCCGGCTCGAGCACCACCATGACCCGGCTGATTGGCGGAAGCGCCGCAAGGACGATCACGATGCCGATCGCGCGGTTCAACAGATTGCCGACCGGCAATCGCCTGGCGGCCGGATCGTCGCCGGTCGCCCCCTCGAGCACCGGATTTATCGCCGTGCCGAGATTGGCGCCTAGAACGAGGGCAAACGCGGCTTCCGGCGGGACGGTCCCCTTCGCAGCAAATGACATGACGAGCAGCACGACCGCCACACTGGAGTGGGCTGCCCAGGTGAGGCCAGCGGCCAGAATGACGTCGAGAACAGGCTGGGTTGCAACGGCGCCAAGCAAGAGGCGCAGGCTCGGCACGTCTTCGTAGGGGGTGAGTAGATCGAGGAAATTTTGCAAAGCCATCAGCATCAGGCCGAGCCCGATGAGCACCCGGCCGAAATCACGGGGCGACGCCGAAGCGCGGCGGAACATCAGCACGCCGATCAAGATCAACGCCGGCGCTATCTCCGCCACGTTGAATGACAGGACCTGAACGATCAGTGTGGTGCCGACATTGGCGCCGAGCATCACGGCAAGTGCCGGCACCAGGTCAACCAGGCCCCCGGCGGCGAACCCCGTGACCATCAGCCCGGTTGCAGTGCTGCTTTGCAGCAGCGCGGTGACCCCGATGCCCGCAAGAAACGCCTTGAAGCGGCTTCGAAGAGCATGGCTCAGAAAACTGCGCAGCTTGGCGCCAAAGGCACGCTGCACACCGCTCTGCACCATATGGACGCCCCACAGAAGCAGGGCGACAGACCCGGCGAGCTTCAGCAAGGTGAGAGGAAAATCCATCAGCGACCTCACCAACCGTTCAAGGCGCCGTTATCGGGCACCGTCGGCGAATTCACACCCCGGACCCTCCAGCGCGAGGCCCAGGCACTCAATGCAATATCGCGTCAGACCGACCGGAACGAAAGCACGACGGAGCAATCACGCAGAAGTCAGGAGCTGCCGACAACACCGGGCATTCATCTAGCAGTCTAGACAAGTCCGGTTTTCTTCCATCTTCCCCTCGCACAACGATGTCCGATATTGGGCGGCACGTTGGGTATTTGAGGGGTCCGTCGATGGCCGGCCTGGCGACAATCGCCGCAAACTCGTCCGCTCCAAGATCCCGCAATCACGCGCGGCGCACCTTGATGGTGGCGGGGCTCGCGCATGCGCTGCACGACGGCTACACGGATTTGATCTACGTCCTGCTTCCTGTCTGGCAAGCCGAGTTCGCCCTTGGGTACGGCGTGCTCGCCGTCGTGCGTGGCCTTTACACTGGCGCCATGGCGGGATTGCAGATCCCTGTGAGCCGCCTCGCGGAGAAGCTCGGCGGGCGTGGCATACTTGCGTTCGGCACAGCGCTGGCTGGCGGCGGCTATGCCCTTGCAGGTATTTCCGGCGGGTTGCTTGGGCTTTGTGTCGCCCTTGCTCTGTCAGGCGCGGGCTCCAGCACTCAGCATCCCATTGCCTCGGCGGCGGTGTCACATGCCTATGGCGACGCAGCCCGTGGCCCGCTGGGGGTCTACAACTTTTCGGGCGATCTTGGGAAAGCAGCAGTGCCGGCCACAACATCGGTTCTGCTGACACTCATGCCCTGGCGGAGTGCCCTTTATGTCCTGGCAGCGCTTGGGGTTGCCGTCGCGCTTGCCGTTGCGCTGCTGATGCCGGCGCCTCACCGCACCCAGGGCCCCGGGATCGGCAAAGAAAAATCAAAATATGTGGGCAAGAGCCGCGGTGGCTTTTCTCTGCTGTTCGCAATTGGCGTTCTCGACAGCGCCGTGCGAATGGGCTTCCTGACATTCCTGCCCTTTCTGCTTAAGGCCAAGGGCGCAACGTTGCCCGAGATCGGCTTCGCCCTTGCGCTGGTTTTTGTTGGTGGCGCGGCTGGCAAGTTCGCCTGTGGCTGGTTGGGTGCGCGCCTTGGTGTGCTCTGGACTGTGCTTGCCACCGAGGGCGGCACCGCGGTTGCCATCGCAGCCGTTCTGACATCGCCGCTCATCCCGGCATTGATCGTCTTGCCGGTGCTCGGGGTGATGCTCAACGGAACCTCCTCGGTCCTTTACGGCACGGTGCCGGAGCTCGCTCCATCTGGTCGCGCTGAGCGTGCCTTTGCGGTTTTCTACACCGGGACAATAGGCTCAGGTGCGATCGCACCGGTGCTGTTCGGCATCCTGGGTGATGCCACCAACGTAGGGTGGGCGACCGTTGGCACCGCGACGACGGCTTTGATCACCATTCCCATCGCCTTGGCGCTGGCGCCAAAACTTCGCCCCGAAGATCCTGGCTGAGGAGCTTGGAGCTGGGCGGGCATTGCGGTGGCGGCTTGTTTCAGCCAGCAGGCCTGCCACCCGAACGAGTCTATTGCCTTTCAGGGCCGGGTTGCTTTCCACTGCAGGCTCAAGCCAAGGGGAAACGACGGCGATGGCGAACACAACCAGGAACAGCGTCGCAACGCTGTTTGGCATATCGGCACTCGCCTGCCTTGCTGCAGGTCGCGCCCAGGCGCAGCGGCAGCTTGTCATGTATTGCGGTGTCGATGAGAAGTGGTGCCGCGCTATCGCCACCACCTACCAGAAGGAGACTGGCGTTCAAGTCGATATGACGCGCATGAGTGCGGGGGAAGTCTATGCCCGCGTCCGTGCGGAAAAGGACAACCCGCATGGAGACGTTTGGTTTGGCGGCACCGGCGATCCTCACTTGCAGGCAGCGGAGGAGAAGATCACCGAAGCGTACCAGTCACCCATGCTCCCGAAGCTGCGTGACTGGGCTCAACGCCAGGCAGAGCGCGCGCATAACAGGACGGTAGGGCTGTACCTCGGCGCGCTTGGCTTCGGCTACAACACCGAAGAGGTCAAACGGCGCAGACTCGCTCAGCCTGCCTGTTGGGCGGACCTGATCAAACCCGAATTCAAGGACGAAGTACAGATGGCCGACCCGAATTCGTCCGGCACCGCGTGGACGATGTTGGCCACTATGGTGCAACTCATGGGTGAAGACAAAGGCTTCGAATACCTCAAGGCACTGCACAAGAACATAAACGAGTATACCAAGGCGGGCGCGGCGCCAGCGCTCGCCGCAGGTCAGGGTGAGACGATCGTCGGCATCGCGTTCCAGCATGACGTGATCGACGTTGCCGAGCACAACAAGCCGGTCGCGGTGGTTTCGCCATGCGAGGGCACTGGCTATGAGATCGGTTCGCTCAGCCTCATCGCCGGCGCGAAGCATATGGATGAGGCGAAGAAGTTCTATGACTGGGCATTAACACAGGAAGCACAGAAGATCGCAGCAACGACCGGCAGTTTTCAGATCCCGTCGAACCCCCTGACGCCGGTTCCACCCGAGGCGCCTGACCTATCGAAGATCAAGCTGATCGAATACGACTTCGCCAAATACGGTTCGTCCGAGACACGCAAGCGCCTGCTCGGCAAATGGACGGACGAGGTAAAGAACGCGCCGAAATAGCTTCTGCCTTGCCGCGTTTTCTGCTCGGCTGGCTGGCTGTCGGCTTCGCCGGACTGGTTCTGTTGCCTTGGTATGGCCTGGATGAAGGCGTCTCGCCACCCGCGCTGCTCGCGGGCAGGCCTTGGCTGCTGCCACTCATTCCGCCGCTGTTGCTTGCACTGTCCTGCTCATTCGGCCGGACCAAGCCTCGTGTTCTTGTCGCGGCCGGAGTCGCCGGTCTGGTCTGGCTTGCGGCGCAGGCATTTCTCATCATCCATCGTGGCTGGGCCTTCGTCTGGATCACCACGCTGTTGGGCCCTGGTCCAAGCCAGCCTGCACTGGGGTGGGGTGCGATCGCCTATGCGGTTGCGTGCCTCATGCTGCTTGCCTACGGGCTGGCACGACTTGGTGTGTGCAAAGGAGATGTGTTCGTCGTCGGCGCCCTGCTGCTGGTTGTCGGACTGATCGCGTTGTTCGTCTTCTATCCCGTGCTGTGCATTCTCGCTTCAGCCGTGCGCGACAATGACGGCAGCTTCGCGCCCACGCTGTTCTTTGAGAAGTTGCTCAGCCGGTCAGTCTGGGGGCTCGACTGCGTCTTCGGTGGGCGAAGCTGCGGTGTCGCCTGGAACACGGTGGCCGAAGCAGCCCTGGTGGGTGTATTGACCACGTTTCTCGGGCTGGCCTTTGCGCTGGTTGCCTTGCGCACGCGCATGCCGATGAAGCCTTTGCTCCGCGCGCTGTCGGTCCTGCCGATCATCACGCCGCCCTTCGTCATCGGTCTCGCCTTGATCCTGCTGTTCGGCCGAGCGGGCATGGTCACTGTCTGGGTTGCCAACCTATTCGACCTGCCGCGCAGCCGATGGATCTACGGCATGCCAGGCATCACCATCGCTCAGGTGCTGGCGTTCACGCCGATCTCACTGCTCGTGCTGCTTGGAGTATTGCAGGGCGTGGCGCCAAGTCTGGAGGAAGCTTCGCAAACCCTGCGCGCCAGCAGATGGTATACCTTCCGCACCGTCACCTGGCCGCTGATCCGACCCGGCCTGGCAAATTCCTTCCTGATAGGTTTCATCGAAAGCATGGCAGATTTCGCCAATCCGCTGGTGATCGGCGGCAACTTCAACGTGCTTTCGACCGACATATTCTTCGCGGTGGTTGGCGCGTCGCACGACCAAGGCCGCGCAGCCGTGCTTGCGATCGTGCTGCTGAGTTTCACGCTTGCCGCCTTTGTTGCGCAACGCTTTTGGCTCGGTCACAGGAGTTACGCAACGGTCGCCGGCAAGGGTCACATCGGCATTCCTGCACAGTTGCCAGGCTTCGTCCGCGCGACATGCTATGCGGTCATCGTGCCATGTCTGATTCTCATTGTCGCGGTGTACTGCACGATTCTTGTCGGCGGATTCGTGGTCTCCATTGGTCGCGACAACACGCCGACGCTCCAATACTTCTGGACGGCGTTCTCGATCGAGAAGGGTGTCGGCGGCTGGTTCCTATCCGGGTCTGCATGGAATTCCTTCCTGGTAACCATCGAAGTCGCATTGGTCGCGATGCCGTTCACAGCCGCACTCGGGCTGCTAACCGCCTGGCTGCTGGACCGTCAGCAATTCGCCTTTCGTCGCAGTTTTGAGTTTCTGGCGATGATGAGCTTCGCGATTCCGGGCACGATCATCGGCGTCGCCTACGTCCTGGCATTCAACGTTCCACCGGTGTCGCTGACCGGTACGGGCACAATAATCGCGATCGCCTTCGCTTTCCGGAACATGCCGGTCGGCATACGCGCTGGACTTGCCAATCTAAGCCAGATCGACCGCAGCCTCGATGAAGCATCGCTGACACTCGGCTCCAATTCGTTCGGCACGTTGAGGCGTGTGATCCTGCCAATGCTCCGTCCGGCGGTGATCACCGCGATGGTCTACAGCTTCGTGCGCGCAATGACAGCAGTGAGCGCAGTCATCTTCCTCGTCACCGGCCGCTACAATCTGGCGACAACCTATATCGTCGGCCGCGCCGATGTGGGTGACTATGGTGTGGCCATCGTGTATTCTGCAGTGCTGGTCGTCTTCATGATGCTGGTTCTATTGCTGATCCAGCTTGCGGTCGGAGAACGCCGCATCGGTCGTCGTGTTGAAGTGCCTCGGATTGAATCGCCAGGAACCGCACTGGTGCAGACATGAGGCACGGCGCGCCGGCAGTCGAGTTCCGGTCAGTCAGCAAACGCTATGGTGCGGTAACTGCAGTCGATTCCGTCAGCCTGACGATCGAACGCGGCACTCTGGTGACGCTGCTCGGTCCATCGGGTTGCGGCAAGACGACGATTCTGCGGCTGATTGCCGGGCTCGAGCAGGCCAGCGAGGGTCACATTCTGATTGACGACAGGAACGTAACGATGCTGTCAGCCGCGGAACGCGATGTCTCAATGGTTTTTCAATCCTATGCGCTGTTCCCGCATATGACCGTGCTCGAGAATGTCTGCTATGGCCTGCGCGCCTCCGGCATGCGCAAGAGTCATGCGATTGACCTGGCGCAAGCGAAGCTGGCGATGGTTGGCCTGGGCGGTTACGGCGCACGCCTGCCCAGCGAATTGTCTGGCGGACAGCAGCAACGTGTGGCCGTCGCACGCGCCATCGTACTGGAACCGAAGGTATTGCTGTTCGACGAGCCGCTATCGAACCTGGATGCGAAACTGCGCCGACAGGTCCGCGAGGACATTCGCGAGTTGCAACACAGGCTGGCACTCACTGCCGTATACGTGACGCACGACCAGCAGGAAGCGTTGGCGATCTCAGACCGTATCGTGGTCATGAGCATGGCGCGTATTGCCCAGGATGGCACACCGCGTGCCCTCTATGAACGCCCGGACAACCATTTCGTCGCCAATTTCATCGGCGATGCGAATATCCTGCCTGTTGTGGTGGAGAGCCGGCAGGGCGAACTGGCATCGGTCCGCCTGTCGTCGGTGGTGTTGACGCTGCCTCATCACAACGTTGCAGACGGTCCGGCAGATCTCTCGATCAGACCACAGGCGCTGGTGCTCTCGCGCGAGCGCGGTCAGCTGACAGGACATGTTGCCAGGGCTGCGTATCTCGGGAGCCACATGGAGTACTGGATCAGCTTAGACGTGATCGGCAACCAGCTATTCGCCATTGCATCGGACGTCACTGCGCCATTTGCGGTTGGCGATTCCATCTGGGTCACGTTCGCGCCCAGTGGCCTGGCCTTGTTGCCGCAAGGTCGATCAGATTAGTTGCGTCAGGCCCTGACGGTTGCGGGCGCGCAGTCGATCGACCGCGGATCAAGGCTTCTCGTTCGAGCGACGCCGGCTCCATGCCCTCGCAATTCAGCGGAGTGCCTGCTGGAGAACCGCGACCGATTCACGCACTCCCTCCAGAGGAGACAAGCTCTGGTCTTCGTGTTCGATGGAAAGGACGCCGTCGTAACCAGCCTTGCGCAAGCTCTCAGTGAAACCGCGCCACCACGAGGCGTCATGACCTCGGCCAAGCGTGACATAAGACCACGCTCGATCAACCAGCTGGTCCACCGGCGTCGTGTCCAACAGCCCGTTCACCGCGGCGACGGTGGTGTTGATGCGCGTGTCCTTTGCGTGCACGTGGCCGATCGCCTCGCCCAATGCCGCGACGGCCGCGACCGGGTCTGCTCCCATCCAGAACAAGTGGCTCGGGTCCAGATTGGCGCCGACCACATCGCCCACCGCATCGCGAAGACGCAGCAACGTCCGTACGTTGTAGACAAGCTGCTGGCCGTGCAGCTCGAGACAAAGTCGCTCGACCCCGGCGGCGCCGGCCTCCTTCGCTAGACCAAGCCAATAGGGGATCAGTTGCTGTGACCATTGATGGTCCACGACGCGCGCCGCCTCCGGCGGCCAGGCGGTTGTGACCCAGTTGGCATTGACGTCACCGGGCCCTCCCGGACAACCGGACATCATCACGATGCGCCGCACGCCCATCAGTCCTGCCAGACGTATGGTCTTGCTGGTGACAGCTCGACTTTCCTCCCCCGCGGTCCCCGGCAGCAGAGGGTTGCCGGAACAGTTCAAGGCGCTGATGACCAGGTCATGCGCCTGAAGTCTTGCCAGGAATTCTCGGCGCATCGCCGGGGAATCGAGCATCGCGTCCAACCGCAGGTGCGGTGCCGGCGACCAGTTGCCGCAGCCAAACTCCACTATTGTGATGGCAAGCTCGGACACCGTCGGCAGCAGGGTGTCCAACGGCAGGTGCGCCAGGCTATCGGTTACCAGACCAATTTGCATGCTCAGGGTTCCCCCGTGTGGATGCTGCCAGCGCGCATGACCTCGATGTCGATCATATTGTTTCCCGACGCGTCATTGTCTCCGATGCACCGTGAGTGGACAATTCCGCAGGAGGTTGCGCATGGCGACCATTCGGCTTACCGCCGCCCAGGCTCTCGTCCGCTATCTCGCGGCGCAATGGAACGAGGACGGCAAGCGCCTGTTCCACGGGGTTTGGGCGATTTTCGGCCACGGCAACGTCGCTGCGTTGGGGGAGGCGCTGCATGCCCGCCGCGATGAACTGCCTACGTTCCGCGCGCATAACGAGCAGGCGATGGGTCATGCCGCCATCGCCTTCGCCAAGGCCAACCGCCGCAAGCGCATGATGGCCTGCACCAGCTCGATCGGCCCTGGTGCCAGCAACATGGTGACCGCCGCCGCCGTCGCGCACGTGAATCGATTGCCGGTGCTGTTCCTGCCGGGTGACGTTTTCGCATCGCGCCGACCTGACCCGGTGCTGCAGCAGGTCGAATCGTTCTCCGACGCGACCGCTTCGACGAACGACGCGTTCCGGCCGGTGTCTCGATGGTTCGACCGGATCACCCGGCCGGAGCAATTGCTCGCCGCGTTGCCGGCCGCGCTGGGCGTGCTGACCGATCCTGTCGTGTGTGGGCCGGCGACGCTGGCCTTGTGCCAGGATACGCAGGCCGAGGCATTCGATTGGCCAGAGTCGTTTTTCGCGCCGCGCATATGGCACGTGCGTCACTCTCCGCCTGATGCGCGGGAGCTGCGTGCGGCGACCGAAGCGCTTCGCACAGCGCGGGCGCCATTGCTGGTTGCCGGCGGTGGCGTGCTTTACGCCGAGGCGGAAGCCTCGTTGGCGCGGTTTGCGGAGCGTCATGGAATCCCGGTCGTGGAGACGCAGGCGGGCAAGGGAGCCTTGCCGGACGCGCACGCGCTCAATCTTGGGGCGATCGGTGTTACAGGCACTGCGGCGGCCAACCGCGCGGCCGAGGCGGCGGACGTCGTGTTGGCGGTAGGCACCCGGTTGCAGGATTTCACCACTGGCTCCCGTACTTTGTTTCGCGGCCGGTTGATCGGCCTGAACGTGCAGCCATTCGATGCAGGGAAGCACGGCGCCTTGCCTCTGGTGGCAGATGCGCGCGAGGGCCTGGCGTCGCTGGACGCAGCATTGGGCGAGTATCGCGTGCCCCTGGCGTGGGAAGAGGCGATCCCGCGTTGGCGCACCGAGTGGCGCGACACTGTCGAGGCGGCGACCGCACCGGGCAATCGGGCTTTGCCGACAGATGCCCAGGTGATCGGCGCGGTGCAGCGAGGGGCGCCGCCGGGCGCGGTGGTGGTGTGTGCGGCGGGTAGCTTGCCAGGTGAGCTGCACAAGCTGTGGCGCGCGGAGGGGGCGGGTACCTACCACCTGGAATACGGCTACTCCTGCATGGGCTACGAAATCGCCGGCGGCCTGGGCGTGAAGATGGCTGACCCATCGCGCGAGGTCATCGTCATGGTCGGAGACGGCAGCTATCTGATGATGAACTCCGAGATCGCGACGTCGGTCGCGATGGGCCTGAAGCTCACCATCGTCGTGCTGGACAATGGCGGATTTGGCTGCATCGGCCGGCTGCAAGAGGCGACAGGCGGAGCGCCATTCAATAATCTCATGGCGCATGGCGTCGACCTTCGTGCCCATGCAGCGGCGATGGGCGCGATCGCGGAAGCCGCAACCGATCTGGCGAACCTGGAGGCGGCCGTCCGCCGCTCGATATCCAGTTCGCGAACCACCGTCATAGTGATCGAAACAGATCCAACGCGCGGCACGGAGGCGGGAGGCCATTGGTGGGACGTCGCCGTACCCGAAGTCTCGCAACGCGCCGAGGTGCGGGCCGCTCGGGCAGCCTATCAGGCAGCACTGACGGAGCGACAGCGATGACGGTCCGCCTGGGCACCAATCCAATCGCCTGGTCGAATGACGATTTGCGCGAGCTTGGCGGCGCAACGCCACTCGAAACCTGTCTTTCCGAGGCGCGGGCAGCCGGTTTCGTCGGCATCGAACTCGGCCACAAATTTCCGCGTGAGCCAAATGCGTTGCGCGACGTTCTGGCGCGTCACGAGCTGGCACTGGTCTCGGGATGGTATTCCGCGGCGCTGCTGGCGCGAACCGCTGCGGCCGAGATGATCGCGATGCGTCCGCATCTGGAGTTGCTGCGTGCTCTGGGCTGCCAAGTCCTGATCTTGGCCGAAACGTCGAACGCGATCCACGGGAACCGTTCGATGCCGTTATCCCGCAGGCCGACGCTGGAGGATTGGAAGCTCTTTGCGTCCCGGTTGACGGAACTTGCCGACCTCGTCCGCGCTGAAGGCATGACCCTGGCGTACCATCATCACATCGGAACGATCATCCAGAGCGAAGACGAGATCGACCAGTTGATGGTCATGACCGGGGACAACGTGACGTTGTTGCTGGACACGGGCCATGCTGTGTTCGCCGGTGCCGATCCGGTGGCCCTCGCGAAACGTCATCGTGAGCGGATCACGCATGTGCACTGCAAGGATGTGCGCGCGGACGTCATGCGGGACGCCCTGGCGAACGACAGCAGCTTTCTGGATTCGGTGCTCGACGGGGTCTTCGCCGTGCCCGGCGACGGATGCATCGACTTTGGTTCCGTGCTTGCAGCCCTGCCGGGATACGAAGGCTGGCTCGTCGTCGAGGCCGAGCAGGACCCCGCCAAAGCGACCCCGCTGGAACATGCGCGCCGGGGCCACGACAGCCTGGCCAAACACGCAGCATTGGCCGGACTGCCAGCGCTGTGAACGCTGCCCTGACGCCCAAGCGGCCCGATCCGCCTGTGAGACGCGGACCGTTGGCACCGACGAGACAGCGCTGAGGCGGTAAGTCGCCCGCTGAGTACTGTCTGCGACCGGCGGGGGTCGATTGCCGCCGGAGCCGGCGGAACGTGGCACGATTCCGGGGCCCGTCCAGCGCCCCCGGACGCCGCAGCGACAGGGCAACGAGCAGGGAGGCCACGGGTTCCCGGCGTTCAGCCGCGGACGTCCACGTGCTGTCGCTGTTCGAGCCCGCGGCCTGCCGGCTGCGTGCAAACACCCCTGGAAGGGGGATCGCGGAAAAGGCGAGGAACGCCGGGTGCTCAGCGGTTGGTATGACCAGGCACGGACGGAATTGCCGGGAAGCGGCACTAATACTAAAGAAGGTGGTCATGCCCAAATACATCTTCGGGATACATACTAGGGACGGACGCTTCATCGAGCGCGTGGTCGATGCGCTGAACGAGCCTGCGGCACGGAAGCTGGCGCTCGAAGGTTTCGCAGATGAGGAAATCCGGCTGTGCATGGTGGATGCAGAACCGGAAGGTGACCCGAAGAAAACAGAGGCCCTGATAGAGGCTCTCTTCGATCTGGCGCGGCAAGGCACCCGGCCTTAGGCGGTTGCTGCCTACGGCTGCAATCGCACGCCGCGGCGATGCCACCGTCATGCAGCTGGAGAGGCAATCGAGCGTCGTCTCCGTTCGGCTGTGCAAGCCGTTGATTCGGCTGGCAAGCACCTGCCAATAGCGCCTGACCGAACAGCGCCCCCCGATCGCCGCCGGCGCCTCTGTTTAATGCGTGATGACGAGGCATCTCCAAGCTAGCTGTGGCGTTTCCTGTCCAGCAGGACAGGAGGTTGCTGTTATGACTATGAAGGGCATCCAGACATTCGGTTTGACTTTAGTCTTGCTCGCAGGACCCGCGAGCGGCTTCGCCGCTGTCGGTAGTGAGCAGGCGCGGGAAGCCAACGCAGGGAATGAAACGCGAGCGACGGATGCGCAGACGACGACCCCCAACTCGCCGACAATGAGCGCTCCCAACGTCCCGAGCCACGACGGCAATAGCCAGCTCGGCTCCACGGGTGCATCTCACGCGCAGACTGGCCCGGGGGTGACGGTTGGGCCGGGTTCCGCCAATCACGACGACAACAAGCCGCTCGGTTACGCCAAGGGCGCGGGGGAGAACAGCTCGGTCGGCAAGGCCCGATAGACCGAGCAAGTCGAACGGCTCATCGCTGACGATTGCGCCGCCGGCTGGTCCTTGTCCGCACCGCGGCCGCCGATTGCAGATGCGGTCCTAGGCGGCCTCGGTGGACGCGGCGGGGCAGGATACGCGACCGTAGACCAGTCCTCTCCCTGCCTCGCGCTGTGACCAAGTGCATCTGTAGGCAAGGAGGGTCGTCGCGAGGCTCGCATCCCTTCCGCGGCCCACCAGCCGTGACGCATCCGTGCACGCAAACGCCCGCCCGGCAGGCCTTCGCCCCAAGGGACGGAATGTGCTGACCGCAAGGGTCTGGCATCCACGTTAGCCGACGCCAAGAACCCACAAAGCAGACGACCATCGCGCCGACGAAGCAGAGCCTATCCCCGGTATGGACCACCTATGCATTGTCCCACCGCACAACTCCTGCGGTACTAGATTTGTCTCGATCGGCCAGTTACCCCGCCACGTGGCTCTAGCTGTGCAACTGTTGCGCGGTAGCCGAAGGGCGGCTTTGTAACGATATCACCCATCCGCCGATCATGC
>JAMXLO010000054.1 GCA_024280945.1 Acetobacteraceae bacterium
CTCTGCGATCGGATACTAGTGTGGTGGTTCCGAAGTCCGCCGCTTTGTGGATCAGCCGCCGTAGCGGACTTCGGAACCAGGAACCACACTAGAATCAATGGTTTGCTAGTGTCCTCATCGATTCGGAAGTCCGTATCTAGTGGAACCACACTGTGACGGACTTCCGAATCGGGACACTAGCTCGCATCGCGCGCGGACGGTTCGTGGCGTTGCGTGAAGAAGACTGCATCACGGCAGCACAACTCGATGGCTGAGTGCGGCTGCAAGAAGTATATTGGTCGCGAAGGCCACAACTCTCCGACGAGCGGTGCCGGCCAGTTTACATTGACATCATATCGTAACGTGGGAACGCCTGGCCACCGGCCGTTGCCATGGAGGCGGGCTTGCCCGAACGTGGCGGCAGCAACACGAGAGTCGTCATGTACCTGAACCGGTTTGCCGATACGACTGAACCACTCGATATGACCGAGACGGAAGAGTTCCGTTCGCTGCTGGCAAGCGCTGCCGACCTGGGAATTCCCCATGCGCGCAGCGTCAGGTACGTATCACGCAACATCGTGCTGCGGCAGTTGCGATTCCATTTCCTGGAATGGGGAGAGGCGGATGCACCGCCGATCGTGTTGCTGCATGGCGGACATCAGTCGGCCCATTCCTGGGACCTGGTCAGCCTGCATCTGGCGCAGCGCTACCATGTGCTGGCGCTCGATCAGCGCGGTCATGGCGACAGCGAATGGGCGCGCGACGTGTCCTATACCAACCATGAGATGTCGCTGGATGCCGAAGCATTCATCGGCGCGATGGGACTGCGGCGACCGCTGCTGATGGGCCACTCGATGGGCGGGCGCAACGCGATGCTGCTGACGCGCCGCAATCCGTCATTGCTGCGCGCGCTGGTGATCGTTGATGTGGGACCCGAGGTGTCGGACCGTGGTCGCGCGGTGATCGCCGGCTTCGTGCGCGACAACGAGGAGTTCGACGATCTCGACCACTTCGTGCGCAACGTCCAGCAGTACGATCCTTACCGCTCCCGCGCGCATATCGAGCGGACGGTGAAGTACAATATGCTGCAGCGGGCGGATGGAAAATTTGTCAGCAAGTGCGATGCGAATCCTCGCCGACTTGGCGTGGTGCGCGGCACCGGACCGCAGGAGAACATCACGCTGGAGGAGGCGCAGGCCTTCGACCTGCCGGTGCTGCTGGTGCGCGGCGCCGTGTCCCGGATCCTCACTGCCGAAGCAGCCGAACGGTTTCGCCTGGCTCTGCCGGATGGCAACCTGGTGACGGTGCCGGACTGCGGGCACAACGTTCATGGTCAGAACACCAAAGGTTTCATCGATGCGATCGGCGCTTTCCTGCAAACCAAGTTCTTGCCGCAATAAACGCTCAGTCGAACTTCGCAGGTTTTCCGCTGATGTCGTGGCTTGGCGGGATCAGCGCCCGTCCCAGCAGGGCACCTCCGCAGCTGCACGGCTTACCAACGCGATCGGTTTGTTCCAATGGGCAGTCGCGGTCGCCGGCATAGCAGCGGGCGGGGGGCGATCGTCGGCCCGGGATCGCCCCCAGGGCAGGCGCAGGCGCCCATTGCAGCGGTGGTTGGATGGGAAACGAATGTTGCGGCGCAGGTTGCGGCCGTGGCGGCGGCGCGATGATGACAAAGAGACGCCGGTTGTCTGGTATCGCCGCGTTCGGCCAGGACACCCAGCCGGCGACAAGTACGAACAGGGCGGAAGCGAAGCGCGATGACATGCGAGACTGATGTTTGGCTCGGCCAGAGAGCGCATCCATCCTGTCGATGCTGACGGAACGGTCAAGCGACGCTATGAGGTGCGTGGCGAAATGTCGAGACGCGTGAACCGCGCCGTTCAATCCAAACCGAACCGCTCCAGCCGATAGTACGAATTGACTGGTTCCCCGCGGATGGCATCGGCAGTGATGCGGCCGATGATTGGGCCCAGCGTATAGCCATTGGCGCTGACCGCGTTGAAGAACCCCGGCAAACCAGGCGCCTCGCCGAGGATTGGGGCGCGATCGATCGCCGGGTTGATGCCGGTCCAGCAGCGGACGAATGACAGCGACCGCAGCGCCGGCAGCACGCGCGCACAGACCCAGAGGTTGCCTTCGATGCTGCGCCGCAGGTTGCGGGTGCGTCCACTCTCTGGGTCAAAGCGACCGAACCAGCCACCGCCGACCAGGAAGCCACCACTTGCCTGCTGCTTGAGCGACAAGTGTCGGTTGGCCAGCGCGATCAGGTGCTGGGTCATTGGCGGCGCCGGCTCGGTGACGATCACCTGCTGCACAGTGCCGGTCACCGGCAGATCGAGCTCTACCATGCGCCCGATGCGACCCGCCCACGGACCGGTCGCATTCACCACACGTCCCGCAATCACCGGACCCTTTCTGGTCTGCACATGCCAGGCCGGTCCCCGACGCTCGATCGCCTGTGCCTCGGCGCCGCGCAGCAGCCGTGCACCGGCTCGTTGCGCCAGCTTCAGCACCGCCATCGTGCCGCGTAACGGGTCGCCATAGCCTTCGGCCGGAACGAAGTCGGCGCCGACCATGTCTTCTGACACTGCCGGCGCGAGCGTGCGCAGTTCATTGGCGCCGAGTATGTGGCTCTCGATTCCCCAGCGCCGCTCCATCGCCGACTTGCGACGGAGCCACTCGAGGCTGGCCGAGTCCTCGGCCAGCATCAAGCCACCCTCGGTGCGAATGCCGAGGTCTTCGCCGGCTTCCGCCGCGATCTCTTTCCATAGTGCGATGGAACGCGGCGCAAGGGGCAGCGTGTGCGCCGCCTGCCCGCCGTCGACCGGCGTGTCGTCGGTAAAATCGTAGGACAAGAGCTGGACGTGCAGGCTGCCGGCATTCGCGGTGCTCGCGGCCATGCCGGCCTCGTCTCGGTCCGCCAGCAGCACGTCGACACCGTCCTTCGCCAGGAAGTAGGCGCTGCACAGACCGGCAAGGCCGCCGCCGATCACCAGCACGTCGCAACGCCTTGTTTCCGGCGGCACCTCCGGCAGCCGGTGCAGATGCAACGGTGGCGTGGGAAGCTGCAGCAACGGCGCCTCGAACTCGGGCGCCTCGAACATCAGCGGTGCCGCGGGAACCGGACGCAGCGGGGCGCGCGGCGCGGCAAACGCCATGTCGTCGGGCGCATCGGGGCAAAGCCTGGCTATTGTCGCGGCACAGAAGCGGCCCTGGCAGCGACCCATGCCGGCGCGCGTCGCCTTCTTCAGCGCTGCCAATGATGCAAGGCCGTTCGCCATCTCTTGCCGCAGGCGGCCCGCGCTGACCTCCTCGCAGCGGCAGACGATGGTATCATTGGCCAAGGTGGCCGATGGCGGCGGACGGAACAGGGTCCATAGCGCGCTCTGGAACGACGCCGCACGCGCCAGCGCCATGCGGATCGCGGGCTGGTCTGGAGCATGCAGGCCAAGCTCGCGCGCTGCCGCCAATCCTGCCAGTTGGCCACGTGCCATCGCCACGCGCACGCCACCGAGTGCGGCGCCATCGCCGACCGCGAAGACGCCCGGCACCGATGTGCGGCCATCCTCGTCGGTTTCAGTGGCCAGATGGCCGAGTCCGACATCGATGAACCGGTGCTTCGCGCCAAGCGCCCGGGCGAGGCCGGTTTCCGGCTGGAATCCAAGGTTCAGCGCGACGACGTCCACGTCGAAGACGCGACCATCGACCAGCGCTGTCTGAACGCGGCCGTCGCCGCCGAGTGCTTCGACCTGCGATGACCACAACACCGGCACACCGGCTCGCTTCAGGCGCAGCAGCATGCCAACTCCCTCGCGCACCAGGTCCGGCGCGGCCCGTGCCATCGTCCACGCGGTCCGCCAGGCGGCCGAGGAAGGGCGCGGGGCAGCTTCCACCACCGCCAGAGGCTTTACGCCACACGCAAGGAGTTCGCAGGCAAGCTGGATGTTCAGCGGTCCGCTGCCTCCGATCAGGACGCGCTCACCAGGACAGACACGCTGCGTCCGCACCAAAGTCTGCAACGCGCCAGTGGTCAAAGCGCCCGGCAGGGTCCAGCCGGGCATCGCGACGGGGCGCTCATGCCCACCGGGTGCCAGGATCAGCCTGCGCGGGCGGAAGGTGACTGCTCGGCCAGCGACCAGCGCGGCGATCTCGTCGGGGGCAAACCCGCCCCAGACCGTGGCATCGGTGTCGATGCGCACACCGGCGAGATGGGCGCGATTGCGCAGATCATGGCCGAGGCGGAATTGCGCGTCGGGGAATCGATCCGCATGGCTGTCGGCGAGCGGCTTGGCGTATTGCCCGCCGGTGCCGCTGCGCTCGTCGAGTGCAACGACGCCGGCCCCTGCATCGGCCGCCGCGATGGCCGCCGACAGTCCGGCCGGTCCCGCGCCAACCACCAGCACGTCACACGCATGCTCCTCCGGCTGAGCGCTGTTCGGCTCGCGCGCCAGCGGCGCCAGGGGCGTGGCCGCCTCGCCGGTCACGACCATGCCGTCCGCCACCTTGGTCATGCACGCGCGCTGGCCGATGCGGCCGTCCACCGTCACAACGCAGTCGAAGCAGGCGCCCATCCCGCAGTGAAGGCCGCGTGGTGCGCCGCCGCTGGTGCGTCGGTAGGCGAGGATCCCCGCTGCCGAAAGCGCGGCGGCGATGGTCTCGCCTTCCAGCGCCGCGATAGGCGTGCCGTCAAAACGGAAGCTGATGGGGCGGCCTACAGGTCGAATAGAACGATGCAAAAGGCGCATTCGAGTGCTTCTAGGGGCCGAAACGGATCGGTCAAACCCCTCGAAGCATGCGCTGAATGGAGCGGCGGAGGACTAGCGCGAACTGACGCGTCTGCTGGAGGATGAAGTGGACCCACGCCTTCGTCGGACAGGAGGCGGTGGCATAGCGAAAAGGGGGAGCCCATGCCCGCGTCATTGATTCGCAGCCGTGCCATGATCACTCGCGCGCTGGATCGCCATCGCTGGGAAGAGATCGCTGACGGTGCCGTCTTCCAGCAGGACGGCACGATCATGGAGATCGGAACCTTTGCCGACCTGTCACGCAAGCATCCAGACGTGCCGGTGATTGGCAGCGGCAACGATATCCTGTTGCCCGGTTTTATCAATGGCCATCACCATGTCGGACTGACCCCAGTGCAGCTCGGCTCACCGGACATGCCGCTGGAGCTGTGGTTCGTCACCCGTATGGTGATGCGCAACGTCGATCCCTATCTCGACACGCTGTATTCGGCGTTCGAGATGATCGCCTCCGGGATCACCACCGTGCAGCACCTGCACGGCTGGGCGCCCGGCCGGGTGCCCGAGGTCGAGGCGCGCTCCGAACAGATCATTCGCGCTTATCAGGACGTAGGAATGCGGGTGTCGTACTCGTTCTCGGTGCGCGACCAGAACCGGTTGGTGTATCAGGACGATGTGGCGTTCGTTGCCAGTCTGCCGGCCGAGCTGCGCGGCCCGCTGCAGCGATGGTATGACAGGTTCCAGTTTTCGCTCGATGACTTCTTCGCGTTGTTCGAAACGCTGCACGCGCGGCACCAGAGCAAGAGGCGCGTGAAGATCCAGTTGTCGCCGGCGAACCTGCACTGGTGCTCGGATGCGGCACTGGAGCGGCTGGCGGAGACCTCGCGGAAATTCAACGTGCCGTTGCACATGCACCTGGTGGAGACGGCGTATCAGAAGGAATACGCACGCCGACGCGGCGGCGGCACGGCTGTCGAGTACATCGACCGCTTCGGCCTGCTGGGGCCGCAGATGACGCTTGGTCACGGGGTGTGGCTGAACGAGGCCGACATCGACAAGCTGGCCGAGACCGGCACCTGCATCTGCCACAACTGCTCGTCCAATTTCCGCCTGCGCTCTGGCGTGGCGGCACTGAACGTGTTCGAGGCGAAGGGCATCGATACCGCAATCGGCCTCGATGAAGCCGGTATCAACGATGATCGCGACATGCTGCAGGAGATGCGCATGGTGCTGCGCGCGCATCGCGTGCCGGGCATGGACGACGATGTGCCGACGCCGGCGCAGGTGTTCCGCATGGCAACTTCGGGCGGCGCGAAGACCACGCCGTTCGGCGAGCAGATCGGAGTGCTGGAGGTCGGGCGTGCCGCCGATATGGTGCTGATCGATTGGCGGCAGGTGAGCTGGCCATACCTCGATGCGGAAACGCCGCTGCTCGATGCGGTGTTGCAGCGGGCCAAGAGTCCTGGCGTGCACAGCGTGATCTGCGACGGCGAGGTGATCTACGCCGACGGCCGCTTCACCAAGGTGGATCGTGACGCGGCACTGCGGGCGCTCCATGACGATCTGAACAAGGCGCTGGCGGATGACGAGGTGGAGCGCCGCAAGCTGTCGAAGACACTGCTGCCGCATGTGAAGGCGTTCTATGCCGACTATTTCGATCCGTCGGCCCATGCGCCATTCTACCGGCCGAGTTCTCGCATCTGACGGAGGCAGCGCATGGCCGACTATGACCTGGTGATCCGCGGCGGCACGGTGGTTACCGCCGCCGACACGTATCGAGCCGATGTCGGCGTGCGCGATGGTCGCATCGCTGCTGTCGGCGAGCAGCTCGAGGGGGTGGAGACGCTGGATGCCGGCGGACTTTACGTGATGCCGGGCGGTGTGGATACGCACTGCCACATCGAGCAGCTGCGGCCGAACGGCAAGGCTGACGAAGAAAGCTTTGCCACCGGCAGCACCGCGTGTCTGGCCGGCGGCACCACCAGCGTCGTGACCTTCGCCGCGCAGTTCAAGGGCCACGGCATTCGCGACACATTGGCCGAGTATCATCGGCGAGCGAAGCAGGCGATGGTGGACTACAGCTTCCACCAGATCATCACCGATCCGTCCGATACGGTGGTGCGCGAGGAGATCCCGGAAGTCGTGGCCTCGGGCGTGCGCAGCCTGAAGGTGTTCCTGACCTACGAGCCGTCGCATCTCGATGACCGCGAGTTCATCCGCGTGCTCGCCGCGGCGCGGCGCACTGGTGCGCTGGTGACGGTGCATTGCGAGAACTACGAGGCGATTCGCTGGCGCACCGCCGCGCTGATGGCGGATGGCCGCAGCGCGCCGAAGTATCATTCGTGGTCGCGGCCTAAGGTGGTGGAGCGCGAGGCAACCTACCGTGCGATTGCGCTGGCCGAGATGGTGGACCAGCCGATCCAGGTCTTCCACGTTTCGTGTCCGGAGGTTGCGCAAGAAATCGCCCGGGCGCAGGCGCGTGGGTTGAAGGTGTGGGCCGAGACCTGCCCGCAGTATTTCGTCCTTGGCGCCGCCGACATGGACCGTCCGGGCTTCGAGGGTGCCAAGTTCATGTGCAGCCCAAGCCCGCGCGATAAGGCGACGAGTGACGCGCTGTGGGATGACGTACGGCGTGGCACGCTGGACGTTGTGTCGTCCGATCACAGCGGCTCCAGCTATGAGGGCGAGGGCGGCAAGCGCATCCACGGCAACAACGCGCCGTTCCCTGATATTCCCAACGGCGTGCCAGGCCTGACCACGCGGCTGCCGCTGGTGTTCAGCGAAGGCGTGGTGAAAGGCCGTATCGACCTCAATACCTATGTGCGGTTGATCGCGACCAATCCTGCCAAGCTGTTCGGGCTATATCCCCGGAAGGGGACGATTGCCCCGGGGGCCGATGCCGATGTTGTGCTGTGGGACCCGGGCAAGCGCGTCACCATCACCAACGACCTGATGCAGCATACGATCGATTATACGCCGTATGAGGGCATGGAGGTGACGGGCTGGCCCGTTGCCACGGTCAAAGGCGGCCGCGTGGCGATGCGCGACGGCAAGGTGCAGGCGGAGCCTGGGACCGGGCGGTTTCTGCCGCGCGCGCCATACGACCTGATCAAGCCGACCGGTAATCTGCCGGACGGGTTCGATGCTTCGGCGTTCGCGTAGTAATAGCAATCGCTGCACTGCGTAACAGGACGCCGCAGGCTGGTTTGTGTACTGTCATTCCCGCGCAAGCGGGAATCCAGCCCATCAGCTAGTACTTGCGGCCGGGGTGGATTCCCGCTTGCGCGGGAATGACGGCAAAGACGTGTGCTGCTCATGCAGGACGACAGGACTCGGATTCGTCGTCTCCATCGCGCTCCGGAGTCAGACGTGCTGGCGCCGTTGCTGGCGCTTGCGGAATCGCCGCCGGGCGTCGCCGGCCGTGCCCGCGCGCTGGTGCAGGCCGCACGCGCCGCCCACAAGCCAGGGGCCGATGTCTCCGACTTCCTCGCCGCGTATGGACTGGGCACCGCCGAAGGTGTCGCGTTGCTGTGCCTGGCCGAGGCGTTGCTGCGAATCCCGGATGCCGCCACTGCCGATGCATTGATCGAGGACCGCATCGCCGCTGCCGATTGGCAGAAGCATCTTGGTCACGGCGACAGCCTGGCGGTGAACGCCTCGGCCTGGGCGTTCATGCTGACGGGCCGCGTACTGGCACTCGATGACGTGGCGGGCGTTATCGGAGGCATGATTCGCCGGCTCGGCGAGCCGGTGATCCGCGCCGCGCTGCGCCGTGGCATGCGGATGCTGGCACGCCAGTTCGTCATGGGCCGCACCATCGGCGAGGCATTGGGACACACCGACAAACGCCTGCGCTACAGCTTCGATATGCTGGGCGAGGCGGCGAAGACGCAGGCCGATGCGGAACGCTATCGCCGCGCGTATCGCGACGCGGTCGGTGCGATCGGGCGCAGCGCGGGCGGGCGCGGGCCGATTGCAGGACCAGGAATTTCGGTGAAGCTGTCGGCGCTGCATCCGCGCTACGAACCGCTGCAGGCGGCACGCTGTGTCCCGGCGCTGATCGGCACGTTGCGTGGCCTGGCAAGTGCGGCGAAGGACGCCGCGATCGGCCTCACCATCGATGCGGAAGAGGCCGATCGGCTGGAGATCAGTCTGGATATCTTCGCTGCCGTGCTGGCGGACCCGATCCTTGCGGGCTGGGACGGGTTGGGCCTCGCAGTACAGGCGTATCAGAAGCGGGCGTTGCCGCTGATCGACTGGGTGGCAGCGCTCGGCCGCCGAACACATCACCGCATCCCGGTTCGGTTGGTGAAAGGCGCCTACTGGGACAGCGAGATCAAGCTGACACAGGTGCAGGGCCACGCCGATTATCCGGTGTTCACCCGCAAGGCGGCAACGGATGTGAGCTGGCTGGCCTGCGCTCGCCGGATGCTGGAATGCGGTGACGCGATCCATCCTGCCTTCGCCACGCACAACGCGCACAGCCTGGCATTCGTGCTGGAGAGCGCCAAGGGCGCATTCGAGATGCAGCGCCTGCACGGCATGGGCGTGGCGCTGTATCACGACGCGGCCTTTCCCGTGCGTGTCTATGCACCTGTAGGCACGCACGAAGACCTGCTTGCCTACCTGGTGCGACGGCTGCTGGAGAACGGAGCCAACACCAGCTTCGTGCATCGGCTGGTCGATCCCTCGGTGCCCGAGGAGCAGATCATCGCCGACCCGGTGGAGAAGCTGCGAGCATCGTCGGTGCCAAACCCGCGCATCCCCCTGCCGCGCGACCTCTATCCTGATCGGGTGAACTCGTCAGGCATCGACCTGGCCGACCGCGCGACGGCACCGTCGCTGCTGGCCGCGATCCATCGCCGAGGGAACCGCGCGACCAAAGGCGGGCGACAGATCCGCAGTCCCGCCGATCGTCGCATTCTGGTCGGTGCAATCGATGATGCGACGCCCACCGATATCGAGGTGCGGCTCGACGTGCTGGCGCGCGGCTGGTGGGACTGGGATGCGGCAGGTGGCGTGCAGCGCGCCGCAGTGCTGGAGCGGGCGGCAGACCTGATCGAGGCTTCGCGTGAGGAACTCCTGTTCCTGCTGGCGCGCGAAGGCGGCAAGACCCTGTCGGATGGCATCGCCGAACTGCGTGAAGCGGCGGACCACTGTCGCTGGTATGCGCTCCATGCCCGCCGTGACTTTGCGGCACCGCGCGAGCTTCCCGGACCGACCGGTGAGCGCAACACCTGGACCTTGGGCGGGCGTGGTGTGTTCGCGGCGATCGCGCCATGGAACTTCCCGCTGGCGATCTTCGTGGGCCAGATCGCAGCCGCGTTGGCCGCCGGCAATGCCGTCGCTGCCAAGCCAGCCGAACAGACGCCTCTTGTGGCGGCGCGAGCCGTCGCGCTGCTGCACGCCGCCGGCGTGCCGCAAACGGCGCTTGCCCTGTTGCCGGGGGACGGTTCGGTGGGCCAGGCGCTGGCGAACGACCTGCGCATCGCCGGTGTCGCGTTCACCGGCGGCACCGATACGGCCCGGTCCATCGCCCGCTCGCTGGCCGCTCGAGACGGGCCGATCATCCCGCTGATCGCCGAGACCGGCGGCGTGAATGCGATGATCGTTGACAGCTCGGCGCTGCCCGAACAGGTGGTCACCGACGTGCTGACCAGTGCTTTCGGTTCGGCTGGACAGCGCTGCTCGGCATTGCGGTTCCTCTGCCTGCAGGACGACATCGCCGACCGCGTACTGCGCATGCTGCGAGGCGCCGCTGAAACGTTGGTGATGGGCGATCCGCTCGATCCTGCGACCGACATCGGGCCGGTGATCGATGAAGACGCACGCAGCGTGTTGGAACGATCTGCTGCGCAGCTTGGAACACCCGTGTTCGCTTTGTCGCTGCCGTCTGGCACCGAATACGGCAGCTTCTTCGCTCCCCGCGTCTTCTTGCTGCGAGATGCGCGTGACCTGCAGGCGGAAATCTTCGGCCCGGTGCTGTGCGTGGTCCGTTACGCGGCTGACCGGCTGGACGCGCTGTTGGATGCGATCGAAGCCAACGGGTACGGACTGACGCTCGGAATCCATAGCCGGATCGAGACGACCCAGCGCCGCATCGCCGAGCGACTGCGGATCGGCAACAGCTATGTCAATCGCAACCAGATCGGCGCGGTGGTCGGCGTGCAGCCTTTCGGTGGCCGGGGCCTTTCAGGCACGGGACCGAAGGCAGGCGGACCGATCACGCTGTATCGATTTGCCGAGGAACGCGTCATATCCATCAACACGGCTGCAGCGGGTGGCAACGCGGCGCTGCTCGCGTCGGATGATGAGTAGGGGGATCGGCCAATGATCGGCGTCGCATGATCGGGGTTGATTGGGGGACCACAGGTTTCCGGGCCTTCCGGCTGACGCAGGATGGCACTCTGAGAGATCGGCGCAGCGCGCTGAAAGGCCTGGTCAATGTGCCGGACAACCGGTTTGCCGACACGCTCCGCGAGGAGATCGGGCCATGGCTGGCTGCGGGCGAGAACCACGTCCTGCTGTCAGGCATGATCGGCAGCCG
>JAMXLO010000055.1 GCA_024280945.1 Acetobacteraceae bacterium
CGATGCTCCAACGTGTTGAACCGCCGATCCTCCAACCACGCCGGCTGTCCCGCGACCTGTGCCAAGGCGCGCCACTCCGCATCCGTGAAACAGGCGATGGCGATCCAGCGATCCTTCCCCGCACAACGATACGCGCCATGCGGCGCCGCCGGCATATACGGCGAACGGTTGCCATAGCGCCGCCACACGCGCTCGTTCGCCGACCAATCAAGGATCGTCGAACCGGTCAGAAACAATCCCGACTCACACTGCGACGCATCGATCCACTGTCCTTCGCTGGTGCGCTCGCGATGATACAACGCGCCGAGCAGCGCCAGCGCGTAACCATACGCCCCCATCCAATCGAGATACGAATAGCCCCAGCCCACCGGCATGGCCGGCTCCGGCAGTCCCGACATGTCCCCCTGACCACCAAACGCCGCGGCCACGGGACCGACGGTGCGCATCCGTCCATAAGTACCGTGTGCCCCCATGCCGGATTGCTGAATGTAGATAACGTCCGGCCGGATGCTCTTCATCACATCATAGCCAAGCCCGAGCCGTTGCAGCACGCCAGGTGAAAAGCCCTCGGCCACAACATCGCAAATGCGCACAAGATCCTTGGCAATCTGCAATCCCTTGGGATGGCGGATGTTCAGCGAGATACCGCGTTTTCCCGCGTTCTTATTGTTGAACTGGCCGCCCATGTCAGGGTCCCGCACCCCCGGCAGCGGACCGGTCGCAGCGTCGCGTGCCGCACGCCCGCCGACCGGCGCCATGGCCGCCAATCGCGTGTCCGGATTGTCCTTCCACTCGACCTTGTAGCTTTCCGCACCCATGGCCGCGAGGAACCGCGTGCCACCGGCCGATGCGAGGAACCAGGCGAAGTCGAGGATCTTCACACCCTGCAATGGAAACGGCTTGTTATGCAGCGCCGACCGCATCGGGTTCGCCACAGGTCGCGGCTCCGCCGGCACACTCGGCCGACGCCGAGAGAGCAGCACCGCTTCAGTATCCTCGCCGAGCAGCGGCGCGCGCCGACCCACCTGCCAGCTTGTCTTGGTGCTCAGCCACTTGCTGGTTGGATAGCGGAAGCTGCGACCAAGCTCCGGATGCGGCACGTCTGCAAAACTCTTGCGCTTCAACCAGTGTTCATCGAGCGCATTCTCGTGCGGCTTGCGCAGCGGCGCCCATAGCAGGCCGGCATCCTGCGCCTCACGCCACGGCATGTCGGCATAGGTCCAGGCGCGAATGAACCGCTGCACCACATCCAGCATATGCGCGCGCTTTTCGTCACCGGCGGCCGATCCCGGTACCTGACGCGCCTTCAGGTCGGCATCCGGTGGTGGCGGCTCCAGGTCCGCCTGCGCCCCGTACTTGCTCAGCAGCGGCACCAAATTCTTTAGGTCACGCGCGCCCATGCCATGCGAGATGAACCAACGGCCGTCTTTGGTGTGGCAAATGGACGGCGAATGGTTCGGTGTTTCCGCCGCGTGACGGTTAGTCATTCGCCATATCGGCACGCGTCGCATCACCCAGTGCATGATATCGAGTTCGGGGTTCTTTGACACCGCCTCGTGGACAGCGACGGAAACGTCCTGCCCCTGGCCGCTGCGGTGCCGATGGATCAGCGCGGCGATAATCCCGGTGGCAAGCTGCTCACCGGCGATGTGATACGCATGCCAGATCTGCGGTGCGATCGGTGGGGTATCGTATTCCAGGTTCGGGTCAGGATCGTACCCGCAATTCATCATCACGCCGCCTAGCGCGAGATGAACCAGGTCAGAGCTCTTAAAATCCTTCCACGGCCCGTCGTCGCCGAACGGCGTCATACGCGCGGTAACAAGTGCCGGAAAGCGCGCATTCACCGCCGCACGATCCAGCCCGAGCGCCTCGTTCAGCGCGCCGCAGCTTGCATCCAGCAATACATCCGCGCCTTCCAGCAGATGCATCATGTGTTCGCGCGCCAGCGTCTCGCGCAGATCGAGCACCACCGACTTCTTGTTGCGATTGTAGTTCCAGAAGAACAGCGAGCGCTCCAGCCCGGGGTCATCCTCCAGGAACGGCCCGATCTGCCGCGTCGAATTGCCCTCGGGCGGTTCAATCTTCACCACCTCGGCACCAAGCCCGGCGAGCAGCAGCCCTGTGTACTCGGCGCGTTCGTCCGCCACCTCAATAACGCGCAGTCCTGCCAGCATGCCAGGACCGGCATTGCCCATCATCTCGCCCGGGCCACGCGCGATCTCGCTGGCGTCCGACATGTGCTTTTCTCCCTACGGCCGCGTGCGGCTCAACATCTCCAGCAGCATCGCATTGAACTGCTCCGGCGCCTCGTACGCCACCCAGTGTCCCGCACCCGGTATCATCCGCACATCCGCATCCGGACGCAGCGCGCGCAATGCCTCAACACGCTGCGGCGCCCGCGGATTGGCTGGCGCATCAAATTCGCCCCAAATGCCGTTAACCGGTGCGACCACAAGCTTCAATGCGTTCGGCAGAGCACCGCTGCGCGACAATGTCGGAGTCTTCAGCCGCGAATGCCGCGTGTTCCATTCCTGAATTGCCAGCGCCAGATCGTCGATCTTCGCCGGATCGGCAATCATCAGTCGGTTCAGGTTGATGCGGTGCGTGTCAACACGTTCCTGCCCGGACAAATGCCGCACCTTCAGCAATTCCACCGCGCTGCCCGCTGGCCCCACCCCACTTGATCCCACGATCGTCACCGAGCGCGCACGCGCGCCAAGGATAGCGCCGACGCAGGTCGCCATCGTTCCACCGAACGAGAAGCCGGTGACATCGAACTGCGCATCGGCCCCCAAAATGATGTCGATCCCGTGTGCCACGATCCGCGCCACCGCCATCGCATCATCGCCAACCGGCGGAAATGCCGACTCACCCAGCCCCGGTAGGTCCGGCACCAGCAGCCGATACTCTTGCGATAACACGTCGATGTTGTGGGCCCAGTGACGCCACGATCCGGCGCCCCCGTGAAACAGCACCAGCACCGGTCCTTGGCCCCAGGACCGCCAGACCATCGTTCCATTTCCGCATGGCGTTTCCGTTCGCCATGCGGTCCGTTCGAGCCGGTCCAGAAATGCCGCCGGCTCCAGTTCGACCCGATCGTTCATTCGGTTTCCATTTTTGGATATTCGTGAGAGGCTAGGAACGCCGCCGCGACATCGTCAAGGTCAGGCCAGTTACGGAACGGAAACATGACGATTGTCTTCATCGGCGACATCCACCAGCAGTGGGACAGTGTCGAGCGCGGCCTTGCCAGCCTCGACCCGTTGCCAGGTGCAGCTATCCTGCTGGGCGACATCCAGTGCGAGAGGCCACTCGACGAGCTGGCCAGCCCGCTGTTGGATCGCGGTATCGACGTCCACTGGATCTTTGGCAACCACGACAACGACGGCGGTCCGGAGATGTGGGCCAACCTGGTCGAGCCCGACCGCAACCCGCGCACCACGGATGGCGCTCTGCACGCCAAGGTTGTCGAGATCGCCGGCATCCGTATCGCTGGCCTCGGGGGCACGTTTCGTCCGCGCATCTGGGAGCCGCCCAATCCGCCGCGGCTGCATCGGCGCGAGCAGTTGCCACACGATCTGGCGAATCTGCAAGGCTGGAATGAGGAGCACGTATCCGCGCTGATCCACTCGCTGAGTGCCACGGCGATCTGGCCTGAGGACTACGACTATTTGGCGAGCCGGCGCGCCGACATCCTTGTGACGCATGAAGCGCCTCGCAGCCATCCCGCTGGCAATGCCGCATTGGATGCGCTGGCACGCGCGATGGGCGCCAACTTGGTCGTGCACGGGCATCACCACGTATCGTATCGCGCGGTCGCTCGCGACGGTTTGCGAGCGATGGGCGTTGCAGCTGCCTGGGGTGCCACACTGGATGGCGAACTGTTATGGCCCGGCGAAGCACCTCGTAACCTTGGCAACCTGGTAGCCGGATGGTCGCTTGAGACAGAGGCTGCGAGCCAGTAAGACTGCTCTACCCGTCATGACCGGGCTTGACCCGGCCATCCACGTCTTTGGATGCTCCGGCATAAGACATGGATGGCCGGCACAAGGCCGGCCATGACGATGAGAAGGGAGGCAGACAAGCTAAGTGGACTTCGAAGTCCTTATCGAGAATACGCTGAATGCGCTCGCGGCCGGCATCACCATCGGCTGCATTTATGGCCTGATGTGCATCGGCCTCGGGCTCATCTTTGGTATCATGCGTATAGTCAATTTCGCCCAGGGCGAACTCCTGATGCTGGGCATGTACGCCAGCCTGTACCTCGTCACCGGCGCCGGTGTGTTCGCGTTCCTCGGTCCCTATGTTGGCCCGTTCGTTGGCGCGCTTTGTGCCGGTCCGATTGTGTTCGTGGGCGGCGCGGTGCTGCACCGGTTCCTGATCGCCCGCGTCTCTGGCCTGCGCACCGCAGGCAGCGTGGACGATGGGCATTTCGGACAACTTCTCGTAACCCTGGGGATTTCACTCATTCTGCAGAATGGCGGTTTGATCGTGTTCGGCTCCACACCGGAGACAGTGCGCACGCCGCTTGCCTCCAGAGCTTTCACCGTCGACGGATTCTATGGCGATGCGACGGTCTTCCTGAACAAGGCACGGCTGATCGCCTGTGCGGTCGCGATCATTATCGCGATCGCGCTGTACCTCGTGCTGGAATACACCCGCCTCGGCAAATCCCTGCGCGCAGCGGCCGACAATCCGACGGCGGCGACCTACATGGGCATCGACGTCGATCGCGCCTATCGGATCGCCTTCGCGTTGGGCTGCGGCATCACCGCCATCGCCGGTGGCCTCATGGCGACCTATCTTTCTTTCGGTCCATTCATCGGCCTCGACTACGTCATCATCATGTACTCGGGTGTCGTGCTGGGTGGCATGGGCAGCATTCTCGGCGCGTTCTGGGGCGGCCTGACGGTCGGCTTCGTGCAGCAGTGCTCGGCTTTGGTGCTGCCGCCGCAATTACAGAACGCCGCTATTTTCGTGGTGTTCCTGCTGATCGTGATGCTGCGTCCGCAGGGCCTGTTCGGCCGTTCGGCGGAACGCGCATGAGACAAGGCGCCAGTACACGGCTGCGGCGAGATGGGATTGTACTGGCAGCGGTCAGCATCCTCTATCTCGCAATCTCGGCATTCGTGACCAACAGCTACTACCAGCTGATCCTGACATTGGTGCCCATCTGGGCGGTGTTTGGTGCATCGTGGAACATCTTGTCGGGCTACGGCGGCCAGTTGTCGTTCGGCCATGCATCCTTCTTCGGTATCGGTGCCTACACCGTGACCTTGGCGCTGGTCTATTGGAACCTGACGCCATGGCTAGGTATTCCGCTTGGGATGCTGATGGGCGCCATAGCCGCCGTCATCATCGGCACCCCAACGTTCCGCCTGCGCGGCCACTACTTCGCGCTGTCGATGCTCGCCTATCCGCTTGCGATCCTTTACCTGCTGCAATACCTGGGCTTCCAGGAGATGTCGCTGCCAATGCATCGGGATCATCCGATCGCATATCTCGAATTCACTGATCAGCGACTCTACACCCTCGTCGCTACGCTGCTGCTGGTGGCCGGCATTTTGGCCTGCATGTTTGTCGAAAACTCGCGCTTTGGACTGGCCCTGCTGGCGATCAGGCAGAACGAACTCGCAGCCGAAGCCGCCGGTATCAACGCTCGCCAGTGGAAGATGCGTGCGCTGATCACCTCGGGGATCATCGCTGCTGCGGCCGGCGGTCTTTATGCCTGCGTGCTGTTGGTGGTCACACCTGATTCGGTGTTCGGCCTGCTGGTCTCGGCGCAACCGGTGGTCGTCACGTTGTTCGGCGGCGTCGCGTCGGTCTGGGGGCCGGTCATCGGTGCTGCGATACTGGTACCACTCGCCGAGTCGCTGAATGCCCAACTTGGCAATATCGTACCCGGCATACAGGGCGTGGTGTACGGCGCGGCGATCATTGTGATCATCCTCGCCGCACCCGACGGGTTGTACTGGACGATCCGTGACCGCTGGCTCCGCGGCGCCATGCCAGCACTGCCACCGCCTTTGCCCGCGGCTGCCGTGCCGACACGCACGTACAGCGAAGTCACCTCGATGCCTCTCCTGCAGGTGGGGAACCTGTCGCGTTCGTTCGGCGGCTTGCGCGCGGTCAGCCAGGTCAGCTTCGCCATCCAGCCGCGCGAGATCCTCGGCATCATCGGCCCCAATGGTGCCGGCAAGACCACGCTGTTCAACGTGCTGAATGGCGTGCTCGCAGCGGATGAAGGCAGCGCGCTGCTGGCAGGCGAACAGATGCTTGGTCGCAAGGTGTACCAGGTTTGCCGTATGGGCGTTGGCCGCACCTTTCAGGTCGTGCGCAGCTTCCCGCGCCTGCCGCTGTTGGACAATGTTGTGGTCGGCGCCTATGGCGCCGGACTGCCAGACCGCGCTGCCGTCGCCGCGGCCGAACACGCGCTGCATCAGGTCGGCATGCTGCAGCTTGCCACACGCCAGGCTGGTCAGCTTACCAACAAGCAGCTGCGATTGATGGAGTTGGCCCGCGCGCTCGCGGGCCAGCCTCGATTGTTGCTGCTGGACGAAACACTGGCAGGTCTGGGACGCGATGAGTGCGACGAAGTGCTCGACGTGCTGGCAACACTGCGCGATGAAGGCATGACGATCGCGATCATAGAGCACACGATGCATGCGATGATGCGGTTGGCCGACCGCTTCGTCGTGTTGGACCACGGTGCGGTGCTGGCTACGGGTTTGCCGCGCGATGTCGTGGAGGATCGCGCCGTGATCGAGGCGTATCTCGGCAAGAAGTTCCTGGCCCGCCAGAATGCATAAGAAGCATAGGAACAAGAATCCCCCCTCCCCTTGCGGGAGGGGGTCAGGGGGAGGGGGCGGTCCCCATGCTTGAAGTCCGCAACCTCTCGGTCGCCTATGGCGGCCTCCGTGCGCTGACCGACCTTTCGCTGTCGGTCGCCGAAGGTCAGTTCGTGACCGTACTCGGCCCGAATGGCGCCGGTAAATCGACGCTGTTCAAGACCATCTGCGGCATCGTCGCGCCAGTGCAGGGCAGCGTCAGCTTTCTGGGACAAGATCTGCTTGCCATCTCGGCCTCGGCACGTGCCCATCTCGGCATCGCGCATGTCCCAGAGGGCCGCCAGGTGTTCAAAACCCTGACCGTCCGCGAAAATCTGGAAATGGGTGCCTACACCAAGGCGGGCCGTGCTCAGTGGCTGCACACCTTGGAACGCATACATACGTTGTTTCCGATCCTCGCCGAACGCGCCTCGCAGTTGGCCGGCACGTTGTCCGGTGGCGAACAGCAGATGCTGGCAATCGGCCGCGGCCTCGCCTCGGCGCCGAAGTTGCTGATGCTGGACGAGCCATCCATGGGCCTGGCACCTGCCGTCGCCGATACGATCTTCGAACGCATCTCGCAGATCCATCGCGAAGATCGCGTCACCATCCTGCTGGTGGAACAGCGAGTGGCGGAGGCGTTGGAACTCTCGGACCATGGCTATGTGCTGGAGACCGGGCACATGGTTCTGGACGGCACGCATCAGACACTATTGGCGGACGACAGGGTCCGTCGTTCCTATCTCGGGCTGACGGATGCCTGATATCGACCGCATGGGAGTAACTCGATGACGAACAGGATTTCGATCGGGCGCCGTGACGCACTGGGCCTCGGCCTTGCCACCGGCGCGGCATCGCTGGCCCCGCGCCGCCTGCGCGCGCAGGAGAAGGAAGTGAAGATCGCCATGCTGGTGCCGCTGTCCGGCCCATGGGCGCGCCAGGGAATTCTGGAGCAAATGGGCGCGCGCATGGCGATCGACGACGTCAACAACGCCGGCGGCATCAAAGCACTCGGCGGCGCGAGGCTGCGACTGATCGAATACGACACGGGCGATAGCGCAGAGAAGGCGAAGGACGCCGCTCAGCGCATGATCGCGCAAGAGCCCGACCTCGTTGGCGGCTTCGGCTGCTGGCTTTCGACCTTTACGCTCGCCGCAACCGAAGTGACCGAACGCGCGCAGCTTCCCTGGCTGACATTGTCGTATTCCGATCTGATTACCGGGCGCGGCTACAAATACATCTTCCAGTCCTCGCCGACGGCCGATTCACAGGCTGAAGAGCTGTTGCCGAATGTGGTCGAACTGGCCGAGAAGGCGACCGGCAAGCGGCCCACCAAGGTTGCGTTTATCGGCGACAACTCGGCAGCGCCGGTCAGCTTCATGAAAGCGATACGCGAGCATGTGCTGGCCAATACCAAGCTGACCTCGGTGGCAGACGAGGTCTACACACCGCCACTGGCGGACTCGACCACGATGGTGCAGCGCATTCGCGCCGGCAGGCCGGACTTCGTCGTATTCCAGTCGACCAACGTCCCAGACGACAAGCTGCTGGTGGATAAGTTCGCCGAGATGGGCCTGTCGGGGGCGAAGTTGCCGAAGGTTGGCGGTGGCGGTCATTGGTGCGTGCCCGAATTGCTGAAGGTTGCCGGCGCCGAGAACCTGGAAGGCGTGCTGGTCGGGCTGGCGAACTGGCCTGGCAAAGCGGTCGAGGACGTGTCGAAGCGCTTCGTTGAACGCACCAAAGAGCCGTGGTTCGGGCATGACTCGGTTTTCGCCTATGCCCACGTGATGATCCTGAAGGAAGCAGTGGAACGCGCTGGCGCGGCCGAGCGTCAAAAAGTGGCAGCGGGAATCCGCCAGCTTGACATGAAGAACGAAGGCCCCGCGCTGTTCTTCCCCGATGGCACACTGAAGTACGACGAAAAGGGGCGCCGGGTCGGCGCCAAGCTGTGCATCGTGCAGTGGCAGAGCGGCCGTCCGGTGCCGGTACATCCCGAGTCGATCGCCGCCTCAAAGGTAAGCTGGCCGAAGGTGTCCTGATGCCCGAGCCATACGAGGTCTACGCCATCCACTACGCGCACAATCCCAACGCGCGACGCGCCAACAACTTCATCGGCGGTGATCCGCATGACGGGCCGATGCCGCTCGACTACTTCGTCTGGGCCATCAAGGGGCCGGCACGGACCCCCGGGTCAAGCGCCCGGGGGCAAGCCTTCGTCTTCGATACCGGCTTCGATGCACCGATGGGCGAAAAGCGGCAGCGTCAGTTCGTGCGTTCGCCCTCTGTGGGTCTGAAAGCGATCGGCATCGAACCGCGCGACGTGCAGGACGTGATCCTGTCGCACATGCACTATGATCATTGCGGCAATTACGATCTGTTCCCGCACGCGCGCTATCACGTGCAGGATATAGAGATGGCGTATGCCACCGGACGCTGCATGTGCCATGCAGGATTGCGCGCGCCATTCGAGGAAGAGGACGTGGTGGCGATGGTGCGCAAGCTGTTCGCCGGGCGCGTGGTGTTCCATGACGGCGTGGAGGAACTGGCGCCTGGACTGACCGTACACCATGTCGGTGGACACTCGAAGGGCCTGCAGGTGGTGCGGGTATGGACGCGGCGAGGCTGGATGGTGCTGGCCTCCGATGCCAGCCACTTCTACGCCAACATGGAGGAAGGCCGCGCCTTCCCGATCATGCACAGCCACGAAGACACGCTGGCGGGGTACGAGACGATGCGCAAGCTGGCGAGCGGGCCGAATGCCATCATTCCCGGACATGACCCACTGGTCCTGCAGCGCTATCCCGCAGTCTCACCCGAATTGAAAGGTATCGTCGTACGGCTGGACGCTGATCCAGGTTAGATTCCCGCCGACGGCGCATCGTCGTCCAGCAAGGGAGGAAACAACAATGACGCAGACCACAGCGATCGGGCGCCGGACCGCGCTTGGTATGACGCTGGCCTCCGGGATCGCTCATCGTGTACGCGCTCAGACTCCCTCCGAGGTGAAGATCGCCATGCTGGTGCCGCTCTCGGGCCCGTGGGCGCGATCTGGCATCCTGGAGAAACTGGGCGGCGAGATGGCGATCGACGATGTCAACGCCGCGGGCGGTATCAAGTCGATGGGTGGCGCCAAACTGCGGCTGATGTCATTCGACACGCAGGACTCGGCAGAAAAGTCCAAGGACTCCGCGCAGCGCATGCTGTCACAGGAGCCTGACCTTGTCGGCGGCTTTGGCTGCTGGCTGTCGAGTTTCACGCTTGCGGTCACCGAGGTGACCGAGCGCGCCGAATTGCCGTGGCTGACCCTATCCTATTCCGATCTTATCACTGGCCGCGGCTATAAGTACGTGTTCCAGACCGCGCCGACCGCCGATGCACAAGCAAAGCAATTGCTGCCGGCAATCGTCGATCTGGCGCATAAGACCACTGGCAAGCGGCCTGCCAAGGTTGCCCTCCTGGCCGATAATACGGCCGCGAATATCAGCTTTCTGAAGGAGGTGCGCGAACACACGCTGAAGGATCTCGGCCTCTCCGCCGTCTATGACCAGATGTATACACCACCGATCGCTGATGCGACGACGCTGGTGCAGCCGATCCGCAGTGCGCGCCCGGATTTCTGCATCATGCTGTCGTCCAACGTTCCGGACGACAAGCTGCTGCTCGACAAGTTCGCCGAGTTCGGCCTGGCCGGCGGCAAGCTGCCGCTGATCGGCGGCGGTGGCCACATCGGTGCGCCGGAGCTGCTCAAGGTCACCGGCGCCGATATTCTGCAAGGCCTGATGGCGGGGCTGGCCAATTGGCCCGGCCATGACCAGGACAAACTTGCGCAGCGTTTCGTCGAACGCACGAAGGAGCCCTGGTTTGGGCATGATTCGCTGTTCGCCTATGTGCACGTGCTGATCTTCAAGGAGGCACTCGAACGCGCCGGCGTCGCCGATCGGCACAAGGTGGCGCAAGCGATCCGCGAACTCGACATGCGCAACGGCCCCGCGCTGTTCTTCCCCGGCCATCACCTGAAGTTCGATGACAAGGGACGCCGCGTCGATGCCGTGCTGGCGATGATCCAGTGGCAGAACGGCAAGCCGGTCGCGATCTATCCGCAAGAGATCGCCGTTGCGTCGGCGATCTGGCCAAAGATGGCGTGATTCGACTTGCCACCCGGCATGGTGTGCAATGCCGGCGACATTCATCACAGGAGGAAAGAATGGCCCAGGCACCCTCGACTGAATCGCGCGATCGCGTCCGAGGCACAGTTCCCAAGCTCATCGACCTGTCGGAGAAGGTGCTCTTTGGCGACGTATGGGAGCGTCCACAGCTTTCCAAGCGCGACCGCAGCCTGATCGTCTGTGCGACGCTGATTGCCACCTACCGCCCAGAACAACTGCGAGGCCACCTGCAGCGCGCGTTGCACAACGGCGTGACCAAGGAAGAGCTATCCGAGGTTATCACGCATCTCGCCTTCTACGCTGGCTGGCCCGCGGCGATGTCCGCTGCGAATATCGCGCGTGAGGTTTTCGAAGCCAATTAGCAGCAGGGAAGCACGACCATGCAGGCAGGATTCATCGGCCTCGGCACCATGGGTGCCAGCATGGCCGCGAACTTGCAGAAGGGACTGAAGGCACGCGGCGACACGCTGGTGGTGCACGATATCCGCCGGGACGCCGCCTCGCGCCACCTGCGTGATGGCGCGATCTGGGCGGACACGCCGCAGGCCGTGGCCGAACAGAGCGAGGTGATATTCACCTCGCTGCCTGGACCGCCCGAATTTGAATCGGTGACCGCCGGATTGCTTGCCGGCATCCGGAAAGGCACCGCCTACTTTGACCTGACCACCAACTCACCCACAGTGGTGCGAAGGGCTCACGAAGCGTTTGCCGCCAAGGGGGCGCATCTGCTGGATGCACCTGTCAGTGGCGGCCCGCGCGGCGCGGCGAGCGGCAAGCTGGCCATTTGGTGCGGCGGCGACGAAGACACGTTCGACAAGTGGAAACCAGTGCTCGACATGATCGGTGACGCTGCACAGTACATCGGACCGATCGGTGCCGGATCGGTGGCGAAACTGGTGCACAACTGCTTCGGCTACATCGCCACCGCAGCCGCGGCGGAAGTGTTCAGCATGGGCGTAAAGGCCGGCATCGAACCGCTGGCGATCTGGGAGGCCGTGCGCAAAGGCGCCATCGGCCGCCGTGGTGCATTCGACTCGCTGACCGACCAGTTCCTGCCCAACAAATACGAGCCACCCGCATTTGCCCTGCGGCTCGCGCACAAGGACGTGTCGCTGGCGACGGCGCTCGGTCGCGAGGTGAAGGTGCCGATGCGTCTGGCGAACCTTGCCCTGGCGGATCTCGAGGAGGGCCTGAACCGCGGCTGGGGCGACCGCGATTCGCGCTCAATGATGCTGTGTCAGCTTGAGAGGGCAGGCATCAAGATCGAGGTGGATCCGCAACGCCTGACCGAGGCGCTGGAGAACAAGGCTAAAAACGGCTGATCATCCTGCCCCAACCGTCACCCATCGTCATGGCCGGCCTCGTGCCGGCCATCCACGTCTTCTGCCACCCATCCTCGGCGAGGATACCTTGACCTTTCAGGTCACCTTGCGCCCCTGCTGGAACCGATCCTCCTTCCAGGCACCGCTGCGCATGACCTCGCGCACTATCACGACTGCGTTCCAGATATCGGCGAAGCGTACATAAAGCGGCGCCAACCCAAAGCGCAGCACGTCAGGGGCGCGGAAATCGCCGACCACTCCGCGCTCGATCAGCGCCTGCATGATCGGATAGCCGTTCGGATGCGCGAACGACACCTGGCTGCCACGTCGTGCTGCTTCGCGCGGGGTGAGCAATCGAAAGTCACTTTCCGGCTGCATCAGCGTCATGAACGACTCAGCCAGGGCCAGTGACTTTGCACGAAGCGCGGCCATCGGTACCTGAAGTGCGATGTCGATGCCGACCTCCAGCGCTGCGAGCGATAGGATCGGCGGTGTCCCCACCACAGCTTGGGCAACTCCCGCCGCCGGCCGATAGTCACTTTCGAATGCAAAGGGCGCCGCGTGACCGAGCCAGCCAGTCAACGGCAGGCACAGCTCATCCTGCATCTGCTTGGCGATATACAGGAAGGCGGGAGCGCCTGGCCCGCCGTTCAGATACTTGTAGCCGCAGCCCACCGCGAAATCGACGCCGTCCGCCTCGAGCTGCAATGGCACGGCGCCGGCGGAATGCGACAGGTCCCAGAGCACCAGCGCTCCGGCCGCATGCGCCGCATGTGTCAGCGCGGCCATGTCGTGCATCGCGCCGTTGCGATAGTTCACGTGGGTCAGCATGAGCACGGCAACCGTATCGTCCAGCGCCGCAACGATGTCCGTGACCTGACGCACCTCGTGACCCGCTGACAGATGCGCGGCAAGCCCCTGCGCGATATAAAGGTCGGTAGGAAAATTGCCTGCCTCGGTCAGAATCACCCGTCTGCCAGGACGCGACTGCAATGCGGCAGCCAGCAACTTGTACAGGTTCACCGACGTGGAGTCGGCGACGACAGTCGTGCCCTGCGACGCGCCGATCAGCCGTGCGATCTTATCGCCAATGCGGAACTGCAGATCGATCCAGCCATGATCCGTCCAGCTTCGGATCAGCGACTGCCCCCACTCGCGCTCCAATACCTGCGTGACGCGCGCGGTTGTTGCACTCGGCAGTGGGCCGAGTGAATTGCCGTCGAGATAGATCACCTGTTCCGGCAGCACAAACAGATCGCGGAAGCCCGCGAGTTCGTCGCGACGGTCCAGCGCGGTCGCTTCGTCGCGTGTCAGTTCAGTCGTCCTTTTGCAGCACGACCCCCGCCATCGTGCCGCCATCCACCACCAGGGTGTGCCCAGTCACGAAATTGCCTGCCGGCGATGCCAGGAACACGGCCGCGCCAGCGATCTCGTCGGGCTCGCCGATACGCTGCAGCGGGTTGTCGCGGGTGGTCTTTCGATAGCGCACCGGATCCTCCCACAGCGCGCGCGCAAAATCCGTGCGGACCAGTCCTGGCGCGATGCAGTTGGCGCGCACATTCTTCGGCCCCCACTCCACCGCAACGTTGCGCGCCAGTTGCATGTCGGCCGCCTTCGATATTCCATAGAGACCAAGCGACGCGGTGCCGCGCAACCCGCCGATCGAAGAGATGATGATGAACGACCCGCCGCCGCGTTCTGCCATCTGTGGGCAGACCATGTTCGCCAGCCAAAAATTGCTGCGCACATTGGCACCCATGATGCGCTCGTAGACTTCATCCGACGCGCCCGCCGCGGGACCAAGATACGGATTGACCGCGGCATTGCTCACCATGATGTCGATCCCGCCCCACAGCGCCGTGGTCTGATCGACCAGCTTCTGCAGCTCTTCCTTGCGCGCAATGTGGCACGGGATCACCGCCGCCTCACCGCCACGGGCACGGATACCGGACGCAACGTCCTCGCACACATCGGCCTTGCGGCTGGAGATCACCACTTTCGCGCCGTGCTCGGCCATCCTCTCGGCGATCGCCCGGCCGATGCCTTTGCTGGAGCCGGTGACTACAGCGACCTTGCCGGTCAGATCGAACAGCGACGACATGCCCCGCGTCCTTTGCTGCAAAGCTACCGATCAGTATGCTTGCCCCTTGGAAACGTCAATCGAGCCTGGCATGAATGTGAAACGAACCTCGGTCTATCAGCACGCCGACCTCACGCGCCTGTTGCATCCGGCCAGCATCGCTGTTGTTGGTGCCTCCACCCGCGCCGGCTCGTTCGGCGAGCGCGTGGTGATCAATCTGCAGCACTACGGCGGACGCGTTTATCCGGTGAACGCACGTTACGAGCGGATCGGCGAACTGCGGTGCTATCCCAGCGTTGCGGCGCTGCCGGAGGTGCCGGATTGCGTCGTTGTCGCCGCGCCGCGCGAGGCGGTCGAGGAGATTGTCGTCGAATGCGCGACCGCCGGCGTGGGCGGCGTCATCGTCTTCGCCTCGGGTTACGCGGAGACCGGCAAGGAGGATCGCGTCGCACAACAGCAGCGGCTCGCGGCGATTGCGCGCGACAGCAACACGCGGATTGTCGGTCCAAACACCATCGGGCTGGTGAACGCACCGCTCGATATGCGCGTGACATTCATGGACATCACGCCGATCCCGCCGCCGCGCCGTCACGCGATCGGCATGGTTAGCCAGTCCGGAGCGCTGGGCATGGCTCTGGCGCAGGCGGTGGTGCGCGGCGTGTCGTTCAGCCACGTGCTGACCTCGGGCAACTCCTGCGATGTCGATATGGCGGATTACATCTCCTACCTGGCGGACGATCCATCCTGCGCGGCGATCGCCTGCGTCTTCGAAGGCATGGCCGAACCCGAACGCATGCTGATCGCCGCGGAGCGCGCCTGGCAGCGCGACAAGCCGCTGATCGTGTTCAAGATGGCGGTGGGCGAACAGGGTGCGGCGGCAGCGATGTCGCACACTGGTTCGCTCGCCGGCTCGCAGGCAGCGTATCGCGCCGTGTTTCGCCGCGCTGGCGCCATTCTGGTCGATGACTACGAGGCGCTGTGCGAGACGGCGGCCTTCTTCGCCAAGGCGCGGCCACCGAAAGCGCAAGGTGTCGCGGTGGTCGCCGCATCCGGTGGTGCCGCGATCATGGCGGCGGATCGCGCCGAACAGTTTGGCGTGCCGTTGCCGCAGCCCTCGGATCCGGTGCGCGACGTGCTGCTCGCCCACATTCCCGAGTTCGGCTCGGCGCGCAATCCGTGCGATGTGACGGCGCAGATCCTGGCCAATCCGGAATCTTTGAACGCCTGCGCCGATGCACTGCTTGGCGACCAGGCCTATGGCGCACTGGTCGTGCCGCAGACCTACGGCTATGCGCCGTCCGCGCGACGTATCCCAGTCTATGACTCGCTGGCGGCGAAGCACGGCAAGATTGCCTGTCTGGCATGGCAGAGTGAATGGCTGGAAGGCCCGGGCGTGAAGGAAGCAGAGGAAGCCGAGCACGTCGCTTTGTTCCGCGCCATGCCATCATGCTTTGCGGCACTCGCGGCTTGGAACTGGCGCGCGGCAAAACGCGCAGCAGGCGCACCGAAGACCACGTCGATGCCGGCCACCACGATCCGGCAGGCTCGCGCGCTGATCGAAGCAGCCGGCGGTCGCACGCTGACCGAACGCGAGGCGAAGGAAGTGCTGGCGTTGTACGGTGTCCCTGTGGTCGGCGAACGCGTGGCACAGAGCGCGGACGAGGCGGTGATCGCCGCTGGCTCTCTCGGTTACCCGGTTGTGTTGAAGGTCGAATCACCGGATCTGCCGCATAAAACCGAGGCGGGTGTTGTGCAGCTCAACCTCCGCCACGCGGATGAAGTGCGCGCGGCCTATCGGACGATCACGGCAAGGGCGAATGCCATAACACCGCCACCTCGGATTGCCGGTGTCCTCGTCCAACGGATGGTGCCGCAGGGAGTCGAGATGGTGGTGGGTGCACGTGTCGATCCGCTGTTCGGTCCGCTGGTCGTCGTTGGACTCGGAGGAATCCTGGTCGAGCTGTTGAAAGATACCGCACTTGCCCCCGCCCCGTTGACGCATGGCGAAGCGCTCGCGTTACTGGCTGAGTTGAAAGGCGCACGTCTGCTGGATGGTTTCCGTGGCATGCCGGCGGTCGATCGCAACCGGCTCGCTTCAGTGATCTGCTCCGTGGCGGCGTTTGCGACGGATCATCGCGATGTGGTGGCGGAGCTCGATGTGAACCCGCTGATTTGCACGGGTGACAGCATCACCGCCGTCGATGCCCTGATCGTGCCTAAGCCTCAACGACGCACGTAACGAGCAGAGCGTGCCGACACCGGCGCTCTGATCACTTCGCAGTTTGGTAGTTCCGGCGTCGCCACTTCGGTATCGCGCAGGACCAGCCAGCGGAGATTGGCGAGCTGCATCAGGGCCGAAAGATCCGCCACGGGTGTGCTGCTGAGATCCAGATACTGCAGCGCCGTCAACCCGGAGAGCGGTGCAATATCGGCAACCCGTGATCCGGACAGGTCAAGGCTGCGCAATCGGTGCGATCCGGCGAGCGGCGTCACATCGCTGACCTGTGTGTCACCCAGATCCAATCGCTCCAATCGCACGAGGCTTGCCAACGGCGCGATATCCTCGACCAGCGACCCGGTGAGAAAACAGCCTTGTAGCTCGGCCATACCAGCGAGCGGCGTCAGTTCATGCACCGCCGTGAACGACAGGTGCAGATATTGCAGCCGCCGCAGCGCCGCCAGCGGTGCAACGTCGCTGATGCGCGAGCGCGTCAGCACCAGCCGCCGCAACTCCGTCAGTACCGCCAGCGGTCGAAGGTCGCTGATGTAACTCCGTTCCAGGCGCACTTCGACGATGTACGGAACCCACTCCGCAGGCAGGTCAATGGGCACGATAGAACGGCTTGTCGCCCTTCACCGTGACGCGATAGCCCGAGCGCACCTCGGGGTAATAGTCCCACATCGCAATGTGCTGGACGCAGCGATTGTCCCAGAAGGCCACCGAATCCGGTTGCCAGCGGAACCGCACCTGCCAGTGCGCGCGGCCACAATGCTCATACAGAAAGTCCAGAATCGCCTTGCTCTCTGCCTCCGGCACGTCTTTGATCGAATGGGTGAATACAGGATTGACGAAGATCGCCTGCCTGCCCGTCACGGGATGCGTGCGGATCACGGGGTGCTCGGCTCGCGGGAACGTCTTCGGTCCCTCGACACCAATCAGCTGGTTAGTACGAGAATAATTCATCGACCCGTCGTGAATTGCCGTCAGGCCCGAGAGAAACTTTTTCATCGGCTCTGACAGCGCGTCATACGCGGCGTACATGCTGGCAAAGATCGTGTCGCCGCCGACCGGCGGAACAACCTTCAGGTTGAGGATCGAGCCCATCGGCGGCTCCGGATCGCACGACACATCGGAATGCCACCGCTCGCCGGCGATACGCTTCGAGTTGGCATCGGCATGGATCGGCAGGATCTCGGGATGCCCCTCCGGCCCCGGCGAGTTCGGATGGATGTGCAGCTCGCCGAACAGACGACCGAACGCCTTGTGCTGCTCCAAGCTCAGCTTCTGGTCACGAAAGAAGATCACCTGGTGCGCCATCAGCGCATCGTGCACTTCCTTGAACTGCTGGTTGCCAAGCGGCTTGCCCAGGTCGACGCCAAAGATCTCGGCACCGATCGTCGCAGTGACCGGCTTCACCTCAATGGTTTCATAGCCCATTGGCGGACGCTCCCTGGCGGTTTCCATGGCGACTATCCCAGTCGCGCCGCCTGCTTGTCCAGCAGGCTGCAGCGAGGCACAAGTCGTCATAGCGTCGTTTGATACGAGCAATCGAGTGACCCCCCCTGCGAGAATCGCCGCTTCGATCGAATTGCTGGCGGCCATCTTCGAATCACCGTCGCGTCCGGCGGATGCTGTCGCCAATGACTACTTCCGCGCGCGTCGCTTCATCGGTTCTGGCGATCGGCGAGCGATATCCGACCTGGTCTGGCGCGTGCTGCGCAGCTGGCGGCGGCTGAGCTGGTGGCTGGCAGATCATGCCTCGCCGCGGCTGCTGGTTGGCGCGTCGCTGTTGCTGAATGGCAGCCGCTATGCGGCGGTCGCCGATGCATTCTCGGGAGGCCGTTTCGCTCCGGCCGTGTTGGCGCAGTCCGAGCAGGCGGCACTGCGTCGGCTTGAGGGGCGCAGGCTGGATCATCCATCGATGCCGGATGCGGTCCGGTTGGAAGCACCGGACTGGCTGGTGTCGCGGCTCGATGCCGCTGAGTTGGGCGCGATGCTGGAACCGGCACCGCTGGACCTGCGCGTCAACCTGCTGAAGGCCACGCGCGAGCGAGCGTCCGCGGCGCTCGCCGCCGAGGGCCTGGAGGCCAAGCCGACGCCGCACTCCTCATGGGGCCTGCGCATTGCCGGCCGCCGCCAGGTTACGACCGGCCCGGCGTTCCGCAATGGGCTGGTTGAGGTCCAGGACGAAGGCAGCCAGGTCGTCGCCGCGGTGGTTGACGCGCAACCTGGCATGCGCGTGATCGACCTGTGCGCCGGCGCCGGCGGCAAGACCTTGGCACTGGCAATGACCATGCAGAATCGCGGGCAACTGGTTGCCTGTGATGTGTCGGCAGCGCGGCTCGACGGCGCGGTGCGGCGCCTCCGTCGTGCCGGCGTCCACAACGTGGAACGCCACCTGCTGACGGCCGGAGACAAGTTCTTGAAGCGTCGTGCAGGCACGTTCGATCGCGTGCTGGTGGATGCCCCCTGCACCGGCACCGGTACCTGGCGGCGCAATCCCGATGCCCGCTTGCGGCTGACCCAATCCGATCTCGCCGAACTGCTGCCGAAGCAGGCCGCGATCCTGGATCAGGCGGCGCCGCTGGTCCGTGCGGGCGGACGGCTGATCTACGCCACCTGCTCGCTCCTGCGCGAGGAGAACGAGGACCAGGTTACCGGTTTCCTCGCGCGCCATCCGGAATTCATCCGGACTGACAGCCTGGTCTTGACCCCTGCCCGCCATGACACCGACGGGTTCTTCGCCTCGGTGCTGGTGCGGCGCTGACATTGCCACGCGGCGGCGCCAGTCCTACCGTGCCGCTCGTCACCCCACGACAGAGGGAACGAGGGAAATGAAGGTTGGCGAAGCTGTTGCCGAGATTATGAAACGCGAAGGCATCGAGATCCTTTGCGGCTATCCCGTCAACCATCTGCTCGAATACGCCGCTTCTGCCGACATCCGGCCGATCATCGTGCGCCAGGAGCGCATTGGGTTGCACATGGCCGATGCGATCTCGCGCGTGACCTCGGGCAAGAAGATCGGCGCATTTTGCATGCAGCACGGCCCGGGAACGGAGAACGCTTACGGCGGCATTGCGCAGGCGTACAGCGAGTCGGTGCCGGTTCTGGTCATCCCGCAGGGCTATCCCCAGCGCATCGCGCATATTGATCCGAACTACAGCGCAGTGCGCGAGATGCGCGGCGTGGCGAAGTCCGCCGAGCCATTGGTCGTGGCGAACGAACTGTCCAATGTGATGCGCCGTGCATTCTCGCGGCTACGCAATGGCCGCGGCGGTCCGTGCATCGTCGAAATCCCCACCGACCTTTGGGCGGCGGACATCGGCCAATTGGATTACACGCCGGTAACTCACGTGCGCACCGCGCCGGATCCGGTCGATGTGCGCAAAGCGGCCGAAGCGATCCTGGCGGCGAAGCGGCCGCTGATTTATGCCGGCACTGGCGTGCAGTGGTCTGAGGCATGGCCCCAGCTGCGTGTGTTCGCCGAGCTGCTGGGCGCGCCGGTCACCACCAGCCTGGGCGGCAAGAGTTCGTTCCCTGAGAACCATCCGCTCTCGCTTGGATCTGGCGGCAACGCTGTGCCAAAGCCGGTTCACCATTTCGTCGCCAACGCCGATCTGATCATCGGTATCGGCTGCTCGTTCACCGAGACGAACTTCGGCATCAAGTTCCCCAAGGGGAAGAAGTTTATCCATGCCACGCTCGACCCCGACCACCTGAACAAGGACGTCATCGCCGCGGTCGGGCTCGTTGGCGACGCGTCGCTGGTGCTGGAGGCACTGACCGGCGAGCTGAAGCAGACCATCAAGTCCAATCGCGATCCGAAGGAAGTGGTCGCCGAGATCACCAAGGTGCGCGAAGAGTGGATGGCGCAATGGAAGCCGCTGCTGAACTCGAACGAGGCACCGATCAGCCCATATCGCGTGATCTGGGAACTGATGGCGGGCACCGACCCGAAGAATACCATCATCACGCATGATGCTGGCAGCCCCCGCGATCAGATCTCGCCGTTCTGGGTCTCGACCGAGCCGCTGTCCTATATCGGCTGGGGCAAGACGACCCAGCTCGGGATGGGACTTGGGCTGGCGATGGGCGCCAAGCTGGCGAAACCCGAAAAGCTTTGCATCAACTTCTGGGGCGATGCGGCGATCGGCTTCACCGGCATGGACTTCGAGACCGCGGTGCGTGAGCGCATCCCCATCCTGTCATGCCTGATGAACAACTTCTCGATGGCGATCGAGCTGAAAGTGATGCCGGTATCGACTGAGAAGTACCGGTCCACCGACATCTCAGGCAATTATGCCGACATGGCGAAGGCGTTCGGCGGCTATGGCGAGCGGGTGACGGACCCGGCGCAGATCAAGGCAGCGATCCAGCGCGGCATCGAGCAGACGCAGGCTGGCAAGCCGGCACTGCTGGAGTTCATCACTGCAAAGGAGACGAGAGTCTCCAAATTCTGAACCGAGCGTCACGGCCGGCCTTGTGCCGGCCATCCGCCGCGGCACTGTGCGACAACAAATGGCCGGGTCAAGCCCGGCCATGACGATAAGGAGGGTACTCCAACAACACTATGGCTAATGTTTTGATTCGGAACGTCCGCAAGGCGTTCGGCTCCACGGAAGTCCTGCACGGCGTCAACGTCGAGATCGAGGACGGCGAGTTCGTCATCCTGGTCGGCCCCTCGGGCTGTGGCAAATCGACGCTGCTGCGCATGATCGCAGGGCTGGAGAATATCACCGCCGGCGACATCGCCATCGGCGGACGCGTGGTGAACGATGTCGCTCCGAAGGAGCGCGACATCGCCATGGTGTTTCAGAACTATGCGCTCTATCCGCACATGACCGTGCGCGACAACATGGCGTTCTCATTGTCGCTGGCGAAGGTGCCAAAGGCCACGATCGACCAGCAGGTGCAGCGTGCGGCCCAGATCCTGGGCCTGACGCAATATCTCAACCGCTATCCGCGCCAGCTGTCAGGTGGCCAAAGGCAGCGCGTCGCGATGGGCCGCGCGATTGTCCGTAATCCACAGGTGTTCCTGTTCGACGAGCCGCTATCCAACCTCGACGCAAAGCTGCGCGTCGCCATGCGAGCGGAAATCAAGGAGCTTCACCAGCGACTGGAGACGACCACGGTCTACGTCACCCACGATCAGATCGAGGCCATGACGATGGCCGACAAGATCGTGGTGATGAATTCGGGTAATGTCGAGCAGATCGGCGCCCCCCTCGATTTGTACGATCGTCCCGCCAATCTGTTTGTGGCGGGTTTCATCGGCTCGCCAGCGATGAATTTCCTGAGCGGCAAGGTCGAGGGCGGTGCGTTCAAGGCCGAGGGCGGGACTTCGCTGCCGCTACCTCAGACCTCCAACGGATCCGATGGAAAGCCGGCGGTCTATGGCGTCCGCCCTGAACACTTTCAGTTGAATCCCTCCGGGTTGCCGGCCATCGTCCATGTGGTGGAGCCGACCGGATCGGAGACGCAGGTGGTAGCGGAATTTGCCGGCGCGTCGGTGATCTGCGCTTTTCGTGAGCGCATTTCGGCGAAACCGGGCGAGACGATCCGCATCGCACCCGACCCGGCGCTGGTGCACCTGTTCGATGCGGCAACCGGGCAGCGAGCCGCCTAGACAGCCACTTTACGGCACCGCAGCACCGGCAGAATATGCAGCAGACCTTCGATCGCCGGTCTCGAAGGCCGCAGGACACGACCGACCGGCAATGGAGGAAACCCCGAATGGCAATCACGCGGCGTGATTCATTGGCTCTTGGCGCGGCCGCTCTCGGAACAGCGTCGATCCCCATCATTGGCGCGCATGCGGCTGTCGATGATGTACCGACCGCCGACGTGAAACCCTTGGAGTACAAGATCGAGCAAGGCGCATCGCTGCACATGATCCGTCCGGCGAAGTTCGTTGATCCGGACGAAGTGTACTGGAAGGAAAACACCAAGAAATTCACTGAAAAGACCGGCGTGGATGTGAAGGTTGATTTCCTGAGCTGGGAAGACCTTCGCCCGCAGCTTGCTGTCGTCGCCAACACCGGCGCCGGCGCCGACCTTTTCGTCAGCTTCGGAGCGGATGCACACATTTACGCCGATAAGCTGGTCGAGATGACCGATCTCGCCGACTATCTCGGTGCCAAATACGGCGGATGGTACGAACTCGCGCTGCTGTATGGCCGCAAATGGAACACCAAGAACTGGCTGAGCATTCCGCTTGGCGGCGGCACTGGCCCTGTGATGTACCGCAAGTCCTGGGTCAACGAGGTCGGCTACACCGAGATTCCCAACGACCTCGGCAAATTTCTCGATCTTTGCCAGAAGCTACAGAAGTCCGGGCACCCATTCGGCATGTCGCTCGGGCATGCACTTGGCGACGCCAATGGTTTCGCCTCATGGCTGCTTTGGACGCACAATGCATTCGTCGCAGACGAGCACGGCAAGATCGCCTTGGATTCGAAGGAAACGATCGCGGCGCTGAAATATGCGACCGAGCTGCAGAAGACGATGGTCCCTGGGACGTTGACATGGAACGACGTCGGCAACAACCAGGCTTACACGGCCGGTGCGATCGGTATGACCTTTAACGGCGTGTCGCTCTACTACTCGCTGCTGAAATCACCTGATCCGAAGCTGAACGCGGTCGCCGCTGATACATTCGTGCAGGACACGCCATTCGGAGAATCGAAACGCAAGCCGCAATCGGCGGAGCCGATCACCGCAATGCTGTTCAAGCACTGCAAATATCCCAATGCGGCAAAGGAATACATCCGCTTCATGATGGAGAAGGACCAGTACGGGGTGTGGCTGTCGAGCTGCCTCGGCTACTGGTGCCAGCCGCTCACAGCCTACAGCAAGATGAAGTTCTGGGATTCCGATCCGAAGCTGAAGCCATTCGCTGGCGCGCTGGATTCACCATTCTACAATGGCTACAAGGGGCCGGTCAGTGCGGCGTCCGCCGCTGTCACTGCCAACTACACCATTGTTGACATGTTCGCCTCTGTGGTTACCGGCTCGACAACGCCGGACGCCGCGGCGAAGCAGGCAGCAAGAGCAGCCGAGCGATACTACAGAAGGGCCTGACGACAACGCGCGGGGCGTCGCCGATCGGCGGCGGCGCTCCAGTGCAGGGACGGAACTCGAGATGGGCACAACGACCGCTGATGTCGGCCTGCAACGCCTGACATTTACCCGCCAGCCGGACAGCGCTCTGACGCGACTGTTCAACTACAAACCATTCCTGGTCTTCCTGTGTATGTTGCCGACGATCGGCCTGCTGATCGTCTTCTTAACGTACCCGCTGGGCCTTGGCCTGTGGTTGTCCATGACCGATGCGACAATCGGCCAGCCGGGTGAATACATCGGCCTCGAGAATTTCATCTACCTGATGGAAGACCCCATCTTCTGGATGTCGGTCACCAACACGATCTTCTATACGACGGTCGCCACGGTCGGGAAATTCGCGCTGGGCTTGTGGCTGGCCTTATTACTGAACCACCACATTCCATTCAAGGCGTTCATCCGCGCTATTGTGCTGTTGCCGTGGATCGTGCCGACGGTGCTGTCGTCGATTGCCTGGTGGTGGATCTACTCGCCGCAGTTTTCGATCATTTCCTTCGTCGTGGTGGACGTACTGCACCTGCGCGACACATACATCAACTTTCTGGGCACACCATGGCCGGCGCGATGGTCGCTGATCGTCGCCAATATCTGGCGTGGCATTCCCTTTGTCGCCATCACTCTGCTCGCCGGCCTGCAGACGATCTCTCCGTCGCTGTATGAGGCGGCACTGCTGGACGGCGCTTCCGGCTGGCAGAAGTTCCGCCGCATCACCGTCCCGCTGTTGATGCCGATCCTGGCGGTGGCGCTCACACTTTCGGTGCTGTTCACCTTCTCCGACTTCCAGCTGGTGTACGCGATCACACGTGGCGGGCCATTCAATACGACGCACCTGATGGCGACGCTGGCGTTTCAGCGTGCGATTCCCGGTGCGCAACTCGGGGAAGGTGCGGCGATCGCCGTCTCCATGATCCCGTTCCTGATCGGCGCCACGCTGTTATGCTTCTTCGGTGTTGGACGTCGCAAGTGGCAGCAGGGCGAAGCAAATGACTGATACGCTTGTCCCCGACTCAACAGCCGAGGTGCAGGCAGCGATCGGCTATGAGCGGCCGGAGACTCTGTCTTGGGATTCCAGGCTCCGCCGCTCCGTCACCATCTACATTCCCTTGGCACTTTTCGTGCTCATCCTGTTGTTCCCGTTCTATTGGATGGCGATCACTGCGATCAAACCGGACTACGAGATGTACGACTATAAGACGTACAATCCGTTCTGGGTTCACTCGCCGACGCTGCACAATATCGATGTGCTGCTGTTCCAGACCAACTACCCCCGCTGGCTGATGATCACGATGGGAATAGCGGTCGCGTCCACCTTTCTGTCGGTCGGCGCCAGCGTCCTGTGTGCCTACGCGATCGAGCGACTGCGCTTCCGTGGTGCCCAACACGTCGGCTTGGCCATCTACCTGGCCTATCTGGTCCCACCATCGATCCTGTTCATCCCGCTGGCGACGCTCATCTATCAGTTCGGGCTGTTCGACAACCCCGTCTCGCTGATCCTGACCTACCCCACGTTCCTGGTGCCGTTCTGCACGTGGCTGCTGATCGGGTACTTCAAGTCCATTCCCTACGAGCTGGAGGAATGTGCCCTCATCGACGGTGCGTCTCGCCTGCAAATCCTGCGGCGCATCACGTTGCCCCTGGCAGTACCGGGCCTGATATCGGCCGGCATCTTCGCGTTCACACTGTCGTGGAACGAGTTCATCTATGCGCTGGCGTTCATTCAGTCGACTGACAAGAAGACGGTGCCGGTCGCGATCCTGACCGAGCTGGTGACCGGCGACGTGTACCAGTGGGGCGCACTTATGGCCGGATCCCTGCTGGGCTCGGTGCCGGTGGCATTGATCTATTCGTTCTTCGTCGAATACTACGTCTCCTCGATGACTGGAGCCGTGAAAGAGTAGAGTCGTGCTGTCATCAGGGCCCTCGCGAAGGCGAGGGGAAGCAATCTCGTGGGATACAGGCATGAAGATCGAACGCGTTGAGACGTTCCAGGCCGATGCCGGCTGGCGCATGTTCTCCTTCCTCAAAGTCACCACCAGTGATGGCATCGTCGGCTGGTCGGAGTTCAATGAAAGCTTTGGCTCCATCGGCCTGTCCGACGTGATCCGCGGGCTGTCGCCGATCCTGATCGGCAAAGACCCTCGCCGCTACGAGCAGATCACTCAGCACCTGCACGTGCTGACCCGCCAGTCGCGTGGCGGCATCAACCAACAGGCGATTGCTGCGATCGAGAACGCGCTGCTCGATGTCACTGGCAAGGCCTATGGGGTGCCGGTCTATGCGCTGTTCGGCGGCCCGATCCGCGATCGCATCCCGGTCTACTGGTCGCATTTCGGCACATACCGCGTGCGCAGCGCGGCTCTCATGGGCGTGCCGGCGCTGCACAGTTACGACGACCTCGCACGCCATGCCGAAGAGGTTAAGCGCGCCGGGTTCCGCGCTCTGAAGACCAACATCATCCCGATCGACGGCGGCACCACCACCTCATATACGCCAGGCTTCGGCCGTACGCCCGGCTGGCCGGAACTGAATTGGGACAACCGGCTGCTGCGCGGCGTCCACGACCAGCTGAGCGCGATCCGTAATGCGATCGGCCCGGAGATGGGCATCCATCTCGACATCAACTTCAACTTCAAGACCGAGGGCTTCAAGCGGATCGCCGAGACAGTGGCCCCGTTCAACCTGACCTGGCTGGAGATCGACACGCACGACGCACCGGCACTGGCGGAGATCAAGCGCGGCGCCCACTGCCCGATCGCGTCATGCGAGACGCTGCATGGCCGGCGCGAGTTCAAGCCGTTCTTCGATCACTATGCGACCGATGTGGCAATCGTCGACGTGATCTGGAACGGGCTGAACGAGTCGCTGAAGATCGCCTCGATGGCGGATGTCTACGAGATCAACGTCGCGCCGCACAACTTCTACGGCCATCTGTGCAGCGCGATCAGCGCCACATTCAGCGCCATCGTGCCGAACTTCCGGGTCATGGAGATCGACATCGACAGCGCGCCCTGGCGCGACGAGTTCTATGTCACGGTGCCGGCCATCGAAAACGGCGAGTTCGTCTTGCCGAAAGGTCCTGGCTGGGGCATCGACGTGAATGAGAAGGCGGTGCGCGCGCGTCCGCCGAAGTAGAAGGAGACCGGACTTGGCCAAGTACAAGATCGCGACACCCGCCGGCGCCAGCTTCACCGTCGCCGGCGGCGGCTACGACCTGGAGATGGAGCCGCTGGAAGGGATCGACTGCGAAATCGTCGAAGGCCCGACGGACGAAGATGGCTTCATCAAGTTCTGTCAGGACGCCGATGCGGTCTATGCCAAGGGGATCCGCTTCACCAAGAAGATCATCGACGGTCTGCCGGAGCGCGTGAAGGGCATCATCCTGGGCAGCGTCGGCGTGGACAGCGTCGATGTGAAGGCGGCGACCGCGCGTGGCATCCCGGTCACCAACTGCCCCGATACGTTCATCGAGGAAGTCGCCGACCACGCGATGATGCTGCTGCTGTCCACCTTCCGCCGCGCCATCGAGCAGGACCGCATGGTGCGCGAGGGCCGCTGGCGCGAAGGTCGCCCCGCCCTGCTGAACATCCCGCGGCTGATGGGCCAGACACTCGGTCTTGTCTCTTTCGGACACGTGGCGCGCGCCGTGGCGAAGCGCGCCAAGCCGTTCGGCCTCCGCATCATCGCCTACGACCCGTTCATCGAGGAACTGGTGATGGTCGAGCACGGCGTAATTCCGTGCACGCTCGAGGAAGTGCTGTCGCAGTCGGACTTCGTCTCGATGCACGCCCCTGCTCGCCCCGAGGTCGAAGGCATGCTCGGCGAGAAGCACTTCCGCCTGATGAAGCCCACCGCGATCTTCATCAACACCGGCCGTGGTCCCACGGTGCAGGAAGTGGCCCTGATCAAGGCGCTGGAAGAAAAGTGGATCGCCTACGCCGGTCTCGATGTGCTGGAAACCGAGCCACCCGGCAACAACAACCCGCTGCTCAAGATGGACAACGTCATCCTGAGCGCCCACACGGCATCGGCCTCTGCCCGCTTCGATCCGGCGCGCAAGCGGCATGTAGGACGCGAACTGGCGCTGGTGCTGGAAGGCAAGTGGCCGATGAGCTGCGTCAACCCCGCGGTGCTGCAAAACACCAAGCTGCGCCGCTGGCAGCCGGTATCGATGGAGCGCGGTCCGAACAGCTGATCAGGCGGCCTTCATCGCCTCGAGGAACCGGGTGATCTCGGCGCGCAGCGTGTCTGCGTTGCGCCCGACATCGCCTGCGCCACTCAGCACCTTGCTGCTTGCCGCATCGGTCTGCTCGGCGATCGACGAGACCTCCTGCATGGCCTGATCGGTTTCCCGCGCTGAGACGGTGACCGACTGGACACCGGCGGCGATCTCGCGCGTCGATGAAGCCTGCTCCTCTACGGCCGCGGCGATCGCGGTTGCCACCTGCTCGACGTCGCCGATTGCGGTCGCGACGTCGCGTACCGCAGTCACCGCTTCGGCCGTCGCGGCACGAATTGCCGCGATCTGGGTAGCGATTTCATCCGTCGCCTTGGCGGTCTGAGTCGCCAGTCCTTTCACTTCCCCCGCGACGACTGCGAAGCCCTTGCCGGCGTCGCCGGCGCGTGCCGCTTCGATGGTGGCATTCAGCGCCAACAGGTTGGTCTGTCCCGCGATATCGGTGATCAGCCGCACCACATCGCCGATCCGGTCCGCCAGTGCCGCCATGCTGGTGACCTTGGCGTCGGTGGCCGTGGCGCGGTGCACCGCCTCCTGCGCGGCCTGGGTGGCCCGCGCTACCTGCTGGCTGATCTCGTTGATGCTCGCAGACATTTCCTCGGCTGCAGCAGCCACAGCGGCCAGGTTGGCGGCGGCGGCGGCGGACCCCTGGGCCGTGGCCGAGGCCCGGTCGAGCGTGCGCTGTGCCGCGTCCGACATGGCGGCCGCCGTTGCCTGCATCGCGGCGGCAGATTCCGCCAGACTCGTCATGACGCCGGACGTCGAACCGGCGAAATCCTGCGTGTGACGTTCCATCGAAGCCTGCCGCCGGGCATTGTCGGCATGCGACTTGTCAGCGGCTTCCTGCAGCTCGCGAGCTGTCTGAGCGTTGCGCTTGAACACATCGAGCGCCTGCGCCATCTGACCCACCTCATCGCTCCGGTCAGCAGCCGGTACCGCTGTTGCCAGATCGCCGTCGGCCAATCGGCGCATGGCAGCCGTCATAGCCACGATCGGCCGAGAGATCAGACGTCCGATGAGAGTGGAGGCAAGCAGCGAAACCACGATGGCAGCACCGGCGCAGATCACCGTGATCAACAGCCGTGTATGCAGCAGCGCCGTCATCTGTTGGTCGATCGCGTCATCCAATTGCACCGCGGAAACCACCAGATCGGTTACTTTCTGCACCGCCTCTTGGTACTTCTGCTCGGCGTCGGTCATGAACATCGTGGCGTTGAACGCATCGTCCTCGACGAAGCCGGCCGCCTGAGCCGCCGCGACCGCATAGGCGTCGATCGCCTTGGATGCATCACCGACGACCTGACGGTCGAGCGGAAGCCCTTCCAGCTTCAATGAAGCCAAACGCTGTTGCGACCTCTTGATCCGCTGCGTTGCCTCGTCCCTCGCCTTCCGAACCAGCGCCACCTCGACGTTTTGTGCCTTCAGGTTGATCGCGCGGTACAGCGAGGCCTGTGCGCTCGCCAGCTCGATCCAACCATCACGCGCATCATTCATCAGGCCAGTCGAGACGGCCTGCATATCGTTGGCTTCTCGGAACGACACGAAGCTGGTCATCGCCAGTACGGCCATGCCAATGACGACAAGCGCGCCGATCAGGGTCGAAATCAGCGTCTTCGCGGTGATCGACAGATTGTTGAGCAGTTTCATGAGCACTCGCGCTACTTGGCATAGGCTCCAACGCCGACGATGTACTCGCCGACGCGTACCTCGTACACTTTCTTCAGCTCAACGGCTTTGGTCAGAGGATTCTGCCATTTGAATTCCACCCAACCGGTATCCTTGATCTCCTGTATTTCGCGATTGAACGGCTTTCCATCGACATCCTTGAGATCGAGCATCGACTTGCCGATCAATCCGGCATTGGTGCCATGTGCCACCATGACGCCCTTGGAATCCTGCACGGTCACATAGAGATCGCGGTCATGCCACGCGCCATCCTTAGCATCGAATTCCGGGAATGATTTGTCCGGACCCACCGCTTTCAAATATTCGGCGGCCTTGATCGCCATCGCCTTGGCTTCCTCAGGCGTCGCCTGACCGGCTGCGAACACGAATGGCGAACATAGCAAAATTGTGCCAAGCACTGTGATCCCGAGCACGCGGTTCATGCGGACCTCTCCGTGGAGTTGATCGCGCCGAAACTACTACGGGACGGGGAGTTAAGCCTTACTTTATGAAGCGGGTTGCAAGGCAGCCGCCATCCGCACGCATTTGCGCATCACCGACGGAAGTGCCTCATCCGCAAGGCCAATGATCGGATGTGCAAAACCGGCTGCCTCAAACTGCGCGACCCGGGCGGCGAACAGATCGATCGTCAATTCGAAATGGGTGAAGCCGTGCCTTACCTGCCCGGCTGGCCGCCAGTCTGCGGGCATCGGCGCGAGCGGAAGAGCCTCCTCCGCGGCCCATGGTGTATCACGCCACTCGGTTCCGGGGAGTTCGGTCATACCGCCGAGCAGTCCCTCACGCGGGCGCCTGCGCAACAGGACATAGCCATCGTGATCGGTCAGCCAGAAGTGCACGCCGTGCCGGAGGGGCCGCACACGCTTTGCCGCCTGTCGAGGCAATTGTTCAGCAGTGCCCGCGCGCCGGCCGGCACAGTCCGCCATCCAGGGGCACAGCGCACAGGTTGGCCTGGTAGGGGTGCAAACCGTCGCACCCAGATCGAACAGCGCCTGTGCAAAATCGGATGGCCGCGCGTGTGCCGCCTGCTCGTCCCCCAGCTGTGCCGCGAGCTGCCGCAGCATGGGCTTCGATTTCGGCAGTTCCTCGCCAACGGCAAACAGCCGGGCGACCACGCGCTCAACATTGCCATCCACCGGGACCACTGGAACGCCAAACGCAATCGCGCCTATCGCGGCGGCAGTGTAGTCGCCGATGCCGGGCAGCCGGCGCAGGCCGGTCGTGTCTTGCGGGAAGCCACCTGCGGCGATCACCGCTCGCGCGCAGGCATGCAGGTTGCGGGCACGAGCGTAGTAGCCAAGCCCCGCCCAGGCGGCGAGTACATCCTCCATTGGCGCTTCGGCGAGCGCCTGCAGAGTGGGGAAACGGGTAAGGAACCTTTCATAGTATGGCACGGTCACCGCAACAGTCGTCTGCTGCAGCATGATCTCGCTCAGCCAGACGTGGTAAGGGTCGGCGCCCTGGCCTGGGGTAGCACGCCAGGGCAGCGACCGGCGGTGGCGATCATACCAGGCGAGCAGAGATGCGGCGGAAAACGACACAGCGGGCGGTATGAAGGGCGACGAACGCCACGTCTATGGCCCAAGGCCGGTCGGCGCCTTGGTGTCGCGGCTGACGCGGGCGGCCTTTCGCCGGCGTGCGCCAGCGACAGCGCAGGTCATTGCCGATTGGATCGCCATCATGGGCCCGGCGATTGCGTCGGTCACCACGCCCCGGCGGCTGTCCGGTGGAACGCTCACCATCGCCTGCGCCGGACCGATCGCGATGGAACTGCAGCATCTCGGCGGCGAGGTAATGGCCCGGATCAACACCCATCTGGGCAGCAATACGGTGAAAGCGCTGCGCTTTGTGCAGACCCTCGAACCAGTGCAGCCGCCCGCTGCCTTGCCGCACCAGGCCGATCCGGCGAAGGTCGCCGCAATCGAGGCCGTCCTGAGTGATCTGCCAGAAGGCGAACTGCGCACGGCGCTTGCTTCGCTGGGGCGCGCCATGGCCACCCAATTCAATCGACCGAGGTCCCGATGATGTTTTCCCGCCGTTCCATGCTGATACTCGCCGCCGGCGTAGGTGCCGCCACCTTGCAGACCTCGCGCGGCTGGCTCATCCCGGCTGCATCGGCCCAGGCGGCGAACAATCAGAAAGAACACGAGGCAGAGCGCTCGATCGGGAATCCGGACGCCAAGGTAACGGTGATGGAGTTCTTTTCTCTAACCTGCACCCATTGCGCCTCGTTCTCCCGGGAGACCATGCCGGAGATAGAGAAGAACCTGATCCAGCCAGGCAAGGCTCGGTTCGTTTATCGCGATTTCCCGTTGGACCAAGTGGCGCTGACCGCAGCGATGGTCGCCCGCTACCTTCCGCCGCCGCAGTACTACCCGTTCATAACCGCGCTCCTCTCGACGCAGGACCGCTGGGCATTCGCGCGGGGGGTCAACAGCACCGAGGAGTTGTGGAAAATGGCGGCGCTGGCCGGCATGAGCCGGGAGACTTTCGACAAGGCGATCGCTGACAACGCCCTGCGCACCTGGATCCTGCAACAGCAGCAGGCCGACCAGGATCGGTGGAAGATCGACTCGACTCCAAGCTTTGTGATCAACGGCCAGAAGTATTCCGGCGAGATGAGCTACGACGCGTTCAGGAAGTTGATTCCCGAGGCCTGACCACCGGGCTTGCCGCCTCACTGGCTCACGAAGTAGAATACTGCAAAACTCGGGGGTTAGCGGAGGATTTGGCTTGACAGTGCAGTTCCGCCGGATGCGCATCGCCGGGTTCAAGAGCTTCGCCGAGCCGGTAAGTGTCGAGATCGAGCCAGGGTTGACCGGCATTGTCGGTCCGAACGGCTGCGGCAAGTCCAATGTCGTGGAAGCGCTGCGCTGGGCGATGGGCGAGCAAAGTACCCGATCGCTGCGCGCTGGTGAAATGGAGGACGTGATCTTCGCGGGGACAGCCGGCCGGCCGTCGCGCAACCTCGCCGAGGTGACGCTGACGCTGGACGAAACGGCTGGTGCCGTGCCCCCGCCATTCCATGACCAGCCGGAACTGGAGGTCGTGCGACGGATCGAGCGTGGAGCTGGCAGCGAGTACCGGGTGAACGGCAAGGAGGTCCGCGCACGCGATGTCCAGACCCTGTTCGCTGATCTGGCGACAGGAGCGCATGCGTCAGGCATGGTGAGCCAAGGGCGGGTCGGCTCGCTGGTCACCGCACGGCCTGAGGACCGGCGAACTGTGCTCGAGGAAGCCGCCGGAATAACCGGTCTGCATGCTCGTCGGCACGAAGCGGAGTTGAAACTGCGCGCCGCGGAAGCGAATCTGGCCCGGGCCGATGATCTACGTGGCCAACTGGAAGTACAGCTGAGCGCCCTGAAACGACAGGCGCGGCAAGCCAGCCGTTACCGGAACATCTCTGGCGCCATCCGGCAGGCAGAATCGGAGCTTCTCTCCATCCAGCGTGCCCGTACCGGCGGGATGCGAGCGGCGGCGGAGGCGGCATTGCACGCAGCGCATATGGCCGTCGCAGCTGCCACCGACGCGGCGACGCAGGCCGCCGCGCAGGCGACCGAGGCGGCCGCTGCACTGCCGGCATTGCGCAGCACCGAAGCCGAGGCGCGCACCACGCTGGAACGCCATCGGGTGGCACAGGAGCAGCTTGCGGCGGAGGAAGAACGTGCCCGCACGGCATTGGCTGATGCGTCCCGCCGGCTCACGCAACTCGACGAGGACCGCGCGCACGCGGAGCAGCTCAGGAACGATTCGGCCGCCGCTGAGTCGCGTCTCGGGATCGAGGATGCCAGCCTAGCAGAAGCCGACTCGGGCTACGCATCGCAGGCCGAGTCCGCGGAAGCGGCGGTGTCCGAGGCCGCCGAAGCGGTCCGCGCCGCGGAAGCCAAAGCCGACCGCGCGACCGAAGTCGCCGCAGAGGCCAGCGCTCGCGCGCAGACCGCGGCGCGGCAGCTGGCCGAGGCGCAAGCGAGATGGCAGCGACTGGAAAAGCAGTTCACCGAGCTGCGGGCAGAACATGATCGCGTCGCCAGTCAGGCGATCGAGCCAGCAACCCTCGATGCCGCACGAGCAGAACAGGTCGACGCAGAAGCAGCACTTGCTGCCGCCACCGAGACATTGGCAGCTGCCGAGCAAACCCGAGCAACTACTGGTCCGGCCCTCGTCGCAGCCCGTGAAGGGCAGGCCACAGCAGAATCGGCACATGCCAAGCTAGCGGCGGAGGCACGTGCGCTCGCCGAGGTGCTGTCGGTGAAGGATCACGAGCGGTGGCCGCCGATGGTGGACTCCCTGAGTGTCCCGCCCGGACTGGAGACCGCGCTTGGCGCCGCACTCGGCGAGGAGCTGACCTCGGCAGCTGACCGCGAAGCCGCCCGCCACTGGCGGGAGCTGCCGCCTTTCGATCCGCCACCTGCGTTGCCGGAAGGAGCGCAGCCCCTCAGCGCGCTGGTGCAAGGCCCGCCGGCGTTGGCGCGGGTGTTGTCGCAGACCGGGCTGGTCGATCAGGCCATTGGCGAGGCCTGCCAGGCACTGCTGACACCGGGTCAGGTGCTGGTCTCGCGAGACGGCGCCGTGTGGCGGTGGGACGGCTACACCATCCGCGCAGGCACTCCAACGCCTGCCGCCGTCCGGCTCCAGCAGCGTAACCGACTGTCCGTTCTGCAACGCGATGTCGAACTGGCGCTGGCAGATGTCACTGCGTCGAAATCGGCTTGCGAGGCAGCAGCCGAAGCCGACCTCGCTGCGACGTCCGCTGAGAAGGAAGCGCGTGCGCAACGCTCGGTAGCAGAGCGGCGGCTGGAACAGGCACGCTCGGCCCATCAGCATCTTCGAACACGTGCCGCGGAGGTCGCGGCCCGCCAGGCCGCCACCGAAACCCAGTTGCAGCGGCTGGCGCTAGAACGCGAGGAGGCGTCGGTCGGCCTCGCGTCAGCGCAAGAGGCAGAGAATACGCTGCCGGACGTCGGCGCATTGCGCGCCGCGGTAGAAACCGTGCGCGGCGAATTGTCGGCGGTGCGTTCTGCCGAGGCGGAGGCACGAGCCGCCCTTGAAGCGCTGACGCGTGAGCATGCCGTGCGGACAGCACGACGGTCAGACATCGCGGCAGAGCGAGCGAACTGGGCGCAACGGGCCACCGATGCCGAGTATCGTTGTCGGGAACTGGCAGCGCGACGGGAGGCGGCAGAGGCGGAGTATGTCGCATTGCAGGCGGCACCTGGCCAAATCGCCACGCGACGCGCCGAAGCGCTCGACGCACTCGAGGCAGCAGAGGCGGCACATCGTGCCGCGGCTGACACGTTGCAACGCGCGGTCGACCAGTCGACGCATGCGGATCGGGCCGCGCGCGCGGCCGATACATCGCTCGCCACCGCCCGTGAAGACGCTGTGCGCGCGGAGGGTGGAGCGGCACAGGCCGAACAGGCATGGGAGGCCATGGAGGAGCGGATCACCGAGCGTCTCGGCCCCAACCCGGCGATGCCCGACCCACCCGCCGAATTATCGCCTGAGGTCGAGGAAAAGGCGCGGCGACGGCTGGAACGTCTCCTGAAGGAGCGGGAGGAAATGGGCCCGGTGAACCTGCGGGCCGACGTCGAGGCGGAGGCAGTCGAGAAGCAGATCGCCGGCATCACGGCAGAGCGGGAGGAGTTGACCACGGCGATCGCCAAGCTGCGCGGCTCGATCGGGCACCTGAACCGCGAAGGACGCGAGCGGCTGGGTTCCGTGTTCGAACAGATCGATCGCAACTTCCAGGCACTGTTCACCCGCATGTTCGGCGGCGGCAAGGCGCACCTGGCGCTCGTGGGCTCAGACGATCCGCTGGAGGCCGGGCTGGAGATCTACGCTCAGCCGCCGGGCAAGAAGCTGGCGACCCTGTCGCTTCTCTCAGGCGGGGAGCAGGCACTGACCGCGCTGTCGCTGATCTTTGCCGTGTTTCGCTCCAACCCCGCGCCAGTCTGTGTGCTGGATGAGGTGGACGCGCCGCTGGACGACGCCAATGTCGACCGGTTCTGTACGCTGCTCGAGGACATGGTACGGGACACTGCGACACGCTTCCTCGTCGTGACGCACCATCCGTTGACCATGGCACGCATGGACCGGCTGTATGGGGTAACCATGCAGGAGCGCGGCGTATCGCGTCTGCTGTCAGTGGATCTGCAACGGGCAGCAGAGATGGCGGAACCTCCCCGGCTCGCAGCCGAGTAGCTGACAAACGCCGATACAAATCGGACAAGCAGCAGACATAATCGTCCCTCAGTTCATGGTCCGAATTCCACATCGGAGTTTGGCCATGGTGAGATACCGACGTCTGTCTGCGGTGTTGTTGCTTGCCGGTTTGGCCGGTGTCGCGGTTGTCGCATTGCCTGGCAAGGCAGAGGCCTGGTGGTGTTGCCGCGTTGGTGTTGGCATTGCCTTGCCGCCCGTGGTGGTGGCGCCTCCGGTCTATGCCCCGCCGCCAGTCTATTATGCACCGCCGCCCGCTTATTATCCGCCACCGCGACGGGTCTGGGTGCCGCCGCACTGGCAGGGCAGTGTCTGGGTGCCCGGGCATTGGGCGTAAGGGTTATGTCGCTTCTCGAAAACGTTTGACCTGGATCAAGGAAAGCGATGAAGACGCGGAATTAACTTCGCATCGGTTTCAGCAATACTGAGTTCGGCACCGACGCGTCCCTTCCGCGACGCCCAGCCGGCTTTGGCTGACGGCAAGGCGCAGGGGAGGACAGACGTGACGGATTTCGATATCGCAGAAAGGGACAAAGCTGCGGGCCCGCCCATCGCCGAGGATCGGCGAGGCAGTTGGACCCGACGTCTGTCAGACGCCGAGGTGCTGGGCATCTTCGAAACCATCAATCGCCAGGGTTACGCCGCCATCGACAACTACGTCTCGGAAGACGAGTTGGCGCCGGTGCG
>JAMXLO010000056.1 GCA_024280945.1 Acetobacteraceae bacterium
TCCTGCTCACCTTTCCGCCGTTCATGGACCTTTTGCAAGGCAAGTAATGCCGCACCCAGCAGGATGCGAGCTGACGGTGCGGAAAGGTTGTTGGAACGTCTCTTTGTAGCCGTTGCATTGGCAAGCATTTTGGCGTCGTTTGTCGATTCAGCTGTCGCTGGCCGACCTTATTGCACCGACGCCTCCGAACCGGCCGAGTTTAACCCCTCCGAACCGACCTATTCTCCCTGGGCATGCGAACCGATACCGATTGGAGCGGCATCTGCGTCATGACCCACCGACGTAACCATCCTTGGGATCGAAGGACACGCCTACTGCCAGGACGCCGGCTCCTGGAACGAAGCACATCTCTAGCCGGATACCATCCGGGTCTTCAAACAGGACCGAGTAATATCCTGGCGCCCAGGTCCCCTCCTCTGGCTCACGCACGACGGTTCCGCCAATCTCCCTGACCGCAGCCGCACACCGATCAACGTCCTCTCGCGAACGCGCACGCAGACAAAGATGGTGCAGCCCAACACGCTGCTGCACGAAGCGTTCGCTCTGATGTTCGACAGCACAAGGTTCGATGCCGATTGCTGTCCGACCACCCACACAATAGAAAAAGCGATCCCCGTCAAATACCGGCGTCATGCCGAACTGGGGCAGGAGCTTGCCGTAGAAGGCCCGGGCGGCCGCAAAGTTACTGACCGTCAGCACGACATGTGCCATCCCGTTGATTTCGATCGCCATGGCATTTCACCCAGGAACCACCACACTAGATCAGCTTTCGCACCAGCGCCGCCGCCGCCGGGGTGGACCAGTCGGCTGAGCCCTCCAGGCGTGCGCGCTCGCGTCCGTGCCTGTCGATGACCAGGCTGGTCGGGATGCCGCGTGCGTTCCACGCGTGCGCCGCAGCGCCCTTTGGATCCAGCAGCACCGGCAGCCCCGTGATGTCGTGCTGTTTGTAGAACGCCTCCACCGCCGATGCACCGCCCCGATCAGAGGACAGCGGCAGCACGGCGATATCGTCGGGCGCAAGCGTCTTCGACAATGCCGCGAGCGACGGCATTTCCGCCACGCATGGCGCGCACCACGTCGCCCAGAGGTTGACCACCATGCCGTGGCCAAGGAACTCCGTGAGGTGATGCTCCGAGCCGTCCGCTGCGACAAAGCTGATGGCCGGGGCTGGCACTGGCGGCTCGGTCAGTTTCAGTGCGCCGGGAAGATCGTCCAGTTGCTGCGCGCGCGGTTTGCGCGCCGGAAGACCCACCGCTAGGGTCCCGGCCGCCGCCAGGACCTGCCGGCGCGACACCATTGGCTTCATGGGACACATCACTTGAGCGAGACGCCGGACAAGCGGAACGAGGCCGCCAACCCGCAATGGGGCGCGCGTTTTGCCGCTGGCCCGTCGGTGGTGATGCAGGAGATCAACGCCTCCGTCGGTTTCGATCGTGAGCTGTGGCGACAGGATGTCCGAGGGTCGCTGGCGCACGCGGCCATGCTGGCGAAGGTCGGGATCATCACGGCACAAGATGAGCAGGCCATCCGCAATGGTCTAGCGGCGATCGCGCGCGAGATCGAGAACGGTCGCTTCCCGTTCGATACGGCGCTCGAAGACATCCACATGAATATCGAGGCGCGCCTGACCGAGCGCGTCGGTGAGGCGGGCCGCCGGCTGCACACCGGGCGCAGCCGCAACGATCAGGTGGCGACCGATTTCCGGCTCTGGGTGCGGGATGCGATCGACGGAATCGGGGCGCAGATCGATGATGTGATGCGCGCGCTGGCCGACCGCGCCGTCGCACACGCCGCCGATCCGATGCCGGGTTTCACCCATCTGCAGACGGCGCAGCCGGTCACCTTCGGGCATCATCTGCTGGCCTATGTCGAGATGCTTGACCGTGACCGAAGTCGCCTCGCCGATTGTCGGCGGCGGCTGAACGAATGCCCCTTGGGCAGCGCGGCACTCGCCGGAACCTCCTTCCCGATCGACCGCGCAGCGACCGCGCAGGCACTGGGTTTCGATCGGCCGACCGCCAATTCGCTGGACGCAGTATCGGACCGAGACTTCGCGCTGGAATTCCTGGGCGTGGCGGCGATCTCGGCCATGCATCTGTCGCGCTTTGCGGAGGAGATCGTCGTCTGGTGCTCCGCTCCCTGGCGGTTCATCCGCCTGTCGGACGCATTTACCACCGGCAGCTCTATCATGCCGCAGAAGCGCAACCCGGATGCCGCCGAACTCGTGCGGGCCAAGACCGGGCGGATCACCGGCGCGCTGGTCGGACTGCTGACCGTGATGAAGGGCCTGCCCCTCGCCTATGCCAAGGACATGCAGGAGGACAAGGAACCGGTGTTCGACGCCACCGGGGCCTGGGCGCTGTCGCTGGCGGCAATCGCCGGGATGGTGCGCGATATGATGCCCGATACCGCACGGATGCGCGAACTCGCCGGCACCGGCTTTGCCACGGCAACCGATCTGGCCGACTGGCTCGTGCGCGTTCTGCAACTGCCGTTCCGCGATGCGCACCACGTCACCGGCCGGCTGGTGGCGAAGGCCGAGGCAAAGGGCTGCGATCTCGCCGGGCTGACTTTGCAGGACATGCAGGCCGAGGAACCGCGCATCACCGCCGATGTGTTCTCCGTGCTGACCGTCGAAGCCTCGGTCGCGTCGCGCACCAGCTTCGGGGGCACCGCACCATCGAACGTGGCGCGTCAGGCGGCGCGGTGGCGGGCGGCGCTGGCATGAAACTTGCGCTGCTCGCTGCGGCGCTGCTGGCGTGCACGATGCTGGCCGCGTGCGGCAAGAAGGGCCCGCCAGACCCACCGGGCCCGGCCAACGAGATCACCTGGCCGCGGGTCTATCCGACGCACTGACCAACCCCGCGCTCACTGTAGCCCTTGGCGATCAGCGCCTTGCCGGGTCGCCTGTCCATGCCATCGATATGGCGCAGCAGCCATTCCTGCAGGTAGCGCAGGATCAGGCTGACACCGCCCTCGGAGTCGTCAGCCACCAGGTCGCGCAGGTCGTGCGGCAGGCGACGTGCCTATGTTCCGCAAGCTGCTCCAGCCCGTACATGCGCATCGTCGAATTCGCGAACGCCGACAGTGTTGGGCGGCGACCCAGCTCTGGGGCTGCAGTATAGCGGTTGCGGTATTCACTCGACCGTGGCCCATTCGAAGCGGCTCCTGCCAGAGCGCCTGGCACGATACATCGCGGCATCGGCTGCCGGCAGCAGGTTATCGAGCGTGCCTGGCCCACATCGCTGTTAATATGAACTTGCGCCCGCACAACGCGTCATGATGGCAAGGCGTGCTTAGGACTCTATGTAGGCTCTCTACCAGCCTGGCAGCGATGCTGCAGGCTGCGGCGGGCATCACACGGCTGGCACAAGATCAGCCAGTCGCCCCTGCAACGCCTTGGTCAGTTCGTCGCGCCGCGCCCACAGCGAGCGATACCAGGCGATCCGCTGGCCCACCTGATAAGCCAGCATGCGCTCGCCTGCGACATACGCGCGTGCCGCATCGCCGAGAGCGCGCGCCAGTTCCGGCATCGCCACCAGGCGCAGAAGCCGGTCGCGCAATTCGTCAGCATGGTGGAACAGCAGACCGGTGCGGCCATCCTCGACGCTGTCGGCATACGTGACGTGGCTGGCGACCGTCGCCACCCTGCAGGCGCCGGCCTCGATGAATTTCAAATCCGACTTGGCACGATTGAATGGCGTATCGGCCAGCGGCATCAGCGAGATCTCGCATTGCCCGAGCAGCGCCATGTAGGTTTCATGGTCGCAGGTCGGGGTGAACCGCTTGTGTGGCGTGTGCAGTGCGTCGAAGAACGCCTGGTCATGGACCACGCAGAAGCGCAGCCGGTCGCCCGCCTTCTGTGCGATCTCGTTCAGTACCGGCATCAGCGGGGCCCAGTCACGCTCGCGGTTCAGCGCGCCGAAGAACAATGTCAGCACTTGCGGATCGAGGAAGTTGCGCAGCTCGGGCAAGGCGCGGATGGCATTCGGAAACACCGCAACTTCTGGGTTGCGTGTTCGTAGCACCCCGGCAAGCGCCGGCGTGCTCACCTGGACCGCGTGAACCCCTCGGAACGCCAGCTGATCATCGGCATCCAGCATGCCGAAATGGTCGGGGTGGTCGTCGAACTCGGTGACGATTACCCAGCCCTCCGACAGCAGCCTGCCGATCACCTGAGCCCCTCGCTCACCGGACAGCAGCGGGCGATGCAGGATGAAAATGTGCGGTTTGTCGCGCGCCGGGGCAGTGACCTCCGATACGCCGATCTGGGTCAGCACGCCGGGATCGCTGCGCAGCGCCTGCATCGGGTACACGATGCGCACGTGCGAGACGCCGCCGACAGGCGCGAGCATGCTGGAAGCGACCGACAGCATCGGCCGCGGTCGCTTCACCGCACGCCACACATACTGCAATGGCGCCGCGCGCTGGGCGTAAGCCGCCGGATCGACGCCAAGGTTGCGCAGCGCTGGTGCGATCGCCGTGGCGAACTCTTTCGCCTTCTCGGCGTCGAACACGCGCGGGCTGACGTCGTGCGGCAACAGCCCCACTGCCTCCAGGCCTTCGCGCATGCTGTCGAGGCTGAACCAGCGCAGATGCGTCTCATCCAGCAACCCTTGCGGCTCGTATTTCCAGGTGCCGCGCAGCAGCCGATCGGCAAAGCTCCAGTGATTCACGTTCGGCACGCAGATGACCATGGTGCCGTCGTCGCTCAGCGCTTCGGCATGCCGGCGCAGCACGGCCCATGGATCGCGCAGATGCTCGAGTACGTCGCCGTAGAGGATGCAGTCGATCGGGCGGTCCAGATCGAACGGCAGCGGGTTCCGCTCGACGTCCACCGAAGCCACACGGTCGAGGCGCTGCGCGGCGAGGTCCGCTGCCGTGGGATCGGGTTCGATGCCAAGCAGCAGCGCGCGGGGATTGAGGCGCCGGTAGGCCATGCCCAGCGCGCCGCCGTTGCAGCCGACGTCGAGCACCGTCTGGGCCGTCAGCGGGATGCGCTCCAGCAGGTCGATGTTCGCAAGATCGGGGTAACGGGACATGCGCGGCCGGGCGACCTGACGTTAATCACCCGTGGTAGGCGGAATTGCCGGCCCCGTGCAAGGCAGAAGCGCCGGCCGAAACGGGTCGCGTCGCAGCGCGTCGAGCCGCTCGAGCATGCGGGAGCGACTACGGTCAAGCGTGGTCGCGTCGGACAGCTGAGGTTCGGCGCGGCTGGCGACGGCGAGGGCTCGCGCCGCTCGCTCGACGAAGCGCCATTGGGCCACGCCGTCCAGCATTGGTCGTGCCCCGGCGAGCAGACGGCGACCAGCGTGCGTCGCTGCCAGGCGAGAGGCGTGCAGGCGCTCGACGAGCGATGACGGCGGAAGCGGCTGGAAGCGAACTGCAAGGCCGAGCGTGTCAGCCCAGTCATGCCACTTCGCGCGATGGACCTGGACCAGCGGACGCAAGGCGACCCAGGGCACACGCATCGCATCGGCGACAATAGCGCCGTGCATGGCCTCGCTCAGCAGCAGCCGGCAGGTGCCGATTGCCGCAATGATCGCGCCCGGATCATCGCGTGGATCGATCAGCATCGCCCCGGCGGCGCGCGCTGCCGCGGCCCAGGCGCCGCAGCCGAGGCTCTCGAAATGCGGCATGAAGCCGACCGCGCGCCCGCCGTCCGCGGGCGGAACCGGAAGCAGGATGGCAGGATCACCCAGGCCATACGTGATGGGCAGGCCGAGAATTCGCGCCGTGCGCGGGCCGCGGACCCAATGAATGACCCAACGGGCGTCCAGCGCCGGAGTGCTTTCGTAACCACCGTAACCGGCACCGGCGACCAGCTTGACCACGCCGACCGGGTGGCGCGCGTCCAGGACGGAGCCTATGCCGAGAAACAGAACGGTCGCATCATCGTCGAAGTAATTGGGCAGCAGGCGGGGCCACAGCAGGCCGTTCAGCTCGTCACCGAAATTCCGCTCGCTGCCACGCCAGCGGTAGAGCTGCACGCGATTAGCCGCGTGCCGCCAGCGCGTCGCCGAGAGCCGCGCGCAGAAAGCCGGTGGCGTAGGCGAGACGCCAGCGGGTTGCCAGCAACCGATTGCTGCCGCGGGGAAGCAGTCCAGTCGGTGCGAAGGCGGCCGCCGCCACGACGCGGCGCGGCAGTTCCCACCAGACGGAACGCGCGCGTCCAAGCTGGCGGCGCGTGCGTACCGTGGACACACCCTGCCAGTAGAGACGCGACAACAGCCAAGCCGGCGTCAGGCGCGACGCCTGAATCTGGTGCTCGACGACGATTCGCGAGTCGTAGCGGGCCGAGTGTCCGGCTGCCTGCAGGCGCCAAGCAACCTGCACATCCTCATCCGACAGCAGCACCATGCCGTCGCGGCCGCAGTGCTGCCCGAAGCCACCAAGCGCCAGCAGCGTCGGCACGTGCAGCACCAAATTGGCGCCGTAGGGTTCCAGCCCCGGCGGCAGGGCCGGCGTGCGGTATTCGCCCTGTCCCTCGTATTCGATGATCGACAGGGTGCCACGCAGTTGCGGCGGCCACCACGACGGCAACGGCACCTCCCAGCGCGGCATGATGCGACCACCGATCAGCGCTGGCGGCACATCTCTCTCGGCGATAGCTCCCATGATGCGCTCGACCCAATCCGGCGCAGGAATGGCGTCATCGTCGATGTAGGCAATGTAACTGGTGCGCGCATTTTGCGCGCCGATGTTGCGCGCCAGGCTGATCCCCGGTTGTGCGACCCGCTGCAGCCGGGCATGCGGCAGAGTGTCAGCGACGATTTGCACGAGGTGCGCGGCATTGCTGGGATGCGATGCGCTGTCCACCACAAGGATGTCGAACTGATCACTCACGGTCTGGCACTGCAGCCCGTGCAGACAGTCCTGCAGATAGGCCAGGCGATCCCGGGTGCAGATGCAGACGGTGATGTCCATATGACAGCGCCCGATCAACCAGCGGCGAGCGAGATGTCCAGGTGGTTCTCGGCGTTCACGCTCTTGCCGCGATGACGCTTCAGCCGGGCCTACACAGCCAGTCAATACTCACTGCCGATGCTACGTGCCACCCGTTGACAAGCCGCTAACGCGCTACGCGCCACGCGGCCGCCCGATACAGTGGTAGTCGAATCCCGCCTGCTGCATCGCGGTGGGGTCATAGACATTGCGCAGATCGACCACTACGCACCCGCGCATGGTCTCGCGCAGCCGGGTTGGGTTGAGCGCACGAAACTCGTTCCATTCGGTGATCAGCACGAGTGCATCGGCATCCTGTGCGGCATCGAAGGCATCGCGACAATAGGTTACGCACTCGGGAAGCACGGGCCTGGCCTGTTGCATGCCCTCGGGGTCGAACGCACGTATGTTCGCGCCATCGCCCACCAGCCGCGCGACGATCGACAGCGACGGCGCGTCGCGCATGTCGTCGGTTTCCGGCTTGAAGGTCAGCCCAAGTACGGCAACGGTTTTGCCCCGGACCGAGCCGCCACAGGCAGCGATCACCCGCATCGCCATGTGCGACTTGCGCGCCTCATTCACGGCGACTGTGGTCTCCACCAATCGTGACGGCGCGTCGTAGTCCTGTGCGGTGCGCATCAGCGCCAGCGTGTCCTTGGGAAAACACGATCCGCCATAGCCCGGCCCCGGGTGCAGGAACTTGCGCCCGATGCGGCCGTCCAGCCCGATGCCGCGCGACACGTCGTGCACATCGGCGCCGACCTTCTCGCACAGATCGGCCATCTCGTTGATAAAGGTAACCTTCATTGCCAGGAACGCATTGGCCGCATACTTGGTCAGCTCGGCCGTCTCGATGCCGGTGAACACGATCGGCGCCTCGATCAGATAGAGCGGACGGTAGAGCTGCCGCAGCACGTCCCGAGCCCGCTCGCTTTCTGTGCCGATCACCACGCGATCAGGCCGCATGAAGTCGCCGATCGCGTTGCCCTCGCGCAGGAACTCTGGATTGGAGGCAACATCGAACGCGAGATCGGGGCGGGCGGCGCGGACGATCTCGGCGATACGGCGACTGGTGCCGACCGGAACAGTGGACTTGGTGACGATCACAGAATACTCGCTGAGCGCAATGGCGACCTGCTCGGCGGCAGCGAACACATAGGACAGGTCGGCGTGACCATCGCCGCGTCGGGTCGGCGTCCCGACGGCGATGAACACCGCCTCGGCACCGCGCACCGCGGAAGGGAGATCGGCGGTAAAGGTCAGCCGACCAGCTGCAACGTTTTCCGCCACCAGCCTGTCCAGGCCCGGTTCATAGATCGGCATGCGGCCCTCGTGCAGAGCGGCAAGCTTGTCGCGATCGACCTCGACCACGGTGACATCGGTGCCGAACTCGGCGAAGCAGGCCCCGGAAACCAAGCCGACATAGCCACCACCGATCATCGCAATACGCATGTATGCGAATCCTTACGCTAGTGCGTCGCCGATAAAGCACGGCCGGATGGCCCAGACCAGTACCCTTGCACAGCGGTTTTGACGGGGTGCAGAGCGGTCAGGCGGAGGCGCTGATGTGGGGATGGCGAGGTTCTGCAACTTTCCAGCCATCGAATTTGCCGGCGTCACGCGTAGACACAGCGGGAAGTCCGCCAGTGGTGCGTGTGCTCATCCGACGTGACACGGGCCGAGTTACTGTTCACCATGCCAAGGCGCGGGTGTGCCGCGCGGCTGGACCGCTGTGTCTGACCCGCTCGGCAAGAGCAAAACGAAGAACCGGGAGGACGTGAGGATGCCAAGCGATTTGGTAACCGAGACCGCGTTCGGTGGGACCGATGCCATTGGGCCGCTCGAGACGAAGCATCTCAATTCACAGCTTTACCGCAATGCCGCTGACGCGAGCCGCGTCACGTCCACCCATTGGCACATCGCGTGGGCCAACGGGCTTGGTTGGGGCTTTGATGGAATGGACGGCGCTATCCTTGCGCTGGTTGCCCCGCTGCTGCTCAAAGAGTTCGCGATCGATCTGGCTGCCTACAGGAACGGCATCCAGATCACTGGCCTGATCAGCATCATCGGGTTGTTCGCGTGGCCCTGGCTGGCCGATCGGTTCGGACGCCGCAACATCCTGGCCCTGAACATCGCCATCTTCTCTCTGGCCATGCCGGCGGTCGCGCTGGCGCCGACTTGGACGTGGTTCATCATGATTTATGCCGTCGTGCGGTTCGCATTGAACGGCGAGTGGGCGGTGGGATCGATGCTGGTGGCGGAAACCTGGCCCGCCCGCCTGCGCGGCTTCGTGTTGAGCGTGGATCGCTCGGCGTGGGGGCTG
>JAMXLO010000057.1 GCA_024280945.1 Acetobacteraceae bacterium
CGGAAACCGATAGCGGTCGCGGTAGCGGCCGGGAATTGCCGACGGGAGATCAGTTCGGGCCGCGCATCTGCCCCGAGACCTGTTGCACGATCTCCCACGAGTGCTTGCCGTACTTCCAGCAGATCGCGTCCTCCACGGTCCCCACGCGGAACCCGTGCATCTTGAAGTAGCCGGTCGGTCCGAACAGGATCGGCAGCGCATCTCGCGTCCACGGGAACGTGCCGTGCATGAGAAGGATGCCGTAGCGCTGTCCGGCGCCCGGCTTGTCGCCCACGAGCGCGATCACGTTGTTGGCGATCTGCTGGCCGGTGAAGCAGGGCGCCGTCGTGCTGTTGCAGGTCGAATCGCCCGAGTCGAGGTTCCAGCCCACCTGCACCGCGTACTTCGCGACCAGCATCTGCGCCATCGCCAGGCCGGTTCCCTGCGCCTGGAACGGCTCGCCATACGGCGCGCGGAACCGCGTCAGGTGCGGAATCCCGCCCTTCGACAGCTTGTTCACCAGCGTCTCGACGCCCACGAGCTCCGGCTCACAGCTCGCCGCGTCGGCGCATCCGGGATCGTCGGGCGTGCCGGCGATGCCGATGTGCACGTGCCGCACGGTGTGGTTGGCGGCGTTGTGGTCCTTGAGGATGTCGACGACCGTCGTCTCGCAATCGCTGTCCATCGTGATGTCGCCGCACCAGTTGTTGGTGTTGATGAACATGTCGGCGTGCATGTCGATCGTCTTCATGAAGTCGATGTCGCTGCGCGTCCAGTTGCCGACGCCGTAGACCGGATCGGTCGGCGTGTTCGCGCCGTCGGGGACGTCGTCGAACGTCGGGATGATGACGTCGTTCGGGATGTACGACGGCTGCGGATCGAACCCGGTGTCCGGGTACATGCCGATGGCCGCGGCCGTGCCGTTCGCCATGCACATGGGGTTGAGGCAGGCGCCGCCGGCGCAGCCGTTGCCCATGACCAGCGTGCCGGGATCGCCGCCGCCGCCACCGCCATCGCCGCCGCCGCCGCTGCCACCGCCGCCGCCGCTGCCACCGCCGCCGCCCCCGCCTCCTCCACCTCCGCCGCCTCCTCCGCCTTTGGCTTGAGCATTGGTTCCGATAGACAGCAGTGAGGCTGCGCTCCAACCCGCGAGGAGTGTCACGCGTGTTACGGTGGTTACGGTGGAGAGAACCACTCGTCGCGATAACAGCAGATCCACTTGCCGCGTTGTGCCTGCAGATTCAGGCAAGCATGCGCGCGATCTCATCCATCTCTCCGGCTCCTGCGGAATTCTTTTCACACCTGCGCTCAAGCAGCACTGCACGAATGCCTCGATCAACTAAGTTTGTTGCACGGGTGAGGCGAACTTTGCATAGGCTACTCGCCGCAATGAGACATAGAAGATATCCGGCGCGTGCTACGATCTTCGTACTTTCTGCGAGTGTTCTTGCATGCACATCCACAGTCAGCGAGAAACCCAGCGCCTTTCCTCAGCTAGACGCTGTCGCTCAGGCGCGACGTTATGATGCAATGCAGAATGCGTTCGAGCACTATCAGAGCGGACAAATCGCTTTCTGGTCTGAAAACAGCCGTGTCGGTGGCAGAGTCGTGCCGATCGCAACCATTCACACGTCGCTGTATGGTTGGTGCCGCGAATGCGAGGAGAGAATTGCAACTGACAGGGCCAGCCATCGACTCGTGGGCATAGCGTGCCGCACAGAGAGGGGCCAGTGGCTGATCGTCGACATCCGGTCATACGTGGAAGTGGGTCAGCCAAGAATTTGAGCCGGCGCGTGCCCTGCAGGTGCCTCGACTGGACCATCGGTCGAGCCATGGTGGAGGACGAGCAGACGAAGGGTCTCGAGGGGTTCCTAGTCAATCCAATCTTTGGATAACGACGGCAGGTCGCAAAAACTGTGGGTGCCCAACCAGCGCAGGTCTCTGCGCGCTCATTACGGTCGCTCTGAGCGCTTGGCTGTATCCTCCAAACAAACATTCCTGTCGCCGCCTAGTCAGACCGCGATGAATGGAAATGCGTCATTCCGATTGTCGGGTCCGGTGAGACACACCCTTCCAAAGCGGTCACTACCCGGAGCCTCAACACCCGACACTGCACCTTAGTTCAGTTCTGCCGCTAGGACGTCGAAGACCAGAGGGATATGCTCGTCCATGAGGAGTCACCGCTCTTCGAGGCGAGGATCACCGCATGGACGTAGCGGCGTGGTTGCGCGGGCTGGGCCTCGAACGATATGCCAAGCTTTTTCGCGACAATGACATTGACGGCGAGATTATAGGGGGATGACCGCAGATGACCTGAAGGAGCTGGGCATCAGTTCCTTCGGCCACCGCCGCAGGCTCCTCAACGCTATCGCCGCCTTGGGCGGACACGACGCGTGATGCAGCTTCATCGGCAACAACTGCTATGCAACGCGCCCAGCGAGCGCACATCACATCTTCACCGCTTGACCGGGAACATAAGAGACTAAGTGGGCTGGCATCTCGTGCAAACCTGTAGAGCTGTCAGGCGGAAACCGAGAGACGCTGGTGGCAAATCGACCATCATTGCTTGCCTGCTGGGCGCGTTGGAGATCCTCGGCTTCGCGTTAGAATGTTATGCAGATTCATTCCGTGAGCCGTTAATTTGACAGTGCCGAGTGTTGGGCACGACGGCCGTCTCGACGAGCTACCTGACCCCCACCTTTCGGTATCCCGGCCGAAGCGGTGGATCCGCCGTCTGCCGGGATAGGGCACCGTTTACGTGGCTGGCCTCTGGCCAGACCGGCGCCGTCAGTTCGGCACCCATGTCACGGCGCGGATTTCGCTGAACTCGCGTGGCACCTTCGCCCAGGTGTCGCCGGCGTTCTCGCTCGCGAACAGTTCGCCGTAATGGCTGCAGGCGACGATGCGCTCGGGGTCGGCGGGATGGACCGCGAAGCCCCAGATTGGCGAATTGGGCTCGACGGGCAGCGTCAGCATCTCCCAGCGCTCGCCACCATCGCGGGTGCGTTGGATGCCGCCGGCGTGGCCGGCCGCGCCATCACCGGTCGCGACGAACAGCGTCTTTGGATCGTCGATCTTCTGCGTCAGTTGCCGGCAATACGGCAGCCGGAACCGGCCATTGACGCCGAGCGGAGCCCAGTTCTCGCCGCCGTCGCCGCTGGCGAAAATCTCCCTCGGCGTCGTGGTCAGCACCTTGCTCGCGCCATTGCGGTTGATTGTGACATCGTGGATATCGGGGTCCGGCACGCCGCGCTCGATCCTGGTCCAGGTTTCGCCGCCGTCACGGCTGCGGCGGACGCCATCGACCTCGACCCCGGCCCAAACGTGGCGCGGATTGGCCGGATCGACCGCGAGTGCCGTGACGCGCGGAACGCGGACATTCGGGCATTCCTCAGCCATGTCCACGGTGAGTTGCCGCCAGCTTTGGCCGCCGTCGTTTGAGCGGTACAGCGCGGCAGGCCGCGTTCCGGCGAAAATGATGTTGGGGTTCGTCGGATCGACCGCGATCTTCCACACCTCGCGCGAGTTCATCGGTGACTCAAGGCGCGTGAAGCTCTGCCCGCCATCGCCGCTCCTATAGATGCCGTCATCGGCGCCGGCGAAGATCGTGCGCGGTTCGCTCGGATGGGTGGCGAGGCCGTAGACGCGGCTCTCGCCCCACAAGCCGTTCGGGCTCGCGATACGCCGCCAGCTGTCGCCGCCGTCGAGCGATAGCCATGCGCCGGTGCCGATCGTGCCGATGCAAATCGAATAGTTGGCCGACATAGTACGTCCTCCCTTGTCTTGGTTCAGTGCGCGCCTTCCCAGCCGGTGTGTGAGATATCGATCACCACGCCGTCGGGCCCGGCCCACTTCATCTCGAAATTGGCGTGACCGGCGCCAACTTCGGCATCCGCTCCGGCCTCGGCCGGGGATTTGGCGGTCAGCCGTTCGGCACGCGCCTCTTCCAGTCTCGCGCAGGCTTCACCGAGGTCGTCAACCGCGAAGCCGAAATGATGGATGCCGCTGAAATTGGGACCATGCGCGCCCATGTCCGGCGACCGCTCGTCCTTGTGGTTGAGCACCGCGAGATGGATGTAGCCGTCGGTCAGGAACACAGCGCCGTTACGACTGCGGCGCAGTTCCTTGAGGCCGAATGCCTGCTTGTAGAATTCGGCCGTTTGCGACGGGTTCTTGGTGGTCAGGGCGATGTGGCGGATGCGGGCCATGGCGCTCCTCCTCGTGCTTGTGGCCGTTCTGGCACGACCGCAGCACACAACCGGGCAGCGTCGGCCGATGGGAACGCGGACCAGCCGGCCAAAGGATAAGATCGTGTGGGTCGTAGCATGGTACCGCTGCCGCCGAGGCGCAACAATAAAGACCGTGCAGAACCTGGAGGCCGCTCGCCGGTACGGACGCTCGGCGAAGGCGGACAGACGCGGCAACCTGTATCCGACGAAGAGCAGGCCAGATCGGAAAAATGGACGCGGCGATCGTGCTCATTATGGCGGTCGGCCGTGCCATGGTGGAGGACGAACAAGTTGGAGGGTTTCCTGAGCGACTCGCCCTTCGGATAATGCGTATGCGGTGACACAAGTCCCATCCCGCAAGTACGAGCCGCCTTACATATTTTATGTGTAGGCAGGGTCAGGTCATTTGCCGGTGAAGTTTGGACGCCGCTTCGCAGCGAATGCCGAGACCGCCTCCTGATGGTCCTTCGACAGGTTCGACTGAGTCTCCAGGCTGAGGCTAAGGTCCATCGTAGCGTGGGCGATCTGCCGTAGCGGGATATTGATTACCTGCTTCGTCCAACGGATCGACTTCATTGCGCCAGCGGCCAGCCGGCGAGCCAAGCCGTACACTTTCTCATCCAACTCACTCGGCGGCACGACGTGGTTGATCAGCCCAATTCGATGCGCTTCGGCTGCAGTCATTAGATCCCCGGTGAACAAGTATTCCTTTGCCCGTGCGAAGCCGATCAGCTGCGGCCATATCAACGCCCCACCGTCACCCGCCACCAGGCCTGCGTTCACATGCGGATCGCCAATCTTCGCTGTGTCCGCTGCGATGATTATGTCACACATTAGGGCGACTGTTGCGCCAAGCCCCACTGCATGACCGTTAACGCGCGCTATGACTGGCTTGTCACATTCCAGCATGCGGAAAATGATCCGCTTTGCCTCCGGCAGACTGGTAGCATCCCATAACTCCGGCCGGTCGATCTTCTCCTGCATCGCGATCACGTTGCCGCCGGCCGAGAACGCCCTTCCGGCACCGGTAAGCACGACCACGTTTGCTTCCGGATCATCCTGGACATCCTCCCAGATGCGCGACAGCGAGTAATGCATCTCGGCCGAAAACGCATTCATCGACTCCGGGGCGTTCAAGGTGATCGTCATCACTCTGTCCTGCTTTTCGACCAGCAGGCCGCCGTATTGGCTGTAGTCGTACACCTTGTCGAGCGGTGGCATGGCGGTACTCCCTCACATTTCCCGTTGATCGCCGATCTGTAGGAGTGTGACATCAAGCAGCCGCTCCGTCACCGGTTCGCGTATTCGGAGCCGGTTGTTCGTCGACCGATCGGTTTGCCCACCAAACGCCGTCCATGCGACGCAACATGAGTAGGCAGCACCTTCTGGAGAGCTGTTTCGCCATCTGCGGACCAGAAGATTGACGCCCACTAGCTCTCATGACGACGATCGGCGCTACGGTGCGGAATGAACAAGCGAAGTGGCTTGAAGGATTTCTTTCAGTCCGATCTTTGGTCAGGTCCACGATGAGGGCTCAGGCCAGCGCGTTCTGGTCACTAAGGCTGTTGATCCTGCCGAGCCTCGCTATCGTGGCCCTCGCCGCATATCCCAAAACGGCTTCTGGTGTGGAGGAGCAAACTTATGCGGTGAGACGGGAGCAGATGATCCGCACGATCGAAGCCCAGGCGCACAATCTAAGCTCCGCAATTGGCCGTGGCCATGTCGATCCTCGGGTTCTTGACGTCATGGGTAAGATACCACGCCATGAGTTCGTGCCGGAGGACTTCCGACAAGCCAGCTATGAGGACCGCCCTCTGCCTATTGGGTTCGGACAGACCATCTCCCAGCCCCTCATCGTCGCACTGATGACCGATATCCTGAACGTTGATCGGACAAGCGTCGTGTTAGAGGTCGGCACGGGTTCGGGTTACCAAGCGGCCGTGGCCGCTGCATTAGCGCGACAAGTCTACACCATTGAAATCATCCCCGAGCTCTCCTATAGAGCCGCTGATCGTCTTCATCACCTGGGTTATACTAACGTGGCCACTCGGGTTGGTGACGGTATTTTGGATGGGAGGACGCCGGTCCATTCGATGGGATCATTGTCACTGCGGCTGCAGCTCACATCCCGCCACCACTACTGCAACAATTGAAGCCGGAAGGCCGGATGGTGATCCCGGTGGGCCCGCCATTCGGTTTACAGCACCTCATGGTCGTGGAGCGGGGTACTGATGGTCGGGTCAGAACAAGGCAGCTCTTCCCTGTGAAGTTCGTTCCCCTAACAGGGCACCACCAATGATCTATCCACGAGCGCTTCCAATCGTGATGTGAACCAGGGCTCGGCATTTTGCTGGTTCAGGTAGGATAGCGCTCGTGCCACAATACGTCCTGCTCTGGCCGACCCGCGGCCTCCGTCCCCCAGCTTGGCGAGCTGGCGTGGTTATCGAGGTGGTTTGCTTTTGCGCATTATTCGGATCATCAGGAGAAGAATTCCGAGAGTTGATCTGAAGATGAGGATAGCTGCCGTCAGTTGGACCCAGATCCCAAAATTTCCTATCGTCGACTCGAGCCGATCACCCCAGGGGTATGGGAGCTATGAGGAGCCGCCTTCCACTAATCTGTCGGTGCTTCGTTTCCACCAGGTCAGGTACTCTGGTTTGTAGAACCAGAGGTAAACATAGGCGCCCAGCACGGCCATCGCGGTCCAAAGTCGAAAGAATTGGACCCGCAGCCACGCCCAAGTCGCTGAGAGAGTCTGCCTCATCTCGAGCCGTTCAGCTCTGCTCAGTGGTGGGTATCATGCTCGGCATCGATCACATAAGGAGTGGCCCGCGCCGGTTTACATCCAGAACGTCACATTGCCGTACCCACTCGGCGCGATCGGTAGAGGAACCATCGCCTCTGGCGCCTAGGCCAGAGCCACAGAACAACCGCAAGAGGCGCCATTGAAAGACGAGGAAACGGCAGCACGCGCGATCAATGCTGAGTTCTGGGGCCTCTGCCGGCGAGCGAGCCTAAGGGTCCCCCCACCGTCGATCGCCACCGTTGCCGACTCCTAGTAGTTAGGCTTTTTCTCGAGTAACGTTTCGTGCGTCAAGGGAGGTAGGCGACATGAAGTTCGGCGGCGCAATGTTCTTTACAGATTACTCGATGACGGCGGCCGAGCTTGCCGCAGCGCTTGAGGAGCGCGGCTTCGAATCTGTTTGGGCTCCGGAGCACTCTCACATCCCTCTGTCGCGCAAGACACCCTATCCTGGAGGTGGCGATCTGCCCAAGGAATATTACGACGCAATGGACCCATTTGTAGTCCTTGCAGCAGCCAGTCAGGTGACCAAAACCATTAAACTCGGCACGGGCGTGCTGCTCGTGCAGCAGCGCGACGCGATCCAGACTGCCAAACTGGTGGCTTCAATAGACCAGGTGAGTCAGGGCCGCTTTCTGTTTGGGGTTGGAGGCGGCTGGAACCAGGATGAAATGGAGAACCACGGCACGGTCTACGCCAGCCGGTTCAAGCGCATGCGGGAATCGATTGAAGCTATGAAGGAGATCTGGACGAAAGAGCATGCCGAATACCAAGGTGAGTTCGTCAATTTTGATCCAATGATTGCAAGACCTAAGCCAGTTACGAAACCCCATCCACCGATTCATGTAGGTGGGGCATTTCCGCAGGGTGCGCGCCGCGCGATCCGCTACGGAGATGGCTGGATCCCGGTAGCGCGTACCGATCTCAGCGAGATCGTGCCAAAGTTTCGCCAGATGGCGCTAGACGCGGGTCGAGATCCGAAGTCGATAGAGATCACCCTATTCGGCCTTGCTGCTAATGTCGACCAACTGAAGCGTTTTGCTGAACTAGGAGTCGCACGGGTCGTGCCAATGTTTCCGCCGCAGAGGGCCGAAACGGTGCTGCCTATAATTGACCGCTGGACCAAACTTATGCAGCAAGTGAACGGGTAATCGGCGTCCCGCCTTGCTCGGTGGGCCACGCGAACATCCTGATGCACTGATTCAAGTCTGCCAGAGGAAACACGTCATGCGCCGACGCTCGCTATTGACTGGTATCGTAGCGGCTCAATTTGTGCCTGCTGCACCAAACATCGTTCGTGCCGCCGACACGCCTGGAGTAACCTCTTCCGAAATCCGCATTGGCAGTATGGCTGCCTATAGTGGTCCCGCCTCGGCTTATAGCGCCATTGGCCGCGCTCACACCGCCACATTCAAATGGCTAAACGATCAGGGCGGCGTCGGTGGGCGCAAGGTGAATTTTATCTCCTATGATGACGCATACAGCCCGCCGAAGGCAGTAGAGCAGATTCGCCGCCTGATTGAGCAGGATGTCGTCGCCTGTTTGTCTAATACGCTCGGGACGCCATCGAACTCAGCCATCGTTAAATATGTGAACCAGAAGAAGGTGCCCCATCTGTTCGTCGGCAGCGGCGCGGACAAGTGGGGTGATTACAAGGAACATCCCTGGACCATAGGTTGGCAGCCCAGTTACCGAACGGAGTCTCAGATTTACGCACAGTACATCCTCAAGGCCAAGCCAGAGGCGAAAATCGCAATACTTTACCAGAACGACGACTTCGGAAAGGACTACCTTGCCGGTGTGAAGGATGTCCTCAAGGACCGCTTTGAAAAGGTTATCGTCGCATCCTATGAGGTCACGGACCCGACCATCGATAGTCAGGCCATCACTCTCCAGAATTCTGGTGCCGACGTGCTGATCAGCGCCGCAACGCCGAAGTTCGCGGCACAAATCATCCGTAAGGTCGCGGACATGAACTGGAAGCCGCTGCATATGCTTACCAACGTTTCGACTTCGGTGGGTGCAGTAATGGAACCGGCGGGCGTCGAGCGCGGCATTGGGGTGATCAGCTCCGCTTATCTGAAGGACCCGACCGATCCGCAATGGAAGGACGATGCGGGTCTGCAGCATTGGCGTGATATTATGAAAAAGTACCTGCCAGACGCCGACATATCCGACTCGTTCTACGTGTATGGCTATGCGGCGACGATGACGACAATCGCCACCTTGCGTGCCTGCGGCACGGATTTTTCTCGTGAGAACCTTATGCGCCAGGCGACTAACATGAAGGACGTCGAGGTGGGAGCGCTGTTGCCGGGCATTCGCATTAACAGCAGTCCTACCAACTACCATCCGATCCGTCAGGTGCAGCTAATGCGTTGGACCGGCAAGACTTGGGAATTGTTCGGCGACGTCCTATCCGGCAGCACCGCCTGATTTGCGCTGATTCGCTAGGTTTCGACGACCCTGGCGATCCCACGCAACGGATTGCGAACGACAGCGTTATCAAAGCCAATGGCCCGTGCACGATGTGCCGGCTGCCCGGGACGCCAGAGCACATTGCTGAAGCATGATGCACGCTGGCTAGAGGAAGCGCCGCGTCTGCTCGGCGTTCGCGTCCCGCGAGTCGAGGCGGTGCATGAGCCACGTTGAGCTGGTTGGGCAAGTACTTATGGTCAACCAGTGGCCAGTGCCCGCCGCATGCTGCCTTTCTGACGCGCCGGTCCACCGAACACGATTTGCACCACACCAGCGATAATCCCGATGAGCACACCGACCCTCCAGGCGAGGTCGTAGGAGCCGAAGGCATCGAAGATCACTCCGCCGCCCCATGCCCCGAGTACCGATCCCATCTGGTGGATGACGAAGGACAGTCCAAGGATCGTCGTCATGTAACGGGTGCCAAACAACTCGGCCACGTAACCCGACACCAAAGGTATGACACCCAGCCACAGCATGCCCATCGCGGCGGCGAAGACGATGGTTGTCGCCGGCGTCGGCGGGACCATGAAGTAGACCATCAGTACCAGTGACCGTCCGAGATAGGTCAGGCCCAGCAGAACGTTCTTCTTGTATCGCCCACCAAGCCAACCGGCGAGCCAGCAACCCGCGATATTGACGCCCCCAATGACGGCCAGTGCGGTGGCGCTTGCGCAACGCGAGGCTCACCACCTCACCCTTACTTGTGCGCCTTTCCACGGGCTGCGGCACACGGTCCGCCGCAACCGTGAGGTGTGCGGCTGGCACCATAACGAGCGCCAGAACTATGAACAGCGCCACGCCAACGCGCCAGTCCCATTGCTCCAGTAGGAACTGCAGCAAAGGCGCGATCAATAGAGTTCCCACCGAGGAAAACGCGCCGACGATGCCCAGGAGCAGGCTGCGATGCGCCGGGGAAGCGACGCGTGCGGTGGCTGTCATGGCCAAGGAGGACCCAGTGCAAGCGATCGAGACACCGATCAGAATGCCGGACAGCGTCAACGCCGGCACGCCACTTGCCAAAGCCATGACGACCATCGCGGCGACATAGAGCACGGCGCCAAAAAACGGCGCCTGAAAACAGTGACAGCAACAGGAAGTTGGGAAGCACCATCCAGTTAGACCACTGCCGCACTGGTTTAAGCGTCGCGTAGATCATCGCCTGGCATACAACAGTGGCCATAGCACACAGGAGCGGTAATCAGTCCAAATGCAACTGTGACACCGTGCATAGGCCCGGCAGACCACCATGCAATCGCGAAGCCCAGCGCTGGCAAATGGATGAACAGAGCAAGGACGCCCTCGCGCGACAGCCACGAACTGCGCCATTGCGAGATGGCGCGCCAGGCACGCTCCGGATGGCCGAGATGAAACGTCGAAGCCGCCAATCCTGCCGCACTGAGTGCCAATCCCAGCAGGATGGCAACGACACCAAACCACGAGTTTTGCGGCAACAACCCAAGAGCGTCGAGGACACCGAGCCACAACAGCATCCCATAGCCCGCACCCGATGCGGTGGTCAGAAAGACGACGGAGAAGGCAGGGTCCACCGCGACAGGGCCCGATCAATCCAACGTAGCACGCCGCCCGAGTTCTCACGCCCTGGCGCATCCGAACGGGCAGTGGCAGCACGGCGTCGTGGCGGCAGGTACTTGTTCACTGGACGGTAGCCCATCTCCGGCATCAGATCGAAGCCGCTACGCTCGGCCACAAGCTGCGATACTGCGCTATATCGGATTCACGGAAACGAATTTAGCGCCGCGTTCCTTCAGCTTCCCGATTCTGGTCTTGATGGGGTTAGAGTCGTGATCTTCGGCAACTCCCAAACATCAGCAGGTATCTCGTGCGCTCCCAATCCGGTTCACCGAATTCCCAAAAGCTGCCGCCGACCGAATAAAGACCACCGGCCGCCATATTCACCGAACAAAAGCCGCCATGGGCAGCAAAATTGGGGGTCCCGAACTGCTTAGCCCACCATCCTGTAAACGACTGACTCTGATCACGGCCGGTAAAGAAGGCCAGCTTGCGAGGCTCCGTGGCTCGAACATGGCCGAGCCATCCTGTGCCAGCGTCAGCGCCTCCTCCCATTCGATCTCTTTGAAATCACACCGGCCGCGGTCCCCAGTGCGCAACAAAGGCTTCGACAGCCGAGCAGGCGAATGGTGGTTCATGATCCCGGCCGACCCCTTGGCGCATACCACGCCGCGGTTCACTGGATGATCGGGATTGCCATCGATGAAGCGAATGCGGCCGTCCCTGAGATGGACACGGATGCCGCAGCGGCAGGCGCACATATAGCAGGTGGTCGTCTTCACCGTATCGGCGATCAGCGGGGATGTGTCGATCATCTCTATCGGGCGCGCGAAACCGCTGGTCCGTGAATTCAGCTTTCTCACCAAGCGTAGTTCCTCCCAACGATCTTAACTGTGCGTAGACGGTCCGCTCACTGGATGACGTTGTCTCAAGACGGCTGAGCTTTCCAAGAGACCAGGATGCGCTGACAGTTAGACGGTTTTGGTTTTTTGCCAGGGTCCGGCGAGCCATCATGGCCAGGTTCGCCCACGAATGTCCACCGCCTCCTAAGCAAGCATCCCCCCATCAACCTTTCAGACTGCAGGAGGCACGACAGGCCCACTCGTCCATCACCAAGGGTACGCGCGAGAAAAGCTGCTCGCTGCTGGACGCCACGCCGGTGAAAGAGCTTCGGTCGAACTGCTAACTGGCGGGTGCGCGACCTCCTGTGAGAGTTGCCGGCGCCAGCATGTCGTGCGTGTTGTCGATCTCTTCGAACGTCCGGCCCTTGGGTTCAAACCCAAATGCCCAGAACCCGATCACGCCCAGGATATACCAAGCGGCGAAGTAACTCAGCGCCGGTCCCAGCATGACGAGATTGGGTGCGGCAGGCTTGATCAGATCGCCCGCACCCATGATCAACGCGAGCCCGAGCGGACCGACGAACTTGCCGCAATTGCCGACACCATAACTGAGCCCCATACCGCTTGCGCGGAGTCGGGCCGGCCAGATTTCCGCCATATAGGGCCCGACGACGGTATAGACGGCGCTACCGAAAAAGGCTTGCGCCACAAGCAGAATATAGAACAGCGACGCACCGGCGATATAAACATTGTGCAGGTACCCTGCGAGCACCATCAACAATGCTGCCATCACGCAGCAGAGCGTGCCCGAGCCGCGCCGCCCCAAGGGCTCGATCAGCGCAGTGATGCAGAACCGCCCGACGATCGCAGCCATGTTGACGAATATCATGAGGAACGCCGCATGTTCCGGGGTGATCTTCGGCACCAGAACGAGCACCAGCAGGGTCGGTCCCCACAACCCAAGCGAAGCGCCACCGGTTTGGGTTAGGCCAGTGAGACACCCGGCGGCGACCAACCGCGGATACCTGAACAGCTCAATCCAACGAGTCTTCTCGACCACGCCTACCGTACCCGGCAGCGTGATCTCCTTGGAATCGATCATCAGCGCCCAGGCGAGCGACTGTCGCGCTTCTTCGTGGCGCCCCTTGAGCATCAGCCAGCGCGGCGACTCGGGCACCCAGTAGCGGATCATGAACACCAGAACCAACGGCACCAGGCCGACCAGAAACAGGCCGCGCCAACCGACGATCGGGAGTAGCTGCCAAGCCGCGAGACCGGCCAGCATACTGCCTCCCGGCAGGAGCGTCGTAACGAGCGCACTAACCCAGCCGCGCTTGTAGGCAGGGATGAACTCCTGTACCAGCGGCAGATCGATCGTGAAAATGCCGGCGTTGCCGATGCCGACAAAGAAGCGGAAGAACATCAGGAAGAGCCAGCCAGGAACAAAGCTATCCTGTCCCGGTGTGAAAACCATGACACCGGTCGCGAGCGCGATGGTGACCGCCGACAGAATGAACACCGTGCGGCGGCCGACCCTGTCGCCGAGCCAGCCCCAGAAGAATGCGCCGGGAACGGCGCCGAGACCGGAAGCGAGCAGGATTCCGCCGCCCTCCCAATAGGTCAGCGACCATTGCTTGGTCAGCGCGGCAGTGACGTACCCGATCAGGAAAAAGTCGAAGAAGTCCAGCAGATCTGCCAGGTTCGCCGTGCAGATCAGCTTCCACTGGTTCACAGTGAGCTTCTTCTGTCGTTCCAACAGTTCGATCATGCCGTTCCCCTCCGCTGACCGACGGACGGCGAAATGACGAACCCCGCGCGAGGCTTTTGTCAGTATTTCGCGCGGGTGGTAACAAAGTGCAGACTGACCGTGGTGGCCGTGACGGCCGCCATTTCGAGCCTAGTCCCACGCTGAACTGCCTTCAAGGATGCTTGGCGCTGCCAGGGTGTGGCCTTTGGGGCGGAAGGGGGGTCGATTACATCCGTGGGCAGCCCGTTCTTTTGGGCGCGGGGTCGGCATGACCGAGATCAGTGTTCCTCGTCGGCGCCCTTCTGATGCTTCGCCATCATGGCGCTCCGGTTCCCGATGACTAGGAAGAGAGACGCCCGTGAGCATAAGATTTCTTACGGGCACCTTTGACGACCCTGCTGATCGCGTCGCTCCCGTACTTGGCTGACTTCGGGGATATCCACGGGCGCCCTCGATAACCGTTGCCCCCATATGGGCTTCCCGCTCGAAGAGGGGAGCGTCGAGGATGGTATCCTGACCCGTCATTGGCATCATGCGCGCTTCGATTTGGAAAGCGGATGCACATGCGACCTCTGGGCGGACGACGTAGCAACCTTTCCGGTCGAGGTACGTGACGGCGATGTCTGGGGAAAGCCGACGTTCGCGCATGCCGATCCTGCAGCACATTGGGCGCCGGCTGGCGGACGGCCTTGCCCACAACATCGGCTAGTCATCGCCAAGGCGGTACATGGTCAACTCGCGATCGATACGCCGCAGGACGATGTTGTGCGGCAGGTAGCTCTGTTCGGGGCGCGGAACCGCGACGGCTGGGATGTGGGTCTCACCATCCTCACGGCACTCGCCAGCCTCCTGCCCATGGTGGCCGAGGAGGAGGCCTACCTTGCTCTGGTCCACGGCACGCGTCGCGTTGCGAGGACTGCGACGGCGAAGCGCCGAGAGGGGACAGGGCTTCGCTCGGCAGCCGGCTGGACCCGACGGTACTCAAGCGTTGGTTACAGCGTTGGACAAGCGTGCGCCATCGTGAGGCAGCTGAGCGTACCCTACTGACCGCGATCGAGGCCGGCCTCTCACCCCCCGTACTGGCCAATATGCTGCTCGCGGCCGTGACAGAGCGAACGTTTGCCGATACCGGCCACTCGCTTGACTTCATCAACAAGGCCTTCGAGTGCCTTGACCTAATCGGTTGGCAGCACGCGGCGTCCGTGCTGCCCACTGTCGTCGGCCAGATGGTGGCGGCACGTGGCGCCGAGGAATCGACCGCCTGGCGGCAACCGGTCGATCTTGTCGCACTATGTGACAAAGCAGCCAGCGAATTGGCTGAACTCGTCGCTGTCGACCGTGGTGCTCGCGGCTGGTCGGACCACACCTCGCTAGCCCATCGACTGCTCGGTGACAACCCGGTCAAGATCGTCAATGCGTTCAAAGCAGGCGATCCGCGCCGGTGCTACTTCTGTCGATCTTGGTCGATCCCTTGCCTACGCGGTGGCACTCAGAATGGCGCGCTTCGGCAAGGCCAATGAACATTCCGATTGGGAGACAGCGCACCACGTCTTCACCTACGCCAACGCGGTGCACCAGATACTTGCGCGGATCGGGACAACTGACATCGACGATCACGTCCCCGCGATTCGGTGCGTACTGCACGGCGCAATGGCTCTCTACGTTGCCCGCTATCTCAATGTACCGCCGGCCCGCATTCCGAGTGAAGAAAGCGAGCAACTGGACGACCTGCCGATTGATGGAGAGACGATCCGCACCGCTTTGCTAGACGCTTTTGACCGGCAGCGTCAGATCGATCTCGCGGCGAGGCTTGCGGCACGCCATCAGATGGTCGGCCATTCGCCTCAGGCACTGATCGCCACACTCGCCCGCGCGGTTCTGCGCAAAGACGAGGGGGGCTGGAATTGAATGATCCGCGTAGATGCGGCCGACTTCACAGTATGGGAGCCGGTCGGGTCTCGAACGATTGCGGAATTCCTCGACACCGAAGTGTGCCGACCGCCTGCCACCGCAGAGGTTCGTGCCGACCGATGCTATCGTGGATGCTGTTGAATGAGCCTGCTGGCGGCGTCCGCGATCTTCTCTGATGGATGGTTCCGGCAATAAGCATCCACCCAGTCGTAGACGAATTGGTCATCCACTCCATGCAACGGATCCAGCTCACCGAGAGCCATGAAGCCGATGCCCGAGAGGAATCCCACGACCCACTGTTCATTCAAGCTTGCATCGAGTCTGTTTGGATTGCGTCGGGCCGCCGTCCATGACTCGCACGTCAGCGCACCTCTACCGCTCAAGGAATAACCCGCACAAGGCTCCGTGACGACGGCAAAGACAGCCATCGTCGCGGCAAATAATGAAACACGCCTCATTTTGGTCCCAGGTGAAACACGGTGCTGCCAGGATAGAGCCGAGGTTGCGTCAGTGGCCGCGCAGAATCTGGCTGAGGAACAGCTTCAGCCGATCGGTTCGTGGTTCTCCGAACATCTGCTCAGGTCGACCACTCTCGACGATCTCGCCGCGATCCATGAACACAACACGGTCGGCTACCTGACGCGCGAACCCCATCTCGTGTGTGACACACACCATCGTCATGCCTGAATCGGCAAGCTCGATCATGACGTCGAGCACCTCCTTAATCATCTCGGGATCCAGCGCAGAAGTCGGTTCGTCGAACAGCATGATCTTCGGACGCATGCACAGCGCGCGCGCGATCGCGACACGCTGCTGCTGTCCGCCTGAAAGCTGGCCAGGATATTTCTTCGCCTGCTCAGGAATCTTGACCCGGGTGAGGAAGCTCATCGCCACGTCCTCAGCCGCCGCCTTGGGCATCTTGCGCACCCAGATCGGCGCCAACGTACAATTCTCAAGAATCGTCAGGTGAGGAAACAGATTGAATGACTGGAACACCATGCCCACTTCACTACGGATCGTGTCTAGCGAGCGAAGATCGTCGGTCAGCTCGGTGCGATCAACGATGATACGCCCCTCCTGATGTGACTCGAGCCTGTTGATGCAACGGATCATAGTTGATTTGCCAGAGCCTGAAGGGCCGCACACCACGACTCGCTCCTTTTCCGCCACGGTCATTGACACGTCGCGCAGCACGTGGAGCGGGCCAAACCACTTGTTCACCTTATCCAGTATAATGACTGGCGGTTTATTGGTGTCCACCATATGGGGAATGATGTGTTCGGTGACGGAGGTCTGGCTCATAGCGACGTCCCCTAATCAACGGCGGTGCGCGCGGCCAAGCTCTCGCTCCAGGCCACGGCTGTACTTCGACATGGCGAAACAGAATGCGATGTAGATCACTGCAAGCATCAGGTAGACCTCGGTGGAGAAGCTCTGCCACGGTGGATCGCTTAAGGCGACCTTACCCATCATCAGCAGATCGAACATGCCGACGATGAGCACCAGCGACGTGTCCTTGAAGAAGCCAATGAAGGTGTTGACCAATGGCGGAATCACCAGTCGGAGTGCCTGCGGCAGGATGATCACGCCGGTCTTCTGCCAATAGGAGAGCCCGAGTGCATCGGCGGCCTCGGCCTGACCCTTCGGCAATGCCTGCAGGCCCCCACGCACAACTTCGGCGAGATAGGCAGCGGCAAACAGGATGATAGCTATCTGCGCCCGGAGGAGTTTGTTCACATTCACGCCCTCGGGCATGAACAATGGGAACATCACGCTTGCCATGAACAGCAGCGCGATCAGTGGCACACCACGGATCAGCTCGACGTACAGCACGCACAGCATCCGTACTGCCGGCAACGTCCTTGATCGCCGGCCCAGTGCCACCAGGACGGACAGTGGAAATGCGAACGCGAGACCGAACGTGGCAAGGATGAGCGTGATCGGCAGACCGCCCCATTCGTCCTCCGGCACATAGCGAAGGCCCAGGGTGCCGCCCCACATCAGAACACCAATGACCGCAAGCGCCGCGATCCAGATCAACACCAGCACCGGACGCCAGAATGCGCGGATCGCCGAGACCACATAGAGCGCCAGGAACAGCACAACGCAAATCGCCGGCCGCCACTGTTCGGCGTATGGATAGCGACCGAACAGGATCAGCCGATATTTGTTGCCAATGATCGCCCAGCACGCGCCGATGCCCCGGGCGTCGATGCACGCGGATGTGTCCGGTTGTCCCTGCGCGTTATACGGCACGCTCCAGATCGCGTGTAGCAAGGCCCAGCTGATGAAACTGATCACGACGCGCAGGATTAGGTAGCCAAGCAGCAAGGTGACAGCAGTAGACAGCCAGGAGCTGAACAGGTTGGTGCGCAGCCACGCGACGGGACCGGCGACTGAAGACGGCGGACGTTCGCGTGCGGCGGTATAGCCTTTGTCGGCAGTGGCGGCGGTCTGGCTCATGGTTTAGCGCCCCACCAGAGCAACATGATTATTGTACCAGTTCATGAAGGCGCTGATCGACAGGCTGATCGTCAGATAGACAGCCATGATATAGGCGATGCCCTCGATCGCTTGGCCAGTCTGGTTCAGCGTCGTATTGGCAATCGACACCACGTCCTGAAAGCCGATCGCCACCGCCAGCGAACTATTCTTGGTCAGATTGAGGTACTGGCTGGTTAGCGGCGGAATGATCACACGCAGCGCCTGTGGCAGCACGATGCGGCGCAGGATCGTGCCACGATGCAATCCCAGTGCACTGCCCGCTTCCCTTTGGCCGAGCGATACCGCCTGGATGCCAGAGCGGACAACCTCAGCGATATAAGCTGCCGTATAGACGACCAATCCGAGAAGCAGGGCGAAGAATTCGGGGCTGATTGTGCCGCCGCCCTGGAAGTTGAAGCCCCGCAGCGCCGGCATATCCCAGGACAAGGGCGCTCCAAGCAAGGCCCAGACTGCCAGTGGCAGTCCGATCAGGAGGCTGAGTGCCACTGGCCAGACAGGAGACCGTATTCCGGTCGCCTCCTGGCGGCGACGCACGTGGCGGTTCCACAGCACGGTGCCGACCGCGCCTGCAACTAAGGCCAACAATGCCCAGCCATGGGCCGGCTCCCAGTTGAGCAACGGCAGCTTTAGGCCGCGATTGGACAGGAAGACTGCGTCGCCGACCCGCAGCGACTGGCGTGGCTGTGGTAGGTTGTGCAGCAGCGCGTACCAGAACAGCAATTGCAGTAGCAGCGGAATGTCCCGCACTGTCTCGACATAGAAGCCGGTGAGTCGCGCCAGCAGCCAGTTGCCCGAAAGCCGGCCGATGCCGACGAGCGTGCCGATGATTGTGGCCGCCACGATGCCAATGGCGGACACTTCCAGCGTGTTCAGAACGCCGATGAGCAGGGCACGGCCAAAGGTGTCGACCGCGGGGTTGTAGGGAATTAGCGACTCGCCGATCGGAATGCCGGCAACGCGGCCGAGGAAAGCGAAACCGGTCGCGATATGCCGTGCCGCCAGGTTTCTGTTGGTATTGCCGATCAGATACCACGCCAGCAGCACGGCCAGCCCGATGATAACCACCTGCCAGACGATTGCGCGGAACAGCGGGTCCGACCATGACAGCCGCAGCCGCCGCTTGGGAGCGGCACGTGCCGCCGCCATTCTTGGGTCAACGATTGTGCCGGACATATGCGGTCCCCCGACTCAGCGGATCGGCGGGGCGTATTGCAAGCCACCCTTGGTCCAAAGGTTATTGATGCCGCGCGGCACGCCCATTGGCGTGATGCTGCGATCCCACATTTCGCCGAAATTACCAACCTGCTTGATGATGTTATAGGCCCACTTGTTGTCGAGACCGAGCGCCTTTCCCATGTCGCCCTCCAGTCCGAGCAGCCGCCGGATGTCCGGTTCCTTACTGTCCATAAAGCTGTCCACGTTCTTGCTGGTGATGCCCTTCTCCTCCGCAGTGATCATGGCAATGAAGGTCCAGCGCACGATATCGAACCACTTATCGTCACTCTTCCGCACGACGAGGCCAAGTGGCTCCTTGCTGATAATGTCCGGCAGCAGCACCAACTCCTCGGCTTTTGGCCCCTGGCTAAACCGGAAGGTTGCCAGTGCCGAGGCATCGGTGGAATACGCATCGCAGCGGCCGGACAGGAAGGCACCCTGCAATTCCGACACATCCTGGATCAGGATCGGGGTGAACTTGATGTTGTTAATACGGAAGAAATCGGCGTCTGCCAGCTCGGTTGTTGAACCAGGAGCGACGCAGACCGTGGCGCCATCCAGTTCCTTTGCAGATTTCACACCAGCGGATTTCTTCACTAAGAATCCAGTGCCGTCGTAGTAATTCACCCAGGCGAACTCGAGGCCCAAATTGCCTTCGCGCCCAAGCGTCCAGGTCGTGCCGCGCGACAGCATGTCCACTTCGCCGGACTGCAGCGCGGTGAAGCGGTTCTGCGTGGTAGTGGGAACGAACTTCACTTTGTTCGCATCGCCCGTCGCGGCAGCTGCCACCGCGCGGCAGGAATCTGCGTCAAGGCCGCGCATAACGCCCTGACTGTCCGGCAGTGAAAAGCCCGGCGTGGTGCCCGCTGTGCCGCACAACAGCTGTCCGCGGGCACGAATAGCGTCGAGCGTCGCGGAACCGGAGCCTTGCGCACTCGCTGGTTGTACAGTCGTCAGCGAAAGACTAAACATCAGGACACAGAGATACAGGCTCCTCGCAAATTTCATGGACGTGAACTCCCCCTCATCGATGGTCCTGGCACCGCTCATTACGGCCCTACGCGATGTGCCGGGTGCAGGATCAATAGTGGCAGGGACTGGGATCTAGAACAACAACGGGCACCAATCCACCCACCAGGACGACCTGCGCTCCTTGTCTCTTATATGGCGCTGGAGTCCTCGCCAGTGCACAGTCTGCAGATTTCATAGCATTCGCCATGGTGACCGCTTGGGTTCCCGTTCTGGCGCTTGATCCAAGGGCGCAGGCCGGCCGTTCTGCTTGGCTGATAAAGTTTGACGGTGCGCTCAACTGTGACGCCAGCTTCCCTCCATCGGGGTCTTCCCTTTTCGGGATGATTCGCCGTTCGGCCCGACGAACGCGTCGACCCAGAACTGGCTGGTGATGCACACAGCTTGAACCACCATTCGCCAGCGTGGTGTCTGGACGGCTCTGACCGTCGGGAGCGCCCGGCAATTATCGGCTCACCGAGCCGCAGGTGCCACCCCTCGAATGCGGCGAGCATCACGTCTTGTTAAGCCAGACCGTATCCAGGCGCACGACGTCGAAGATGCCGAAATAGGCGGCTGGGTTGAGACCCTTGACGTAATCGTACCAGACCTCGTTGATCCGTTCCCAGGCGACCGGCAACAGCGGCGGGTCCTGCTCCATGATGGCTTCGGCCTGATGGACCAGTAGCAGACGCTTGGCGGGATCGACTTCGCGGTCGATCCGCGTGGTCAGCGCCTGGAACTCCTGATTGTCCCAGAACGAGTAGTTCTGTGGGCCGTCCTTGCCGTACCAGGCGCGGAACGAGTCGGAGGGATCGAGCAGGCTCCCGACGACGGCCCCGATCGCCAGGTCAAAATGCCCGCTTGAGGCATCGTCGAACCATACCGATTCCACGACCGTACGCAGGTTGCACTGGACGTTCAGCGCCGCCTTCAGCATCGCCTGAATCGCTTGCGACCACAGTTTGAAGATCGCGACGTCGCGGACCATGTAATCCAAATCGTTGATGCCGTTTGGATAACCCGCTGCCGTCAGCAGAGCGCGGGCTTCCTTGACCGCGGCTGTGGTATCGGACTGGTAGCCGAGCCGCTTGGCGAGCTCCTCTTTGGGAGTGGCATACTCGGAGAACGGATAGATGAAGCTGCCCATCGACATGGGGGCGACATCTTTGACGACTTCGGGTAGGACCGCCCGGTCCAGCGCAAGGTGCAGGGCGCGGCGCACGCGCGGGTCGTCAAACGGTTTCTTCTTGTTGTTGAGATAGGTCGCGTGGATCACGCTCTGGTTGTAATTGGCAGTCACCAGGCCGGGCGTGGACTGGGCTTTGCGCATTGTGACCGGATCGGTGATACGCACATAGTCGACCCGCCTAGAGATAATTGCGGAACCCATCTCCGGCGAAAACGGCAGCATGTGATAGAACTCGACCCCATCGAGATACGGCAGCCCCTTGTTCCAGTAATTCGGATTCCGCTCCATCACCCAGAGCTCGTTCTCGATCCGGCGAACGCTGCGAAACGGACCGGTGCCGGGATAGGTGGGCAACTTTCGCAGATTGTAGTTGTTGTCTTCCAGCGTCTTTTTGCGAACGATGACGTTCCAGCCGCTGGCGAATGCCGACATCATGAAGTTGATGGGGCGGGGCTCTGACAGCTTGAACTCGAGCGTGTATTTGTCGCGCGCGTTGATCTCGCTAACTGCCCTGAACAGGACACTGCGCGGGATGCTAATCCCGCTGGGGGGCCTCGCGATGCGATCATAGGTGGCCTTCACGTCCTCCGAGGTCAGCTCGGCACCGTCGTGGAATTGCACGCCCTGGCGCAGATAGAAGGTGTAGGTCTGGCCGTCCGGGGCAATCTCCCAGCTATGCGCCAGATCCGGAATGATCGTCCTGGCGCCGTCGTTCGGATCGCGCCGAATCAGATTGTCATACATGCAGGCTGCGGCCCCAAGAACGAAGATGGTACCAGCCTGGTGAATATCGAAATGCGGCGCACGCAGCGGCATGCCGTGGCGCAGCACCCCGCCCGATTTGGGGTTGGGCTCCGGTGCCTGAAGCTTGAAGGCCGAGCCGTCAAATTTTTCCGGCACCGGTGCGGCGAGAGCCAAGGCGGGAGACAGCACGCAGGCGCCTGCCGCCACGGCCGCGCTGCTTCTCAGGAATTCGCGGCGGCTCCGCCACGGAGGGACGTTATTTGGGTCGGTCATGGCATTTCTCCCAGTTCGTTCTTTTTCTTGTGCGACCGCGACGCGGGGAAAATATGATCGCGCCCGCACGGCGTCATTGTTGAAGCGCGGGTCGCCTCACGACTTGCCGCGCCGAAGGCGTCCTTCTGGATCATGTCGTAGACTCGATAAACGCCTTGCGGGCTGAAGCCCTTAAGCCAACATTCTCTGGATTCCGCCGCGTTGCAAGGCCGGGATTCACTTACTGGCGCGTCTTGGGCAACGGCAGATCCTGCTTCGCGTCCGTGCAGGCGGCAAGAAACTGTGAGTTGACGCCGCCGAAACTCCGAGACGCGCTGCTCTGCCCTCATCAGGGCCCACCCGTGCCGTGGCCGTCTGTCGCTTTTGCCCCGGACGTCGCGGAGCGGCTACTGCGATCGATGGCATCGGGTTACGCGACCTGCTGGACGCCCTTGCTGCGTTTACAGGGCCGGCAACGATGTTGGGCGTATGCCTGGCTGTCTTCGAAGTGCTCGGTGTCAAGAGTGCGCTATTTGCCACGGTGCTGCGCCCTCGGCCCCGGTTTTTCTGCTGGCATCGGTGCTGACGCGCACGTGGACTGCGCTGGAAAGCCTGCTTGGTTGGGCTGCCTTCGCCGGCATGACTCTGACCAGCACGCTTTCGGTTCTGCTGATCTTTGTCTCCGTTACCCCCATCGGTCCATTTCGCCGACGCTGATCGTGAATTTGGAACCGCTGCTCTATACGCTGTCCAATGATGGGCGGGTTTCTGACGCTTGTGCAGGCTGTCGGAGGTGTTCAAATGCTGAGCCCTGTTTGCCTTCCAAGCGCACCGCTAGTTGGCGGACTGCCAGCTGCGCGATAGTCAAGATAATTCCCTGGCTTTCCGGATCATCATTGCCAATAATGCAAACGCACTCTTGTGGCGGGCCGTACGTCCCGCCGTCGGGATCGGCTGCCTTGCCACAGGCGGCTTTCGAAGCGGGCCGTGCCCGTGAAGACCCGGCAACAAATGCACGGTCGCGGCGCAGTCGCGGCCGGAGGGAGTGTGCGTCATGCAATCAAGCCGTTTGTCCCGCCGCCGTGCCGTGCAGATCGGGGCGGCTGCTACAGCCCTGCCGCTGGTGCATATTCGCACTACCGGCGCCGCTGGGAAGCTGAATGTGGGCTTCTGGGATCACTGGGTGCCCAACGGCACCGGGGCTATGCGCAAGCAGGTCATGGCCTGGGCGGATAAGAACAAGGTCGAGGTGACCGCCGACTTCATCACTTCACAGGGCAACAAGCTGCTGCTCACCGCGGCAGCCGAAGCACAGGCCAAGGTCGGACACGACTTCATCCCGTTCTTCCAGTGGGATGTGATCGCCTATGCCGATAGTCTTGAGCCGGTCGACGACGTCATCAAGTATTTGTCGAGCAAATATGGAGCCTATGATCCGGTCATCGAGTATTTGGCGAGCAAGCAGGGTCACTGGATGGCCGTGCCGGGAACCGATCCAACTGCCAATCTCTCCTGCTGCGCCAGGATCTCGATGCTGAAGAACTTCGCGGGGATTGATGTGCAGGCGATGTATCCTGCGCATCCTGCCGATCCGGCACTGGCTGCTGGATGGACCTACGATACGTTTCTAAAGGCGGCGGAAGCCTGTCACAAGGCCGGCTACCCCTTCGGCATGGGATTGGGGCAGACAGGCGATTCCATCAACAATACCGGGGCGATCTTCAACGCATTCGGGGCAGAGCTCGTGAATGCTGCGGGCGAAATCACCGTTGAGTCCGACAACGTGCGCCAGGTCATGGAGTATGGACAGAAACTAGTGAAGTATTTTCCATCAGATACTGTCAGTTATGACGATGCCTCGAACAACCGGGCGTTGATCTCGGGCAAGAGCGCGCTGATCTACAACCCCCAATCCGCTTGGGCGGTGGCGAAGCGCGACGCGCCCGATATTGCTAGGGACTGCTGGACGTTCCCCTGTCCTACCGGCCCAAACGGCCGCTATATCCCGTTCGTTTACGTGTTCTATGGGATCTGGAAGTTCGCCAAGAACAAGAGCGCGGCGAAGGAGCTTGCCCAATATCTCATGGAGCGCGAGCAGGTCGAGGCACGAGCAATCGCTTCGGAGGGCTTCAACCTCCCGCCACAAGTGAGCATGTCCGACTTCAAGATCTGGGAGGACGTCGAGCCACCGAAGGGTACGGTTTATAACTACCCGATTCGACCCTGGCACAACTCGAAGCCAAGCCTCGCCGCCTATCCAGCGCCACCGGACATCGCGGTCCAGATTTTCAATCGCGCGATCATTCCCTCGATGTGGGCGCGGCTTCACGACGGCCAGTCGATCCCCCAAGTGATCGCCTGGGCAAAGGATGAGCTTCACGGCTTCATTCGCTGAATTGAGGAACCGCCCCGCGGTGGCGCGGACGGAGTTCGATGGACCGGGCCCCTACAAGTGGCGTGGGATCCTCGGTACCCGGCAAGGAAAATCACAGCAGCAGCCGCAGCTGGTTAGGGAGTGTGAACCATGTCGTCATCGCCAAAGTTGACGCGCCGTAATGCCGTATGCCTGGCAGCCATGACCGTCGCCGGGCTCGCGACAACATCTCGCCGTGCACCGGCGGCTGACACTACTGGTGTCACCGCCACCGAGATCAAGATAGGCCACACCAATCCATACAGCGGCCCGGCGTCCTCGTACAGTTCCAGTGGCAAACTGGAGATGGCGTTCTTCAATCAAATGGTGAACGACCAAGGCGGCGTCGCTGGGCGCAAGATAAACTTCATCTCATACGACGATCAGTACAGCCCGCCCAAGACAGTAGAACAGGTGCGGCGCCTGATCGAGGAAGACAAGGTCGCCTTTCTGTTCAACACACTGGGAACCCCCACCAACTCGGCGATCGTGCGCTATGTGAATCAGAAAAAGGTGCCGCATCTGTTCGTGGCTAGTGGCGCCGACAAATGGGGCGATTACAAGGAACATCCGTGGACGATCGGCTTCCAGACCAGCTACCGCACCGAGGCGCAGGTCTACGCTAAGTACATCCTGGCCGAGAAGCCGGACGCCAAGATCGGCATCATCTATCAGAACGACGACTACGGCAAAGACTATCCCGCGGGTATGAAGGATGTGCTGGGTGATAACTGGGACAAGTACGTCGTCAAAGCGGTAACCTATGAAGTGACCGATCCTACCATTGATTCACAGATCACCAGCTTGCATGCCGCGGGCTGCGATGTGTTGGTGACGGTTGCGATCCCCAAGTTTGCCGTGCAGACTATCCGCAAAGTGTACGATCTCGGCTGGAGGCCGATGCACATCCTGAACAGCGTGGCGGTATCTGTGGGCCTGGTTATGGAACCCGTCGGCCCCGAGAAGGGCGTCGGCATCGTCAGCACAGGCTATCTCAAGGATCCGACCGATCCGGGCTTTAAGGACGATGCCGGCATGAAGGAGTGGCGGGATTTCATGGCGAAATACCTGCCGGGTGGGGACATCAACGATATCACCTATGTCTATGCCTATAGCTGCTGCAAGACCCTGATGCAGGTGCTGAAGCAATGCGGCGACGACTTCTCGCGCGCGAACATCATGCGGCAGGTGACAAGCCTAAAGGATCTAGAACTGCCGACACTTCTGCCCGGCATCAAGATCAACACTAGCCCGACCAACTATCGGCCGATGCGTGCACTCCAACTCATGCGATGGGACGGCAAGACATGGGCTCGCTTTGGCAATGTGATCGAAGGCGTGCAGGTATAATGCTTCGCGGTTGACGCGGGTGTACAAGGTAGCGTGCTCGGAGTGAGCTTATTCAGCGCGCGCTAATTTATCAATGTCACGATGCACTGGTGGAGGGACAACCGCTGTGGGAACAGCCGAGCAACGGGTCCGTTGGACTGCCACACTCTACGCGTCTCCGAAATGCCTCGTTGTAAAAGCGAGCCAGTCTGGGGTCGCTAAGGATGAAGGAGAACCGTTATGGTACGGACATACAGTTTCGAAATCGGTCCAGTCGTTGAGCAACTCGACCAAATTCTGCAGATGGAACTTTCGAGCGTCGTCTATTACACCCACTATTCTTTTATGGTCTACGGTCACGCGCGGATTCCAATCACCTCCTGGTTGCGGGATAACGCAACCGAATCGCTTACGCATGCTCAAGAGGCGGGAGAGATGATCATGCGGTTACACAAGAGGCCAGCTCTCGGCATCGCCGCCGCTGCCTACCACTCGGCATAACACAATAGACGAGATTATCACTGAAGCAGTCCAGCGCGAGGAAGCTGGCGTGGAACTCTATCGCGGATTGCTCTCCCTTGTGAAAGACAAATCCGTCGTCCTTGAGGAATATGCGACCCGCATGGTCGCGGCGGAGGCAGTACATATCCGGGAAATGGAGCTTATGCTAATGAAGCACGCGCCCGATTAAGGGATCGGAACAGCCCATGTAACAGATGAATGTGCGGGGGGACAGAAAAGCCGTTTGAACAACTTGACCGCCAGGCGGACGGCATGTGCGGCGGATTGCTGAGCCAATAGCAACTGCAGCAGTCACATACTTCCCTTCAACCCTCCAAAACGAAGGTTATTTCCATAGTCACCCGCTACTCCCTCGGTTTCGGCACTCGAGTTCACGCGGTTACGCCGTGTGCGAATATGTTGCCGGGACACTTTTGCTGATGATCGGGAATAGGACCGGAACACCGGCGTCAACCCAACTATCAGGTCCGGGGAGCGTGCCATGCCAGACGACATCCTGCCATTCGACAAGACGACAGGGCCAAGTCTGTCCCGCCGTAGTTTCGCCTTCGCAGTTGGCGCGGGTGCCGTTATTACCGCCTCTGCCGTGGCGGCCGACGACCCGGTTGTTGAAACCGACGTGATGATCATGATGATGGACGGTGACTGTGACCCGGCGCTGTTCCACCCGTCAGGCAGTGGGAGCTGGGCAGCTGTCATCTTCACCGACGCACTGGGGCTGCGTCCTGCGTTCCGCGAGATGTGACAACGTCTTGCTGCCGAGGGCTACACCGTTCTCGTCCCCAACCCGTTTTGCCGCACCCGCAAGGCGCCGGTGTGAGCGGGCCATTCGATTTCAGCAAGCCGGAGGATCGGGCCAAGCTGACCGAGCTCACGGCTCCGCTCACGAATGAGGTGAAGACCAGAGACGGCGCTGCTTACATTGCCTATCTGGACACGCTTGCTCAGGTGAGCCGTGCCAAGCCAATCGGCGTCTCTGGCTATTGCATGGGTGGATCCTACACAATGTTCACCGCTGCCGCGGTGCCTGACCGGGTCCGCGCGGCTGGCTCATTCCACGGCAGCAACTTGGTCACGGACAAGCCGGACAGTCCTCACCTGCTGGCACCGAAGATCAAGGCCAGTTACTACTTCGCAATCGCGACCAATGACGATCAGCGGCAACCTGACGCGAAGGACAAGTTGCGGGACGCTTTCGCGGGCAAGCCGATCAAGATTGAGGTCTATCAGGATTGCCAACACGGTTGGTGCGTGAGTGATGGCAGGGTCTACAACAAGGCCGAAGCCGAGCGTGCCTATGCCGAGTTGATTGCACTGTACGCCAAGACGTTGGTCTGATTAGTCTGTCTACGCCTTTTGCAGCGTGTCCACGCAATGTGATTAGGCGCAGCGAGCACGGAGCCTTCGTGCTCCGCCGCAGTGGCGGGAGCCTGCTGCGACCGATGGGCGGGGGCTTGGCCAAACTATTGCGCCCGGCGAAGTGCGGCTCTCAGCAGGTGCGTCGGGGACAACCGTCAGCCCCGTCCGCAGTTCGGTCCCAGAGAATGTTGGATCCCGGTTCCTTTTCCTGCTCCAGTCGGCTTCGCTCCCAAACATTCTCCGCCGCTTTCGGGACCGCGAAAAAGCCCCACTGCCGCAGGCATTCGTGAGAGAGGGTTGGGGCTTCGATGGCGGAACGTTCCGCAAAATCGCTCTCCGAACGCCGATTTCTCTCCGAAGCTTGAGGGTCGGCCATTTACTCTACAAGCTTTTCGCGGGTGGTCTGGGTGAGTTAGTTTCGTTCCCAAGCCGGAAAGTCGGTATCCCCTCCGCCCTTGTACTCCGCGATGGCTCTTGCAACGGCTGTTGACACGGCCCCACCATGCGCGACCAGCACTATTGTCCGAGCTGCTGAGGTCGACGACCCGCCATACCTATGATGCAAATCGCGGCGCTCCGGCGCATGTTCCCATCGTCAATCAGACGCTGGCGCAGTGGCTGATGGCAGCGGTGCGAATGGTCTCGTCCATTGGTCGGCTCCTCTTGGTTGAAGGGAGCCGAAACGCTCAGCCCGCACCGGGCCGCGCTCAATCGATGTGCATCAGCTGTGCGTCTACTCGGTGAGCAACACCCCGCACCCTTCCCGCGGAGCGGGTCCGTTCAACCACCCGACTCAGCCTATAGTGGTGGGACCACCTGCGGCAGCTCTGGAACTCGGATCAGCCATTTCTCCCTCGGCCGGTGTGGGAGCTGTCAACGCGCAGACGAGCAATTGCACAGTCGGACACGCCTGATCTCCAGCCGGCGTGAGGAATTGGACGCCCGCGGCGCGAGCGCAATATCGGCGTGTCCATTGGTTCGTTCAAAACGGGTGGCGGTTCAACTATCCCAAATCGCGTGGCTCTTGTGGCCATATCCGCAAGCAGAGTGCTCATCGTCCCTGGAGCCATTCACCACCCCGGACTCAGCATTGACACCGTCGGTGTCAGATCGAGTGGTATGCGCATAAAGCCGCGTCAGCTGCAGAACGCTCTCCGGTGCGACTGATTACTAAGCAGTCGTGGCTGGAATATGCTCGCCGGGTGACCGCCAGGTACGGCGCTACACTTTCTTCGGTGACCAACCATACGCCTTGGCAGTGGCACCACCCATCAGCATGGCCCGCTCGCTGGCGCTAAGGCGGTCAGTCTTCAGGAAAGGCTCCACCGCCTGCTCGTAGTTGACGACAGCGAACGCACGCGTCCAGTCGGTGCCCCACAGGCAGCGATCGAAACCCCAGGCGTCGAATATACGAGCAAGCGGGTCCCAGATGTCCGGGAACGGATATGGCTCCTTTGACAGCGTGCAGGCTCCGGTGATCTTGATCACCGCATTCTTGCGCTTGGCAAGTTCCACCACCTTCGGAAGGTCCGCCCAAGGCTGCGGCGGCGCCGGGGGCACGGTCGGTTGTAGAATGGCCATATGGTCGATGATGAAGCGGGCATCGGGATGACGGTCGATCAGCTCGGTGCCTGCCTCAAGGTTGCCCCAAAAGAGAACGTTGATCGGAAAATCGTGCTGAACAGCGGCGCGCACGATCCGGTTGATGCCTGGGTCGTCGGCAGTGCGTTTCGCCTCCCTGGTCATGATGATGCGGATGCCGACCGTACCAGGTATCTTCTTCCATTCGGCGATAACGTCAGCGACCGCTGGATCGTCGGGGTTGACTGGCTTGACCAACGCGAACCGGTCCGGGTGAGCTCGCCGTACGTCCACCGCATAACTGGCGTCATATTGGTACATCGAAAAGGGCGAGATATAGATCGCGCCGTCGACGCCAACTTTGTCCATCGCCGCCACCATTTCGTCGCCGGTAACGTGTGCGGGCCAATTTGGCACGCTGTGCCAGGGTCGCTCCGGTGTGTTCGCCGCATAGGCATGGACCTGGGCATCAATGATCGTCGTGTGAGAAGGCCCTTGCGGCCGCAGCTGCGCGTCGGCATGTGCTCCGCACAATAGCGCTGGTCCAGTGGTCGCCAGCCCCGCCGTCACCTGCAGCACGGTACGCCGGTTGATAAGCACGTCTCTACCGGTCAATTGATTGGCCATTCCTCCCTCCAAGCGTGTCCGCACTTCAACTCCTACGTATATTGGAGATTGCGGACCTTGTTCCGCACAGGTCAAGGAAATCGGTACTCACGTGCAGTCGATCTCACCCCGGACTACTGGAGAAATCAGGCGAAAGGCTTTCTCGGCTTCGGTAATCACCGGTTGAGCAGATCGTTCCGCAGGTAGCCGTCATCGCTCGATGGAATCTTGTCGCCAACCAGTCGCAGCTTTATCGTTTCGCCGGGCCTCGAACGGACGCAGCTGATATCCATGAGCACCATAGCACTTGTCGACCCCGAATTGCGCGATGCGCTCGCGTTGTGGCCAGTGGAGCCGCTGACAGTCCATTCTCTGGCGCAACGCCGCGCCAACTTGCTCAAGGTCATCGGCGCCGTTCCCAAACCGGATCTGCCTGATATCACTGCCGATGAAATCCGGGTGCCCAGCGCGTTTGGCGCAAAGCCGATCCGTGTTGTGAGCTATCGCCCGGTCAAGTCCGACAACCCACTGCCGACGATTCTGCACGTCCATGGTGGCGGCTTCGTAGCTGGCACCCCGGAGATGAAGGATGTCGAGAACAGGCTGCTCGCGTCGGATCTGAGATGCGCGATCTATTCGGTCGATTACCGCCTCGCAGCAGAGGCACCGCATCCAGCGCCGTTGGAGGACATCTACTCGGCGTTCGCTTGGCTGCACCAGAATGCCGATCAACTCGGGCTTGATCCCGCGCGTATCGGCATCAAGGGCGAAAGTGGGGGCGGCGGTTTAGCCGCGGCCGCCGTGCTCTACGCCCGCGACCATCAGGGGCCCAAATTAGCATTTCAACACCTGATCTACCCGATGATCGACGACCGCACGGCTGTGCGCAAGGACCTGTATCCTCATGTTGGCGAATTCGTCTGGACGCAGCAGCACAACTATTTCGGCTGGCGTTCGCTGCTCGGCACGGAGCCGGGCTCTGCCGATGTTTCGCCTTACGCGGCAGCCTCGCGGGCAGCGGATGTGTCGGACTTGCCACCAACCTACATTTCGGTCGGTGGTCTTGATCTCTTCCTTGAAGAGAATATGACCTATGCGCATAGCTTGAGCCGTGCTGGCGTGCCCGTCGAGTTTCACATGTATCCGCGGGCGTATCACGGCTTCTATCAGGCAGCGAATGCTCGCGTGAGCCAGCAGGCTGAGCGCGACACTCGCGAAGCGCTACGACGCTTCTTACACGGATAGTTCAGTGACAGGCTTTCCCCTGAGCAGCTGGCTTCGATTTCACCACCGGCATCCTTAGGATCGTGTCTTCAGCTTCCTGCCCTGAACCGAATACATCTGCGGCACTGCCGAACGTCGCTTGCAACCCCGCGCTTGCCCAATCAACCCGTTTGAGTTCCATCACTTCGCGGACTACCTTCACGGGTAATACCCGTCCCACGCGGCGATAAGGGATGGGATATCGAGATGCGAGGACATCGTGAAGTTCATGCTTTTTGTGCTGCCCGCTGTTCCAGCTACGCTTGAGGAACAGGAGCGCCTGCGCCCAATCGGACACGATCTCCTTGGCTACGGGCTCGCGATGGAAGGCCTGGCGCAGACGGAACAGATCGATCAACTCAAATAGAAGGTTTGCTTCGCACATGGACATCTCTGGCAAGACCGCCATCGTGACCGGTGCCGCTTCGGGCATCGGCCTTGGGATCGCGACGGCGTTGGCGGAAGCGGGCGCCAACGTTGTCATGGCTGACATCCAGAAAGACGCGGTAGAACAAGCTGCGCATGGTCTTTCCGGCACGAACAAGCGGGTCATGCCGGTCAGGATCGATGTGACACAAGGGCAATCGGTCATCAATACCCTGGCGGAAGCCGAACGGAATTTCGGCAAGCTCCACATCGCTTGCAACAATGCCGGTGTGCCGATGCACGGTACACGGATGGTAGATGTGCCGCCCAGCGACTGGGAATTCGTGATCGGCGTAAACATCTGGGGGATCATCCACGGCATACGCCACTTCGTTCCCGCTATACTCAGGCACGGGGAAGAGGGGCATGTTGTCAATACCGCCTCAGTGGCCGGCTTCCAGAACCGTCGCGGCACCAAGCAGGCGCCGTATTCGATGAGCAAATATGCCGCCCTCTCATTGTCCGAAGCTTTGGAGCACGAGCTGGAAGGCACCAACGTTGGCGTCACAGTGCTCTGTCCGGGTCCGATCAATACGAATATTGCTCGTGGTGCCCGTAATCGACCGGACCATATGGGTGGGCCACAGGTCCGAGCAAATGACGAGGCGATACTGGCCGAACGTCTTGCCGCCACGGGCCTCGACCCGAAGAAGGTTGGGGAGCGTGTGGTCGATGCAATCCGCACGAAGACGTTCTACGCGTTTGTCAGCGCGGTGCCGGCGGACGTTATCAAGGCCCGCCACCGCCGCATCGAAGAAGCTATGAACAGTCCGTGGGTCACTCACTACTGAGATTGATTCCTGGCAAGCCAAAGACGCTGAGGAGGAACCTGCAGTGAAAACGATCGAGATCGGCGAAGTCACCATCGATGCTGTGATTGAACGCGAAGGGCCATGGCGGAGGCCGCAGGATTTCTTTCCGCTCTACGATGAGGCGACTTTCAAGCGGCATCTGCCGGTGATGGAGCCGGAGGTCTTCGATCCTGCGTCAGGCATGATGTTGATCACGTATCAGACTTTCGTCGTCCGGACGCCGCATTACACCATTCTGGTAGATACATGCACGGGCGAAGACAAAGGACATCCGCCACCATTCGATTTTCCCGGCAAAGAGCGCTGGCGGAACGAACTGCTCGCTCTGGGGGTTCGCTACGATAAGATCGATTACGTATTTTGTACTCATCTACATATCGACCATACAGGTTGGAATACGACTCTTCGAGATGGGCGCTGGGTGCCGACGTTTCCGAATGCGAAGTACGTGTTCCACAAGAGGGAATACGCGGCTTGGGAGGGCGAGCACGCAAGGGGCGCCAATCCTCCGGGCACTGTGTTCCGTGACAACTGCCTGCCGATTGTCGAAGCCGGGCAGGCCCTGCTCGTCGATGACGACTATGCCTTGGATGACACCGTCACGCTGACGCCGACGCCGGGCCACTCGCCCTGCCATTGCTGCGTCAATATTTTCTCGCGCGGCCAGCGAGCGGTGGTCACCGGAGACATGATGCACCACGCGATCCAGTGTCGGGAGCTTGACTGGTCTCCGGGGGTTGACTGGGATCCGAAGCAGGCGGCGGTGTCACGCCGGCGGTTCCTATCATCCGTCGCGGATACCGACACGTTGCTCTTGCCAATCCATTTTCCGGCGCCAACCGCGGGGTTGGTGACCGCGGACGGCGATCGCTTTCACTATCGCTTCAAACGGGAGTGGGGATTTCAGGTCTAGCAATCCGATGCGCTCAGTGGGGTGGTCTTCACCCTCACCACCCCGCAATTTCACGCGGCTAACTTAATCCACGGCCTTGGCAACAAAAACTGCTTGTGTGCCGCTCATGCTCGAGTGCAGCAGCCTTGCTGCACGGAACTGGACTCCCGCGCGATGCCGCGGGGTGAAGAGTGCGAAAAGAAGTGACCGCGGCGCACGAACCAGCTGGCACCCTATTCCACCAAAGTAAGTCAAAGCCAAAATTGCGTGCCGACGACATCAAGCGCGCCGGACATTCCACATGTAAGCGGCATTTCCCTCGATCGCACCCGATAGATAGGTCCTATACGCGGTACGGATCTGGAACTGCCCGCACAGCACGAACGGCACCTGATCTATCGCACGTGCATGAATAGCTGCGGCGGCTGCGGTCCGGGCTTCTGGCGTCGTTGCAACCATCCATTCTCTGCTCAGTTGCTCGATCTTCTCGTCTTCAAACCACCCGGCCCACGCCTTTTGCCCGAGGCCGCGGATGGCAAAATGCTCGACCGGCGTGCTGATAATGGTGGAGGCGGCCCATGTGTGAAATATTGACCAACCACCTTTCTCAACGGGCTCGCGCAGGGCCCGTCGGTTGGTCAAGGTCGCCCAGTCCGTGGCTGCAAGTTCGGCATTCATCCCCAATTTCTTGAGGAGGTCATAGGTGATTTCGCCCATAGGTCCGATCGTCGGAACATCAGACGGGCTTAGGATGACGACTTTTTCGCCGTCATATCCGGCCGCTTTTAGCATCGCGCGCGCTTTGTCCATGTTGTTTTGCATGGCTTCTGCGCCGATCTCCTGACCATAAGGGGTGCCACAGGGGAACATCGCCTTGCACCCCGTATAGGCGGTCGCGTCGTTACCAGTGATCGACGCCATGTAGTCGGACTGATCAACCGCCATCATCACAGCACGTCGTATCACGACATTGTTGAAAGGTGGGTTCATATGATTGAAGCGCAGGATGCCGTTGAAGCCTCCAGGGTTCGCACTACCAATGTGTATGTCCTTATTCTTTCGCAACTGAGGGATGAGATCCGGCTGCACCTGCTCATACCAGTCAACCTCACCTGAAGTCAGCGCTGCAGCGGCAGTCGCCGGCTCCGGAATGGTCGGCCACTCCATTCTATCGAAATAGGCGATCTTCCCTCCCGAGGTAAAATCGGCTTTCTCCGGTCGCGGCACATAGTCCATGAACTTGCTATAGCTCGCAAAGGAGCCGGGAGCGAATTCGCCTAGGTTGAACTTGTACGGGCCTGATCCTGTCGGGTCGGTGATCTGCTTATAGGGATCTGTTCGGGCGATATGTTCCGGCACCATAAACGGGAATGAGGCGCTACCACGCGCGATGGCTTCCAGAAAGATCGGAACCGGCCTGGAGAATGCGATCCGCATCGTCCGATCATCCTTGACGCTCCAGTCGTCGATGAACTGCGCAATCGTTTGCCCAAAGGTCTCCCGTCCCGCCCATCGCTTCAGGCTCTGGAGACAATCCTGTGCCCGCACAGGCTCGCCGTTGTGGAATTTCAGACCTTCGCGCAGCGTGATCTCGCAGATCCTTCCATCGTCGGACAAGGTATGGCCTTCTGCCATCTGCGGTTTGATCTCGCCCTTGCTGTTCATACCGAAGAGGGAGTCGTACACCGCCCAGCCGTGATTGGTGGTCACAAGGGATGTATTGAAGATCGTGTCGAGAGAATATAGTGACGTAAGTGGGACGACCTTGAGCGTCCGCTCCCGGCGCGTCTGCGCATGAATAGCGGGCGCTGCCAGCACGGAAGCGGCACCATAAAGGAAATAGCGTCGGCGCATGTTGTATTGCCTTCTCGATCGGGGTGCCATTATGCCTCGACTACGAGACACTACAATGTCTCAGGGCGACGTCTCCACCGATGACAATAGACTAAATTGGGGCTTCTCTGAGGTGGTGCATATGCTGCCCGTGCTTGGATCGTGACGGACCACTGATCGCATTCGGAATTTAATGTCGACTGACTTAGTCGATGGCCACGGTCAATCACCACAAGTGGTTCGCGGTGCTCTTTTGCTGTATAACCACATCTGGCGGACGAGCAGCGCCCGGTGAATATGTGGAAAACCTTGGATAAGGCCGGTTGCGACATCTCCGTAAGTTCGGGCACCAATTGGGCTGAGCAGCGCAGGAAGCCAGCCGATGATGTGGTGCCTAAAACGGTCGTGGGCATCCAGCTTCGCCGCAGCTTCGCCGACCAGCTTCGATGCTGCTGCCAGGAAGGCCTTGCGCGCATAAACAGGACCTTGTGCGGTCCAACCGGCCTTCATGTGATCGAGCAGAAGGCAAGTGTGAGGAACGGCGAGATCGACGAGTTCCGGCTCACCATGGAAGTGAGCTTCATCTTGAAAGCATGAAGTGATCGAGGAAGGTGGGCTGGTCATTGGCAGTGAGCAAATCGACTGACTCACTTGTTCGCGGCAAAATGCGATGCTCCGTACCCACGTCTCGGGCGCTGAAGATTGGCAGTCGCACCAGTGTGTGGCACCGTCGCTGCAACCAACAAGCACACCGACAAACTCGGCATATTGCCGCTTAGGTGCAGACCGGAGGACAAACATCATGACCACCCACGTCCGCTGTGGCTCCCTGTTTACCGGCGACACCAGCCCGCTCCGGCACGACGCCACGATCGGCATCGGCGACGATGGCCGCATAGCCTTCGTCCGCGACACCGCCGATGCTCCCCCGATCGCAGTCCATGGTGACAGCGTCCTCGACTACAGCAGGCTCTTCGTCATGCCAGGTCTGATCGATGTCCATACCCATCTCGCCTATGGCAACGCCAAGAGCGAGGAAGACATCGATCTCTACCAACCCATGGAATTCCGCGCCCTGCGTGCTTTGTTCTTTGCGCAGAAGGTGCTGATGGCCGGCTATACCTCGATCTGCGCACCGGGTGATGCGGGGCAGATCAGCCTGTCGGTCCGCGATTCGATCAACTTTGGCCTATTCGATGGCCCGCGGGTCACCGCCGCTGGCCGCTATCTTACCACGCGGCAGGGGCTCACCGACTGGTATCCGACCTGGATCGGCGTGCCAGATACTTCGATCGGCCGACTGGTTACCAGCAAAGACGAGGCGATCGAGGAAATCCGGGTACAGGCGAAGAACGGCGTCGACTGCATCAAGCTGGCGCTGGACGGCATTCAAACGCGACCCAATGGCGAGCTTATTGCTGCTTTCACCCAGGACGAGACCACCGCCATGGTGACCGAGGCGCACCGGCTCGGTCGCAAGGTCGTGGCGCATGCACGAGGCAAAGAGGCGGTGCTATACGCGGCGCGGGCCGGCGTAGACCTGATCTTCCACGCCACCTACCTCGATGACGAATGCATTGAGGCGTTGTTGCGCTCAGGCAGCGCACTCGGCCCGACCCTGACTTTCCAACGTAACATCATCGACTTCACCCAGCCGCACGAGCCTGCGGCGCAGAAAGGCCGCCCCGCCCACGTCGAGCGCGAATATGCCATTGCCTGCGAAAACATGCAAAAGGCGCGCAAGGCCGGTGTGCCGATGATGACCGGCACCGACAGCGGCTTCGCGGTCACTCCCTATGGGGAATGGCACGCGCTGGAACTTGAGATCTTCGTCCGCGACCTGGGCTTCACGTCCGCTGAGGCGCTGCGTTGCGCCACCTCGATTGCCGCTCGCTTTGTGAATCATGGCGACAGCGTTGGGGTGTTGGCACCGGGCAGCTTCGCCGACTTCATTGCGGTAGAGGGCTTGCCGCTCGAGAACATTGCAATTCTTCAGGACAAGACCCGCATACGCCATGTGCATGTGGCTGGGAAATGCATGCAGATCCCCGAGCGAAGCTACGACCCGCGGCAAGTCACCGACCGGAGCCTGGTAAACTGGACGGATCTCTACACGCAGGAGCGGGTACGCGCACTCTATCCCGCACGGAAACTGGTTGCCGCTGCGGCGGAGTAGCCTTGCCCGTCTACTCCGCCCTGAACCCGTCGCCGCACAGCAACACCGGTAGTGTCCCCGCTGGGTGGTAATAGCGCACAGTGGCGTTATGCAATATTCACTTTTGAGACCCGCTGCTGCCTCTGTCAGGAACATCTGCGTGCCGGAGCGAGACGTTCGGGTGATCCAGTACGACTTGCCCCGGTGTGGCTTGTCGGCCGACGTTAGGTTACGCTCAAGCGGTAGGCTAATGAACTCAGCACTGACGACGCTCGTACTCCATCGCGCAATCGGTTGCGGGGCGCGCCCCCAATCCACTAGTCCTGCATCAATGATCCGTCTCGATATTCTCCGTCCAGGCGTCCGGTGGTGTCTGACCGGCGATCAGCGAATGCTGATCTCGACGCGCCGGGCTTGGCCTCCATTCTCCATGGCGCCGGTATTTTTTAAATCGATCATAATCTCATACGGACGATAAATTTGCTTGACAGTCGCGCGAGGGACGCAGTCTCCTCGCGCCTTGGCCACGCACGTTGCCATCTTTGCTGAAGAGCTGCGTGCACAACGCGACCAGTAACGCACGAAAGCCGCTTCATAAGCCGGATGCAATCCGCGGTCTCTGGTTCGGCTACGCGCGCGAGGCGGTGAGCAAAGGATATTCGCAGACCCAATACAACCGGGGGGTATTCCTATGTCGATGAGGCCTGACCCGACCTTCCACGCATCGCCAAAGCTTGCCATGGAAGCTGCGCCAGAAGACTTCGCCTACACTTTGCTGCTCAGCCCGGACTTTTCGAAGCCTGACGCACTCGCAGTGATCGACGTAAAGCCCGGCTCGTCCACCTTCAGTCAGATCGTCCATACGGTGACGATGCCTTACAAAGGAGATGAGTTCCATCATTTCGGCTGGAACGCCTGCTCGTCTGCATTGTCGCCATTGACGGGCCACGCATTCCTGGAACGGCGCTACCTGATTATCCCTGGCTTGCGGTCTTCGCGCATCTATGTGGTGGACACGAAGCCAGATCCCACCAAGGCAAAAATACACAAGATCATCGAGCCGGAACAGGTCTTCAAGAAGACCGGCTACTCGCGACCTCATACGGTCCACTGCGGCCCTGAAGGCGTCTATATCAGCACCCTTGGCGGCGGCGGCAAAGAAGGCACCGAGGGGCCACCTGGCATCTTCATCATGGACTGCGAAACATTCGATATTCTTGGACGCTGGGAGATCGATCGCGGCCCCCAACAACTCCACTACGATTTCTGGTGGAACCTGCCACGCGACTACATGGTCTCGAGCGAGTGGGCCCTACCGCCGCAGTTCGAGAACGGCATCGTGCCGGAAGATCTGTTGTCGAATAAATACGGGCATCGGCTTCACTTTTGGGATTTGCGAGGCCGGCGGAACGTCCAAACTATCGATCTCGGGGCCAACCATCAGATGGCGCTCGAAGTGCGACCCGCGCATGATCCGGTGCGCGAGTACGGCTTCGTTGGCGTCGTGGTCGATACGACGAACCTGGAAGGCTCAATCTGGACCTGGTGGCGCGAGGGCGGCAAATTCCACATCGAGAAGACGGCTACCATCCCACCCGAGCCGGCGTCCAAGGAACAATTGCCGGCACTTTTGCAAGGCTTTGGCGCCGTGCCGCCATTGGTGACCGATATCGACCTCTCCATGGATGACCGATTCCTCTACGTCGCCTGTTGGGGAACCGGAGAGATGCGCCAATACGACGTCACCAATCCACAGAAGCCGACGCTGACAGGCTCCGTCCGTATCGGTGGCATTGCTCGACACACGCCTCATCCCAATGGCAAAGCGTATGCAGGTGGTCCACAGATGGTCGAGATCAGTCGCGACGGCAAGCGCGTCTATTGGACCAACTCGCTTTACTCGACCTGGGATGACCAGTTCTATCCCGACGGGGTGGCGGGCGCGGAGGTCATGGCTAATGCGAACCCGAGCGGCGGTCTTGGGTTGGCAACGGACTATTGGGTGGACTTGCCCGACGGATACCGGGCGCACCAGATACGGCTCGAGGGCGGTGACTGCTCGACCGATTCATTCTGCTATTCGTCAGCTTGAATTCGGGCGGCATCGATTGGACGGCGGCCGGGCTGTGGCTGGCAGTCGTTGCGAGCGGCTTCTATCACGGCGCGAACCCGGGAATGGGGTGGCCGCTCGCCGTCTCAGCCGGTCTGATGAAAAAGAGAGCGCGCGCGCTCGTTACAGCGCTTGGGCCGCTGACGATCGGCCATTTGCTTGCGACGCTGTTGATGATCCTCCCGTTCGGCCTGCTGGTCGCCCTCGTTCAATGGCGGCGCGAAGCTCAAATCAGCGCCAGCCTTCTGGTCATCGGGTTCGGTGTGTTCCGGCTTGCGAAACGGCGGCACCCACGAGTACTGGCGCGAGTTCGATCGACGCAACTGGGGCTTTGGTCATTTGCGGTGGCGATCGCGCACGGCGCGGGATTAATGCTCGTGCCGATTTACCTCGGGCTTTGTCAGATAGACGATCTGGATAAAGGCCATAAGGCGGCCGGCATCCTTGGTAGCAGTGATCTCCGCATGGCGATCCTGGTCTCCATAGTCCACTCCGTCTCCATGATCGCGTGCGGTGGATTTCTGGCATGGCTGGTTTACCGCTATCTTGGTCTCAGGTTCGTGTCGCGGAGTTGGTTCAATCTGGATGCACCCTGGGCCTTCAGCCTCATAACGGTGGGCGTGATCTCTCTATCGATCAGCCTTACCGATGGGCCTTGATCAGCGCCAATGGTGCGCATCTCGTGAGCCGACGCGACAGCAGTAAAGTATAAAACGAGACATCGCTAGCGCGGGACCAGAGGACAAGCCGGGTTCATAGGCCCAAACGCCTCTTCGCCTGGCAGAGCTGTGACCAACTTGAAATAGTCCCATTCGCCTTTCGACTCCTCCGGCGACTTCACCTGGTACAGGTAGATCGGATGGATCACGCTGCCGTCCTCACGGATCCTCCCTTTGCCGAATAGCTTGTCGTCGGTCGGTGTCGCCTTCATCTTTACGACAACTGCGCGGCCGTCGCTCTTTTCGCCGAGTGCTGCGACCGCCTTCAGGTAGTGCAGCACTGACGCGTAGACGCCGGCAGTGAATTCGTTGACATAGATATGCATTGGGTGGCGCTGCACGAAGCGCGCGGCAAACGCTCTCGTATCGACGTCGCGGTCCCAGTAGAAGGGGTTTGCGGTGTACAGCCCCCGTGTCAGCTTCAGCCCGACGGCACGCACATTGTTAATGTCCAATACGAAGGCCGCAATCCGCCTGCCGCCTTGCATCAGGCCAAATTCATTTGCCTGTTTGAGAAAATTGGTCAGGTCGGCACTGTAGTTTGCCAGCCCCACGACATTGGCGCCCGATGACCCGGCTTGCACGACGAAGGACGAGAAGTCGGTGAGGCCAGCGGAATGCGCCACCGTGCCGACGACCTTGCCGCCCATCGTGGTCACCGCCTCGGTGGCGTTGCGCGTCAGGTCGCGACCGTAGGCATTGTCGATGTGCACGAAGAACCAGTTATTACCGGCATCACCCTTCATCAGGGCCGACGGTAGGCTATGCGATGTGGCCCATGTATCAATAGTCCAGCGCACCGTGTTCGGCGAGCACTGCGCGCCGGTGAGTTCAAGCGACTGCGAGCTTGAGGGTAGCAACACTTTGTTGTTGTCACGCGCAATCTGGTTGATCGCCAGGGCCACTGAAGAGTTCGGTACGTCGGCCACAGCATCCACGTCTTCCTGGTCAAACCAGCGTCGGACGATTGTGGCGCCGACATCGGGCTTCTGAAGATGATCGGCGAACACGACGTCGATCTTCATGCCAGCAACCGAGCCGCCCACGTCTTCGGCTGCAAGCTGCGCAGCCAACACTGATCCTGGTCCCATGTCGTCCACTGCAACGCCCGACATGTCCGTGAGAACCCCGATCTTTACCGTCCTGTCAGCTGCGGTGGCAGCACCGATGATCAGCGCAAAGGCGAGCGACGGCAGATAGACGGTCGATTTCATCGTTTCCCCCCAACGTTTGTGTGGCACAGACCGCACGTCGGTCAGGCCCGGAAATGCGGCATCACGTCGCGGGCGAAGTGCGCCAGCGCGCTCGGCGTTGTCTAAAAGTCGGAGAAGTGTTGTTCCACCACCCAGGCTGCATCGTAATCTAGTTTGGCGCACAATTCGGCATCGGCGATCATCTGCTGGTACAGTGCCGTGTCTGGCTCGCCGTCGGCGCCGACCGCGCCCATCGTCCAGCCGAATTTCGGCACGGTCGCCCCCATCGCCGCTCCCTTCGTCCCAAGACGACACCGAGAACTATGCAAGTTGCCGCGCATCTCGGCAACGATCAGGCTAGGTCAGCACCTCTTCGAGGTAGTTCACCTCCCTCGCACCTGCGCCCGTGCTCCTCCACCGGATTGCCAGCGCAGGCAGAAAAGCCCAGCATCCACACCCATATCTGCGAGGTACCAGACCATGGAATTTGGCGCATCGATCTTTTTCACGGACTACTCGATCTCGCCCGCGGAACTGGCCATTGCGCTAGAGGATCGCGGTTTCGATTCGCTATGGGCAGCGGAGCACTCGCACATTCCGGTGCCTCGCCGCACGCCTCCACCGGGTGGCGGCGAACTGGCGAAGCGCTACTACGATGTTATGGACCCGTTTGTGACGCTGGCCGTCGCCGCGGCCGCCACCAAGCGGCTGAAAGTCGCCACCGGCATCTGCCTCGTCATCCAGCGTGACACAATCCAGACAGCAAAGCTGGTGGCCTCGATTGATCAGGTGAGCGGCGGACGGTTCCTGTTCGGGATCGGCGGTGGTTGGAACGTAGAAGAGATCGAATCTCACGGCACAGCTTTCGCAACGCGCATGCAAAAGATGCGCGAGCAGATAGAAGCGATGAAACAGATTTGGACGAAGGATACCGCCGCATACAGCGGCGACATCGTCAAGGTCCCATCGATGCAGACCTGGCCGAAGCCGACCCAGAAGCCGTATCCCCCGATTTTGTTGGGCGGCGCGTTTCCCTACGCGGCACGGCGTGCAATCCGTTACGGTGACGGCTGGTATCCGAACGCGAGCAGCGGTAACCCGGACGAGTACATGCCACGGTTCCGGCAAATGGCAGCCGAGGCGGGGCGTGATCCAAAGTCGCTGCCGGTGACGATCGGCGGCGCGCCGGAAGATCTCGCCCAACTGCAGCACTTCCGCGAGATTGGCGCGGCACGGGTGAACGTCAGTTTGCCGGCCGAAGGTCGCGATCAGATTCTGCCAATCCTCGATCGTTGGGCTGGGTTTGTCCGAAAGCTGCGCGACTAGTCTTTGTTCAGCCATTCACCTGCCGCACGAGCAGTACATCAGTGCCAAGCTTGAGCGTCTTGGTGCGCACCCTGCCGCGGTCAGGACCATAAAACGATCCATCGCATTGCGCCACCAGGGAACCGCGACTTGCGAGACAGTGGGATGTGCGAATATTCGGGTCGCCAAGTTGCTTGGCCAGCTCCAACAGGCCAACTGCGCCTTGACCGCCTTGTGATCGGTCATCGGGCAGTTGTTGGGTTCTGGCGCTCTGCTTCGCTACCTCCCGGATAACGGGGCATTCGCCCCGCGCTACGTGGCTGGCTGGCTACGGACCAAACCGCCTGGCAAGGCGCCGGTCGCGACCCCGTCGCGATAGGTGATCTGCCCGGCCTTGATCGTCGCCGCGTAGCCGCGCGCCTTCTGCATCAGGCGCCGCCCGCCGGCGGGCAGGTCGACCACCATCTGCGGCCGCTCCAGTGCGAGCTTGGAAAAATCGATGACATTGATATCCGCCTTCATGCCCGGCGCAAGCACGCCCCGATCGTTCAGGCCAGCAAAACGCGCCGGCTCGCGGGTCTGGCGCCGCACCAGATCTGGGATGTCCATGCGGTCCGCACCGCGGTCGCGTCCCCAATAGCTGAACAGGAAGGTCGGGAACGACGCATCCGAGATGAACGCAACGTGCGCGCCACCATCGCTCAATCCCGGGATGACATGCTGGCGCGCATACATCTCCTTGACCGGCTCCAGATCGTAGTTCGCGTAGTTGACGATGCAGGCGAAGATGAAGCCCTTGCCGTCATCCTCGATCAGCATGTCATAGGCGACGTCTTGTGGGGTCCGACCCTCGCGCGCGGCGATCGCAGCCACCGAATCCTCTCGTGCCGGCGTGTAGTTCAGCGGATCAGTAAAGCGGAACATCCGCTCGAACCCGATACGGGTGAGCAGCGACCAGGTGTTGAATTCACTCGCGTCCTCAGTGGTGATCCTGCGCCGCACGTCCGGGTCGTGCATTGCGGCGACACGCTGCTCGAGCGGCAGATGCGCAATCGAGCGGTAGGTGCGCGTGCCGGCGAATGGCTGCTGGCTACCGGACAGGCCGAGCAGCGCACCGATCGGGCGCGGCGGCGCCACACAGCGCACCG
>JAMXLO010000058.1 GCA_024280945.1 Acetobacteraceae bacterium
CCTTCAGCAGCCATATCGGCCGCACCCCGCCCAAAGGACCGTGGAGACGAACCAGCTTATCGGCAGCCGGAGCTGTCATCAGGCAGCATAGAGCGGTGATCGAGAACCACACCTCACCCGATCGACAAGCGGACTGATTCAAATGCAAGAGCCCCGTTAGCAAAAGAGCCCCGCTAGCCGACCGATCCTGCGAGAAGCCCGCTTTTGCACATCGGACATGCGGCGGCAACGCTGGCACCAGAGCGGGTCCGCGTGCCACACGCCCTATCCGCGATTTGCGGCCCTGAGGGGAGACGCCTTATTGATGCTATTGCCACTCTCTGCCAGAGAGTGTCGCACGGAACGTTCGAGCAAAAATAGGGGGACATGGTCATGAGGCTCAGTTTGGTCGGCTCCACACTGTTGGCGCTTGCAGTCGCGGGGTCGCTGCACGCTCAGTCTTCAGATGCTGACTATATGGCGACAGTCAAGCGGGCCGCACCGCCGGATATTGTCAACAATGCCACTGTTGTCAGAATGAATGGGTCGGCCATGCAGACCATCCAGAAGGGAAGCAATGGATGGACCTGCATGGCCGACCAAGTGGGCGTACCGATGTGCATGGACGCCAATGCAGCGGAATGGGCGCACGCGTGGCAGACGCATGCCAAGCCACCAGAAAAGACGGGGTTCATGTACATGCTGTCCGGCGATAAAGGTGCCAGCAACACTGACCCATGGGCCACGGCGAAGACTGCCAGCAACCACTGGATCGAGACCGGCTCGCACGTGATGATAGTGGGACCTACGGTCAAGACTATGGTGGGTTATCCGAAGGACCTCGATCCAGACCCGAAGAAGCCGTACGTCATGTGGCCAGGAACGCAATACGAGCACCTGATGCTTCCGGTGAAGTAGTCCTCTACCGCCCCCTCCCCCTACCCCCTCCCGCGAGGGGAGGGGGAGGATGGAGCAGGCGTTCATCCCGTACTTCCTGTTCGATCGCCTCCAGCAGCCGAGTCGGGAAATGCCGCGGTACGCCCTGCGCGACGAAGACGATGCGCGTGGCGTGATCGTCGGATGGCCATCTTTGCAAGAATTCCGGCGGGGAGACCACGTGCTGCACGCCGTGGATCACCGCTGGCTGGTCAGGCATTTCCTCGATGTGCACCAAGCCTTTCAGACGCAGCAGGCGCGCGCCGCAATGTTCGGCCAGCGCTTCGAGTAGCAGGGTCAGGGCCAGCGCGGGCACTGGGCGGTCGCGGCGCAGCGCGAAAGTCGCAACGTTGCCGCTGTGATCGGCGGCGAAGGGATTGCGCTCGGATGGCGCCGGCAGGTCAGCGAACCGCGACGCAACCGCCGTGCCTGCGAACAGCATGCCCGGCGCTGCGTCCTGTGTCGTGCCTGTCATTGCGCTGGCGTTGAGGTCGGCCAGGCGTCGCCGCAGCGCCTCGCTCGCCTCGGCAATATCTGTCTTGCTCAGCAACAGCGTGTCCGCGAGTGCGACCTGCCGGCGTGCTTCCGCATGGCGCCGCATCGTCGCCTCGCCGTGCGTGGCATCGACGATGGTGACGATGCCGTCGATCGTGTGGAACTGGGCGAGGTCCCGGTCGGTCATCAGCGCGTGCAGGATGGGCGCGGGATCGGCCAGGCCGGAGGTCTCGATCAATACGCGGTCATAGCCGATCTCACCGGCCTCGCGCCGGCGCTGCAGGTCGAGCAACGTCGCGACGAGATCGCTGCGCACAGCGCAGCACAGGCAGCCCGTGGTCAGGGCGAGCAATGTCTCGTCGCTGCTGGCGATCAGTTCGTGGTCCAGGCCGATCTCGCCGAACTCGTTGACGATGACGGCGGTGCGGGCGAAGGCGGGATCGCGCAGGATGCGGGAGATCAGCGTGGTCTTGCCACTGCCGAGAAAGCCGGTGACGATGGCGACAGGAATAATGGCTCGAGGCGACAATGGACGGCACTCTGCTGACGGACGCGACGGCGCTGCGGCAACTCTATGGCGAACCTTCGGATGCGGCGATTGCCAAGGAGATCGATTACGTTCATCCGCATTATCGCGCGATGATCGAGGCTTCGCCATTCATGGTGATGGCGACCAGCGGTCCGGATGGCCTGGATGTGTCGCCGCGTGGCGATCCCGCCGGCTTCATCGTCGTGCAGGATGACAGGACACTGCTGATCCCCGACCGGCGCGGCAACAACCGCGCCGACAGCCTGAACAATCTGGTTGCCGATCCGCGGATCGCGCTGCTGTTTCTCATTCCCGGCGTGGGCGAGACGCTGCGGGTGAACGGGCGGGCGGAAATCTGCGTAGACCCAGCGATGCTCGAGCGGTTCCCTGCACAGGGCAAACTGCCGAGGTCGGTGATCGTGGTGCACGTCGAGCGGGTGTATTTCCAGTGCCCCAAGGCGCTGGTGCGATCGGATCTTTGGAACCCGGCTAAGCATGTGGAGCGACGGAGCCTGCCGTCGAGCGGCACAATCCTGGCCGATATTACCAGCGGGCGCGTAGGTGGGGCGGAGTATGATGCCGCGTACCCGGCGCGGCTGAAGGCAACGATTTACTGAACGCCCCCTCCCCCTGCCCCCTCCCGCGAGGGGAGGGGGAATTCTTAGCTGTCCCCCAATGCGGCTTCATAGGCATCCAGCACTTCGCGCCCGAAGCATGCCAGGATGACGTGTTCGACTGACTGCTCACAGGCCAGGAAATCTGAGACCGTGCCGACCGCGATCCGAGCTGCATCGGGGATCGGGTAACCGTAGATGCCGCAACTGATGGCGGGGAACGCGATCGTGCGGACGCCGTGTGCCACCGCAAGCTTCAGGCTCTCGGTGTAGCAGCTGGCAAGCAGCTCTGGCTCACCGTGCCTTCCATCGCGATACCGCGGACCGACGGCGTGGATCACGAACTTCGCAGTCAAGCGATAGCCCTTGGTGAGCTTCGCTTGTCCGGTCGGGCAGCCGCCCAGCGTACGGCACGCCTCCAGCAGTTCGGGGCCGGCGGCACGGTGAATCGCGCCGTCCACGCCGCCGCCGCCCAGCAACGACTGGTTCGCCGCGTTGACGATGGCATCGACCGCCAGCCGGGTGATGTCGGCCTCGCGAACCTCGATGCGCTGCATGGCAACCTCCCTCAGAGCCAACCGCGCCAGCGGAATATGAGGAGCGGGATGATCGTGCTCACCGCAATCAGTGCCAGGCTGTAGGGATAGCCCCAGGCCCAGTCCAGTTCCGGCATCAGCTTGAAGTTCATGCCATAGACACCGGCGATCAATACCGGAGGAACGCCGGCGACCGAGACGACGGTCAGCACTTTCATCACATTGTTCTGTGCAATGTTGATGAACCCCAGCGTGGCATCCAGCAGGAACTGCAGCTTGTCATTCAGGTGGGTGTCGAAATCGTTCAGCGAGTCGATGTCGCGCCGCAGGGTGCGGAACCTGGGGCGCAGCTCCTTGGGCAGCCAGTCCGCGGCCACGGCCTCGACGTAAGGCACGATGCGGCCCGCGCTGACCTGGCTCTCGCGCACATGGGAGACGAGGTCGCCAACGCGGCCGAGTGCCAGAAGTGTCGCACGCAGCATGGCGTCCTCGCGCTTGCGTCCGCTCGCTGCTGCCATGTCGGCGCAGAAGATGCGATGCGAGATCGCCTCAAGCTCCGTCTTCACCTGCTCCAGCACATCGGCCTGCCGGTCGACGATTGCCTCCAGCAGCCCGACCAGGACATGCGGGCCGCTGTGTCCGGCAAAATTTGGTTGCTCTGTGAAACGATCGAACAGCCTACTCGGCGCAAAGCGGATCGTGATCAGACGCTCGGGCGTGACAACGAAGCCTATCGAGATGGAACGCGGCTCGGCCTCCGGGCGGCTGACCAGCGGCATGCTGAGATAGAGAGCGCCATTGCGCGTGGCGAGCCGGCTGGAACTCTCGATCTCACTGATTTCCAGCTCCGTCGGGATGGCGAGGCCGGTCTCACGCGCAACCCGCTCGACCTCATCCGGCGCAGGTTCGGCAAGATCGATCCACTGCGCCTGTGAGAGCCGATCCGTTGTGCGGCACAGTTTCTCGTTCAGATATTCGAATGCCCGCAGCATGCGGGGGGCTTAGTTGCGCGATCGGTCCACCAGCGCGTTCTTGGCGATCCACGGCATCATCGCGCGCAGCTTTTCGCCCACCTGCTCGATCGGGTGTTCGGCCAGACGCCGGCGCATGGCTTTGAAGCTGGTCTGGTTCACCCTGTTCTCCAGCATCCAGTCGCGCGCGAATTTGCCTGACTGGATATCGGCCAGCACGCGCTTCATCTCCGCCTTGGTCGCGTCGTTCACGATGCGCGGGCCGGACATGTACTCGCCGTACTCAGCGGTATTGCTGACCGAATAGTTCATGTTGGCGATGCCACCTTCATAAACCAAGTCAACGATCAGCTTCACTTCGTGAACGCACTCGAAATACGCCATTTCCGGCGCATAGCCCGCTTCCACCAGTGTCTCGTAACCCGCCTTCATCAGTTCAACGAGGCCGCCGCACAGCACGGTCTGCTCGCCGAACAGGTCGGTCTCGCATTCCTCTTTGAACGTCGTCTCGATGATGCCGGCGCGGCCGCCACCGATCGCACTGGCATAAGACAAGGCGACTTCCATCGCATTGCCCGATGGGTTCTGCGCCACGGCGACCAGGCACGGCACGCCTCCGCCGCGCTGGTATTCGCTGCGCACCGTGTGTCCGGGACCTTTTGGCGCGATCATGAACACGTCGATGTCGGGGCGCGGATCGATCAGGTTGAAGTGCACGTTCAGCCCGTGCGCGAACGCGAGTGCCGCGCCCTTCTTCATGTTCGGACCAAGTTTCTCGCGATACAAATCGCCCTGGCCCTCATCTGGCGTCAGCACCATCACTACGTCCGCCGACTTCGCGCACTCAGCCGGATCCATCACTTTCAGGCCGGCCGCCTCTGCCTTGGCCACGCCGCCGGAGTTCGGTCGCAGACCGACGCCGATGTCCTTCACGCCGCTGTCCTTCAGGTTGTTGGCGTGGGCATGGCCCTGGCTGCCATAGCCGATGATGGCGACGCGCTTGCCCTTGATAAGATTCACATCGGCATCACGGTCGTAGTAGACGCGCATTGCTAGCTCCTGCTGTCTTTGGGAAGTTCGGCGGGCGAGGGTTCGAATTTCATCGGCCGCCACGCATAGTGGTCGCTGCCCGCGGCGATACGGAACCAGCTTCGACCAGTGGCAGTATCGACCAGCATGGTGAGCCCAGCCCCTGACGGCTGCACGATCAAATAGCGGCCTGGCGTCTCGGCATCGCGCGATGTGAAACCGGACATGACGGAGAACCTCCTGAGATTGTGCAGGAGAACCTAGATCGTTCGCACGCCGCGCGCTATCGCAACCACGCCGGTGCGCGATACCTCGGCCAGCCCGAGATGGCGCATCAGGTCGATGAACGCATCGAGCTTGTCGGTGGCGCCGGTGAGTTCGAAGACGAAGCTCTCGTGCGTCGCGTCGATCACCCGGGCGCGGAACGCATCAGCGATGCGCAGCGCCTCGACGCGCTTTTCGCCGACGCCGGCGACCTTGATCAGCGCCATCTCGCGCGCGATGTGCGGACCTTCCAGGGACAGGTCGGCGACGCGATGGACCGGCACGAGGCGATCGAGCTGCGCCTTGATCTGTTCGATCACCATTTCCGTGCCAGAGGTCACGATGTTGATGCGTGAACGCGCGCCACCGCTTTCCACCGCTGCGACGGTGAGGCTGTCGATATTGTAGCCCCGGCCGGAAAACAGGCCGACCACGCGGGCGAGGATGCCGGGTTCGTTCTCGACCAGGACCGATATGGTTGCGCTGCGCAGAGTGGTGTCGGGCATATCATCGGTTCCACGTCATGGCCGGCCGTGTGCCGGCCATCCGTCGCGGCATGGGGCGGCCCGATGGCCGGGACAAGCCCGGCCATGACGGTTGGGGTTAGACCAGTACCAGTCCTTCATCGGTGATGCCGGCGGCTTCGCCTTCGTGCTCGGCGCCGAGGATCATCTCGTTATGTGCGGCACCCGAAGGAATCATCGGGAAGCAGTTCTCCTTCGGGTCCACGGCGATGTCGGCGATGACCGCGCGGTCGATTGTCAGCATTTCGCGGATCACGTCGTCCAGCTGATCGACGCTCTCGGCGCGCAGGCCGACCGCGTGGAAGCTGTCCGCCAGCTTGACGAAATCAGGGAGCGCCGCGCTGTAGCTTTCGGAATAGCGGCCCCCGTGCAGCAGTTCCTGCCACTGGCGCACCATGCCCATGTACTGGTTGTTCAGAATGAACACCTTCACCGGCAGGCGATATTGGGCGAGCGTGCCCATTTCCTGGATGTTCATCAGCACGCTGGCCTCGCCGGCGATGTCGATCACCAGCGCCTCGGGGTGCGCAACCTGCACGCCCATTGCCGCCGGCAGGCCATAGCCCATGGTGCCCAGACCGCCGCTGGTCATCCAATGGTTCGGCTGTTCAAACCGGAAGTGCTGCGCCGCCCACATCTGGTGCTGGCCCACCTCGGTGGTGATGAAGATGTCCTTCTGCACCGAGCGGGTCAGTTCGTAGAGGCGCCGGATCGCGTGTTGCGGCTTGATGATCGACCCGAGCTTCATGTCCTGCGTGAACTTCAAGCTCTCCTTTGCGCGCCAGGCATCGATCTGACGCCACCATGTGGTCAGCGCCTGCCGGTCGGATTGGGTTGGGTCGGCCTGCCAGGCAGCAACCAGCGCCTCGAGCGTCCTGCCGGCGTCGCCAACGATGGCGACGTCCACCGGCACATTCTTGTTGATCGACGAAGGGTCGATATCGGCATGGATCTTCTTCGACCCTTGGCTGAACGCGTTGAGCCGCCCGGTCACCCGGTCATCGAACCGCGCACCGATCGCCAGCAGCACATCGCAGCCGTGCATAGCCAGGTTCGCCTCGTAGGTCCCGTGCATGCCCAGCATGCCGAGGAACTGCGGATCGGAGGCGGGGTAGGCGCCGAGACCCATGAGCGTGTTGGTGATCGGGAAGCCGGTGCTACGGACGAACTGCGTCAGAGCCGCCGACGCCGCAGGGCCGGCGTTGATCACACCGCCGCCGGTGTAGATCATCGGTCGCTTCGCCTGCTTCAGCAACGCGATCGCCTTGGCGATCTGACCATGGTCGGGTTCGGTCTGGGGACGATAGCTCGGATGTCCCGACGCGGGCGGCGTATACGGAGCCTTGCCGATCACAATGTCCTTCGGCAGGTCGATCACCACCGGGCCAGGCCGGCCGGAGCGCGCGACGTAGAAAGCCTCGTGCACCGCGCGCGCCAGGTCCTCCGGGCGCTTGACCAGGTAGTTGTGCTTGGTGGCGGGACGGGTGATGCCCGTCGTGTCCGCCTCCTGGAAGGCGTCGTTGCCGATCAGGTGCGTGGGGACCTGGCCAGTCAGGCAAACCACCGGGATGCTGTCCATCAACGCATCGGTCAGTCCGGTCACCGCATTGGTGGCTCCAGGCCCGGAGGTCACCAGCACCACACCGACCTTGCCAGTGGAGCGAGCATAGCCCTCGGCCGCGTGCACCGCGCCTTGTTCGTGGCGCACCAGGACGTGGCGAATGGCATTCTGCTGGAACAGCGCGTCGTAAATCGGCAGTACGGCGCCACCCGGATATCCGAAGATGACCTCTACGCCCTGATCCTTCAGCGCGCGGAGGAGAACTTCTGCTCCCGTCAGGGCGGCATCTGCCGACATGTCATGCTCCAGGGTTTGGAAGGAGCGCAGCGATAGGCCGGATGCTGCGGCGCGTCAACCCAGGCCTTCAATAAATGCCAATGTATCCGGGCAATTTCTTTCCAAAAGTTTCGTGGAGACTGTGATTCGCGCACGGATCGTGTGTACATGTGCAGCCAGCCGATGGTGCCGGAACCAGGTTGCCTGCCGCTTGGTATACTGCCCGGTCACCAACTCGATACGCCGGCCGGCCTCTTCCAGGCTGATCTCGCCGTGCAGGTGCTCGGCGAGTTCGCGAACGCCATGCGCCCGCATGATGGGCAGGTCCGGGTCCAGGCCCAGCGCCATCAGAGAACGAACCTCCTCCAACGCTCCGCCGGCCAGCATTCCGGCGAAGCGCCGCCTGATTGCCGCCCGCAGTTCCGTCCGCGGCGGGTCCAGCAAAATGGCGGCGAACCGCCACGAGGCGGGCTGTGCCTTGGTCGCCTGCCAGGCGGCCAGGCCGGTGCCGGTGCCGCGCCAAACCTCCCAGGCGCGGGCAATCCGCTGGCTGTCGGTGGGACGCAGGCCGGACGCTGTTCGTGGATCGTGTTGTGCCAGGCGAGCGTGCAGCGCCGCCGGCCCGATCTGCTTCAGCAGCGAACGGGCCTCCGCGCGCGCTGCCGGGCCCGCATCCGGGATCTGCGCCAGGCCATCGGTCAACGTGGCGAAATACATGCCCCCGCCACCGGCGAGGATCGGTAGCCGCCCCCTGTGGTGCGCCGTGTCCATTTCGGCGAGTGCCGCCTCGCGCCACCAGGCGACGCTGCCCGCTTCTGTTGCCGCACGAATGCCGTAGAGGGCGTGGGGAACCCGCGCTTCGTCCTCCGGCGTCGGGCGCGCGGTCAGCACGCGCAGTTCCCGATAGACCTGCATGGCGTCGGCATTGATGATGGTGCCGCGGAAGCGCTCAGCCAGTTCCAGAGCGAGTGCCGATTTCCCACTCGCCGTAGGGCCCGCGACAATCAGCGCCAATGGTGTCACTGCGCTTGCCCCGTGACGATCAGGCTGCGACGGTTAGCTTGCATGAGTCATGTCGTTACCCTCGTTGCCAACCGCGATACAGGCACGCTGTGCGCCGCCGCATTGACGCGGGTATGCGACACAATCGGCGGCGGCCAACCCGTTTGGCTGTCGCATGGTGAGGCAGTCGAGATACCGACCGGATTTATACCCGATATCGCCACCATACGTGGGGCGCTTGACGGTGCCCCCATTGATGTCGCCTGCACACCGGCAGATGGCCGTCGCAAGTCGCTGCTGATCGCCGATATGGACAGCACCATCGTCGCCGCCGAGACGCTGGACGAACTTGCCGACTTCGCTGGCCTGAAGGCGCGCATCGCGGCCATCACCGCTCGCGCCATGAACGGAGAACTCGATTTCAAGGCCGCATTGCGCGAGCGGGTGGCGATGCTGCGCGGCCTTCCGCTCGATGCGCTGGAACGCACCTGGGCGCGCGCGCGTCTCACGCCCGGGGCGCACGAACTGGTGGCAACGATGCGAGCGCATGGCGCCTACACCGTGCTGGTATCTGGCGGATTCAGCTTCTTCACCAGCCGAGTGGCCGCTTTGTGTGGGTTCGATGAGCATCGGTCCAATGTGCTGCTCGATGATGGCGCGGCGCTGACCGGAGGAGTGGCGGAGCCGATCCTCGACCGCGACACGAAACTGCATACGCTGATGCAGTTGGCGACCGCGAGGGGGGTGCCGCTGAAGGCGACACTCGCTGTCGGGGACGGCGCCAATGATCTGGACATGCTCCAGGCCGCCGGCCTTGGTGTGGCGTTCCGTGCCAAGCCTGTCGTCGCGGCAGCGGCGCGCGCACGTGTGGACCATGCCGACCTGCGCGCCCTGTTGTTTGCCCAAGGCTACCGAGCCGACGAGATCGTCAGCGGGTGGGAAAATCGTCCATCGCCGGCCGGCCGGTGACGTGGCGCCAATGATGCCATAGCAGCCGAGCCGCCAGCCCGCGTGCCGGCCGCCATGCATCCGCCATTTCGCGTAGCACCAGAGGGCCCGGTCGCTCCGGCAATCCCTTCAGGTGTGCCGTCGAGGCCTGCAACGCGATGTCGCCGGCAGGAAACACGTCGGGCCGTCCCAGGGCGAACAGCAGGTAGACCTCGGCCGTCCACCGCCCGAGGCCACGCACCGCGGCGATCGCGGCGACCGCGGCTTCATCGTCCAGCGCGGCGATGCCATCGGCCGTGAGTGTGCCATCGACGAAGGCCGTGGCCAGGCTACGGCAATGCGAGATCTTTGGCCGCGACAGCCCGGCGGCGCGCAACGTTTCATCCGACAGGGCCAGCATGCCCGCGGGTTCCAGCGCCCCGCCGACCGCCCGCAGCCGTCCCCAGATCGCTGCGGCGGCCTGGTTGCTGATCTGCTGCGCCACAATCGCCTGCAGCAAGCCTGGGAAGCCAGGCGTCCGGGTGCGCCACGGAAGGGGGCCGGCTCGCACTTCAATACCCGCGAGATCCGGGTCGCTGCCAATCAGCCGATCGAGTGCTGCGCGCGCCTTTGCTGGTGGACGGGGCATGCCCATAGGCGGCCGTTCTACGCAGACCTCGCCGCACAATCCACCTGCTGGCGCAAACAAGGGCACCCGCGCACGCACCGATCCGGGCCGAGTGGCGAGAGCTGGCCAGAGCGATCAGCGCGGCGCGGGCGGCGGCGGGCGAGTGGGGGGTTAGCCCGCCGATTGGGCTTCAGCTGATACGTTCCACCTTCGCGGTATGTGGGTCCATGGTGAAGCGTGCAATCACCGACCCATCCGGCGTCGCCAGCGCGAACCCGATCGGGCCATCTGTGGTCGGTGCGACGTTGATCACCTTCCAATCATGGTTGCCGTGCCACAGCAGGAATGCCTCGGCGATCTTCTGCACATCCGGCGGGCTGAGCTTGCGATCCTTCTGCGGATAGACCAGGGCGAAGGCGCGCATCCGCTGCATCATCGCGCCGCGCTGGTGCCCATCCTGCCCGCCGTGCATCCAGCCCATTCCGCGCTGGGGCGGTGGGCCTCCCGCATCGGGTGGCGGCGCCGGCTGGGCCTGGGCAACGACGATCCCTATGGTACCGCCTGCGATCGCCAATGCTGTCAGCGCCGTCAGAACAGTCTTACGCATCAAATGCCTCCAAATTTCATGCCGCGTCACGCGGTGTGATACAATCTGGCCCTGGCGGTTTTCGCGTATGTGTCGCCGGCGCGACGAATTGCGACAGAATGCAAGCGGACCTGCAGGCGCAATGGAAAGCGCCATATGTAACGGCGACATGGAACCTGCGCCACATATCCTGGTGGTGGACGACGACCGCGAGATCCGCGACCTGCTCGCCCGCTTCCTGGTCGAGAAACACCAGATGCGCGTGACCGCTGTGCGCGATGCCAGGGAGGCACGGCGCGCCTTCGCCAATGGACATTACCATCTGGTGGTGCTCGACCTGATGCTGCCAGGTGAAAGCGGCATCGACCTGGCGCGCTGGCTGCGCGGCCAATCGGACATTCCAATCGTCATGCTGACCGCGATGGGCGAAGAGACCGATCGGATCATCGGCCTTGAACTGGGGGCCGACGACTATGTGTCGAAGCCGTTCAATCCTCGCGAGCTTCTGGCGCGCATCCGCGCGGTCCTGCGTCGCGCCGGTGACACCGTCGAGCGCCGGTCGGAGGCGAACAACCGCAATATGCGCTTTGCCGGTTGGACGCTGGAGCCGGCGCGGCGCCGGTTGCTGAATCCGGACGGGGCCGAAGTGGCACTGACCGGTGGAGAATATGACCTGCTGGTTGCGCTGGTGGATCGGGCGAACCGCGTGCTAACGCGTGACATGCTTCTCGACCTTCTGCGTGGCCGTCAGGCAGGACCGTTCGATCGTGCGATCGACGTGGCGATCAGCCGACTGCGCCGCAAGCTGGAGGACGACGGCCGCAACGCGCAGCTCATCAAGACAGTCCGAGGTGGTGGCTACGTACTGGCGGCGACTGTCGAACGCGCGTGAGATTCCGCGTATGGCCGCGGAGTCTGGCAGCCCGCACGGCCCTCGTTCTCATCGCTGGCCTTGTGGTGGTACAGATCGCGGGCCTCGGCATTCATGCGAGCGACCGGATTGAGGTCCTGCGTCTGGCGCAGGCGCGCGCTCTGGCGATCCGTATCGCCGGTATCTACCGAACCGTCGTGCTCACCTTTCCGGAGAATCGCCAGACGGTCGTGGATGAGCTGCGTCATGGGTCCGACCTTGACGTTCAGGTGAGCGACGCGCCGCCGATCACCGATCTGCCGCGCATGCCGCCGATCGGGCAAAGCCTTTGGCGCGTCAACCTGAACCTGAGCGGTGTGCCGCCGCCACAGCATTGGCGTGGCGTCGAGATCTTCGGCGGACCACGGTCGCGTCAGATCGTCATCGGCCTGCGTATGCCGGACGGCGAGTGGCTGAATGTGCGAGCGCCTCTCGGGCTGGTACGGCCGTGGCATTCGCCCGCTTATCTCGCCGCCTTCCTGCTGATGACCATTGCCGCGGCTGGGCTCACGCTGTGGGCGGTGCGACGCCTGACCAAGCCGGTGCGGACCCTGGCCGCGGCAGCCGAGGCGCTTGGCCGTGACGTGAATTCGCCGCCGCTGCCTGAGAACGGGCCCTCGGAGGTCGCCACCGCCGCCGCCGCCTTCAACACGATGGCGGCCCGCATCCGCCGCTTTGTGCAGGACCGCACCGAGCTCCTTACCGCGATCGGGCACGATTTGCGGACGCCGATCACCCGGCTGAAGCTGCGTGCCGAGTTCGTCGAGGATGACGAGCAGCGCGCCAAGATGCTGGCGGATGTCGAGGAACTGGAGGCAATGGTGTCAGCGACGCTGGCATTCGGCCGCGACGCGCGAACCACCGAGCCCGTGGTGCCGCTGGACTTGGCCGAACTGCTGCGCACGGTGCTGGATGAAGCAGGTGACGCGCACCCGGATGTGGCAGCAATGCTCCACTACGACGGGCCGGCCCATATGACGGTGAGGGCGCGCCCACTGGGCTTGAAGCGGGCGTTCGCCAACCTGGTCACTAATGCCGTGAATTATGGCGGTTGTGCGCGCGTAACCTTGCAGCCGCCGTCTGACAGCGGCACGCTGGTCATCGAGGTTGAGGACGAAGGTCCCGGAATAGCTCCTGGCGAACTGGATCGGGTGTTCGAGCCGTTTCACCGCGGCGAGCCATCGCGCAGTCGAGAGACTGGAGGGGTCGGCCTTGGGCTGCCGATCGCCCGAAACATTCTGCGTGCCCACGGTGGCGATGTCACACTGGCCAACCGTCCCGCGGGCGGGGTCAAAGTGACGGTGACGCTGCCGGCCTGAGCTTGTACACCTGCCTGTAACCGGCTTCGGTCATCATGCAGCCCATGGTGACTAAGACAGTCTCTCTCGCCCACTGCGAACCGAACCACCGCCAGCAACTGGCGTTGGACCGGATCGAATTTGCCGTCGGCGAGCTTACAACCGTGCTGCTCTCGGCTTGCCAGTCGCGCGGCACCGCGGCGGAGGCCATCCGGGACATTCGCCAATCCGTGGCGCGGGTGATCTCCGAGGTGCTTTCAGTTGAATAACCGCTGGTAGCGTTCACCATCGCGCGGCTGCGGCGTCGTCCTCAACACGGGCTTCTACCCAGGCTTCGGCGCCGTCGACGGACTCCTCCTTTTTCCAGAACGGCGCCTTCGTCTTCAGCCAGTCGATCAGGAAGGCGGTCGCATCGAGAGCAGCTTGGCGGTGCGCCGCAGCGGCCAGCACCAGCACTATGTTCTCCCCGGCCAACAGCCTGCCGTAACGGTGTATGACGGTGCAGCCGAGCAGCGACCAACGCCTTTCGGCCTCCCGGACAATGCCGGCAATCGCGCGCTCGGTCATCGCCGGATAGTGCTCCAGCGTCATCGCAGCGGCCGGACCGCGCACCGTGCCGACGAAGCAACCAATGCCGCCGATGTCGGTCCGCTCAGCTGTCAGCGCGGCAAATTCGGCGCCTATGTCGAAATTTTCGCTCTGCACTCTGATCCGGGTCATGAGATCAACCCCCCGTCACTGGCGGGAAGAATGCCACCTCGTCACCAGGACCAATCCGTGTGGCAGGTTCGGCGAATTCCTGATTGACCGCGCAGCGCACCGCGCGACGGTTGGCGAATGCGCTGGCGTAGCCAGGGCTGCGCTGCGCCAGCCAGGCAATCAGTTCGCCGACCGTGCCAACGCCAGCGGGCGGTGTCACGGACTCCTGCGCAGTGCCCGTCCGCTCGCGCAGCCAGGCGAAATAAAGGATGGTCAGTGGGGCTTCGACATCGGCCATGGCAATTCAGCGTGTTGTGGGCACCGTCTCGATCCGGCCATCCGAATGTATGATCGTGCTGGTGCCATTGCCATTGGGCACTACGATGGCGGTGCCGCCGCCGGGCGTGGTCAGTGTCTGATAGCCGCTGGTCCCGCCAGAGGTGACGCCAGGTCCTTGCGGCGTTTGTACAACCTGCCCGCCAGGGTTGGGCGCCGGGGGCGTTGTATTGGTGGGCCGCGGCGGATTGGGGGCCGGCAACGGCGCCAGGCCAGGCTGATTTGCAACAGGCGGGGTCGAACTGCCGCGCCCGGGACGCGGCGGCGGCAAACTTGGAGGCTGCTGGTTCCCCGGCGCCTGGTTCTGCTGAAACAGGGGTGATCCCGGTACCGGCTGCTCGGCTCCGGGCTGAACCCCTCCTCCTTGCTCCAGGTCCTGCAGGGTCGGCGATGGCGGCAGCGGTCCGGGCCAGATGTCGCCGGGCTCGGGTGTCAGGGGCGGGGTGTCGACCTGCTCGCCTGTCACGCGCCTCAGGTTCTCGCTGTCGCCGACCGGAAAATGAGGGTTGCTCCCACTCGAGAAGGGCGGGTTCGACCAGGTGTCGAAGCCGCAGCCAGACAGCGCGATACATAGACTGGCCAGGGCGATGCGCCGCATTAGGAGGGCTCCCACCGGAACGGACGAATCGACGGGCCGGACGGGGCCAGCCGAGGCAGAATGTGCCCCGCCTATGCGATATACTCAAGGACTTGAGGCACGATTCTGCGCCATGGGCGCATGTTCAGCGCGAACTCTGGGAAGACGACACGTCGTTGAGGACCCATGCGGCGATCGTGGCCGGATCGTTCAGCGGCAGCAGCGTGCGATCGGTGCTGACCGGGGCATCGCTTGCGACAGCCACGATGTCGCTCTGATCCGGCCAGATGGGCGGCTTGCCGAGCGCCGGCCGGTGTACCTCGAGCTTTGGGAAGGGGTGCGTCTTGTAGCCTTCCACCAACAGCATGTCGACCGGCTGCATTCTTTCGAGCAGTTCCGGCAACGATGGTTCCGCTCCAACGACCTCGTGCAGCAGTGCCCAGCGCGTGCCCGCCGCCACCAGGACCTCGTGTGCGCCGGCCTCGCGATGCCGGTAGGTGTCCTTCCCGGGCCGGTCCATGTCGAAGCCATGGTGCGTATGCTTCACGGTCGACACAGTCAGCCCGGCGGCGCGCAGCAGTGGGATCAGCCTGATCAGCAGCGTGGTCTTGCCGCTGCCGGACCAGCCAACAATGCCGAGGACCCGCACCGTCAGAGTTGGCGCTTGGTCAGAGCGGCAGCGGGGGGGCCGGAGGCGTGTCGGACGCCGGCCATCAGGTAGTCCCAGCCGGTCCACAATGTCAGAGCGGCGGCCACCCACAACATTGCCTCGCCGATAGCGGATACCGGCAGGAATGAAAGGTGTAGCCAGCCTGCCGCCGAGTCACCGGCAAGCAGCGTGCCGAGGGCACCCATTTGGAATCCAGTCTTCCACTTGGCGAGCGCCGTGACGGGCAGGAGGACGCGTAGGGCCGCCAGATATTCGCGCAGCCCGCTCACCAGTATCTCGCGCAGCATGATGACGATGGCGGGGTAAAGGCCCCAGGCGGAAAGCCGTCCTCGCCCGACCAGCATCATCAGCGCGGCGCCTACCAGAAGCTTGTCGGCGATCGGGTCCAGCATGCGGCCCAGGTCAGATTGTTGTCTGCGCGAACGCGCCAGCCTGCCGTCGAAATAGTCGGTGATCGCGGCGGTGCTGAACAGCACGCAGGCGGCAAGGTCTGCCGGAGGATCGTGCAGGGCGACCAATACGACCAGCAGAGGGATCGCCACGATTCGCGACAGCGTCAGCAGATTCGGCAGATCGGTCAGCATCGCGAGCAACCTAGCGACTGAGGCGCTCGGGCGGGAGAGGGAAGACCCTTAGGTGTAACACAAGTGAGATATTTGCTTTGCCGACCCATGGTTAACCTGCCGGCTGCACACAACGAAATCGGGGGATCTGAATGTCTGAAGCCGTCGCGACCTTGCCGGCTCGACCTGATCTCGACCGGCGTCCGCATGCTGCTGGGACGATCATTTTCATCGGGTTGCTGCTGGTCGGGGTGGGGTACACGCTGGGTGGACTGATCGGCGACATCGAGGCTGCACAGACGCCGCCGGTAGCGATCGGCGCCTTCGTGCTGCTCGGCATCGCGCTGCTGATCGCGTTGGGCTTCGAGTTCGTCAACGGGTTTCACGACACAGCCAATGCCGTGGCGACGGTGATCTATACCCATAGTCTGCCGCCGCATGTCGCTGTCATTTGGTCTGGCGCGTTCAACTTCCTCGGTGTGATGCTTTCCTCCGGTGCGGTCGCGTTCAGCGTGCTCTCGCTGTTGCCTGTGGAGCTGATCCTGCAGGTGGGGAGCAGCGCCGGTTTTGCCATGATTTTCGCGCTGCTGATTGCCGCCATCATTTGGAACCTCGGCACATGGTGGTTGGGGCTGCCCGCCAGTTCATCACATACCATGATCGGCTCAATCATCGGCGTGGGCATCGCCAATCAGCTCATGTCGCCGGGCGGTTCGGGGACCTCTGGAGTGGACTGGGCCCAGGCGATCGGTGTGTTCCGTGCGCTATTGTTCAGCCCTGTCGTGGGCTTCGTTGCATCAGCGCTGCTCCTGCTGGCGATGAAAGCGGTGATTCACAACAAGACACTTTACACGGCGCCCGCATCGGACCGCGCGCCACCGTTATGGATTCGTGTGCTGCTGGTCCTGACCTGCACCGGCGTCTCGTTCGCGCACGGTTCCAATGATGGCCAAAAGGGCATGGGGCTGATCATGCTCATTCTGATCGGCGCGGTGCCGACGGCATTCGCACTGAATCATGCAATGCCGACCAGCGCCACGCCGGCTTTCTATCAGGCCACCGAACGAGCGCAGTCGGTGTTCGCCGCGCATGCGGTGGACGCGACAGTCGGCTCTGCTGATGCGGCACGTGCCGCTGTTACAGCAGCGGTCCAGGCCCGCCAGATCTCCAGCCCGGAGAGCTGGGCGGCGCTGAACGTGCTGGCCGATGACGTTGCCAGGCAGGTGCGCGCGCATGGCGAGATGAACTCGATTCCAGCTGGTGCGGTGCCGAACGTGCGCAACGACATGTACCTGGTGAGCGAGGGCATCCGGCTGGCACTGAAGTCCTCCGGTCTGTCTGCGCAGGATGCATCGGCATTGACCGCTTATCGTAGCGCCGTGGATGCGGCAACCAAGTTCATCCCGGTCTGGGTCAAGGTCGCCGTGGCGGTTGCGCTTGGTCTCGGGACCATGATCGGGTGGAAGCGTATTGTCGTGACGGTTGGCGAGAAGATCGGCAAGAGCCACCTCACCTATGGTCAGGGTGCAGCGGCTGAGTTGATTGCTGCCGGCACGATCAGCGCCGCCGATATGTTCGGGCTGCCCGTGTCCACGACGCATGTCCTGTCGAGCGGCGTGGCCGGCACCATGGCTGCCAACGGGTCGGGACTGCAGTGGAGTACGGTGCGCAGCATCGCCATGGCCTGGGTGCTGACGCTACCCGCGGCCATGTTGCTGTCGGGGGCGCTTTACTGGTTGTTGCGGCAGGTGACCTGACGAGGGCTCCGCATCAAGCGGTCCTTGACGGTCAGTCAGCGTCGGCGTTCGAACTGGCCATAATGGCGGCGAGCTTCGGGACGTTCGGGGCGTGGCGCGGTGTCAGCCAATGCTGCAGCCGATCGAGGTAGAGATAGATAACCGGCGTCGTGTAGAGCGTGAGTATCTGGCTCAGCGCCAATCCGCCCACCATGGCAAAGCCCAGAGGCTTGCGCAGCTCCGAACCAGCGCCGCTTTCTACCATCAGCGGCACGCCGCTGAGCAGTGCCGCCATCGTCGTCATGAGGATTGGCCGGAAGCGCAGCAGGCAGGCTTGGCGGATCGCCGTGACCGGCGACAGACCATCGCGACGTTCGGCGGTGATGGCGAAATCCACCAGCATGATGCCGTTCTTCTTAACAATGCCGATCAGCAGGATGATGCCGATCAGTGCGATCACAGTGAGCTGGTAGCCGAATGCCAGCAGGATCAGCAGCGCACCCACGCCGGCTGACGGCAGTGTGGACAGGATCGTCAGCGGCAGGATGTAGCTCTCGTACAGAATGCCGAGAATGATGTAGACGGTGACGAGCGCGGCCGCAATCAGGTAGGGCTCGGAGCCGAGGGAGCTTTGGAATGCCTGGGCTGTGCCCTGGAAGCTGCCTTGCAGGGTCACCGGCACACCCATCTGCGCTTCGGCTTGTTGGATTGCATTCACGGCATCGCCAAGCGCGGCATCGCCTTTCAGGTTGAAGGAGATCGTCACCGAAGGGAACTGGCTCTGGTGATTCACGGCCAGCGGCTGCACTGGCACGGTGGTCTGATGCACCAGCGTGGACAGCGGCACGGCATGCCCGGATGACGACGCGACATAGAGTTTCTGCAAGGTACCGAGCTGACCACGCTGATCCGGCAACGCTTCCAGCACGACGTAATACGCCTTGTTGCCGGTAAAGTACTGGGCCACCTCTCGCTGACCGAATGCATCGTAAAGGACGTTGTCGATCATCGCCGGCTGTACACCGAACCGCGCCGCCTGGTCGCGGTCATAGGTGAGCGTCTCGGTGGTGCCGGCGATCTCCTGGTCCGAGGTGACGTCGGAGAGCTGTGGCAGCTGGCGCAGTTTGGCCAGAATCCTCGGTGCCCAGGCATTGAGTTCGTCGGATCTGTTGTCCTGCAGCGTGTACTGATACTGCGTGCGGGAAATGCGACCGCCGACGCGTACGTCCTGCACGGACTGCAGGAACAGTCGGATGCCCTGGACCGACTGCATCTTCCGATCGATGCGGGCGATGACCCGGCTGGCGTTGTCCGTGCGCTGATCCCACGGCTTGAGCGTGATATACATGCGGCCATTGTTGGCAGTCTGGCCGGCGACGCCTGCGCCGACCGAGGCTACGACCGAGGCCACCGCGGGGTCCTGCATGACGATCGCATTGACCTGCTGTTGCAACGCCGACATCGCCGTGAAGGAGATGTCCTGCGCGGCATCGGTCGTGCCGATCAGGATGCCGGTGTCCTGGTCCGGGAAGAAGCCCTTGGGGCTTAAGAGGTACAGCGCCACGCTCAGCGTTACCGTGGCGATGAATGCCATCAGCGTGGCGAAGCGCAGGCGCAAGGCGATGTCGAGCGTGCGCTCATAGAAACGCAACGTCGCGGTGAAACCGCGTTCGATGAAGTTGTAGAGCCGGCCGCGCTGCTGCGGTTCATGGGACAAGAAGCGTGAGGCCATCATCGGCGTGAGCGTCAGCGAAACCGCCGCCGATATGATGATGGTCATTGACACGCATATGGCGAACTCGCGGAACAGACGGCCGACGATGCCACCCATCAGCAACAAGGGAATGAACACCGCGATCAGGGAGAAGCTGATGGAGATGATGGTGAAGCCGATTTCGCCGGCGCCCTTGATGGCGGCGTCCAGCGGTCGCATGCCTTCTTCGATGTAGCGGAAGATGTTCTCCAGCATCACGATGGCATCGTCGACCACAAAGCCGACCGCTATGGTCAGCCCCATCAGCGACAGGTTGTCCAAACTGAACCCGCACAAGTACATCGCACCAAGCGTGCCGGCGAGTGCCACTGGTATGGTGATGCTGGGAATGATGGTGGCCCACACGTTGCGTAGAAACAGAAAGATCACCATGACCACCAGCACGATGGCCAGCATCAGAGTGAACTCGACATCGTCCACTGAGGCGCGGATCGTCTGCGTCCGATCCGACACGACTGATGTGTGGATGTTCTGTGGTATATCCGCTTCCAACTGCGGCAACCGCGCCTTCACCGCGTCAACGGTGGTGATGACGTTGGCATTGGCCTGTTTGAACACCAACAGAAGGATGGCCGGTTTGTTGTTTGTCCAGGCAGCCAATTCGTCGTTCTGTGGACCATCGACAGCGCGGCCGATATCGCCGATGCGGATCGCCGCTCCGTTGCGATAACCTACGATGACTTTGTTATAGGGCTCGGCCTTGGTGAGCTGGTCGTTGGCATAGATGGTATAGGACTGCTGCGGGCCGTCGATGCTGCCCTTCGGATTATCCACGGTGGCATTGGTCAATACGTTGCGGACGTCCTCCAGCGTCAGACCCATTGAGGCGAGTTTTGCGGGATCGACCTGCACACGGATCGCCGGCGTTTGCTGTCCGCCCACCAGCACCTGGCCGACGCCCGACACCTGCGACAGTTGCTGTGCCACGAGATTTTCGGCGTAGGCGTCCACCTCGGTAATCGGTGCCTGTTCCGACTGCATCGACAGGATCAGAATCGGTGCATCGGAGGGGTTCGATTCGCGAAAGGTCGGCGGGTTCGGCAGTGCCTTCGGCAACGAGCCTTCGGCAGCATTGATCGCCTCGAGCACCAGCGTCTCCTCCGATTTCAAATTGGTGCCGAGGTCGAATTGCAGCGTGATCTGTGTGCTGCCGAGTACGCTCGTCGATGTCATCTGTGCCAGTCCCGGTAGCATTTCGCCGAATTCAGTCTCGAGTGGCGTGGCCACGGTCGAGGCCATGGTCTCTGGACTGGCGCCCGGATAGTTCGCGGACACCGAAAGGGTCGGGAATTCGACATTCGGCAGCGGTGCGACCGGCAGCAAAGGAAAGGCAACCAGCCCCGCCAGCACGACCGCCACAGTCAACAGCGAGGTCGCGATCGGGCGGCGAATGAATGGTGTGGAGATGCTCATGATGCCGGTGTTCCGAAGTGTCGCGGATCGGGTCTCAGCTCTTCCCGTTGGACGGTGCCGAACCTTTGTTCAACGCGACCCTGGTGCCAGGCGCGAGGCGGGACTGACCGGTCAACACCACCGTGTCGTCACCGCTCACTCCCTTGGAGACGACCACCTTGTCGTCGTCCTGGTAGGCGACTTGCACATCCTGTTCTTGCACGGTGCTGTCCGGCTTGACGATGTAGACGAACATTCCGTTAGGCCCATGCTGTACCGCTATGAGAGGCACGGTGACAGCGTGGTGCAATGTATCGATGCGGAGGCGTGCATTGACGAATTCGCCCGGCCACAACGCATCATCATCATTGGCGAACGTCGCCTTCAGCTGAATCGTGCCGGTTGAGATATCGATCGCGTTGTTTGGTGTGAGCAACTGCCCGTCCGCGAGCTTTGTCTTGTCGTCGCCTGTATAGACCGACACCGGCAGCGCGCCCTTAACCATAGCCTGCTGAATGCGGCGAAGCTCCGCCTCGGCCAACGTGAACACGACGGAGATTGGCTTGTCCTGTGTGACGGACACAATTCCGATCTGGCTCGCCACTTGGATCAAGTTGCCGACATCGGTCTGGTGGAAGCTGACGCGGCCGTCGATCGGCGCGCGGATCGTGCAGTAGTCGAGATTGATCCTCGCGGTCTCGATCGCGGCAGTGTCTGCCTGCAACGCCGCGATCAGCTTGTTCACTGTGGCCTGCTGGTCATCGACCTGCTGCACTGGCGCGAAATTGCTTTTCGCCAGGTGCTGATAGCGTTGCAGGTCGAGCTGAGCACTTTGCAGTTGTGCGGCATCCTCCGCGCGTTGCGCGATAACCTGGTCCAGCGCCGCTTGATATGGCCGAGGATCAATCTGCGCGACGATGTCGCCCTGATGCACCTCCTGACCTTCCTGCACAGGAATGGCGACCAGCGTACCGGTGACCTGCGCCTTGATTTCGACCGTATTGAACGCCTGGACTGTCCCGAGCCCGTGCAATTCGACCGGCATATCCTCGACTTTCGCCACAACAGCGGTGACGGGAACTGTCTCAGGCGGAGGGGCTGTTGCCTCTGGGTGCGCGGCCGCAAACGACCCATGCGCGCGCGCGAACCATAGAGCGGCGACTGCCAGAAGGGGGAGCGCAGCCAGCCAAGTCAGGCGGGATTTTTTCATGTTTCGTGAAGATGGACCAAGCTATGTAACAAGCAATGCACCTAATGTAACTTGACACAGTGTTTAATCTTTGTGCTTCCGGCACAAACTGTCGCCGGGAACCCAATCAGGTCCGGACCGGCGTATCGCCTTTGAGAGGCTCGGGCAGTTTTGCTGCAGTTGCGCCGGAAACGTGCCGCCTTGCGGCGGGGCTTCCTTAAGGAGTGGCAGTCGGTGCGTCGCAGTGATAGCCGTTGGCGATCGCGTGGCAGCCCTTCACGTAACTGAAATCTGCAGGGGCCTCGGCCGTCGCCATACGGCCCTGGCCGTCCTCGCGGATCACAATGACTTGGGGTTCCGGCGGTGGCGGCTGCTGCACCGGCGGATAAGCGTACCCGTAGTATCCGCCCGTCCCCCAGTCACTGGGCCAGGCCCAACCGCCAACCACAGGCCCACCCCAGTTGCCCCAGCCATTTCTCCAACGCGGGGAGCCGTTCTGGAACTGGGTGGGTACGGTGTTCGGGAAGCCGGTGGCAAAACCATTGAACGGGGCGCCAATGCCGCTGACATTGGCGGGCTGACGATTTTGAAAGCCGCGAGTCACGACAGGCGCAAGGGGCTGGTGGCTGACAAATCCTGGTCGCCTGATCAACGTGCCATTGGCGGTCCGCGTAACTACCGTTCCCACGCGGGGCACACCAGCAAGCCTGGGACCGGCAAACCCGCCGTGGAAACCGCCGCCGCCACTGCCGCCAACCCCACCCCCGCCGCCGCGCGCGTCCGCCTCGGGTATCGCCAGAAGGCCAACGAGGATCAAGGTGACCGAATAATGCAGTAAGCGCCCCATGCCGGTTCCTCCTCACCGGAGACTGTATCAAGAGCGCCGAAAAGTGCAGCTAATCAGGACGCGTAACGGACCTCGTGAATTACCACCAGCGCGGGCACCTCTATGGCCGATGAAAAGCGCGTCAAGGTTGTGAGATCATGAAGGACAAGGGCCTGCGACACGCCCAACTCGTGGTATCGACGCGCAAACCTCAGGTATGCCGTAAGGATCGCGCCATGAGATGGGACAGCAGCAACGGCTCCAGCGCTAATACGGTGGTAACGGTTTCATGGCCTCCTAGGTGATTGCTCGCAGTCCCTGGGTGTCGCCTGGCGCCTACCAGCGATCACCAGGATAGTATTGGAGCGGTCTGCGCGGCAGCGGTGGGCATGCCTGCGGCTCATCCGGCGTGCCGCAATTCTCTCCACCGTCAAGCCTTGGGTCACTGCGGTAGTAGCTACCGGCGTAAGGGACAGTGTAATCACGCGTCGCATAGCGGGGACCGTATTCGCCTCGATATGCATAGCCGTCGCCATATCCAGGCGCAGCATAGCGACCGTAGTATGCGTCGCCGCGATATGCATAGCCATTGCCGTATGTATCGGTGCATCCCACTGCCAGAAGTGGCACCAGCACCAGACAGTATCGCATTGGTTCCTCCAACGCCGCGTTGACGATCGCCGTGAACGTTCGCCTGCTGGCCTGGTGCCCGAGCTCGCGCAGATGTTCCCGATGTGAGATCGACCAGCTATTGGGGTGCACTCTACCGGTCAAGAAAGAAAGCTGCTGTCGATTGGCGGCGGCAAGGTCCGGTTGGACACGCTCTACGGCACTGCCGTACCCGGCATACCGGGGCCGATGCCACGGGGCCGCCCTAAGAACCGAAGCAAACGCCTGCCAAGTTCGATCCCTGGTACTTCGACGTAAACGTAGGATAGCCATGCGAGCAGGATCGTGACAGCAGAGGTCACGCACGTGACCAAAACGGCCAATGCATAAATATCGACACTGACGCCCAAAGCCCATTCAAGCAACGTGAAGGCCTTGACGACCGTGCAGAGCACAGCGAAGTGCAGCAGGTATATGCCGTAAGATATGTCGCCAAGAAACCCCAGAAAATGTGCGCGAAACAGATGCAGTTTCTCATTAGCCCCAGTAAGGACGCCAATGATCAATGTCGCTACGATCAATTCCAGAAGGTTGGCGGCTGGACTCCAATATTCGAGGGGCAGGGTCCGCGTGGATGCAAGCATCACGAGGCCGATGCCCACGGAAAGTCGCGCGGGCGCGTTCCGAAATAAGCGCGTCGCCAGTCCTGGTATCGCGAGCCCGGCTCCGACAATGAAGTCAACCAAGTAGAGGGTTACGTGGTAATAGGTATTGGGTAACGTGAAACTCACCAGCAACGCCAATCCCAAGGTGCAGGCAAACCACTGCCTGCGATAAAGTACCACAAAGGCAATAGCAGGCATCGCAATCGAGGCAACGATCTCGATAACGATCGTCCAGAGCTGCGGAATGATGAAAGTCGTCATGCCCGCGAATGACGCCACGATATGCAATGCGTCAAACCGGTCCGGACGAAAAGCGTGCAGGATCACAGGGCCAGCCCGATCCGGCGGGATCTGCCAGTGCAGCGCAAACAGGTAAGCCAGTCCGAACGCACTCGCCACCCAGATGGCGGGATACAGACGGAAGCCGCGCCGTACGTAAAAGCGCAGTATGGCGTCGCGATCAAGGCGGCCTTTCTGCAGGGAGCGGGTGAGCACGTAACCGCTCAGTACAAAGAACACCACCACCGCTGCCCGGCCGTTGAACAGACCTGAAAGGCCCATAAGCAAGGAAGAGGGGCCGTAACTGATCAGGCAGTGACCGATCATGACCGTCACCGCAGCGATCCCGCGCAAGGACTGGAGCTCGGTTATTTGACCCGAGCCCTGCGGCGCCTGGGACTGAAGCTCTGTCATCGACCTTCTTGACGCCCCCGCGGCAATGCGTCCAACGAGTAGCGGGGCACAAGGCTTGCTGGCTAGCAAGTCAAAAATTGGTTGTACGGAACCACACGAATAATTAATGGCTTAGTTAGGTCTTGGCGAAGTATTCGTGGCGCCCGGAAAGGCCCCCTTTTTACGTCCATCCGCGCCGATGCTGATTCCCATAGCCGTGCATCCCGGTCGCCAACATCACCGCGACGTGTTTTTTGCGCTCGCTGCAGTTAGGCGGATGGTGCGGACGGCACCGATGGTTGGACGCCACTGATCCCCCCTGATCACGACCGATGGGATAACATCGATGAACCCCGTCGCAGCGATCATACTGGCGACCGGTATCGCGACGTTCCTCGGCGTGGTCAGCCCGATCGCGGAGATGTTCTATTGTTTTGCTGACCTCTGTGACCTGTTCCAGCGGGCATGACCCGGCAATCCGAGATGACCTCTGATGGCGAGGGATGGCGCGGTCCCACGTCGGGCTAACGGCGATACCATGATACCGCTGCCCGCAGCGGCCGAGTGATCCGCCAGCTCGTCGATTTCAGGAGGGCTTCACGCTGCGCCAGCAGATCGCTCGCCTGACGTTGCAGGGCGTCGCGCTCGGCCTGCAACGCCGTCAGCGCCTGCAACGGGCCGGCGAAGGTTGACTGCTTTATCTCGCCCACGTCCTCGGCCGGCTGAGCGACGTAAGCATCCGCGCGGCCGCACCCCGCGAAATGGTGGACGCTCACGTGATAACCGGATCGTCGCAACGCTTCCAGCAGGAAGGATTGCGTAAAGCCCAGTTCTAGCCAGCCGTAATGGCGTATGCAGAACACGGAGAGGGCATCGAGGCGCGGTCCCCAAGGGAATGGCACTGTCGGGATCGGGTGCCCGACTACAGGCTCGCCGACGAGGAGAAGCCGCCCGCCTGGTGCGAGCCGCTGCCGCAGCCGGATCAGCAGTTGCAGGAAATCCGCCGCATGGTGGAATGCCTCAAAGAACAGAATACGGTCGAAGACCTGGCCGTCGAAGCCTTCGCCGAAGGTGCCCTCATCCATCTCGACCGGCAGCTGCATCGCAGCCGCTTGGCGCCGGATCAGTGCGAGATAGCCGGGATCAAGATCAACGCCGAACGCTCGTATTCCCATCCGCGCCAGGAAGAGCAGGATTTGCCCGGCGCCTGGGCCATATTCCAGCACGCGGGCCGTGCTGTTGGCCGGCAGATCGAGCAACGAGAGGATGTGTCCCCAGGAATAGAAGAACTCCGCAGCGAACTTCGGATCTCTGAAACTCCACGGCGGCAGGTCGCTCCACACGTTCGCCGGTGAGCCGACGCCGGAACTCTCATCGCGCGCCGGCAGATAGCCTCGCTCTGCATCCCCACGCAGCTCGTAATAGAGCTTCATTGCGGCCTCTTTATAGGCCAGTGAGAATGGGTCCAATGTGGCGAGGCGCGCGGCGCCGGGGATTTCGAGCGCTGTCCCAGACAGGCGTTGATAGGTCTCGGAATCGACGCCGCCGTCGCGCAGCCTCGGAAACAGCAAATTGAACTCGTCGAGGGTCATCGATACCAGCTCATGGTGACGTGGATCCTCTCACGGAGGCGCTTGGCCTATCCTCGGCATTGCCCGTTGCGGGTTCAGGTTCGTCACTGCTCGATCAGTGGCGGCGGAGGCCGCACATGGACCGGCACGATGCGGCGAATGTGCAGATGGATGCTGGCGAACGGTCGGCGGGCATCCAGGCGATATGCAATGCGGCCCGACCGACCGGCGATGCTGTAGCCAGCTCAAGATCGCCGCCGGCGATGAACGCGCGATGCCCCAAGCGGGTTTTCCCGGCTTGAAGTACCGGCCCACGGCTGCGCGAGGTCGTCGGGTCCTTGTCTGGAACGGCGATCCTGCCGTTGTGGGTCAGCATAGCGGTTGCAAGATGGAAGCGGCCGACCCATCGAGCAAGCCATGCCTCAGGCGATCATCCCCAACAGAGGAATCGTCCATTCTGGGTTCCGGCCAAGAATCCAGTTGCGACCCACATAACCGTCTGTATCGCCGGGTCCCGGCTGCAGACCACGCCGCCCCGGCGTCGGGTCCGCATCGGTGCCTCAGGCCGCCGAGGCGGCAGCACCCCGTGCACGGCGCCCGAAGTCGTTGGTTGACCATTTACGACGCGCAGCGCCTCAACTTAATGCAGCGCGAAAGACAATCAACCAGAGCACGCCGATCACCGACACGGTGATCACCGGATGCGCCGTCGCAAATTGTATCAGCACGTTAAGCACGGTAGTCCAGCGTCCACATAACGCCCCCGCACCACGCCTTTTCGTTTACTTCAGCTTCGCCTAATTTTGTTTCGAGAAAGTTGCAGCGTAGGCCCAGAGAACATTGCACGAACGTACTATTGCTGGGCTTCGGCGGCTCTTGTGTCGCTGGTTCAGAAGGACCTCCAAGATGGCGCAGTCTTGGCGAAGCGGCCGGGAACCGGGGTGCCAGCAAGCAGTCGTTCGATCAGTGGCCTCGTCGGACGGCGACAAAGGAACTGTCATCCGCAGGCCACACGAAACCAGTCCATAGTTCGGGGCAACCGACCTCGTGTAGGCCTCAAGACGCGTGTTCCATCCGTACCCCTGGATGGAAATGCGCGTATACGCGCCGCGCGATTTCCTTGCTGATCCCTGGTGCCGCCTCGAGATCTGTCAGCCCTGCCATTTTCACGCCGCGCGCCGAACCAAAATGGTTCAGCAGAGCGCGCTTGCGTGCGGCGCCAATGCCCTGGACCTCGTCCAGCTCGCTCTGGCGGATATTCTTCGACCGTCCGGCGCGATGCGTGCTGATCGCGAACCGGTGTGCTTCGTCGCGTAGCCGCTGGAGGAAGTACAGCACAGGATCGCGCGGCGGCAATTGGAAGGGCTCCATGCCGTCCGAGTAGAACCACTCGCGGCCGGCGTCCCGATCGGGCCCCTTGGCGATCGCCACCAGCTTCACATCCTGTACCCCGAGGTCGGTCAGCACGTCGCGCGCCGCCGACAACTGGCCTGCACCGCCGTCGATCAGCACAATGTCAGGCCAGTCGGCTGCCGGCGCGCCCTCCCCCTGCTCCTTCAGTGCCCGAGTGAAGCGACGCTGCAGAACCTCGCGCATCATCGCAAAATCGTCGCCCGGCGCGACCGGGCCACGAATTGCGAACTTGCGGTAGGCGGCCTTCCTGAACCCCTCCGGTCCGGCGACGATCATCACGCCATAGGGGTTCGTGCCCATGATGTGCGAGTTGTCATAGACCTCGATGCGCTCCGGCGGCGTTGGCAGGCCAAACAACTGCGCGACACCCTCCAGCAACTTCAACTGGCCGGCGCTCTCGGCCAGCTTGCGCTCCAGCGCCTCGCGCGCGTTGATTTCGGCGTGCTGCACAACGGCGCGCTTTTCGCCACGCTGCGGCACGTGGATTTCCACCTTGCGGTCCGCCTTCAGGCTCAGCGCCTCCGCGACGAGGTCCTGTTCGGCCAGGGTGTGGTTCGCCAGGATGCAAGGCGGCGGCGGCTTGTCGTCGTAGAACTGAGCGATGAAGGCAGCGAGCACCTCGCCTGCTTCCTCGCCCTTGGTGTGCGACGGGAAGAATGCACGGTTGCCGTTGTTGCGTCCGCCGCGGACGAAGAACACCTGCACGCAGGTCTGCCCCGCAATCTGCCACGCAGCGATGACATCGGCGTCTTGTAGACTGGCAGGGTTTACCACGTCGTTGCCCTGTACGAAGGTCAGGGCACGGATGCGATCGCGCACCGCTGCGGCGTGTTCGAATTCCAGCGCTTCGGCTGCGTGCTCCATTTCGCTCGCCAGCTCGCGCTGCACCGTAGCGGACCTGCCGGCCAGGAACGCCTTCGCCTGGCCGACGAGCCGGGCGTAGTTCTCCTCGCTGATGCGCCCGACGCAGGGTGCCGAGCAGCGCCGGATCTGGTACAGGAGGCAGGGTCGCGTGCGATTGGCGAACACCGTGTCGGCACACGAGCGCAGCAGAAATACCCGCTGCATGGCTGTGACGGTCTGATTCACCGCCCAGGCGGAAGCGAACGGGCCCCAGTAACTCCCCTTGCGGACCTGCGCGCCGCGATGCTTGGCGATCTGCGGGTAGGCGTGGTCCTCGGTCAGCATCAGCCAGGGATACGACTTGTCGTCCCGCAGTACGATGTTGAAGCGCGGCTTGAGCCGCTTGATCAGGTTGGCCTCGAGCAGCAGTGCCTCGGCCTCGGTATGGGTGGTGATGACCTCCATCGAGGCCGTCTCGTTCACCATCCGCCTCAGCCGCTCGTCCAGCCGGCCGACCTGGGTGTAGGCGGTCACCCGCTTCTTCAGGCTGCGCGCCTTACCGACGTAGAGAGCGTCACCCTTCGCGTCGAGCATCCGATAGACGCCAGGGTTGAACGGCATGGTGGCCAGCGCCGCTTCTATGGCAGCGGCGCCGGTCAGGGGCGGAACGGAGGGAGAATCGTTCACCGCACAGATAATTTCGCGTCACGCCGCCATTCAGCGCGTGTTTGCTGCGCTGCCAGACGATCCACCGTTCCTGTGGATAACCTTGTGGGTCTCGCCACCGGCATTCGAAGGAGGTCTATGGATTGACTGGCATCTGTCAGGATTGCAAAAAATTTAGGCAAAAGCTAACTCCTTGAAATCGTTGCGACCTCCAGCAAGAATGTTACCGATCCGTTAACCTTCTGCCGCCCCTCGATTCGCTATTAACGGCCGCTTGCCGCGGAGTGGACAAGTCGCGCTGGCGCCGCTCGATCTCAACTCCCGCTGAAGTCGCATCGGCGAAGATATCAAGTTTCTCTACCCGGATACGCGCCAGATGCACGCGCCTGTCGGCCAGGCAGATCTCGGCAATCCGCTCGGCCAGCGTCTCGACCAGCCGCACGTGGCCGGCGGCGACGATCTCGCGTACTCGGTCCGCCAGCTTCTCGTAGTCCACCACGCGCCCCACTTCGTCCCGACCGACCGGCTGGCGCGACAGTGACCGCGCACCATCGTCCTCCACCCCGAGATCGACGTTGATCCGCACGCGCTGCGGTGCCGTATGCTCGTGTGGGTGCACCCCGATGCTGGCTGTCAGCACCATATCGCGCAGGAACATGTGGCGAAGCGCCCGGGTGCTGCTGGCGATAGGCTGGGCTTCCATGCACGTCACTCCTCGGGCGGCGGCCCGTGACGGCCGGACTGCCACTGCAGATGCTGGCCGCCGTCGAGTGCCAGCATCTGGCCTGTCATCGCTGGCAGGGCAAGGATGGCAAGCACCGCGCGGGCGATTTCTTCGGGGCTGGTGCCATGGTGCAGCGGCACCGAGGCCGACTGTCGTCCGAATTGCTCGGCTGTTTGCCGGGGGCTCGCGAGCGCCGGCCCAGGCCCGATGCCGTTCACCCGGATGCGTGGTGCGAGGGCCAGCGCCATCGATCGGGTCAGCGCCCACAGGCCCGCCTTGGCCACGGTATAGGAGATGAAGTGCGGCGTGATCGACCACACTCGCTGGTCCAGCATGTTGATCACCACGCCTTCGGCAGCGGCAGGCAATTGTCGAGCGAAATGCTGCATGAGCACGAAGGGCGCGCGAAGCCCCGGCTCGATATGGGCGTCCCAGGTTGTACGGGTCGCGTCGTGCCATTCATCGCGTTCGAAGGGGCTGGCGTTGTTCACCAGTACACCGATCGGTCCGAGCGCGGCGACCGCTTCCGGTATAAGTTCCCGGGTGGTGGTTTCGTCGCGCAGATCTGCACACAGCAGGCTGGCGCGGCGGTCAAGCCGACGGATCGCCTCGCAGGTCGCGGTGCCGGAATCGCGGTGGGTATGGCAATGGACGGCGATATCGAAGCCGGCCTCCGCCAGTGCGACCGCGATGGTGCGACCGATCCGATGTGCCGCGCCGGTAACCAGCGCAGCGCGGGGAATGCTTGCCGGAATGCTCAAGGCTGGAACCATCGCCGGCCAGATTGGTTCGGTGCTGTGCTCTGTTCAAGCATGCGATGCCGATGTCAGCTCCTCCGGCGTTGTCACCCGGAGGGTATCATGGGTCGTGTGCCGCTGTTCCTGGCAATCGTGCTTGCATGGCATCCGACGTTCGGCGAGCCGCTTTGGCAGACGCTGCCACCCACGCCGCCGCCGGTCGCCGGAGAACACACGGGTCATGCCAAGATCAACGGCATCAGCCTCTACTATGCGACGATCGGGCATTGTTCGCCGGTGGTGTTGCTGCACGGCGGTCTGGCGAATTCCGACTATTGGGGCAAACAGGTCGCTGCGCTGGCGCCGCGTCATCTGGTGATCGTGATGGACAGTCGCGGCCATGGCCGCAGCACGCGTGATTCTCGCCCCTACGGCTACGACCTGATGGCCGACGATGCGGTGGCACTGCTCGACACGCTGCACATCGCCAAGGCCGACGTCGTGGGCTGGAGCGATGGTGGCATCGTGGGCCTGGATCTGGCCATTCGCCATCCGGATCGGATCGGCAAGGTGTTCGCCTTTGCCGCCAACACCGCGACCAGCGGGGTGCAGGAAGGGGTGGAGAAGAACCCGACCTTCGCCCGGTTCATTCAGCGCGCCGGCAACGAATACGCGCGGCTGTCGGCGACGCCGAAGGAGTATGACGGCTTCGTCGCCCAGATCAGCAAGATGTGGGAGACCCAGCCGAATTGGACGGATCAGCAGCTGAAGTCGATCCGCTCGCCGGTGCTGGTGGTCGACGGCGACCATGACGAGGCAATCAAGCGGCCGCACACAGAATATATAGCGGCGACGGTTCCGGGCGCTGGGCTGCTGATGCTGCCCAACACCAGTCATTTCGCCTTCCTGCAGGATCCCGCGCTGTTCAACGCGGCCGTCATGCACTTTCTCGGCGATCCTATCCCATGACCGCCTTGCGGCGCTCCAGGCTCTCGGCGGGCCATAATTGGCGCGAGCTGTAATAGGCGTCGAATGCTGGCGTGCCCCGGGGCAGCGTGATCCACGGCAGCTTGGATCGGGTGTAGATGTGCACGTCCGGCGGCAGCATCGTCGGCTCGTCCAAGGTGCCGATGCGGACGAAGCGAAGTTTGCTCAGCCCGCCGTAGTTGCTCCAGACCGCCGTACCGCAGTCCGGGCAGCGGAACACGGTGTGTGGACGCCCGCTGTCGGTCGGCATACCGAACGGCTTGGGATCGCCGGAGAGCAGCTCGACCCGGTCCGCCTCGATCAAGGCATTCAGCACGAATGCAGTGCCGGTCTGGCGCTGGCAGTCCTTGCAGTGACAGCAATGCGCGAACATTGGCCGAGAGTGCATGCGGTAGCGCAACGCACCGCAGGCACAGCCTCCGTCGAAGGTATCGGTCACGGTGCTTCCTCCAAATACAAGACTAGCACGGGGCGTCTCGTCGTCGGATGACCAATCCGCCCCTTCCGCCTCACGCCGATATCTGCGAGCGTCCCCGGATCATGAACGACGCCATTGCCACCGATCCGATCGCGCTCCATCGCGGGCTGCTGACACTCGACACCCACATCGACATTCCTTGGCCGACCGGCCCCGATCCATTCCTGGAGGGTCCGCGCCGGGTGGACCTGCCGAAGATGCATCGCGGCGGCCTGGCCGCCGGCTGCTTTGCGGCCTATGTGCCACAGGCAGCGCGAACGCCGGAAAATGAGGCTGCGGCGTTCGAGCGCGCCATCGGCATGTTGCAGGCGATCCGCTCGATGGGTCGAAGCGAGAACGGTATCGTCGCGCGCGTCGCCGTTACCGCCGATGAGATCGCGACATGCAAGCGCGACGGCGTTCTGGCAATCGTTCCGGCGGTCGAGAATGGCTTTGCCATGGGCCACGACCTGTCGCGGCTGGCGCGATTCCGCGCACTGGGCGCGCGCTACCTGACGCTGACGCACAACGGGCACAACGCGCTGGCCGATTCATGCAACCCGCGCACCGACCTGGGAGACGCGCTGACCGAGCACGGCGGCCTGAGCCCCCTCGGCCGCGCCGCCATTGCGGAACTGAACCGCCTGGGCATGCTGGTCGATGTCGCGCACGTCTCCCGCGACAGCATGCTGCAGGCGGCCGACATATCGCGCACCCCGATCGTATCGACGCACTCGTGCATCCGGACGCTGTGCGACAATGCGCGTAACATGGATGACACGCAGCTCGATGCGTTGCGCCGGGCGGGCGGCGTCATCCAGATCACCGCGGTCGCCGCCTTCCTCAAGCCTGATGGTAAGCCGGATTCGGTAAAGGTGGCGGACTTCGCCGATCACGTGGACTACGCCGTGCGGCGCATCGGCATCGAGCATGTCGGCATCTCGTCGGATTTTGACGGTGGCGGTGGATTCACCGGCTGGCACGATGCCGGCGAGAGCGCGAACATCACCTTCGAGCTGTTGCGTCGCGGTTATGACCGGCAGGAGATCGCCGCGCTGTGGGGCGGCAACTTCCTGCGCCTGCTGCGAGTTGCGGAAGAGAGGGCCGGCTGATGCGCATGGTGCAGCTAGCGGATGGGACCGAGGTACCGGCGCTGGGTCAGGGCACCTGGCATATGGGCGAACGCGGCAGTGCCGCAAAGGCCGAGGTAGCGGCGCTGAAGCTGGGCATCGAACTCGGCATGACGCTGATCGACACCGCCGAGATGTACGGCAATGGCGGAGCCGAGGAGGTGGTTGCCGAGGCGTCGCAGGGGCAGCGCGACAGGCTGTTCATCGTCAGCAAGGTGTATCCGCACAATGCGTCGCGCACCGGTGTGCCGGCGGCGTGCGAACGCAGCCTGAAGCGTCTGCGTACCGATCGGATCGATCTTTACCTGCTGCACTGGCGCGGCAGCCATCCGCTGGCGGAAACTGTCGAGGCGTTCGAGAAACTGCGGAGTGCCGGCAAAATCCGCTATTGGGGTGTGTCGAACTTCGATACACGTGACATGAACGAACTGGCGCGCCTACCGGGCGGAGTAAACTGCGCCAGTAATCAGGTTCTCTATCATATCAGCAGCCGCGGCATCGAATACGATCTGCTGCCCTGGTGTCGCGAGCACAGGATGCCGATCATGGCATATTCGCCGGTCGGGGGTCAGGGCGCCCGGTTGCTGCGATCGAAGGCTCTCGTCGACGTCGCCAAGCGCCATAACGCAACGCCAGGCCAGATCGCGATCGCCTGGACAATGCGGCACGGCAACGTCATCAGCATCCCGAAGGCAAGCGATCCGGCGCATGTACGGGAGAATGCCGCGAGTGGCAGCATCGAGCTGAGCCCGGAAGACATAGCGGCGATCGACGCAGCCCATCCGCCGCCGGCTGGGAAGCAGTCGCTCGACATTTCATAGGGCTGCTATCATTCGCCGCGTGAGCGAGTCGCGGTCCATCAGGCTAGCTGCAGTCAGAACAGGCACCTGTGTCGTCGTTGTTGCAGCGGCCCTGCTCCTGCTGGCCATTGGGGGACTGCCAGAATTGGCCTTGCCGCTCGGATTCGGGGGAATGGCGATCAAGCTTGCGCTGGATCCGCTGACGGCGAGTTTTTTGCTGCTGGCGCCGTGTGTCACGCTGGCGCCGCCGGCCTTGGCGGCAATTGCTGTGATTTTATCGGCCGCGAACGGGTTCACGCTTGCGATCGGACTGTTGCTGCTGAGCGGTCTGGCGTCGTGGCGTCCGTCCTCGCTGGCGGCAATCTGCTGCGTCGTTGCGCTGGCACTGGCAGGCTCGGTGGGCGACTTCGCGGTGATCAGGGCGGTGCCTCCGGATGGTTGGCGTGCCGCAGCGGTGCTGCTGCTGACGCTCGCCGGCGCTGCGGCGACAGCAACCTTCAGTCCTGTCATGGCAACATACGTGCTGATCCGGCTGCTGTTCGATCTGTGCGGCACTGGACAGCCGCTCTGGTGGGGCGTGCCGCTGCTATTGGCAGGGGCAGGAATCTCGCTTGTCGTGTCGCTCCGCGGCGCGCTGGCGGATTTGCTGGATGTGGCCGTTTCCCAGGTCTCCTTGCACCAGATCGGCTTGGCGGTCATGAGCCTGGGCGTGGCGCTATGCGCACGGGGCGTCGATTTGCCATCAGTCGCGTCACACGCGGTGGACGCTGCGTGGTTGGCGATCGCATGCCACGCATTGTGCCGCGCGCTGCTATTGCGCTGTGCCGATGCCGTCGAGACCGGCGCGGGGACGCGGCGGCTCGATTGCCTCGGTGGCGTCATTCACCGCATGCCGGTGACGACCGGCGCCTGCCTGACCGGGCTCTTCACAGTTGCCATTCTGCCGCCCGGGCTTGGCTTCGCCGCATTCTGGTTGGTGTTCCAGTCATTGGTGGCGACGGCCCGGATCGGCAGCTTTGCCCTTGGGGTGTCGATCGCGGTCGTTGTGCTGGTGACCGGCATCTCGGTGGGTCTGGCAGCGCTGGCAGCGATGCGCGTGGCGAGCGTGGTGTTTCTCGGCCGGCCGCGTACACCGCGTGCTGCCGCTGCCGATGAGGTGGCGCGCCCGGTCCAGCTGATCCTTGTTGGGTTGGCCGCGCTGCTCGGGCTGTTTGGCGTGCTTCCGGTTCTGGCGTTATTGCCGACATTCCATTGGGCCGAAGGAGCGACGGCCGTTGCGGCGCTCGGTTTGCGGATCGGGCCCCAGACCCCAGGCTACGCGGCAACCTTCGTCGCGGCGCTGGTGGCGGCCGCGTGGGTCGCCCTGGCGAAAGTGATCCATCGCCCGCGCTCGGGACGGCGCGAACCGGATTGGTCCGGCGGCTTTTCCCCGCCGCCAGCATGGATGCCGTTCGGCGATCCGACGACGCAATGCGGCCCAACATCGTTCGTCGCGCCGATCCAGGATCTGGTAACCCGGTTGCCTTCGGCCGATGCGGTGCGCCAGCGACTTGCCTCCTGGTGGGACAGGATGGTCCGTGCCATCGCCGCGCGGGTGGCGACATGACCCTGCTGCTTGGCTTCGTCGCGCAGTTGCTGCACATCGCGCTGCTCGCCGCGGCGGCCCCGAGCCTCGTTGGACTGCTTCGCTGGCTGCAGGCCGGGCTGTCAGGACGCATCGGGCCGCCCGTGCTGCAGCCTTGGTGGGACTTGTGTCGACTGCTGCGGAAGCAGCCGGTGCTGGCCGAAAGTGCGACTGCCGTGACGGGCCAAGCGCCCCTTGCCTGCGCTGCGATGATCGCAGTTGCTGGATGCTTGGTGCCCTCGTTCACCCTCGGCATGCTGTTCGCGCCGTTTGCCGATCTGCTGGTCATCTTCGGGCTGCTGCTTGCGGCGCGTTGTTCGCTGGCGCTGGCCGCCGCGGATGTGGGCAATACACGCGGCGGTATCGCCGCGAGCCGGGTCATGCTGATGGGTTGTCTGCTTGGGCCGGCACTGCTGCTGGTGGTGCTGTTGGCGGCGCTGTCTGCCGGCAGTTTCAACCTCGATCTGATCGCTTCGATGCAGCAGGAGTCGGACTGGCAGATAGGCATTGTATTGGCACTGATTGCGCTGCTGCTGGTCGGGCTGGTCGATACGACACGCCGGGAAACGCTGACGGAGGAGTTGGCCGGGCCCTCCCTGGCGCTGGTCGACATGTCGGAAGCTCTGCGTCTGCTGCTGTGGTTCAACTTGATCGGGGCGTTGTTCCTGCCATTCGGAATGGCGCCGGCGGGCTCCTCGGTGTTCGCCTGGGTGGTCGGGTTGGCGGCCTGGTTGATCAGGACCCTTCTGTTCGCGGTTGCGTTGGCAGGAGTGCGCGCCGTCATTGGCCGGATCGCTCTGGTGCAGGCGGCTCAGGCTCTCGGCGCGGCGGCTTTGCTGGGGTTGCTGGCGGCTGCTTTCCTGTTCGCCCAGATGGGGGCCGCGTGACCGCTTTCTCCATCGTGGAGGATCGCCCGATCGACGGTAGTGGTTCGCAGCGTCAGGCATTGACGCGCGATGACTGGGCGCAGATGGCGCGTGAGTTGTCGCCTCCTCTGGTTGCGTTGTGGGGCGATACGCGCACCGTCTATGCGTTGCTGCGCCAGCCGGATGGCGTGCGACTGGTCTCCACCTTCGTCGAAGATGGTGGCTATCCGGCCTTGTCCCCTGCGCGACCAATCGCGGCGTGGTTCGAGCGGATGGTGCACGACCTTTGGGGGCATACGGCCGTCGGAGCGACCGACCAACGCGCCTGGCTCGACCACGGGCGGTGGGGGCACAGCCCACCGATGGCGATGCGTCCGGGCCCGCCGGCCACGGCAGAGCCGCCGGAGTTCGGCATCGCCGAGGATCTGGACCAGATACTTCTCGGGCCTGTGCGCGGCGGTATCGAGCCGGCTGCCCATCTCCGGCTCGGGGTTCGTGGTGGGACAGTCGAACAGCTGGAGGCATGGCTGGGCTACACCCACAGAGGGGTGCTGGCGCTGATGCAGGGCAAGTCGCCCCGTGCGGCCGCTCGTTTCGCTGCGCGGTTGGTGGGCGAGACGACGGTCGCTCACTCGACCGCCTTCGCCAGCGCGGCCGAGGCTGCGCTGGCGTGCGATATCCCGCCCCGGGCACTGGCGTTGCGCCAGGTTATGGGTGGGCTGGAGCAAATTCTGTGGCGCCTCGATCTGGCGTCCGCGGTCGCCGAGGCGGCCGATCAGCCCTCCAGCCTGGCCGCGCGAAATGCCGAGGCGCTGCGCGCCGCCGCCAATCTCGCATTCGGGCATCGGCTGATGATGGACTGCGTCGTTCCGGGTGGTGTCGCGGCCGACATCGCGCCGGGTGGTGTCGAGACCATTGGGCGCGCACTGCGCCAGGTTGCCTCACCAGAAACCAATCCAGATGTTCGGCGACTGGAGGCAGCGGTGATGGCACTGCCCGAAGGAGAGGTTTTTGCGCCATTGCCGGTGGCGAGTGGAGAGGGGCTCGGCCATGCTTCTGGACCTGCGGGCGACATCTGGCACTGGATGAGCCTCGACCATGGCCAGATCGCCAGCGTGTTCATGTGCGACCCCGGCTGGGTGCGCTGGCCGCTGCTCAAGGCACGAATGGCAGGCGGGCAAGTCGACGACCTGTCACATGTCCTGGCCACACTGAGGCTTTCGAGTTCCGGAGTTGACCTGTGACCCCCTGGCGCACCCTGGCCCGAACCGTGCTGGCGCGGCCAGCGGCCGCTCCGGTCCCGCCGGTGGACAGGGAGACGGCGTCTTCGCTGGCGGGACGGCTGGAGGCCGGGGCGCAGACACCGCTGGGGCGCAGCCTTGCAGTGCTGCACATCGATGCAGGCAGTTGCGGGGGATGCGAGGTGGAGCTGCGCTCTCTACGACGCGCAGTCTATGACCTTGAACGGTTCGGCGTCTGCTTCGTTGCCAGCCCTCGCCATGCCGATGTCTTGCTGGCCACCGGTCCTGTCACCCGCAATCTCGTCGAGGCGCTCGAACTGGCCCACGCCGCCATGCCGGATCCAAAGCTTGTGGTGGCGCTCGGCGATTGTGCGGTGGATGGAGGAGTATTCAAAGGCAGCTACGCAATCGCCGGTGGCGTCGGCACGACATTACCGGTCGACCTGCTGATCAGCGGCTGCCCGCCCGCCCCCGAGCGAATCCTGGCGGGGCTGCGCGCGCTTCTCGAGGCGAACGCGCGCAGCAGGCCTGGCATCAGCTCGCGGTAGGCTTCGGCGCGCGGTGCGAGTTGTGATGTGTCGTCTTGTGGACCGCGCCGCCGTGACGCTGATTGGTCTTATGCGACGCATGATGACCATGCGACTTGTTGTGCAGCGAACCCGATGTGGCGGCCGCAGCGGGCGAGGCGGTGAACGCGGCGACCGGCAGAACGAGGCCGAGAAGGGCGAACAGATGTCTGCGCGAGGAGGTCACGGGATTGGCTCCGAGAGTAGCAGGCGTTATCGGGACAGGTTTGCGTAAGAGTCGAGAAAGCGAGCTTAATCGACTGATGTGACTATCCTATTGCTTGACAGAGTCGCGCAAGCAGATTCACAAGAGACACAATACCTGCAGTTCGCGCCGCAGAGCGGGTGGCAGAGAAGCCACACCGCGGGCGCGCGGGCCAGCCGGCAGATCAGGCGGCGCTTCGTCGGGACGCAGGTAGCGCCAGCCCTGGAACGGCTTGGTCGGCCGACCAGACAGGGGCACCAGCTTCTGATCCAGCACGACGCCGGCGCAGGCGGAACCATCCTCCCAACGATCCTCGATGATGTCGAGCACCCGCTGACGCACCAGCATGCTGCCGCTCACCACCCAATACATCGAGCCGCCGCTGATGACCTCCTGGTGGCGGCGTGGGAAGTTGCGGGTGCGGTGCCGCAACGGCGGGCTTTTTTCCGCGCGCTCGGCCTGCAAATCCCGCAGGTGCTCAATGTCGCGAACGCCCACGGCGAGCTTGGTGAGATGCAGCATTGTCGAGCGACTCGAGAGCCGTTGTGGCCCAGGGCAGTATGGCAGCAGCGCCGGCGATGCGTCACCTGCACCGAGCGCGCGCTATGCCGGCATCTGATTGCCTGGCGTGGTCTTGGAGATGCCGACCTCCTCCTCGGTCATGTCGGCCGGGATGTCGGCGAACAGCGGGGTGCTGAGGTAGCGTTCGCCGGTGTCCGGCAGCATCGCCAGAATGTTGGCGCCCTTCGGCGCCTCGGCGCAGATCTGCAATGCGCCAGCCAAGGTCGCACCCGCAGTGATGCCGACGAAGATGCCCTCCTTCTGCGCCAGCTCGCGCGAGCAGCGCAGCGCGTCCGGGCCCTTGATGCGAAGGATCTTGTGCAGCCCGCCCGCCTCGACCGCATCGCCAAGAAGCTTCGGGATGAAGTCCGGCGCCCAGCCCTGCATCGGGTGCGGCTTGAACACCGGGTGCGGAGCGGCCGGCGAGCCGTCCGGATTGCGCTTCTGGCCTTCTCCGCTGCTCACCATCGCCGCATCGTCGGGTTCGCAGACGACGATCTTGGTGTTCGGCAGTTCCTGTCGCAGCACGCGCGCGACGCCCTTCAGTGTGCCGCCCGTGCCATAGCCGGTAACCCAGTAGTCGAGCTGCGTGTCCTTGAAGTCCTCGACGATCTCCCGCGCCGTGGTGCGCGAATGAAACTCGGCATTGGCCTCGTTTTCGAACTGACGGGTGAGAAACCAGCCGTGCTTTGCGGCGAGTTCGTTGGCCTTGTTGACCATGCCAAAGCCGCGCTCGCCGGCAGGGGTGATGATCACCTTGGCACCAAGGAAACGCATCAGCTTGCGACGCTCGACGCTGAATGACTCGGCCATGGTGACGACGAGCGGGTAGCCCTTGGCAGCACAGACCATCGCGAGGCCGATCCCGGTGTTGCCGCTGGTGGCCTCGATCACCGTCTGGCCTGGCTTCAGCTGTCCGCGGCGTTCGGCGTCCTCGATTACGCCGAGTGCCAGGCGGTCCTTGACCGATCCGAGCGGATTGAATGCCTCGATCTTGACGAAGAGGTTCACGCCTTCAGGCGCCAGCTTATTGATGCGCACCGCCGGCGTGTTGCCGACAGTTTCCAGGATATTGGCGTATCTGCGTCCCATAGTTCTCCCCATTCGATTGCCCGACAGTGAGGCACTTGGCGGTATATAGGCATCACCGGGTAGTAACGGCCAGTCCAAGCTTTGGCGACAGCATGTTGGCCGGTGACATCGGCCGACCGCTTGCCATAGGATAAATTCTCAAATGTGGACGCCCAAATGCAAGCTGCGTCAGGCGGGCTACCGGTGGTCAGTGGTGTCGAACCGCGAAGACTGGCGGCCTTCGCGCACGCTGACATGGTGGGCTACAGCCGTCTGATCGGAGAGGATAGCGCGGGCACCTCCGCTCGGCTCGCACGGTTGCGCCGGGCACTGATCGATCCGGCGCTTGGGCGATATGGTGGCAGGCTCCGCAATACGGCTGGCGACTCACTGATGATGGAGTTCTCCAGCGTGTTATCGGCCGTGCGCTTTGCGGTGGAGATACAGACCCGTATACCGGAGTTCGATAATGGAGAGCCGCCGGAACGCCGCATTCGCTTCCGGATGGGCATCGATATCGGCGATGCGATACCCGACGGACAGAACATTCACGGCGATGCGGTCAATGTCGCGGTGAGGCTGCAGTCAATCTGTCCACCTGGTGGCGTGTGCGTCGCCGCTGTCGTTCGCCACCACGCCCAAGGCCTGGATCTACGATTCGAGCCGCTTGGGAGCATCGAACTGAAGAATATAGCACGACCGGTCGAGGCCTTTGTCGTGCACCTCGATCGCCCGGCTGTGCGACTGACGGGCCGACGAGTCCTGTCGCGCTGGATTGCGGGCGGCTATTTCGAACAGGCACTGCGGAAGGATCCGCATTCGGTCGAAGCGATGGCCGGTGCCGCGACGATCCTGATTGAAGCAAATCGCTATCTGAACCGAGCGAGTACATTGATAGCCAGGGCAGCCTTGGTGGCTCCGAATTCTCCCGACGTGCTGGCAGCCAAATTTCGTCTGTTGATGCGACAGCAGCACGATGAACAGGCAGTCGGGACGTTCAGACAATTGCTCGACGTCGACTCGAGTGCGGCGGGTGTTGCCGCCGATTTCATCGAATGCACGTACTGCTACCGTCGCTGGGGCCGACCCGAGGACGCTGTCCCCGCTGCTGGAACGTGCAGTCCGTCTCAATCCGCTCGCACCGAGCCGACAGGCAATCTATCTCGCACTTGGCCGTATGCTGATCATGCTCGGGCGCGATAACGAGGCAATCGATTGGCTGGAAGAGGGGATACGTGCCTACAAAGGTCTCACTCCCACGCAAATTGCGGAGCGAGAAACATGGGACACCGTTATAGAGGATACCAAGGCAACGCTGGCCGCCGCGTACGCATTGGCTGGCCGTCTCGATGACGCGCATATGATGCTGGCATCGGCGATGTCGTCCGATCGCATGATGGACTTCACCGTCAGGGTCTTTCTGAACAGCATCCCAGTGTATTTCGACGAACATCGCCATCAACAGGAAAAGCGCATTGCCGAGGGCCTGCGGCGTGCTGGCCTACGCGATCACCTGGATGAGCGGGCCGATTTCCACGCTGCTTCGGCTGGATACCTGCGCGACGCGGTAAACACGCCGACACCGACCGCACCACCATCGATACCGAGCAACTGGTGGAGTTGCTTCCGAGCAAACCACTGATACTCACCACCACCGCAGAGAACCCGACGATACCAGGAGCAATTCTGGTGAACCTGCCGAACAGCGGCAGCCTGACCGACGAATGGCAGGAGGCTTTGGGAAAGCTGGTCGGGATCGCCACAGATGGCGACAAGCAACGACCGATCGTGACATTCGCCTGGTGCATCAATCGGTGGCACAGCCGCAATCTGGCGCTGCGGCTGATCGCCCTCGGCTACACCAATGTCCACTGGTACCGCGGCGGCTGGGAGGCTTGGGACGCGCACGATCTGCCGAAGGCGCCGCTGGTAGTCCAATTCCAGCCGCCGCGTTGACGTCAGACCTTTTCGACGGCTCCCCCGCCGGCGACCCAGTCCTTGAAGCCGCCGAGATTGCGAACATCGGAGTAACCCATCTCGCGCAAGGTCTTGCCGGCCAGTGCGGCGCGTCCACCGCCCGCACAATAGAGGATCACTGGGCGATCCTTGCGCAGTGCCGGATTGTGGTTCGGCGATTCCGGATCGGCGCGCGATTCCAGCGAGCCGCGCGGAATGGCGAGTGCGCCCTTGGCCTTGCCGCTCGCCTGCAGTTCGGTGCCGTCGCGGACATCGACCAGCACGGCACCGCCGGTATCCACCAGTTTCGCGGCATCAGTGGCGCTGATTGCTGGTACCACGGCGTTGGCGGCGGCAACCATGTCCTTGTAGGTGATGGCCATTGGCGCTGTCTCTCCCGTCAGAAGCTTACGTGGCCAAACGTGGCGCGCAGCGCCCAATAGAGCAAGCCGCCGACGAGGAAGCCGACCAGCGTGCCGTTGACGCGCACGAATTGCAGGTCCTTGCCGACGCGGAGCTCCAGGCGTTCCACGATGGTGGCTGTGTCCCAATTGGTGATCACCTGGGCGATGAAGTCGGATAGTTTGACCTGCGCCGCCGGCAACAGCCTTGCCACCATGCCCTCTACCGCGGCGTGCACCCGTTCGCGCGCCGCGGGATCCGACTCGAGCATGGCACCAAGATTGGCGAGTGCACCTTCGATATAGTCGACGGTGCGGCCGGACGGTTTTGCAGCATCTGCTTCCAATGCCAGCCGCAGCCGCGCCCAAACGTCCCACAGCCAGGCCTGTACCGTCTCATGCGCCGCGACGCGACGGATGGCAGCGCCCAGCTCGGCAGCGCGTGCGGGGTCCTGCTCGAGCCGCGCGATCTCGGCGCGCACCCATTCGTCGAACGCGGCGCGCAACTCGGACCCGTCAGGGCTCATCTTGTCGAGTTCCGCGTTGATGGTCGTCAGCACGCGGCGGGCAATCGAGGCGCCCAGCGCCCAGCCGACCAGCCGGCCGCCTTGCTCGCGAACGCGTTCTTCGATCGCATTGCGGATGCTTTCTTCTTTGCTGGCGAGCAGCGTCCGAAGCTGGCCCAGGATGAAGCCGAACATCTCCTGATGGCGGCGACCTTCGACCAGGCTGTGCAGCGCACGGGCGACAACCTGGCCTGTGCCGGGACCACCGAGGATCCGTGGCACGATGCGCGCGATCAGCCGGCGAGCGCGACCATCCTCCACGCTGGCGAGAATTCGCGGCAGCGTTCCTGCCAACGCGACCGCGGCGGGGCGCGCAGAGGCGGGATCAGCAAGGAAGCGATGCAGGATGCCCGGCAGATCCAGCCGTGCCAGCACCCCGGACACCTCCTCCGCCGTGAACACGTGAGTAGCGACAAAACGGCCGAGTGCGGCGCCCAGGCGTTCCTTCTGGTGAGGGATGATCGCGGTGTGCGGGATGGGAAGGCCGAGTGGGTGGCGAAACAGCGCCGTTACTGCGAACCAATCGGCGATGCCACCGACGAAGCCTGCCTTGGCGGCGGCCTGCAGCAGATCGGAAGCTTCGCTGGCAGGGAGTGCGTATGTGCCGAGGGTGAGTGCAGCCATAAGCACCAGCAGCCCGGTGGCGAAGGCGCGGTGACGGCGCAGCGTGCGGCGGGCATCGGCATCCGGATCTGCCGCCGGCTCGATCAGGCTATTCGTTTGGTCATGGTCTGGCCGCCTAATCAGCATCTGTCCTCAGTGCAGTGTTGGGTCGATCCCCAGCTACGCAGGTATCACCGGTGCGACCCCCGCTACCCCCGGTCCAGCACCAGGAGTTGCCGAGATTAGCCGGATCGCTGTCTGGCTCTATCTGCTCTGGTTGTCGGGGTTTCCAATCTCTCGTCCGGAGTATCCTGCCAATGGCGAGCAGAGCAGTAATGACTTCCGCCGCAAGTCCCCGCCGGGTGCCGCCCAAGAGACACAACAATGCCTGGCATCGCGCCAACGAGTGAGACCCTGGAAGCCTGCCTGGTGATCACTGCGTATCGGTTCGTCATCGCGAAGACCCGGTTCTCAACACGGGTAACGCGCGCACGTGAGCAGATTTCACGAGATTGCTTGAGTTGCTTTGCTCGAAGCTGGTAGTCTGCCGGTATTGCGATGTTGCGCGCTAGGTTCGCGTAATCGGACCGACAATCGCAATCCCGCGCATAAGCCGATGTCGTTCCGATTGCACGCCTTAACGGGGGAAACACAAGGAGCCAACGCGATGCTTTCCGAAGCTGCGACAAACACATTTAGGACCTCATTGCGCGGAGCGTCATTCGTGCCGGGTGAGCCGGGCTACGATGCGGCGCGCATCGTCTTCAACCGCAGCATCGATCGCCGTCCCGCGCTCATCGCAAGGTGCGCGGGCGCGGCCGATGTCATCGCCTGCGTTGGCTTCGCGCGTGAGCACAATCTTCCGATCGCGGTGCGCGGCGGCGGGCACAGCATCGCTGGCAAGGCGATCTGCGAGGACGGGCTGGTGATAGATCTGTCAGCCATGAAGGGCATTCGCGTTGATCCTGCCACGCGCACGGTGCGTGCCGAACCTGGCCTCACCCTCGGCGAGTTTGATCGGGAGACGCAGGCGTTCGGGCTGGCGACCACCATGGGTGTGATCTCGACCACCGGTATTGCCGGATTGACGCTGGGTGGCGGCATGGGCTGGCTGATCGGCAAGTACGGCCTGGCCTGCGACAACGTCATCGCAATGGATGTTGTCACCGCAGACGGGCGTCTGCTTAAGGCAAGCGAGCAGGATAACGCTGATCTGTTCTGGGGAATGCGTGGCGGCAACGGCAATTTCGGTATCGTCACCTCATTTGAATACCGGCTGTATGAACTCGGTCCGGTGTTCGGCGGTGGCGTGCTGTATCCGGTCGAACAGACACGTGACGTGCTGCGATTCTATCGCGACTTCGCATTATCCGGACCGGACGAGCTGAGCACACAGATGGGACGGATCTGCACGCTTGACGGCGCCCCGGTCGTTGCAGTCGCCGCATGCTACAGTGGCTCCATCGAAGAGGGCGAGAAAGTGCTCGCTCCGCTTCGGCAGTTTGGCGCGCCGATCGCCGACCTGTTTGGGGCGATGAGCTACCTGCAGATGCAGAGTATGTTCGACCCGTGGTTTCCGCCCGGACGCGAGGCGTATTGGAAGGCCAACTTCCTGAATGGCCTGCCGGATGATGCTGTCGAGATCTTTCATCGTTTTGCGCAGACGGCACCGTCGTCCTATACCACCGGACCATGGCTCGAGACCGTGCATGGTGCGGTTTCACGTATCGACCCCGCCCACACGGCATTTGCGCACCGCCGGCACCCATTCAATTTCCTGGTGCTGTCAAGCTGGTCAGAGCCGTCAGAGGCGGAACGCAATATCGCATGGACGCGCGAGTGCTGGGACGCCATGCGCCCATTCATGGCCACAGGGGCCTATGTCAACTACCTGGAGGATGAAGCCGACCCGCACGCCCGCGATGCCTATGGTGCCAACTACGACCGGCTCCTGAAGCTGAAGAACAAGTACGATCCGGACAATCTGTTCCGAATCAATCACAACATCCGGCCCAGCGCTTAAACGCCGAGGGGAGAGGCACGATGCGCGCCTGTTTCAGCTTGCTCGCGACATTGGTCGCTGCCGTCAGCTTCACATCGTCATCACCGGCAGCCCCGAGCGACACCGCTCAGCTGCAGGCGTTGGAGCAGAAATTGTCGGCGGCCGTCGAGGCAAGAAACGTCGACGCGATCATGCAGGCGTATATTCCGGACGAAAGCCTGTTCGTGTTCGACGTCATTCCACCTCGTCAGTTTGTTGGCGCCAAAGCCTTTCGCAAGGACTGGGAGGACTTCCTCGGCAGCACCAAGGGGCCGCTGAAGTATCAGATCACGGATCTATCCGTCGTGCCGGTGGGAAACCTTGCCTACGGCCATTCGATCCAGCGGATCGTGGCGACCGGGACCAAGGGGGACCCGGTCGATCTCACCACGCGCGTAACCGATGTCTATCGCAAAGTCGGAGGCCACTGGGTGATCGTGCAGGAGCATATTTCGATCCCGGTTGATCTCGACACCGGCAAACCGGACTTTGCCTCCAGGCCATAGGTGGGGTGAGCGGGCAAGGCACCAACCAAGAGCCTTGCCCCGCCTTCGGGTGGCAGGTTAGCAAGCCGCATGCGCAACCTCCCCGTCATCGGCATCACGCTCGATTCGGAGCAGCCCGGCGGCTACTCCAAGTATCCCTGGTATGCGATCCGGCAGAACTATGCCGACGCGATCGTGGCTGCTGGCGGCCTACCCGTCGCACTGCCGCACCACGCGTCGCTTGCCACCGAATATCTTGATCGCATCGACGCCTTGGTGGTCACCGGCGGCGCCTTCGACGTCGATCCCGGGCTGTACGGCGACGCCGATCGGCACGCGACCGTGACGCTGAAGGAAGGCCGCACGGCCGCAGAACTTGCGCTTACCAAGGACGCGTTGGCGCGCCACATGCCGGTCCTCGGCATCTGTGGCGGACAGCAACTGCTTGCTGTCGCGCTGGGCGGTACGCTCATCCAGCATATACCCGATGCGATCGATGCTTCCCTGGAGCACGAACAGCCCAACCCGCGTCACGAGCCCGGACATCCCGTCTCGGTGCGCAGCGGCACGCTGCTGCATCGCATCGTGGGCACATCGGAGATGCAGGTGAACTCGTCGCACCACCAGGCGGTGCGCGAACCTGGCCCTTACGCGGTGGTGAACGCGGTGGCACCGGATCAGGTGATCGAAGGCGTGGAGGATCCGCGCCATCGCTTCTGTCTCGGCGTGCAGTGGCATCCGGAATTCTTCATCGATCCTGGTGACCGTCGTATCTTCGATGCACTGATCGCTGCCTGCCGCGCTTGAGTTGACGCGTCAGCACCACCCTCCGACACTCACCGCAATAACAAGGGGACGTGCATGACGCTCACTCGACGCGCCGCGATCGGGACAGGTGCGGCGGCGCTAGCGATCGGTCGTGGCCGCGCGCAGCCCGCACCCATTCGCATCGGCCTGCTCAGCGACTTCTCCGGCCCGTTCCGCGATATCAATGGCCCCACCAGCGTCGCCTGTCTCGCACAGGCCGTCGCTGAATTCACCGCGGCCAATCCGGACGTCAAGGTGGAGACGATCAGTGCCGACCATCAGAACAAGCCGGATGTGGCGGTGTCCGTCCTACGGTCGTGGTTCGACCAGAAGGGCGTCGACATGGTGCTGAATGTTACCAACTCCGCGGTTGCGCTCGCTGCCACCACGATCATCACCGAGAAGGACAAGGTCTGCATCAACACTTCGGCTGGCAGTTCAGTGCTGACCGGGCCGTCGTGTTCACGCAACCTGGTGCACTGGACCTACGACACCTGGAACCTGTCGCACTCGTCAACGACGCAGGTGATCGAGCTTGGAGGCAAGACGTGGTTCTTCGTCACGCCGAACTATGCGTATGGCAAGGCGCTGCAGGCCGATGCGACCAAGTTCATCGAAGCCGCGGGGGGCAAGGTGCTGGGCGCCGCAATTTTCCCGTTCCCGGAGACCACCGATTTTTCTTCGTTCATTGTGCAGGCGGCCGGCAGCAATGCTGATGTGGTGGTGTTCGCCATCGGTGGTACGGATGAAGTGAACTTCATCAAACAGGCACAGGAGTTCGGCCTGACCAAGAAGGCGCGCGTTGTCGGCATGACCGGCTTCATCACCGACGTGATCAGCATGGGCCTGCCAGTCGCGCAGGGTCTGCTGATCACCGAAAACTTCTACTGGGATTTCAACGACCGAACGCGTGCGTTTTACAACCGGGTGAAGCCACGCTTGGCAGCGGGTGTCTACCCGAACATGCTGCAGGCCGGGGATTACGCCGGCACGTTGCACTACCTGAAGACGGTGAAGGCCATCGGTCCTGCGCGCGCCAAAGGATCGGGCCGCGAGGTTGTCGAGGCGATGAAGCGCATCCCAACCGACGATGACTGCTTTGGTCCCGGAGCGATCCGCGAAGACGGGCGCAAGTTGCATCCGGCATATCTCTGGCAGGTGAAGAGCCCTGCCGAATCGCAAGGCCCTGGTGATGTGTACAAGTTGCTAGGCACCATTCCGAGCGATCAGGCGTTCCGTCCTCTCAACGAGGGAGGTTGCCCGTTCGTTCGTGCATGAGGCATGGCTGAAGCGCCGCGCGGCGAACGCATCGCCAAATGGCTGGCGCGGGCCGGCGTCGCCAGCCGACGTGATGCGGAAAAGCTGCTGGCAGAGGGCCGCATCAGACTGAACAACGCGCCGGTGGCGCATCCCGCGACGTTCGTTTCCGGCGGCGATCTGGTCATGGTCGACGGTAAGTTGGTGGACGCCCCGGACCGTACCCGGCTGTGGCGCTACCACAAGCCGGTCGGATTGGTCACCACGCATCGCGATCCGCAGGGCCGGCCAACTGTATTCGGGAAGCTGCCATCGGGCCTGCCGCGCGTGATCAGCATCGGTCGGCTTGATCTCAACAGCGAGGGATTGCTGCTGCTGACCAACGATGGCGCGCTGGCGAGAAAGCTTGAGCTGCCAGTAACAGGCTGGATCCGCCGGTATCGGGCACGTGTGCATGGGCGCGTCGATGAGCGCAGGTTGGCGGCCCTGACACACGGCGTCACCATCGATGGCGTTGCCTATGGGACGATCGAAGCGGGCCTTGACTCCCTCAGGGGGGACAATGCGTGGCTCACGATCAGCCTGCGCGAGGGACACAATCGCGAGGTGCGGCGGGTTCTGGCGCACGTGGGGCTTGCGGTGACCCGGCTGATCCGTATCGCCTACGGCCCGTTCCAGCTCGGTACGCTGCCGCGCGGCGCGGTGGATGAGGTTCCCGCGCGCGTTCTGCGCGACCAGTTGCCGCGCATTGAGTGATGCGTGCGTCTCGTGTTGATCGGCGGCGCCTTGTTGGCCGCAGATGGGCAACAGTCGTAGATGTCGGCATAGATAAAGTTCAGTTCCGAACTGATGGTGGTCGCCTTTGCGATGAGCTGCGGGCTTGCGGCGCTCATGGGTTGATCTGCCGACATGAATGCAACTTGAGGTAGATATCGTAAGATCAACTCTCCGTCAGACAGCGACGCACTCTCACATTATTCGCCTGAAAGAGGAGAAGAGGGCTACCACTTCGTGGCACGCACTGGCTGTGCCATTCCCGCAGCGTTCAATGAGGTGGTCCCGGATGAAGACGCCGAGCGCACATGCCTATGCCCGAGCCCTGCAGATCTGGGGACAGTGGCTCCGGCACTGGCACCTGACGCGTGACCCTCGTGCGCTCCGAACGACTTTGGCCTGCAAGCTGATGGCGGCCGAGAAATTGGCCATTTGGCAGGCCGAACTAGGGTTGAGGCGATCCGTATGGGCCGCACGGGCGGAGCGAGCCGCCCGGGAGGAGTTCTCCATGCATAAAGTCCTGCGGCAGATCAGGCGCGATGAGCGAGTGCTTCGTGCGACGCATTTTGACGTCGCACTTGCGGAGATGGTGACGGAAATCATGCAATCGGCGGGCGATGAGCCGACCCAGGTGCTGACCGCTGAGAAGGAGCAGTCGGCGCTTCTAACAGAGTAGATGATCCAAGTCAGGTTTATCGCTTGGGCACCATGTAACCCAGGCGTGGTTGCATGAAGTCGAGAAGGTTCTTGCCTCCGCGCAGCGAAGCAGCGGTCGAGACGAAGGCCAGCCACGAGGTGATGGTCCTGGTGCGCCGAAACCCTGAACTCGGTCTTCTGGTCATTCGGCGACGCGAGGCGGGACGATCTTGGCTTGTTGTGAAGACCGAGATCGAGGCAAAGATCGGCCTGACGAAGCAAGGCCGCGGCAACGGTCGGGCGGCGCGATCCGACTGAGCTCTGCTTTCAGGTCGAGTGCAAAGGGGAATGATACATGGAAGGATCTCAGCTCTGCAGCGCGGAGAACCACGCCCTCGCCGCGAGAAAGCCAGCCTGATCCTCCTGGCCACTGCGGCGTCGTTCGTGATGCGCGCCACTGCTTCGCCCCGATGAGGATCGTCGCCGGTCTTTGGCGCGGTCGTCTGTTGACTGCACCGCATGGATCCACCACCCGCCCCACCGCCGACCGTGTACGCCAGGCCTTGTTCGACATGCTGCTGCACGCCCCGTGGGGAGGTCGCGGGTTGCTGGACGGTGCTCGCGTGCTCGATGTCTTTGCTGGTACCGGCGCGTTCGGCCTGGAAGCGTTGTCGCGTGGCGCGGCAAACGCCACATTCGTCGAACACGACCGCGCTGCGCTGGCCGCCCTGCGAATGAATATCGCCACCTGCCAGGCACAGGATCGCGCCGCCGTACTGCCGATCGATGCGCTCGCCGTGCCCCCTGGCGACCCTGCGGACCTGGTCTTCCTGGATCCGCCCTATCGCCAGAACTTGGTCTCGCGCGCCATTGCGCGCCTGCGAGCCGTCCAACGGCTTGCCCCGCACGCGCTCCTGATCGCCGAGACCGCGCGCGACGAGCCGCCACCGGCAATCGACGTGCTCGCGGAGCGTTGCCATGGCGCCGCGCGGATCAGCATCTGGCGAGCCGGACTTTGAAGGGGAGTCCATGGTGCTGGCCCAAGGTGCGCCTACCATCGAGGCGCTGCGCGATGAAATTCAGTCAGTGCTTTATTGACAGGCGACCACGACCTTTGTCGCCCGATCGCGCGAGGCCTGAACTCAGGCCGGCCAGGCATTGCCCCAGCGGTCTGCGTGCGTCACTTCGGCAAGCGGCCTGCGTGACACCCGACCGAACCGATCGATCGGCCAGCCGATCGGCATCAGAGCAAAACTGTCGACGTCGTCCGGCAGGCTTAGCAATACGCGTACATCGTCTTCGCAGCGAAGATGGTTGGTCGTGATCGTGGTGCCCAGTCCCAGAGCTCGGCACGCCAGGATGATGTTCTGCACCGCCGGGTAGATGCTAGCGCCGCGAATCCGCTCCGCGTAGGCGCGTTCGGCTGCAAGATCGATCCCCGGTGCATCCGGCACTTCCAGTCGGCGGAGACATGGCACCAGAATGACCGGTGCATCGCCCATGTGATTCCATAGATGGACACCTGTCGACATCATGCGCTCATATTGGCGTTCCGTCATATGCGCGGGTCGACCCTTGGCTGCATACACCTTGGCCGCGATGTCTGACGCCTTCCGGTAGACGGCGCCGAGCGAGCGCCGCAGTTCCGGATCACGCACGACGAGGAACGCCCAGTTCTGGGCATTGCCGCCCGATGGGGCACGGATCGCCGCGTCGAGCACCTGAGTGATCAGTCCTTCGGGAACGGGATCAGGTTTCAGCCGCCGCAGCGACCGCGCCGTGTGAATGGCCTGGAACAGTTCGATGTCGCTCATCACAGCGTGCATCCTACGTTGTGTGGCTGCGGCCCACGCGTTAGGCGTGCGGCCCCGCTTTGCTTATCATTGCGCGCAGGTGGGGGAGGAGGCGAGGATCATGTCGGCGAGTGAACGCGTGGCCGCTACGTCCGCTGTGCCACGTGACCTTGCCACGCGCCTTGATCGTGCATTTGGCCTGGCCCTTGAGATCGGCACCGCCGCGCTCGTGGTGGCAGAGATCGTCATCCTGTTTGTCGGCATCCTGGCACGCTACGCCTTTCACCATCCGCTGATCTGGTCGGATGAACTCGCCTCGCTGCTGTTCCTCTGGCTCGCCATGCTGGGAGCCGTGCTGGCGTCGCGTCGCGACGAGCACATGCGGATGACCGCGATGGTCAATGCATTGCCGTCGCGCTTTCGACGTTTCTTCGAGCTGCTGTCGCTGGCAGCGGCGCTGGCGTTCCTGGGCGCCATCCTGCCGCCGGCCCTCGACTATGCGGCCGGCGAGTCGATCGTGTCACTGATGTCGCTCGACATTTCGATGAGTTGGCGCGCTGCCGCGATGCCGGTGTGCGTGGCGCTGCTCACGCTCACCATTCTGCTGCGCCTTCTGGCGCAGGCAAAGGTCACGACGCTGCTGGCACTGCTGACCGTCGGCGTCGTCATCCTCGGCTTCGACCTGCTGCACCCGACCCTGCTGACCCTTGGTCGCGGCAATCTGCTGGTGTTCTTCCTGGGCGTTGTATCGGCGACCGTGTTCGCCGGCATCCCGATCGCCATTGCGTTCGGCCTCGCGACTTTGGGCTACCTGGCCTTCACAACCCATGTGCCGATCGCCGTGCTGGTGGCTCGCATGGATTCGGGCATGTCGCATCCCGTGCTGCTTTCAGTGCCATTGTTCGTGTTCCTTGGTCTTTTGATCGAGATGACCGGCATGGCGCAGGTCATGGTGCGCTTCCTCGCCAACCTGCTGGGGCACGTGAGGGGCGGCCTTTCCTATGTGCTGATCGGTGCAATGTACCTTGTCTCCGGCATATCGGGATCGAAGGCGGCCGACATGGCGGCGGTCGCACCAGTACTGTTCCCCGAGATGGAGCAGCGTGGTGCGGTGCGCGGCGACCTTGTGTCGCTGCTTGCTGCAACCGGTGCGCAGACCGAGACCATTCCGCCCAGCCTGATCCTGATCACCATCGGCTCGGTCACTTCGATCTCGATCGCAGCGCTGTTCACCGGCGGGCTGCTGCCAGGTGTCGTGGTAGGGCTGATGCTGTGCGTCGTGGTCGGCTGGCGCGCCCGACGCGAGGACCGCACGTTGCCGTCCCGGGCGTCGGCGCGCGATATCGCCTCAAGTTTTGTGATCGCGATTCCCGCGCTGGCACTGCCGTTCCTGATTCGCGGCGCCGTGGTCGGCGGCATCGCCACCGCGACCGAGGTCTCGACCATCGGTATCGTTTATTCGGTCCTGGCGGGTCTGCTGATCTACCGTAGGTTCGATATCGGCCGCCTGCTACCGATGCTGGTGCAGACGGCGTCGCTGACCGGCGCGATCCTGCTGATCGTCGGAGCCGCGACCTCGATGGCCTGGGCGATCACCAGTTCCGGCTTCTCCCGCGTGGTGGCGGGCTGGATTGCAGTGATGCCGGGCGGCGCCATCTCCTTCATGGCAATCTCCATCCTGCTGTTCGTCGTCCTCGGCAGCGTGTTGGAAGGCATCCCGGTGATCGTGCTGTTCGGGCCGTTGTTGTTCCCATTGGCCAAGAGCGTCGGCATCCACGAGGTGCACTATGCAATGGTGGCGATCCTGGCGATGGGCGTTGGCCTGTTCGCCCCGCCGTTTGGTGTCGGCTACTACGTCGCCTGTGCGATTGGCCGTTGCAATCCCGATGACGGCATGCGGCATATCTGGCGCTATCTGGCCGCGCTGATTGCCGGGCTGGTCATCGTCGCTGCTGTTCCATGGATTTCTATCGGGTTCTTGTAAGGACGGCGGGTAATAGGTTCTCCGACCCGGTCGCGAAGATTTCAACGAGAGCAGCCAACATCGTACGATAAGTTTCTTGTCCGCTCCAACCAGTGACGAAGCGTCCGAGAAGAGCCGGTTGGAGGTTGAGAGTTGGACCGTATGGCTCGATGAGTCGCGGGTCTCAGTGGGAGGAAGCTAAGAATGTTCGGGGGAATCCTTGGCCTGATTATTCAGCTGATCGCTGGAGCGGTCGGCGGCAATATCGTTGGCGCCGCCGCTAAGCAGCTCGATCTTGGACCGGTCTGGAACAGTATCGCCGGCATCGTTGGCGGTGGTATTGGGGGACAAATACTTGGTGCTGTGCTGGGCGGCGGTGCCGCAGCGACCGGCGGCCTGGATATCGGGTCGATCATCGAACAGATCGCTGCGGGCGGTGTCGGTGGCGGCATCCTGATGGCCATCATCGGGTTTATCAAACAGGCGGCCGGTGGCGGCGCGGCCAGTCGATAGCTCCGACAGCCCAGACGTCAGTCCAGTGTCTCGCGATACAGACTGACGGCGATCGCGCCGACCACCAGGGCGAACAGCAGCATCGGCCACAGATCGGGCCAGATGTCTGCCAGCCCGTTGCCCTTCAGCAGCACGCCGCGGCAGATGCGCAACGTGTGGGTGAGCGGCACCGCCTCACCGATCCAACGTGCCCAGACCGGCATGCCCTGGAAGGGGAACATGAAGCCCGACAGCATGATCGACGGCAGCAGGCCGAACTGTGCCAGCTGCTGCGCCTGCATCTGTGTCTGCGCCATCGTCGAGAAGGCAAATCCCATCGCCAGATTGCAGGCGATGAAGATGCCGAGTGCCACCAACAGCAATGGAATCGAACCGCGTATGGGAACGTCGAACACCAGCACTGAGACGGCAAGGATCAGCGCGGTCTGCACGTAAGCAAGACCCACATAGGGGATGATCTTGCCCAGCATCACCTCCACGGGACGCACGGGCATGGCCAGCAGGTTCTCCATTGTGCCCGTTTCGCGCTCGCGGGTGATGGCGAGCGACGTCATGACGAGTGTCGATACGGTCAGGATCAGCCCGATCAGGCCTGGGACGATATTGAGTGCGGTGATCTGCTCGGGGTTGTAGCGCGCGTGCAGCACGATCTGGAAGGGCGGCTGCGCCGGCTGCACACGCATCGCTACCGGCAGGTCACGGTTCAGCACGGTGGCGTTCAGTGCCACGACGGCCGCCGTGGCGTTGGCTATCGCCGTCGGATCGGTGGCATCGGCATCCATCAGCACCTGTGGTTGTTCGCCGCGATTGAGCCGGCGGGTGAAGTCAGGCGGAATGTTCAGCACGAACATGACATCACCCCGTCTCAGCGCCTCTTCCGCTTCAGATTCGGTGGCGAAGGACCTGACGTCGAAATAACCGGTATTCTGCAGCGCCGCGACCAGTGTTCGCTCATAGGTCGAGTGCTCGGCCGTGACCAGGCCCGTCGGCAGGTGGCGTGGATTGGCGTTGATCGCGTAACCGAACAGGAACAGCTGGATCAGCGGCAGCATCACCGTCAGGCCGACGGTGGCGCGATCGCGCCGCATCTGCACCCACTCTTTGCGCAACACCGCAAGCAGGCGCGCGAAGGAAAATCGGTTCATGCCTCGGTATCGCGCAGCATGTGGATGAACACGTCGTCGAGCCGCGGCTCCACTTCCTCCCAGCGCAGGTTCCCGTCGCCGAGACCATCGATGGCAGCGCGCAAGGCTGCGCGATCCATGCCGGCGATGCGCAGGGCACGACCGAACACCGCGGCCGTCTCCACGCCAGGCGTGCGACGCAATTGCCGTACTGCCTGCTCGATGTCTTCGCCGATGGCCTCGAATGTGACCAGATTGGCGGCGCGAACCACCTCGTCTGCCGTGCCCTGCACCACGAGCCGGCCACCGGCAAGATACACCACACGCTGGCAGCGTTCGGCTTCGTCCATGTAGTGCGTGGAGACCAGCACGGTCATCCCATCGGCGGCCATCTCGTGGATCATGTCCCAGAATTCGCGCCGCGCTTTTGCATCCACACCGGCCGTCGGTTCATCGAGCAGCAGCAGGCGTGGCCGGTGCAGCACGCAGGCAGCGAGTGCCATGCGCTGCTTCCAACCGCCGGAGAGTTCCTGTGCGAGCTGGTCGGCGCGATCGGACAGGCCGATGCGGTCCAGGACGTCGGCGATGCGTCTGCGATAGTCTGGAAGCTGGTAGAGCCGCGCCACGAACTCCAGGTTCTCGGCAACGGTCAGGTCGCCATAAAAGCTGAACCGCTGCGTCATGTAACCAATCTGCAGGCGAATGCGCGCTGCGTCGCGCAGCAGGTCCAGCCCAAGGCACGTTCCGCCGCCGGCATCCGGCCGCAGCAGCCCACACAGCATGCGGATGGTCGTGGTCTTGCCGCTGCCGTTGCCTCCGAGGAATCCGCAGATCTCACCCTCCGGAACCTGCAGCGTCAGTCCATCGATGACCTGCCTTGTGCCAAAGCTCTTGCGCAGGTCGTGCACATCGATGGCGAGCCCAGTGGGACGCCCGGTCATCGGCGCACGTCGACCGGCTGGCCAGGCTTCAACTGCATCGCCTGATCGATCGGCGGATGCGCTTCGACCAAGTACACCAGTTTCTCGCGGTTGCTCTCGCTGTAGATCACCGGCGGCGTGTATTCGGGCTGCGGCGCAATGAAGGTGATGTTGGCCCCAAGGTCGGCAGCACAGCTGTCGCAGCTGATGGCGAGACGGTCGCCTATGTGCAGGCTCGCGAGCTCGGTTTCCGGGGCGAAGAACCGGACCAGCACGTTCTGCGGTGGCAGCAGCTCCACCACGGGATTGCCGGCGTTGATTGTCTCGCCAGGGCGCGCATAGGTATCCGACACCAGTGCGGCAATCGGAGCGGCCACGTGTCGCTGATCAACCCGCCATTGCGCCTGGGCAAGTCCGGCCTTGGCTTGCTCCACCATGGCGCGCTGTGCGGCGATCTCGTATTCGCGCCCGGTGGGCGATTGCATCTGGTCGAGCTTGGCCTGTGCCGCCTGCACTCGGGCAACCGCAGACGCCAGATCGGCACGTTGTTGATCGACCACCTGTCGGCTTGCCGCGCCGGTGCGCAGCAGTTCCTCGTTCCGCTGCAGGTCCCTGGCGATCCGATCTCGTGTCGCGATCAGGTCGGTGAGGTCGGCGCGCCCCTGCGCAATCTCGGTATCGCGACTGCGTGTCTCCAGGTTGGCAAGCCGTGCCTGCGCCTCGGACAGTTTGCCTGCCGCGGCGTCGCGCGCCGCCACGTCATCGATCTCGTCCTGGGTGAACAACGGGGCGCCGGCGGCCACGTGATCGCCGCGGGCAACTGCGATGCTGGTGATGCGCCCGGTCAAGGTCGGCGAAACGCGGACGTACTCGGCATCGACATAGCCCTGCCAGGTCCGTCCTCCAGGGGTGCGATTGACCCACCACCACCCAGCGGCGGCGCCGACCGCGAGCAGTGCCAGGACGAGAAGCAACAAACGCTTCATGACGGATGGTCCGGAGCGAGGCCGCGCAGCAGCACGTCGAGATGGGCCTCTGCGACGGCCCTGGGATCGAAGCTCAGGTCGGTGTGGCGCCCAAGCGAGTGCTTCCACAACGCGAGCAACAGGAAGGGTGCCGCGAACAGCGGCAGGATGGTGTGGACTTCCATCCGCCGGAATTCACCGCGCTCCATGCCCCGGGTCAGAATCCCTTCGACCAGGGCAAACGCGCGGCGCAGCACGGTATCGGCATAGAACTGGGCAATGGCGGGGAAATTGCCGGCTTCGGCCACGACAAGCTTGGGAACCGCGGTCAGGTTGCTGTCCAACAGGTTAAGGAAGCGCTGCGCCAAGGCGCGCAGGAGGTCGGCGCATGACCCTTCGTGGGCGACGAACTGCGTCTCGGCTGCCTCCAGGTTCGGCAGCACAGCCTGGCGGACGACCGCGCGGAACAGCTCCTCCTTGGTCTGGAAGTAGAGGTAGATCGTGCCTTTGCTGATGCCGGCCGCGGCGGCGACGTCCTCGAGCTTCGTGGCGGCGTAGCCGCGCTCGGCGAACGAGGCGAGGGCAGCAGCGACGATCTCGCCGGGACGGGCATCCTTCCTGCGGGTACGAGCCATGGCAATTAGTTACTGACCGTCCAGTCAGTTTCAAGGTGCATCGCTTCGGCTTGCGCCGAATTGTCTCCGGTTGCGAAACGCCGCCGCGTGACGCAACCCGCTGGCCATGCGCGATTTCGTCCTGCTCGCGTGTGCTGGCCTGCTTGCCGGGGCCATGAACGCCATCGCGGGCGGCGGCTCGTTTGTCAGCTTTCCGGCTATGGTCGCGGCCGGGTTGCCGATGGTGGCCGCAAACGTCTCGTCAACCGTCGCGTTGTTTCCTGGCACTCTGGCAAGCACCTGGGCTTATCGGCGGGAATTTGCCCAGCCAGCGGCGCTCTCTGTTCGAGCGATGCTGCCGGTCACCGCGGTCGGGGGGCTGCTGGGGGCCGTGCTGTTGCTCGCCACACCGGGGCGGCTGTTCGATGCCATCGTCCCGTTCCTGCTGCTGTTGGCGACGCTGACCTTTGCGTTCGGGCAACGTGCGATCGTTGCGCTGCACCGCATCGTTGCGGTGGGGCCAAGGGCGATCCTGCCGATGCAGTTCGTGATCTCCATCTACGGCGGCTATTTCGGTGGCGCCGTAGGCCTGATGATGATGGCCATGTGGAGCCTGCTGACGGCAAACCGCGACCTGAAGGCGATGGCGCCGATCCGCGTGCTGATGGTCAGCCTCGCCAACGCTGCCGCCGTGGCATGGTTCATCGCTGCCGGGGCAGTGTGGTGGCCTCAGACCCTCGCAATGTTGGGTGCGAGTGCCGCCGGCGGATACGCCGGGGCCCGCCTGACGCAATGGACGCCGCCGGAGGTCGTGCGCGGCCTTGTTGTGCTCCTCTCTGCCAGCGTGACCGTTCTGTTCTTCCTGCGTTGGTGGCTTGGACGGTGACCCTGCGAAACGCCATGACGTCGTCCCGTCGTCGCCGTCGGCAATAGAAAGGGCATAGTCGGCACGATCATACGGCCGCACAGCGGCCTGGCGGGGGCAATCCTTTGGCGAGCTGGGCGCCGTCCGTCCGACGCGCCGGATAGCTCAGCTGCGCCGGCGCTCGATGTTTGGCAGGAACGCGGTCAGCAACCCGATCAGCGGAAGGAACGAGCACAACCGGTAGACGGTATCGATGCTCGTCCAGTCGGCGATCTGGCCAAGTGCCGCAGCGCCCAGGCCGCCAAGGCCGAAGGAGAAGCCGAAGAACATGCCGGCGACCATGCCGACCCGGTCGGGCAGCAGGTCCTGGGCGTAGACCAAGATGGCGGAAAAGGCTGACGCGAGAATGAGACCGATCGCCACGGTCAGCATGCCGGTCCAGAACAGGTTGGCGTAGGGCAGCATCAGCGCGAACGGGAAGGCGCCAAGGATCGAGAACCAGATCACCGGTTTCCGACCGAAGCGATCGCCGATCGGTCCGCCTGCGAAGGTGCCGGCGGCCACCGCGCCCAGGAAAATGAACAGGTGGATCTGCGCATCCTGCACTGTCACGCCGAACTTATGGATCAGATAGAACGTGTAGTAAGAACTCAGCGACGACGTATAGACGTTCTTCGAGAACAGCAGAGCGACCAGAATGACAATCGCAAACAGCACCTTCTTGCGGGACAGCACGGCGTAGGCAGCGTTCACCGCACTGGCGCCACCAGTCGTCTTCCGTTGCGTCAAATGCCGGCTGTACCAAACACTCACGTTGCTCAGCAGCAGGATCGCGAGCAGCGCAGCGGCCGAAAACCAGGCAACACTTGTCTGGCCTCGCGGCACCACGATGAAGGCGGCGAGTAGCGGTCCGATGGCCGAACCGGTGCTGCCGCCGACCTGAAACAGTGATTGCGCAAAGCCATGTCGTCCTCCTGACGCCATGCGCGCGACACGCGAGGACTCCGGGTGAAATACGGACGAGCCAAGCCCGACCAGAGCGGCCGCGAGGAGGATCGTGACATAGTTGTTCGCCACTGATAGCAGCAGCAGGCCGATGAGACTGCAACCCATGGCGATGGGCAGTGAATACGGTTGCGGTCGCCTATCAGTCACCATGCCGACCAGCGGTTGCAACATGGATGCCGTAAGCTGAAATGCCAGCGTGATCAGACCGATCTGGCCGAAGTCGAGCTGATAAGAATCTTTCAAAATTGGATAGAGCGCCGGCACCAGCGACTGGTTCATGTCGTTCAGGAGGTGGCAGACCGACAGCGAGACCAGGATCGCGAAGGTGGTGTTCGTGTCGGAGCGCGCTGCCAGCCGAGGACGTGCGGAAAGCGTGTTTTCGCTCAATGAACCATTCCGTTACGGGTTGTGCATACTTTAGGTCGTCTTGCCGCCATGCACCTATGCATCAAGCTCAGTCCAGATACGCATGGAGCCGAGGTTGCCGTATTCTTTTCTGACATCATCGTCCGCTGCAGCCCGGCGCGTCCGGAGAGCCGAAGATGGACAAACAATCTGACAGGGGTGCCAACCGGTCGCGGCGCGGAGGTCGCAACTATCCGGAATTGGTTCCGGTGATCTGGATCGCCATCCTCTTGGCTTCATGGCTTCTCATCGTGCAGTGGAAGACGCTGCCCGAACTGATGAACGCCACGATGGGCGTACTGCCCTGATCCAGCGGATAGCGACGAGCTGTTTTGCAACTTTGCCGGAAGACACTGCCATCGATGGAAAGACCGAGTTTGCGGGAACGAATCGCAGCAGATGGGCAAGTCAGCGCAGCTCGTAGCGCAACGGCACGACGAGTTCGATCTGCTGCTGCGGCATGTCCTCCGGCAGTGCCGGCAGCGGCTGTGCGCGCTGGAACAGGTCCAAAGTCTCCTGGTCCAGCAATGCATGGCCGGAACTGCGCTCCAGCCGGAACGAAACGATCTGTCCCGCCGGCGTCATGCGGAACCGCAACAGCGTAATACCTTGCTCGCGGCGCATCTGTGCGGCGGGCGGGTAGCGCTTGAACCTCGTCAGGTGCGCCAACAGCCGGCTTTGCCAATTGGCTGCTGCGGCCGCTGAGGGCGCGGATTGCGCAGGTGAGGTGGGGGGTGGAGGCTGGACTGGTCGTGTCGGCGCGACCGGCGCCGCCCGCGGTGCAACCGATCGGACAGGGGCGATCCGTTTGGGCTGCGAAGGCCTGGGCGGCAGCGGCACTTCTGGCGTAACCGGGGCCTGTGGCGGCGGTTCGAGCACCGGTTCCGGTGCGGGCTCTGCCGGCGAAATGTCTGGCAGTGGCTGCGCGACTGGTGGTTCCGGCGGTTGGCTGTCGAAAGGTGGTGCCGTGACCGGCGGTTCCGGCGCCCTCGCCGGCGCTCGCCTGGTCCAGCGCCGCGCCGAGCACATCCGCCTGCACGACGGCATCCCCCAGCCGCAGGGTGAGATCGGCCTGCACGGTCAGGAAGATCGGCTTGGCCGGGCGTGGCTCGGGCGTGGCCGCCGAGGCGGGAAGGTCGACCTTCACATCAACGGTCGCCAGCGGCGCGGCCACCATGAAGATGATCAGCAGCACCAGCGTGACGTCGATGAATGGCGTGACGTTGATGTCGTGCGCCTCTTCCAGTCGTCGGAACCCGGTTCCAGGCACATGCGACTACTCCGCCGCGTTGCGCAGCAGGATCGGCCGCGGCGCGGCGCGGTCCAGATCGCGCGACGCCAACGCCAGTACCGCGGTGGCGAGGTCGTCCAGCAGCAGCCGGTACCCTGCAACGACGCGGGCGAAAACGTTGTAGATGACGACAGCCGGGATAGCGGCGATCAGGCTGCACGCCGTGGCGAGCAAGGCCTCGGCGATTCCGGGTGCCGCCACCGCCAGATTGGTGGCGGCACGCAGGATTTTCTGTCCGCCATCTCTGCTGCAATGTTGGCCAGCGAGCACCACGGCGTCCGAACATTGGGTATGTTGGCGACTGCGCGCCGAGCTGCTCTTCCCGCTGCCCGCCGGAGCTGACCTTGGTTCGATCAAGCGGCTGTTTGACAACCTCCAGACGCCACTGCGCGAGGCTGCCAATTTATCAGTCAAGCGTCAGCGGACATCGTCAATGGCGGCACCGACGCACTGCAGTGATCAACTTGGCGGCAGGTCTGCCGCTCCCAAAATACGCAGATCGACCGACTGCACAAGAATCACCTGACCCTGACCGTCCGCAGCCAGCCTCGTGCTGAACCGTCCTGCGGCACCATCCAGCGAGCCCAGTGTCTCAACCTCGCGCACGATGCGATACTCGTGCAGCCGCGTCCCGTCGTTCTCGCCGGCATCCACACCGGTGACGTGCTCTGGGTCGTAGACGATGCGCTGCACGCGCACCTCTTGGGCGGCGGCACTTGTCTCAACGCTCAGGCCGCCATCCGCGACCGCGAGCTTCACTGCAACCGGCAATGTGGCCGCCGCAGCGATGGCGGCGTTCACCGCATCATGCTGCGATCCAATAACAACTCGACCGCCATTCACCACCAGAGCCGGGGTGAAGACGCCTCCGCCAAGCTTTGCGGCGTAAGCCTGCTGGCGCTCGGTTGCCGTTCGGGTGGCGAACGGGTCGCGCCAACCGAGATGATTCCAGTAGTCCACATGCCAGGCGAGAGCCAGGATGTCTGGCTGTCGCGCCAACTGTCCGAGCAGCGCGTCGGCAGGCGGGCAGGAGGAACAGCCCTGGGAGGTGAACAATTCCAGCACCACCGGATGCTTCGCTGTCGCCGACCCGGCGCGATGGGCGAATGCGCTCAGCGTGGCTCCTGCTATCAAAGTGCGGCGACGCATGCTGATCCGACTCCCTTCACCGAGCCGCGTTACAGCGTGCCTCCCCGCCGCCCTGCCTTTGCCGAGAGCCGCAGTCGCAGCGCGTTCAGCTTGATGAATCCCTGTGCGTCGAACTGGTCGTAAGCACCCTGGTCTTCCTCGAAGGTGACGACATCCTGCGCGTAGAGACTGCTGGGTGACTCGCGGCCGATTACCGCAACGTTGCCCTTGTACAATTTCAGGCGCACGCGGCCCGACACGCTCTTCTGACTCTCGTCGATCAGCGCCTGCAGCATGCGTCGCTCTGGGCTGAACCAAAAACCATTGTATATCAACTCGGCGTAGCGCGGCATCAGGCTGTCCTTGAGATGCGCTGCTTCGCGGTCGAGCGTGATGCTTTCGATGCCGCGGTGCGCCGCGAGCAGGATGGTGCCGCCTGGCGTTTCGTATACGCCGCGCGATTTCATGCCGACGAAGCGGTTCTCCACCATGTCGAGTCGTCCGATGCCGTTGGCGCGTCCAAGTTCGTTCAGCCTGGTCAGCAAAGCGGCGGGCGACAGGCGTACGCCATCGATGCCGACAGCATCGCCGCATTCGAACTCCACCGATATGACGGTCGGCTGGTCCGGTGCGTCCTCTGGGCGGATCGTGCGCTGGTAGACGATTTCGTCTGCCTCGAGCGCGGGGTCCTCCAGGATCTTTCCCTCGGAGGACGAGTGCAGCAGGTTTGCATCGACGCTGAAGGGCGCCTCGCCACGCTTGTCCTTGGCGATCGGGATCTGGTTCTGTTCGGCAAATTCGAGCAGGCGCGTGCGGCTGGTCAGATCCCATTCGCGCCAGGGCGCGATAATTTTGATGTCCGGATTCAGCGCGTAGTAGCTGAGCTCGAAGCGGACCTGATCATTGCCTTTGCCGGTGGCGCCGTGCGCCACCGCATCGGCCCCGACCTGTTCGGCGATCTCGATCTGCCGCTGCGCGATCAGCGGGCGTGCGATCGAGGTGCCGAGAAGGTACTGACCTTCGTAGAGGGCGTTGGCACGGAACATCGGAAAGACGAAGTCGCGGACAAAGGTCTCGCGCAGATCGTCCATGAAGATTTCCTTCACGCCAAGCATCTGCGCCTTCTCCCGCGCCGGTCCGAGTTCCTCGCCCTGGCCGAGATCGGCGGTGAAGGTGACGACCTCGCAGCGATAGCTCACCTGGAGCCAGCGAAGGATGACGCTCGTGTCCAGCCCGCCCGAGTAGGCCAGCACCACCTTCCTCACGTCCTTCACGCGCATCGGTTCACCTGCAAGACCAGCACTTCCTCGGGAGTAACGCCGGGCGATTGGTCAGCGCAAGACGAACGCCCATGTCGTTGGCCGTCATGGCCAGGCTTGTTCCGGCCATCGGTCGCTGCACCGACGGATGGATCCGTGCGGAGCCGGTGCCACCTGGCGGCTGCTGGTGCCGGACAGGTAATTATCGACAGCTGTGACGTCCGTTTCGCCGGCACGCAATCCCAGCTTGCTGCGCCGCCACAGCACATCGTCCGGGGTCTGCGCCCATTCATGCCGCACCATCCAGTCGACCTCGCGTTCACTGAGATCGGCGCACAGGGAGCGCCCAAGATCTTCTGGGCGGCGGGCGTCGCCGAGAAGATCGCCTGCCAGCGTGCCATAGGCGCGGACAAGGCGGTCGCATGTTCTTCCTGCCAGGAACGGAAAGCGCGCGGCCAGTGCGGCACGGAGATCGTCCAGGCCATCAAACGGAAAATCGCCGCCCGGTAACGAGGCAGACGACGTCCAGGCGCCGCGCATGCCGGTGAACAACGGGGCCAGCTTCGCCATCGCCGCCTCGGCCAGGCGGCGATACGTGGTGATCTTGCCGCCAAACACGGACAGCAAAGCCGGCTGCTGGAAATCCAGCAGATAGTCGCGGGTTGCTTCCTGTGCCTTAGATGCACCGTCATCCAGCAGCGGTCGGACTCCGGCGTAGCGCCAGATGATGTCCCGTGGCGTAACCGGCATACGCAGATAGCGGCTGACGGCATCACACAAATAGGCTTCCTCACCGGCCGTGCATGCTGCGGTGGCGGGGTCGCCCAGGAAATCTTCATCGGTTGTGCCGATCAGGGTGAAGTCCTGCTCGCAGGGAATGGCGAAACAGACCCGGCCATCGGCAATCTGCAGAATGTAGCTGCGCTCGTGCTCCCAAAGACGCGGGACAACGATGTGGCTGCCCTTGACCAGCCGGACCCGGCGATAGGCGCGTTGACCAGCAATCTCAGCCAAGATGCGCGTGACGTAAGGACCACCGGCGTTTACCAGCACCCGAGCTGTCGCCGTTCTGTCGCCGGACAGCGTCAGACGCCAAGCACCATCCTGATGGGTCGCTCGCACGCAGCGGGTTCGGGGGCAGATATCCGCACCCCGCGCGGCGGCATCCCGCGCGTTGGCCACCACAAGCCGCGCATCATCCGTCCAGCAGTCGGCGTACTCGAAGCCACGCCTGAATTCGCTGCGCAACGGCGCGCCGGCCGTGTCACATCGCAGGTCGAGCGCGCGCGTGCCTGGCAGGATCTCGCGCCCGCCGAGATGGTCGTACAGGAACAGCCCCAGCCGGATCAGCCAGAGCGGGCGCAGCTCCGCGTGGTGCGGCAGCACGAAGCGCATCGGGCGGATCAGGTGGGGCGCTGAGCGCAGCAGCACCTCACGCTCCACCAGCGATTCGCGCACCAGGCGGAACGCACAATGCTCCAGGTAGCGCAGGCCGCCGTGTATCAGCCTGGTGGAAGCTGACGACGTGCCACTGGCCAGATCGCCCTGCTCGACCAGCAGCACGGACAGGCCGCGGCCCGCCGCGTCGCGGGCGATCCCACAGCCGTTGATGCCGCCGCCGATGATCGCGAGATCGTACAGGGTTTGGTTTGTCGCGTGATTCAGACCTCCGGCGGCTCCCCGCCTCCGGTCATCACGCTTCATTCCTGGGTGAACTCACCCGACTTGCCGCCTGCCTTGTGCGTCAACCGCAGCGCCTCGATCCGCATCCCGCGGTCCACCGACTTGCACATGTCATAGACTGTGAGCGCGGCCACGGAAGCTGCTGTCAGCGCTTCCATTTCTACGCCGGTCTGACCCGTCGTGCGCACCGTGGCGGCGATTTCCACAGCGTCGTCGGCAGCGGTCAGTTCCACCGAGACGGCGCTGATCGGCAGCGGATGGCAGAGCGGGATCAGATCCGACGTACGCTTTGCTGCCATGATGCCGGCAATGCGTGCCACGCCCAGCACGTCGCCTTTCTTGGCACCACCGCTACGGATCAGCGCTGCGGTGCCCCGCTGCATGACCACGCGCGCCCGGGCGGTGGCGGTGCGTTCGGTGACCGGCTTGCTACCGACATCCACCATTGCCGCCTGACCGCGCGCATCGAAATGGGTGAATTCGTCGGTCATGATCCGGTCAGCAGGGAACGGGTCGCCGCGGCCACGTCCTGTTGGCGCATCAGGCTCTCGCCCACCAGGAAGCACTGGGTGCCAACGGACGACAGACGCCGGAGGTCGGCATTGCTGCGAATGCCGCTCTCGGCGATCAGGAACCGGTCCGCCGGGACCAGCGGCGCAAGCTGCTCTGTCACCGCAAGGTCGGTGGTCAAGCTCTTGAGATTGCGATTGTTGATGCCGATCAACTGGGTCTGAAGCCCGAGCGCCCGGTCCAGCTCCCGCTCCTGGTGCACCTCTGCCAGCACATCCATGTCAAGCGCCCGGGCGAGCGCTTCCAGCTCCCGCGCCTGGGTATCGGTCAATGCCGCCAGGATCAGCAGGATACAATCGGCGCCCATGGCACGGCTCTCGTAGACCTGCCACGGCTCCAGAATGAAGTCCTTGCGCAGCACGGGCAGGTCCACTGCATCGCGTGCGGCACGCAGATGTGCGGGGGTGCCCTGGAAATGCGACGCGTTGGTGAGCACGGACAAGCAGGCGGCGCCGCCGTCAACATAGGCCTGCGCCAGCGCGGGGGGGTCGAAGTCAGGCCTGATCAGCCCGCCCGACGGCGATGCCTTCTTGATCTCTGCGATGAGGCCGTAGCGGCCCTGTGCGACCGCTTGCTTCAGCGCCGCGCCAAAGCCGCGGGGGCTGTCCCCGCGAACGGCGATCTGCAGACGCAGCGCCTCCAGGCTCATCTTGGTCTTGGCTTCGGCGACCGCAGCGCGGGTTTCGGAGCAGATCTTCGTCAGTACGTCGGAAGCCGGAGCATTGGCGGTATCTGGCATCGTGTCCTTCAGTGCACCGTCGTCTCGCGCTGCAAAGTCTCCAACGCGGCAAGTGCGGCACCCGACGCAATCGAGCGGGTCGCCAGTGCGACACCCTCACGGAGATCAGCCGCCCGGGCCGCCACGACCAGTGCCGCGGCGGCATTCAACAGCACCGTGTCGCGATATGGGCCGGTCGCTCCCTGAAGCAATGCCCGCAGCGTCGCGGCGTTCAGGGCCGCGTCACCGCCACGGATCGCCTCAATCGGCGCACGCGGGAGGCCGACATCTTCGGGGCTAACGACGAAGCGGCGCAGCCCGGCATCCTGCCAGGCGACGATCTGGTTCTCACCGGCGACGGTGAGCTCATCGAGCCCCTGACCATGGACGATCCACACGGACTCGCTGCCCAGTCGCCCGAGTGTCTCGGCCATCGGTGCCGCCCATTCGGGTGCGAAGACGCCGGTCAGCTGGCGTCGTACGCGTGCCGGGTTCGCCAGCGGACCCAGCAGGTTGAAGATCGTCCTGGTGCCAAGCTCCACCCGAGGACCTGCCGCATGACGCATCGACGGGTGGTGGCGGGGGGCGAACAGGAAGGCACAGTGGGCGGCACGCAGGATGTCCGGCAGCCGCTCCAGCGGCGCATCCACATTCACGCCGAGTGCCGTCAGCACATCCGCACCCCCGGTCCGTGATGACAGTGCGCGGTTGCCATGCTTGGCGACCGGCACCTCGCATCCAGCGACGACGAAGGTCACCGCAGTCGATACGTTCAGCGTGCCAGCCGCGTCGCCGCCGGTGCCACAAACATCGATGGCATCCGCGGGTGCCGCGACCGCCGTCATCCGCGCCCGCATGGCGCGGACCGCGCCGGTGATTTCGGCGACGGTCTCGCCGCGCAGCCGCATCGCCATCAGCAGCGCGCCGATCTGCGCCGGTGTCGCCTCGCCCGACATAATGATGTCGAACGCCGCTTCCGATTCCGTGTCCGTCAGCGTCTCCCCAACGGCAAGGCGTGCCAGGAAGGGCTTGAGGTTGTTGGACACGCTGCCGGTCAGGCCGCCCGGGCAGGCGTGTTGGTGCCGCGCGCGAGACGCAGGAAATTTGCCAGCAGCTCATGGCCGTGCTGACTGGCGATGCTTTCCGGGTGGAACTGTACGCCGAATACGGGCAACGAGCGATGGCGCATCGCCATCAGCAGTCCGTCCTCGGTCCAGGCGGTGGGTATCAGCACACCAGGCAAGCTACCGCGATCGACGATCAGGCTATGGTAACGAGTGGCGCTGAACGGCGACGGCAGACCGTCCAGGATGTCGGTGCCGGCATGAAAGATGCGGCTGACCTTGCCATGCATCGGCACCGGCGCGCGCACCACATTGCCGCCGAACGCCTGACCGATCGCCTGGTGGCCCAGGCACACACCGAGGATCGGCACCTTGCCCGCTGCCGCGGTGATCAGGTCGAGACAAATGCCGGCCTCGTTCGGCGTGCACGGGCCAGGCGACAGCACGATGGCTTCCGGTCCGCGCGCAAGCGCATCCTCGATGCTGATCTTGTCGTTGCGCCATACCTCGCACCTGGCGCCCACATCGCCCAGGAAGTGGTACAGGTTGAAGGTGAATGAGTCGTAGTTATCGATCAGCAGCAGCATGATGCTGCATCCTGATCAACGGCAAGGTCCGGGTCAACGGCGGTTCACGTTCCGTCAACCATAGTGTGGGCCCGCGTTGCGCCGGTGAGTATGGCCTTCGGTTACGTAGAGGTACCGGCGTGGTGCCAGGTGAACTCGCTGGGGGCGTGGGGGAGCAAGTCACCTTTCCGAGCCTGCACTTTACCCCCTGACTGCATCCCCTGACTGCGTACCGAAAGCATTGCGAAGCTCATATATCCCATTGCGGGGTGCCGGCTTGCCTGGTGCCGCCAAGCCTCCGTCCAACTGCGAGGCCGCCCAACCCGACGCAAAGACGCGAAAGCGCGCGGCGAGCCTCCCGAGTGCTTGCGTGGCATCCGGTATGGAAGCTACAGCCGCCATCGCGTCGAACTCATCGGCCATTTGTAGAAGTTCCTGAACGGTGTTGTCGCCGAGAGATTTCTTTTCCAAGGACAAACCTGCCACGAATTGGTCTCCACTACTGTTGCTAGCGGGGAGGCGTTCTAGGACACGCAATCCGACAAATGAAGGACCTTCTGCTATTCAAGCGTGCCACCTGGATGCTTTGTGATTTCAGCCGGAGGACCCGGGTCCGAGCGGCCGCCCAAACCGGCACCGCTCGGGTGCTCTGCTGGCAGAGCCATGCCCTTTGCGAGGCCTCGGCTCTCGCCTTGACCGAGGCAGAACGCCTCGTGGCGCATTCCATGCTGTCGAGGCAAGTCGCCAACCGCTGCAGGCTCGTTGCCAAGCCGAACGCACTAAGAATCACCACCGCTCCGTCACCTGGTGCGCTGCTTCTCCCTCCGGCGCAGACGGAGCTGTGAAAGGCAAGCGATCTTAAGGTCGTTTGCCGAAACGACATCGATCTCGGACATTGTTCCAGTGTCTCAGGGGTAGACACCGAAAAAACCCCGCCCCATGCCATTGTTGGGAGGAAGCAGGGTCAAGTTCGCTAGGAAGACCACCACTGAATCGTGCCCTGCGGCTAACAATCCCTTCGGCGAGGGACAGCCGTTTGGCACGAGTGGTTCGACATTCCACCACCAATTTCCGACGCTCGGACCTATTTCGCGGAAAGGCCGGCCTGCGTGAGGAGGCGATTGACCAACTCCATCAATTGCCGGGCCGTTTCTGGTTCCTGAGTCTTGGCGGCGATCTCGGCGATCGCGTCCGCGATCGCGACAGGATCAAAGCCTGTTGACATGACAGCGTCTCCAAGCCTGCAGCGGGTGTGTTATTGAGCCAGTCCATTCTGCGCCGCCTTGATCCGGATCAATCGATCCGATAACGAACGGTTGCTACGCTGAGGAGGAGGGAGCGCCTTCGAATCGATGCAGGCAAAAGGGTCCGATTACGTACCACTTTCCATGCGGCCGGTCGCCATGCTGAGAATGCAGGCCGGCGAATATCGCCGCATGGCAGCGACGGCGCGCATGGCTGAAACCCGGAACAGCTTGCTGAAACTCGCCGACCGGATAGACGCTCTCGCCGACCAGCGTCAGCGCGAGATCAACAGAGATGGATCCCAACCGAGGCGACGCGCCGATCTTCCGCCGGATCAGCGCCATGGCGGTCGCTGATCGACGGCAGATCGCCGCCTGGTCTGCGCCCATGCGCGGGACAGCTCAGATACTCTGCTGGCAAAGTGTCGAACTGCGTGAGCGGTCTATCGCCGCGATGGCCAGAGCACGCGCATCGTGCGAGCAAACGGCGAGAGCGCAGGCATTGTGGCGACAAGGCCAGTCCGACAAGACAGGCTAACTGGATCGGCTTACGCCACCGGGACTTGCTCTCGTATGTCGAGGCGCTCAGGCGTTGTTGCCTCCGGGCTTTCCGGCGGCAAAGCGCACAGCCTCCTCCGCCGCCCGCATCAGCGCGCGCGCCTTCTGGCGGCATTCCTCATGTTCGAACTCTCGTTCGGAGTCGGCGACGATGCCGGCACCGGCCTGTACATACATGACGCCATCCTTGACCAGCGCCGTGCGCAGTCCAATGCAGGTGTCCATGGTGCCATTCGCCGCGAAGTAGCCGATGCAGCCGGCATAGATGTTGCGCCGGTCCGGCTCCAGTTCCTCGATGATTTCCATCGCCCGCACTTTCGGTGCACCGGACAACGTTCCGGCAGGGAAGCCGCCGACCAGCGCATCGAGTGCATCCAGTCCGTCACGCAGCTTGCCCTCGACGTTGGAGGACAAGTGCATGACGTGGCTGAAGCGCTCGATCACGAAGCTCTCGGTCACCTTGACCGAGCCAAGTTCCGCGACGCGTCCCACGTCGTTGCGCCCGAGGTCGAGCAGCATCAGGTGCTCCGCTCGCTCCTTCGGATCGTTCAGCAGTTCCGCCTCCAGAGCCTGGTCTTCTTCGTAAGTTGTACCCCGGCGACGCGTGCCCGCGAGCGGGCGCAGGGTCACGGTGCCGTCGCGTAAACGCACCAGCACCTCGGGGCTGGAGCCGACAACGGCGAAGCCGCCGAAATCCAGGAAGAACAGGAAGGGCGCGGGGTTGATCCGACGCAAAGCGCGATACAGCGAGAACGGCGGCAGCACGAATGGCACCGAGAAGCGCTGGCTGATGACGATCTGGAACGCATCTCCGGCGGCGATGTATTCCTTGCAACGATCGACCGCGGCCAGGAAGTCCGGCTTAGAAAAATTCGATGCCGGCGCTGGCGGATCGGGCAGCATCACCGGCGGCGGCTGATGCGGCAAAGGCCGTTCGAGTGCCGCCTCCGCGGCTTCAAGTCGCTTGTGCGCATGTTCCCACGCGGCTTCGGCGGCGATGTCGGCCTGTGGATACACCGGAGCCGCCAGCGTGAGTTCGTCGTTGACGTTGTCGAAGATCGCGAACAGCGTCGGACGCAGCATCAGCGCGTCGGGCACACCGACGACGTCGACGTTCTTCAGCGGCAGGCGCTCCATCAGGCGCACCATGTCGTAGCCGAGGTAGCCGACCAGCCCCCCCGCCATCGGCGGAAGGTTGGCTGGCACATCCAGTCGCGTCTCGGCAATCATGGCTCGCAGACTGTCGAGCGCCGGTCGCTGGTCGGCGACAAAGGCATGCGGCGCCGAGAGCGCGTATCGGTTCACTTCGGCGCGTCCGTTGCGACACCGCCAGATAAGATCCGGCTCCATGCCGATGATCGAGTAGCGTCCGCGCGCTGCGCCGCCCTCGACGCTCTCTAACAGAAACGAGTTGGGCTTGCCGTGTGCCAGTTTCAGGAAGGCGGCGACCGGGGTTTCCAGGTCAGCGACACCCCGTCGCCAGACCAGTGTGCCGCGCCCTGCATCATAGGCCGATCGGAAGCTGGCAAAGCCGGGTGGGACGGTGATGTTCATTGTCCTCGGCCGCTGACGTTGTCGATAACAGGTTGATTGATGCGTGGTGCCGCGCGCGTGCGCAATGCGTCGGCGAAGACGCTGGCGAGGTCGGTGCCGATCGAGCGCCCGACAGCCTGTCGCACCTGTGCATAACCGGCCGGGTCCGCCTTCGGATCAGCCTCGACGATGTCCGCGGGCACGGCCACGATGAATCCCTCCGGCGTTTCCACCATGGTGGGCTCGCCCTGCTTCAAAGCGAACAGCGGCGCTTCAAGCTGCTGCGGCACACCTTCCATCGAGGCGCCTCGCGTCACCAGAGGCGTACGTCGCACCGTGACCCCGGCCACCGTCGCGGCATCGGCCAGCGACTGCCCACCCTTGACCGCTGCAAGCAGCTTGGCGGCCGCCTGCTCCTCCACGTGCCGCCTGGCGTCATTGATCCAGTCGGTGGCGACCTGCTGCTTCACGGTATCGAATGGCTTCACCCCTGGCGGCGTCACGTCTTCGACGCTGAGCGCGTAATAGGCGGAGCCGCCGGTCGACGGTGTCTGTACTTCGACGAGGCGCGGCGGATCGCCCTTTTGCGTGTCGAACGCCGCCTTCACCAAGGCCGTCTTCAATTCAGTCGGGCCCGGGACAGGAGCCGCCGTTCCGTCAGCCGTGTTGCCTTCGGCATCCAGCGTTCCGGCCACCCCGACCAGTCCCAGGTCGCTGGGCATTTCGTCCAGGCTGGCACCGCTGCCGAGCACGTTGTCCACCTTGTTCGCCCGGTCGTACATCAGGTCCGCGGCCTTCTCGGCAAGCACTTGTTCCCGCAGCTTGTCCTTCACGTCGTCGAACGTCTGCTCGTTGCCCGACGCGACTTTGGTGACGCGCACGACGTACCAGCCCAGCGCACCTTTCCCGGGGCCCACGACCGAATCGGGCGTTGCACCGAAGACCATGCGGGCCAACTCCGGGTCGGGGAATTCGCGCTCGGTCGCGTTGTCCAGCGTGATAGCCGAACCAGCCGCTTCCTGCGCCGCTTTCTGCATCGCCGGCCAATCGCCTCCGGCACGCCATTGGTCGGCAAGCGTCTGTGCCTTTGCTTCATCCGCCACCGAGATCACCTCGGCCGTGCGCTTCGCCGGCGTCACGTACTGCGACTTGCGCTGCTGATACGCTGCCTGAAGATCGGCGTCGGTAACAGGAATGTCCCTCGCCAGCGTCTGCGGCGAGAGGACGACCGCCTTGATCCTGCGGTACTCCGGCAACGTGTACAGATCGGGATGATTGTCATACCAGCGCTGCAACTCCGCGTCGGTCGGTGCTGGCGGTTCCGGCGCAGCGGCGAACGGAAACTCCACCATATCCGCCGCGCGCTTCTCGAACCGGCCCTGGAACAGCGGATGCAGCAAAACGTCCGGCGTCGCAGCGCCGGCACTGATCGCCGTGAGCAACTGCTGCTGCGCAAGGTCCGAGCGCATCATCTCGACGAAGCGCGGCTCGGTCAGTCCGTTGTTGCGCAGCACTGCCTGGAAAGTCGCCTGGTCGAACTGGCCGTTCGGGCCACGGAAGGCGGGAATCGCAAAGATCGCCTGGCGCACCGCCTGGTCAGGGGTGACGACGTGCAGCCGCTGCAGCTCCTGGCTCATTGCCGCCTGTGCGATCAGGCGGTCCAGCGCCTGATGCGCAATATCGCTGCGCATCGCCTGTGTCGGTTCCTGCCCTGACGGCATGTTCCGGGTTACCTGCGCCATATCGCGCTGATAGGCCTGCTGCAGCTGATCGCCCTCGATCGTTTGGCCACCGACCTTCGCGGCCCAGGTCGACGTGCCGATCATGCGCACGACGTCGCCCACGCCCCAGGAAATGAAGGCGAGCACCATGATCAGAAAGAAGCCGCGGACCACCCAGGTCTCGAGGTAGCGGCGGAAGGCTGAGATCATGCAGGCAAGCCTCAGATGGCAGGGGCGGCAGCATATACGAGCGGCAACCGGGCTTTGCCAGCGCTGGTGCTTTGCGTTACCAGCACTTCATAACGCCGGGGAGATCGCCCAAGGAGATCGCCCAAGGAGATCACAATGCGGCAACTGATCGCCGGGAATTGGAAAATGCACATGCTGCGTGCTCCGGCTGTGGAACTGGCGCGCGGCGTGCGCGAGGGCGCACAAGGGGTGGCATGCGATCTGCTGGTGTGCCCGCCGTTCACGGCGATCGAACCGGTGGCCAGCGCGCTCGCTGGTTCGGGCGTCGCTGTCGGGGGGCAGGACTGCCACGCCAAGGGCCAGGGTGCCCATACCGGTGACGTGGCTGCCGTTATGTTGCGTGACGCCGGCGCCACCTGGGTGATCATCGGCCATTCCGAGCGGCGCCAGAACCACGGCGAAACCGACGAACTGGTCCGCGAGAAAGTGCTGGCGGCGGTTGATGCGGGACTCACGCCGATCGTCTGCGTCGGCGAGACCGAGGACCAGCGGGCGGCCGGGCAAGAGACCGAGGTCGTTGGTTGGCAGATCTCAGGCAGCCTGCCGAAGCCATTTTCCGGCGTGGTGGCCTATGAGCCGGTCTGGGCGATCGGTACCGGCAGGACCGCGACCGGACAGGACGTGGCGATCATGCATGCCTTCGTTCGCGACGAGCTGGTTCGCCAGTTCGGCGAGGCGGGGCACGATATCCGCATCCTCTACGGCGGTTCCATGCGGCCGGCGAATGCCGGTTCGCTGCTGGCAGTGCCGCATGTGGGTGGCGGCCTGATCGGCGGCGCCAGCCTGAAGGCGGAAGATTTCCTGGCGATTGCCCGGGCGGCGAAGCCGGCGTAGACGCTGCCCGCGTCGAGGGAGCTTGTATGACCGCCGTCCTGCTGATCATCCACCTGTTCGTCACGCTCGCGCTGATCGGCGTCGTGTTGATCCAGCGCAGTGAGGGGGGTGGTCTCGGGATCGGCAGCTCGCAGGGCATGGGCGCCTTCATGTCCGGCCGGGGCACCGCCAACCTGCTGACCCGCACGACGGCTATTCTCGCCACCGTGTTCATGGCGCTGTCGCTGGCCCTGGCGCTGATGAACCGCGGCACCTCCGGGGTTGGCGGGTCACTGCTCGAGAACCCGCCGCCCGCCACGGCGCCTGCACCCACTGCGCCTGCTCCAGCGCCGCCACCGGCGCCAAAGGGTCCCAGCGTCCCGACGAACTGACCCTCGTCCGGCGCATGCGTGATGCCTGACGATCGGGCTTCCCGTCACCCGATTCGGGTTCGTATATTGGGCGCCCATGACGCGGTATGTCTTCATCACCGGCGGCGTGGTCTCTTCTCTTGGCAAAGGCATCGCCTCGGCATCCCTGGGTGCCCTGCTGCAGGCGCGCGGCTTCTCCGTCTGCCTGCGCAAGCTGGACCCCTACCTGAATGTCGATCCGGGGACGATGAGCCCCTATCAGCACGGCGAGGTCTATGTCACCGACGACGGCGCTGAGACCGACCTGGACCTGGGGCACTACGAACGCTTCACCGGTGTGCCGGCCAGTCGGTTCGACAACGCCACGACCGGGCGGATCTATTCCGAGGTGATCGCCAAGGAACGGCACGGAGACTATCTGGGCGCCACGGTCCAGGTGATCCCCCACATCACCGACGCGATCAAAGAGGTCATCCTCCGCGATACCAAGCACTTCGACTTTGTGCTGGTCGAGATCGGCGGCACCGTGGGTGACATCGAGAGCCTGCCTTTCCTCGAGGCGATCCGTCAGCTCGGCAATGAACTGGGCCCGGAGCGCGCGATGTTCGTGCACCTGACGCTGGTGCCCTACATTCCGTCGGCCGGTGAGCTGAAAACCAAGCCGACACAGCACTCGGTGAAGGAATTGCTGAATGTCGGTATCCAGCCGCAGATGCTGCTGTGCCGATGCGATCGGCCAATTCCCGAAAACGAGCGTCGCAAGATTGCGTTGTTCTGCAACGTGCGTCCGCAGGCGGTGATCGCGGCACTCGATGTCGATACGATCTATGCCGTGCCGATCAGCTACCACACCGAGGGCATGGACCGCGAAGTGCTGCGGCATTTCGATCTGCCGGCGGACGACGGACTCGACCTGTCGCGATGGAACGAGATCGTCGAGGCGGTTCGCTCACCTGAAGGCGAAGTGCGCATTGCCGTCGTCGGCAAATACACCAACCTGCTGGATGCGTATAAATCACTGGCCGAGGCGTTGACCCATGGCGGCATCGCCAACCGGGTGAAGGTGCAGCTCGACTGGGTGGATAGCGAGGTGTTCGAGAACGGCGGCGCGCTACACCGGCTCGAGGACTGCAACGGCATCCTGGTCGCCGCCGGCTTCGGCGAGCGTGGCACGCGGGGCAAGATCGAGGCGGTGCGGTTCGCGCGAGAGAAGCACGTGCCGTTCTTCGGCATCTGCTTCGGCATGCAGATGGCGGTGATCGAGGCGGCGCGCAACCTTTGCGGGTTGCGGTGCGCCTCATCCACCGAGTTCGGACCGTGCGAGGATCCTGTGGTGGGCCTGTTGACCGAATGGGCGCGTGGCAACGAGGTGGAACGGCGGATGGAAGGCGGCGACCTTGGTGGGACGATGCGGCTCGGTGCTTACCCGGCGGTGCTGTCGCCAGGCACGTTGGTATCGGAGTTGTATGGCGGTGCCACCTGGATCGAGGAACGGCACCGGCACCGCTACGAGGTGAACGTGAGCTACAAGGAGTGCCTGGAACGCTCGGGCATGGTGTTCTCTGGCATGTCGCCGGACGGCGTGCTGCCGGAGATCATCGAGCGGCCGGATCATCCATGGTTCGTCGGTGTCCAGTACCATCCGGAGCTGAAGTCGAAGCCGTTCGACCCGCATCCATTGTTCGCGGGTTTCATCGCTGCCGCAGTGAGGCAGGCGAGATTGGTGTAGATTGCGGTGCGCCGCCGATCGAAAAACTTGAAGCGGCACTCGACAACGGCTGGGCGACATCCTCCAGCGATTTGCCAGCGGCTGCCACACCCAGTGTCGCTTCACACGGCCGCACCGACCGTCAATGCTGCCGCCGAAGCGATGAAGAATATGACGATCCAGCGCTCAGTCGCAGAACAGGACGTCGAGGACGTAGTAGCACTTCTGGCCGCTGGGCTCGGTCGCAGCCGGAGCAGTGAAGGCGGCACGCTCCGCTGCCGGTGCGATGCCATAGCCGTTGACCACCCAGGCACCCGGCTGGACGCCACTGGCGACCAGGTGCTGCGCCTCGGCGGGAGAGGCTGCCCGACCGTTAACGATGTAGCTGCCGGCGAAGCTTG
>JAMXLO010000059.1 GCA_024280945.1 Acetobacteraceae bacterium
CGATCGCGCTGTCCGACCATGCCGGCACGCATGTCGATGCGCCGGTACATTTCGATCCTCGCCCGGGCGCGTTGTCGATCGACCAGGTACCGCTGGAGGACTTCTTTACCTCGGCGATCTGTCTCGACCTGTCGCACGTGCCGCTGAAGCACTCGATCAGTGTGCCGGAGATGGAAGCGGCGCTGGACAAGTCGGGCCAGCAGATCAAGCCCCGCGACACCGTGCTGCTCTACATGGCGACCAACGAACGCCTGCTTGGCAAGCCGGGTTATCTGCACGACTTTCCTGGCCTCGCGCTGGAATCGGTGCACTGGCTTGCCGACCGCGGCATCGGCATGTTCGGCGTCGAGGCGATCAGCCCGGCGCCGGAAGGCGAGCCCAACTATCTTGCGCACATGGCCTGTGCCGAACGTGGCATCACGCACATGGAATGCCTCGCCAATCTCGACAAGCTGGTCGGCCGCGGACGCTTCCGCTTCATCGGCTTTCCGCTCAAGATCCGCGGCGGCACCGCGAGCCCGATCCGCGCAGTAGCCATGTTCGAGTGAGAGACATGGCAATCCATACCCGACTGACCGAGCGGTTGAACATCGAGCACCCGATCCTGAACGCCCCGATGGGCGGCGCGGCCGGCGGCAGGCTCGCCGCCGCCGTCACAGCCGCCGGCGGACTCGGCCTGATCGGCGGCGGTTCATCCGACGCGCAATGGCTCACGCATGAATTCGCCGAAGCGGGCAATGCGCGCGTTGGTTGCGGCTTCATCACTTGGGCGCTCGCAACCCGGCCGGCGGTACTCGACGTGGCGCTGGCGCATGCGCCCGTGGCGGTGATGCTGTCGTTCGGCGATCCGCGCCCGTTCGCACCGGCGATCAAGGCGGCAGGAAGACTGCTGATCTGCCAGGTGCAGGACATGCGACACGCCGACGCGGCCCTTGACGTGGGCGCCGACATCATCGTCGCCCAGGGGACCGAGGCTGGCGGGCACGGTGCCAGACGCGCGACCCTGACGCTGGTGCCCGAGATCGCGGATCTGTTGGCGCAGCGCAGTCCGGATACGCTGCTTGTCGCTGCTGGCGGCATCGCCGATGGCCGCGGCCTCGCCGCCGCGCTGATGCTGGGCGCCGACGGCGTGCTGGTCGGCTCGCGGATGTGGGCCAGCCCGGAGGCACTGGTGCACCGCAATCTGCAGGATGCCGCGCTTGCCAACGACGGCGATGCAACGCTGCGTCAGTCCGCCGGTGACATCGCGCGCGGCGCCGCGTGGCCCGCCGAGTTTACCGGCCGCGTACTGCGCAACAGCTTCACCGACCGTTGGGCAGGCAAGGAAGACGCGTTGCGCGCTGTGGCCGAGGAATTGCGGCCCGCCTATCTGCAGTCGGTCGCCGATGCCGACGCGGACAGGATCGCTGTGTATGTGGGCGAGGCGATCGGTTTGATGGACGCGCTGGTGCCGGCCGGCGACAGCATCCGCGCGATGGCCGCACAGGCGGAGGAATTGCTCATGAGCCGCGCTGCGCGAGCAGAGCGATGAGCTGGGTTCGATGGTGGGGAATCAGGTTCCCCGGCTTACCAGCGGTGCGACGAACTGCGGTTCGGTGTCCCAGGGAAACAGGATCCAGGTATCCTGCGACACCTCGGTAATGTAGTCATCCACCGCACCGCGTCCCGCAGGTTTGGCATAGACCGATGCGAAATGCGCCCGCGGCAGCAGCCCGCGCACCACGCGTGCCGTGGTCCCCGTATCAACAAGGTCATCGACAATCAAAAATCCGGCCCCATCGCCGGCCGCCGCAGGCGGCTTGATCACCACCGGCGCGCTGCCGCGTTCCTCCTCGATCAGCGTGCCGCTGCTGCCCGCGGCATATGTGACAATCGACACGCTCTCCACCAGGCGCACGTCGAGTTCCCGCGCGATAATCGCCGCCGGGATCAGCCCGCCGCGGGTGATCGCGACGATCCCGGTGAAGGGTCCCTTGTCCATCAGCCGCCATGCCAGCGCGCGGGCGTCACGGTGCAACTGATCCCACGTCACGGCGTAGTAGTGCGTCGCCATCAGAACAGCTTGCCACCGTTCGGCACCTTGAAGTCGGGCTTGATCAACACGACCGCCCCATCTCCATCCGGCATGCCCAAGGTCAGCACCTCGCTGACGGACGGTCCGATCTGGCGCGGCGGAAAATTCACCACTGCGCAGACCTGCCGCCCGATCAACTGGTCTGGCCTGTAGTGCACGGTGAGCTGCGCCGAGGACCGCTTGATCCCGATCTCGGGGCCGAAGTCGATGACCAGCTTATAGGCCGGCTTGCGCGCCTCGGGGAATGGCTGCGCGTCGGTGATGGTGCCGACGCGGATATCGACTTGTTCGAAGTCGCCGAAGGTGATCGTCTCGGTCATCGATCGTTGCTCCTGCGCCCGGTTGGTCCATACTGGCAGACCTGTCGACCCTCGGGTCAAGCCCGAGGGCAAGCACCGGAGCGACCCAAAGTATGCGCAATCACCACCTGGCCGGCCGCAGTCCTGTCTATGCCACGCACGGCATGGCAGCCACCTCCATGCCGGCGGCGACGCTGACGGCCCTCGACGTATTGCGCGCAGGTGGCAACGCGCTGGACGCCGCGGTCGCGGCGACGGCCGTGCTGTGTGTGATCGAGCCGCAGTCCACTGGCATCGGCGGCGACTGCTTCTGTCTTTACGCGCCGGCCAGCGCTGGCAAGGTGATCGCTTTGAACGGATCCGGTCGCGCTCCGGCCGCCGCCACCATCGACTGGTATGAGCAACAGGGAATTACGGCGCTGGAGAACACCTCCGCCCACGCAGTGACCGTGCCAGGCGCAATCAACGCCTGGGAGACGCTGCTGAAGGCGCACGGCCGCAAGGGTCTCGATGAACTGCTGCAGCCAGCGATCCGCTATGCTGCCGATGGCTGGCCGGTGCACCCCGTGGTGGCGTGGTCGTGGCAGAGGCTGGAGACGAAGCTGCGCAAGAACGGCACGCACAGTTTCCTGCCCAACGGCAAGGCGCCCGCAGCGGGCGACATTTTTCGCCAGCCCGCCCTGGCAGAGACGCTGCGCGGTATCGCGCGCAATGGCGCGAAAGCTTTCTACGAAGGTCCGGTGGCGGCCGACATCGTCGCCACGCTCCGCGCACGCGGCGGGCTGCATACCGAGGAGGATCTTTCGTCCGGCCTCAGCAACGCCGAGTTCGTCGCGCCGATCACGCTGAACTGGCGCGGCTACGACGTGTATCAGTGTCCGCCCAACGGCCAGGGTATCGTCGCGCTGATGATCCTGGGCATGCTGGGCGGCATCGCACCGGCTGCCGATGGACCGCTGGGCGCGCTGCGCTTCCACCGCCACATCGAGGCCGCGCGCCTCGCCTATCGCGATCGCGATGCGTTCGTCGCCGATCCGTCGCGGGTTGATGTGCCGGTGAAGAAGCTGCTCGGCGCTGAATACCTGTCCGGACTGCGCGCGCTGATCAACGACGACGCGGCACTCCGTGCGCTGCCCGCCGCGGGGGAGGCAATGCTGCCGCCGCACAAGGACACCGTGTATCTCTGCGTCGTCGATCAGGACGGCAACGCGTGCAGCTTCATCAACTCGCTGTTCGAAGGCTTCGGCTCGGCGATCCTCGCCGAACGGTCCGGCGTGATGCTGCAGAACCGCGGCTTCGGTTTCCGCGTCGAGCGCGACCATCCAAACTGCATTGCGCCCCGCAAGCGGCCGATGCACACGATCATCCCCGGGATGGTGATGCGGGAGGGGCAGGCAGTGATGCCGTACGGGGTCATGGGCGGCCACTTCCAGCCGATGGGTCACTCATTGTTCCTCACCAACATGCTGGAATATGGCCTTGATATTCAGCAGGCGATCGATCTGCCGCGCCTGTTCCCGCTGAAGGGCAAGGTGCAGGTCGAACACGGTATCCCGCGCAACATCTGTGACGCGCTGGCGAAGCGCGGGCACGAACTGGAGCCGGCGGACCGGCCGCACGGCGGCGGCCAGGCCATCTGGATCGACCGGGCGCGCGGCTGTCTCGTAGGGGGCTCCGATCCACGCAAGGACGGTCTGGCGCTGGGATACTGACATGGCCGAACCCTGCGATCTCACCGCGATCGAGGCGCGCCGCCTGATCGGTCAGAAGAAGCTGGCACCCAGCGAATTGCTGGCCAGCTGCATCGGACGCATCGAGGCGGTGGATCACGCGGTCAACGCCATGGTGGCACGCGACTTCGACCGTGCGTGCATCACAGCGAAGGCAGCCGATGCGGCCGTCCTACGCGGCGATGAACTGCCGCCGCTGCACGGGCTGCCGATCGGTATCAAGGATCTGCAGGAGACCGAGGGCCTGCGCACGACGCACGGCAGCACACTGTTCCGCGACAACGTTCCCGCCGCTGACGAACGGTTGGTTGCTGCCGTACGCCAGGCCGGTGCCATTGTCGTTGGCAAGACCAACACGCCAGAGTTCGGTGCCGGCGCCAACACGCGCAACGCCGTCTATGGCGCAACCGGCAATCCGTTCGATCCGACACTATCGTGCGCCGGCTCGTCCGGTGGCTCGGCCGTAGCGCTGGCCACCAACATGGTGCCGATCTGCTCCGGTTCCGACACCGGCGGGTCTTTGCGCAATCCGGCGGCGTTCTGCGGCATCGTCGGCTTTCGGCCCACGCCGGGCCTGGTCGCCAACGAGCGCCGCGGCCTCGGCTGGAACAACCTGTCGGTCGCTGGACCGATGGCCCGCACCGTGCCGGATCTCTGCCTGCTGCTGTCCACCATGGTCAGTGACGACGCACGCGATCCGCTGGCAACCACGATCCACCGTCGCACCGTGCGCCTGGCGGATGACTTCGCCGTGCCGGCGCGCATCGACCTGGCGCGGCTGCGTGTTGCGGTCACACCGGACTTTGGCTTTGCTCCCACCGAGCGACATGTCGCCGAAGTGTTCGCGGAGAAGACCGGCCTGTTCCGCCATGTCTTTCACCGCGCCGTGGACACCGCACCCGATTGTTCGGGTGCGGATGAGGCCTTCGAGGTGTTGCGCTCGATAGGCTACCTCGCCACCCACCTGGAGAAGGTCCGCACGCGACCCGACGACGTTGGGCCGAACGTGCGCACCAATGTCGAGGAAGGCCTGCGTTATTCGGCTGCCGATGTCGCGCGAGCGCAAGCACTGCAGACAGCGCTGTATCGGCGCTGGCAGAGCTTCTTTCAGGACTGGGACGTTATCCTGACCCCGTCGATCACCATCAGCCCGCGGCCGTGGCGCGAACTCTACCCGGCAGAAATCGACGGCAAAAAGACCCGCACCTATTTCCACTGGCTGGCGCTCGCCTACGCGGTGACATTGCCGGGTCATCCTGCAGTTTCGCTGCCGGTCGGCGTCGATCGCCACGGCATGCCATTTGGCCTGCAGATCGTCGGCCCGCGCGGCGGCGATGCGTTCGTGCTGTCGGTCGCTGCCGAACTCGAGGCGCTGCTTGCCGGGGATCCCCGCACTGCGCGGCCTGTGCCCGATCTGGCGCGGCTGAAGGCGGCGCAGCCGATCAGCGAAATGCCGGGGTTCATGGGCTTCGACTGACGTCACTGACCGAACACCACCGTTCGGCCCCCACCGACTAAGGCCGAACCTCTATTCCGGACAGCCGGCGTCTATCCAGGCGGCCAGTTCTTGAATTTACACACGTCGGAAATGCGCCGCTCTGCTCGGCATTGGCCTTCCGGACCGCAGCCCGGTACACTGGTGCAAACAATAAGTGCAATAGGCAAACAGTGGTGGACAACCCGTCGAGCGGCAAACTCCCGACATACGATCGCCGACTTTCTGCTCAGCCCAGAGAAACGGAACCAGGTTGTTGAGTTGTGGGAGGTCGAGAAGTTCGGTCGCGACAGCTTCGGTGATCCCGACGCTGTCGCTCTCTACGGCATGCGCCCGGCGGAATGGTACAGCCGCGGTGTCCGCATCCTTGCACGAACCACCCTTGAAGCCGTGCGGGATCCGCTCGGCAACCGCATTGGCCAAGACGTGGCGCGGATCGCCGTTACCGCCCCCGACAGGATCAACTCTGGGGGTTATCGATCCCTTCACAGGCTCGGGCAACGGCCTCTATTCGATCCCTCCGGCACTTGCCTGGCAGGGAAGGGATCGGCTTCGAGTTCGAGCCCGCCATCTTTGCAATGACGACAAGAAGTCTCGCGCTGATCAACGCGCCGATCCGCGTATACAATGGGGATTTCCGCACGTTGCTCAGCGAATGGCGATTTCCCCCGGGGCAGCGCGTGGTGGCGTTTCTGGCCCCTCCCTGGGCAGATGCGTTGAATTCCGAGACAGGCCTGGACCTCGGATGGACCAAACCGCCGGTCGGGGAGATCGTCGACGCCTTCGAGCGCGTCTATGCCGACAGCCCATTGCTCTATGTGATCGAAGTGCACGAGCGACTTGCACCAGAGCCGCTTGCGGCGTTGCGCGAGCGCTTCGAGTGGTCAGAAGTAAGCGTGTATGATCTTGCCGGGCCAACCGGGCGGCACAGCGTTCTGCTCGGGACCCGGCGCTGGCAACCGTAATGTCTCACCGGTCGCCCTACTGTAAGGGCGGATTCAACTTATGCTGCCGCACTCCTGGCACCCCGCTGCTTAAAGCGCCTCCATCACCAGCCGGATGAAGCCATCCACCGCCGTCGGGTTCATCCAACGCATCACCGCCACCAGGTCATGTTCGGGATCGATCCAGGTGATGTTGCCGCCGGCTCCGGAAGCGAAGAAGCTCGCCTCGCTCGCACTCGGATAGCGCATCCGTCCGGTGTTCAGCCACCACAGCAGCCCGTAGTTCGGGTGCAGCGGGCAAGGCCGCAGCGACTCCTCGATCCACGTGTCCGGCAACAGGCGCCGCCCATCCCACACACCACGACGCAGCATCAGCAAACCGATGCGCACCTGATCCTCGGCGTGGATAGCCACACCGCCGCCCCAGTGGCTGCCGCCCGACACTGACTCGATCGTGCGCCCGTCGATCTCGACCTTCGATGTGCGATAGCCATGCCAACTCCACGTCCGCGACGCGCCGATCGGCTGCATGATCCGTTCGGCGAACACTTCCGGCAGCGGACGGCGGAACCGGCGCAGCAGCGCCAGCGCCAGCCGGTTCACCCGCACGTCGTTGTATTCCCAGAACGTGCCCGGCGGTTGCAGCGGCCGCGCGTCGCCCTTCCGCCCCTTCCCTTCGACCGCGAGGTTCCGATTGCGATCGATGACATCGGACTTGCCGAACAGCGCCCCTTCCCATTCCGACGTCTGCTGCAACAGATGTCGCCAGGTGATCGCGCCGTTGTGCGGTCCCTCGAACCCGCCATCGTGGACGGTGAGCGCCACCGGCTCATCCAGTTCGCCGATCAACCCGTCGGCAACAGCGATCCCGGCCAGCAGGCTGAGATAGCTCTTGGCGACGGAGAATGTGAAATCGACCTGCTGCGTGTCGCCCCAGCGCGCCAACACTGAATTGCCGCGCATGATCAAGCCGTTAGGGCCACCCCGCGGCTGGATCGGACCAAGGACCTCGTTGTGCGGTGGCGGCTCGAAGAACCCCGCCTCGAGATGCGTCCGCAGGTCGCGCGGCCAAGGCGTCTCGTGCGCCTTGGCATAGCGAACCGCATCGTCCAGCGCCGACATCACGCCTCCTTGTTCACGGCGAGCGCGGGATACCACAACTGTTACAGGACGCGCATACTGCCTCCTCGGGAATCGCCCAGAGTGGAGACAACCGCCGGGCGTGGGCACTGGGTACCGGGAGACGCACGTGGCCAGGCTAGAGCGCGACGGCAAACGTGAGGCCCTGTTGGGCAGCCAGCTTTTCGCCGCTATGCAGCCAGCAGAGCTGGACGAGATACTGAAGTTCGCCTCCGAGCGACGTTTCCGTCGCGGGCAGACGATCTTCCAGCGCGGCGACAACGCCTCGTCGATGATGGTGGTCCTGCAAGGGCGGGTTCGCATCAGCACGGTGTCTGCCGAGGGGAAGGAAGTCACACTGAATGTGATCAACCCTGGTGAGATCACCGGCGAGTTGGCCCTGCTCGACGGCAAGCCACGCAGTGCGGACGGCACGGCGACCGAGGACACGCTGCTGCTGGTCGTCGAGCGCCGCCATTTCCTGCCGTTCCTCGCGCAGAACCACGATCTCGCGCTGCGGGTGATCGGCGTGCTTTGCGACAGGGTCCGCCGCACCAGCATGGCGCTGGAAGAGATCGCTCTGTTCGATCTCCCCGAGCGCCTGGCGCGGGTTCTGTTGAAGCTGGCCGACGACTACGGACGGGCGGGCTCCGCCGGCACGCGCATCGACCTTCGCCTGTCGCAACGCGACCTCAGCAATCTCGTTGCCTCCTCGCGGGAGAGCGTGAACAAGCAGCTGCGACTCTGGCGTGAGGACGGACTTATCGACATCGAGGAAGGCTTTCTCGTGCTGCGCCGTCCCGCTGAGCTGAGACACTTCACCGAGCCCAGGTGACCGCTCAGGCGCAAATCACATCGACATTGACACGACGCGGCGCAACTTTGTGATGTGGTGACATGCGCATCGCTGTCGCGATCCTGGCGATCCTGGCGCTCGCCTCCTCCCCGATGGCGGCAGCGCAGGATGCGGTGCAGAGCCGCTTTTATCTCGCCAGCGACGGGATACGGCTGCACTATCTCGAAGCGGGACCGTCCACCGGCCACACCATCGTCTTCGTCCCAGGCTGGACCATGCCCGCCTGGATCTGGCAGCCACAGCTCCGGGCTTTCGCGCCACGCTATCACGTCGTGGCGTTCGACCCGCGAGGTCAGGGCGACTCCGATGCGCCGGCCTGGGGATACGAACCGAAGCGACGGGGCCAGGACATCGCCGAGTTGGTCGCCAACCTGGCGCCCGTGCCGGTGCTGTTGGTCGGATGGTCGCTGGGGGTGCTGGACACGCTGGCCTACGTGCGGGCACATGGCGACCTGATGGTCGCGGGATTGGTGCTGGTTGACAATTCGGTGGGCGAGGAGCCGCCTCCACCGCCAAGGCGGCATCGCCCCGGACCGGTGATGCCACACGCCATCGCCATGCACCGCTTCGTCACCGGCATGTTCCTGAGCCGGCAGAGCGATGACTATCTGGATCGCCTCACCCAGGCCACTCTGCGCACACCGGAGGCCGCCAGCCGCGCCCTGCTCGCTTACCCAATGCCACGCAGCTACTGGCGCAGCGCGATCTACTCGACCGACAAGCCAGTGCTGTATGTCGTCCGTCCGGGCTGGCTGGCCGAGCAGGCCGCCAACCTCGCGCATAACCGCCCCGGCACCCAGATCGCGGTATTCCAGGGCGCCGGTCACGCGTTGTTCGTCGATGATGCGGTGCGGTTCAATGCCTTGCTCGCGGGGTTCATGACACGGACCGTATGGCCGTGACGCGCCGCACCGCGCCGGAGCGTGACGACCGAAGGCGGAATGGCCGCAGGTCTGAATCGCACAACAACACATTCAGTCTGCTGCCGCTGTTTCTGGTCTCGATGGCGGCGGTGGGATATGAGACCGCCCTCACCCGCTACTTCGCTGTCGCGAAGTGGTCTGAGTATGGCTACTGGGTGATCTCCATCGTCATGGTCGGCTTCGCCTTCAGCGGCGTGCTGCTGGCGCTGTGCCGCGACAAGGCGGCGCGCCATGGCGAGACACTGCTCGCCGCCTTGCCCGCGCTGTTGGTCGCCGCCGCGGCAATCGGCTTCCACCTCACCACGATCAATCCATTCAATCCGCTGCAATTGCAGAACCCGACGACGTGGCAGCCGCAACTCTGGAACATCGCGGGCTATTACGCGTGCCTGCTGCCGTTCTTCTTTTTGACCGGGCTGTTCATCAGCCTGACCTTCATCCTGCACGCCGACCGCATCGGCCATGTCTATGGCTACGACCTCACAGGCGCAGGCGCAGGCGCGGCTCTCGTGCTGGCAATGATGTTCGTCGTGCATGCCTTCTTTCTGGTGCCGGTGCTGCTGGTACCGCTGGCCGCAAGCGCCTGGTTCGCGGTGGGACGCTGGCGCTGGGCCAGTATCGCCGCGGCGGGCGTAGCTTTCGTCGGCGCCGAGGCGCTGCTGCTGCTCGACAACCAGGCACGGTTCAACGACTTCAAGGCGATCTACGCGCCACTGCACACCCCAGATGCGCGCGTCACGGCGACCGTGCTGTCGCCGCGCGGCGATTACATGTTGCTCGACGATTTCACCGAGCGCGTGGACACCGATATTTCCAACAACGCGGGCATGCTCGGTGTTCCCGGGCCGCCGCAAACCTTCGGCTTGTACCGCGACGGCAACCGGATCGCGGCACTGCCGAAGCCGGGTGGTATCGATGTGGGTTACGCGCCCGCGTCATTGGGCGCCCTGCCGTATCAACTGATCCCGCATGCGAAAGTGCTGCTGGTCGGCGCATCCGGCGGCTTTCGGGTGACCGAAGCCCTCGCTCTCGGTGCGGACCATGCAGACGTGCTGGAGCCGGAGCCGGTTCTGCTGCGCTCCATGGAACAAGGTCTCGGCCCATCACCGCCCTGGCAGCAGGACCACCGCGCGAGCCTGTCCGGGGGCGGACCGATTGCCGCGGTTCGGGGTGGCGGGCGATACGACATCATCGATATTTCGGCGGACTTCCTCGATGCGGCGGAGGCCAATGCGACCGCCTTCACTGCTCAGGCCCTTGCAGATGACCTGCGGGCGCTGACGCCGGGCGGCATCGTCTCCATCCCGGTGTCGATCCGTGACTTTCCGGTATATGCGCTGCGCGTACTCGCAACCGCGCGCGCCGCACTGTTGGCCGCCGGCTTCGCCGACCCTGCGGCGCACGTGGTGGTCTATCGGTCGGCCTGGAGCGCCCGGGTTCTGCTGTCCAACCGCCCGTGGGATGCGACACGCATCGCGACCTCGCGGAAGTTCTGCGACGACCGCTCGTTCGATGTGTCGTGGTATCCGGGGCTTGATCCGACCGCAGCGCGCGCCGGCATATACAACGACCTGCCGGCCGTCTCCTTCGCCAGCGGCGAGGTCACCTCCGACGGCCCGGACGATTCGATCGCCGACGAGGCACGGGCGGTACTGGAGGATCGCGCGACACAGTCCGGTGCGGCATTCAATCTGGCGCCCGTCACCATGGACCGGCCGTTCTTTTACGCCGTGCTGCGGCTCGCTCAGCTCGGCACAATCCTGCAGCGTCTGGAAATCCTGCCGCAGGCCGAGATCGGTGCGCTGGTCAACCTCGCAGTGCTGGCTCAGGCGGTGGTGATCGCCATACTCGTTCTGCTGGTTCCACTGGTGGCGCGACGACGGCTTCGGTTGGCGGAGACCGGTGTGCTGCGGCCGATCCTGTACTTCCCGGCATTAGGCCTGGGCTTCTTGTTCATCGAGATCTTCATGATCGAGAAGGCGAGCCTCTGGCTGAACGATCGCACCTCGGGCTTCGCCCTGGTGCTCACCGGCATGCTGGTATTTTCCGGCCTGGGTGCCATGCTGGCGGACCGCACGGGCTCGCGCCGCGCCATCGGCATTGCGTGCCTGATCATCGTGGTGTGGTGCGGCATCACACTGGCCGGGCTGCAGCCAGCGATCCTGGCGACCCTCGACCTACCCTGGAGTGTTCGCGCGGCCCTGGTGCTGGTCGCACTGGCGCCTGTGTCGGTGGCGCTTGGACTGCCATTCCCGCTGGGCCTGGCGAACACCGGCTCGGGGGCATTGTTGCCTTGGGCGTGGGGGCTGAACGGCGCCTTTTCTGTGGTGGCGACGCCGCTCGCCAACCTGATCGCTCGAGAGGCCGGCTTCAGCCGGGTTCTGCTCTGTGCCGCGCTGCTGTATGTGCTTGCGCTGATAACGTTTCCCGCAGCAAGGAAGAGCCCGGTTTGGCAGCACATATCAGTAGGATCACGCGCCGCGGAGTGATGGCCGCGGCCGGCGCACTGGGCTTCGTGCGTACGGCCCCGGCCGCGGCGTGGACTCTCGCCGCATACGAGAAGGCGATGCAGGAATCCGGTCGGCCGGTCAGCCTGACCGACGCGCAGTTCGACGCGATCCAGAAGCGCAAGCCCGCCGCCTTGCATCTCATCGAGACCTATTTGAAAGCTCATCTCGGCGACGCCGATCCGGCCGTGATGGCAGCCTTCGGAGCCGTGCCGCGCGAATATTTTCACTACATCTATTCCGAGCACCGCGCGACTCCTGGCGACGCGTATGAGTCGGATCCCAAGCCCTGGGGGTTGGGCTATGGCTCGGCATTGTCCGACTATCTCGGCCAGGCCTATATGACGCAGGTCTGCAAGCCGAAAGCCGAGGACGTGACGCTGGAGATTGGCACTGGCAGCGGCTTCCAGAGCGCGTTGCTTTCACGCATCGTCAAGCAGGCATACTCGATCGAGATCATCGAGCCGCTTGGCAAGGCGGTCGGTAAGATTTTCGCACCTCTTGGCTATCGCAACGTTCATACTCGTGTCGGCGACGGCTATTACGGCTGGCCGGAAGTGCAAGGCGGATTCGATATCATCATCGTGACCTGCGCCGCCCAATATGCACCGCCCGACCTGTTCAAGCAGTTGAAGCCCGGCGGGCGGATGGTCATTCCGATCGGTCAGCCATTCAAGCGCGGCCAGGTTCTCTACGTCTATACGAAGGACGCTGAGGGCAAGGTTCACTCCAAGCGTGACATTGGCGTGTTCTTCATTCCGATGACCGGTGCGATCGCCAAAACTCCAGCGCCGCACGCAGCCGCCGCGACTGAGCCCACGCCGCCTGCGGGTCAGTCAGAGAAGCCGGCAAGCGATTAGGAGCGCAGCGACCGCTACCGGTTATCTGTTTGCCTTGGTCGGCAGACCCAACGTTCGTCCTGGGTAGCCGGCGGCATCAAAATAAACCGTGTCGCCAACCTTCTGCGTCAGGAGGATTGTCACGTTCCCCATTGCATCCGGCTCTGACTGCAGTACCGCCTCACTATATGTGGGCACAGATCCGTTCGGCATTGCCTCGGCCAGCTCGCGCCCGATAAGCTTGCCCTTCGCCTGGATTTTCAGTCTCAGCAGGCGAGCAATGGTAATGCCGATGTCAGCATTGCTGGCGGGGGCGTCGTCCTCAAAACGTTGCCGAAAGCTTGGTCCAGCGGCGCCCATGATGTTGCGGGTGTCGGCGCGAGAAAAGCTCCCGTGCATGCCCTGGCCTTGCTGCAGCCCCGTATCAGCAATCTCCGCGCCACATGTGGCGGCGTCCGCGCATCCGGTCGAGAACGAGCGGAAGTTCACGACGATCGCCGGCGCAGGTGTCACGGCAGTGCCGCGAAAGGCAATCGCCGATAATGCGAGTGTGCCCGCAATTCGACCCAGCTCATCGTTCACAAACAGGCCGCTCAGGTAATCCTGCTTGGACAGCGCCGTGACAATTTTGGCAGCCAATGCCCTCTCGCCAGTGGGCAGGTAGACAAGGTCGGATCCGCCGTTGGCCGCAACGACTGCTACAGGCCGTGAAGGATCCTCACCAATAGCGCCGTTGCCACGCGCCGGATGTGCACCGACGTCCACCAATGCGTTCTTTTCGTCAGGGTCGTAGAGGGGAAGGCCCAACGCGTGAGCAAGATCGATTGCGACGAAGCCCGGCGGCAGCAGGTGGGGGGACACATCCTTGTAACTCTGCGTCGCAGCCCAGCTTGTTGCGCTCTCCTTACTGATCGTCGAAAACCCATGGTCGGATGTGAGGATCACATCGGTGCTGTCGTCGAGTCCCTGCTCCTTCAGCGCGTCGACCAATCCGGCAAGATTATTGTCTGCGTTCCTGATCGCAGCGAGCGAGGTAGGACCATTGATTCCAGGTAGTAGCCGGCCGAGACTATCGCCCTGATTGTGCTGCGTTCCGTCAGGGTCACGCGACCAGTACACCATGACGAAAGGCTTCCCACGTTCTTTGAAAATGGGTAGCACCGCCTTGGTCGCCACATTTAAGAAGAAGTTCTGCTGATCCACATTCGCGACCGTGGTCCCGGCAACTGTATTGGTTCCTGCCTTGCCATTGTCTCCCCGGGTCGGAGCCTGAGCGGGCAGATGAGCCGCTGCCATCCGCTCTTTCAGTTCGTCAGAGAGTGGGATTCCGCCGGTGCGGCCACTCATGTCATCAACAAGGAAGGTATGTTGTCCAGTCCGCTCCGTATGATCGAAAATCAGCGCCGGACCAAGCTTGCCGATGCTTGCCGTCGAAAATCCCGCGCTACGGGCCGCTTTGAGAATAGTTGCTTCATTCAGATAGTCGCCGGCGAAATGTGCATCGACATCGCCCAGCACAGGATCGCTCTCAAGCGATGGGGTGATGCTGTCCCCGGCGCCAGACACCTGAAACGCCGTGTAGATCGTGTTGCTGAAGTCCCCCGTATCGCCAAGCAGGTGTCCTGTCGCCATGCCCGACGCGTTGGCAGTGGTGAAGGTCGGGAACAGTGAGTGAGTATTGGTGAAACGGACACCACGGCTCAGCAGCGCAGTCATCGCTGGTGCCGTCTGCTCGCTGACCATGCCTGGCCGCAGCCCGTCCGCCACGAAAAGGACGACGTTATGCGGCTGGGGTTGGGCCAGGACGGGAGATATCCACGCAGTGAAGACAGCAATGGCAGCAAGCGGTGAGCGCATCCGAAGAAATCTCCTTGCTGACAGGAGCTCTATGCCGAAACGCTGCAACGGAATATCTCAGTTCTGTTACAGTGATCTGATCGGCCCATCCGCACGGGCAAGTGTCATTGCGACCCTCGCGAATGCGAGGGAAAGCAATGTCGAGCCGAGCGCCGCCACCACTGCGTGACCGCGATCACTTCGACGCCGCGCTCTTCACAATGACACTTGGGCGAAGGGAAAATGGCGGACCAGCGCAAAGCGCAGCCCGTCGCCGCCAGACTTGTGTCGGCCGCGCGACATGGCACTGTTGCCGTGACGGATGGCCGAGACCAGTCCGGCCACGACCGAGGGGAGAGAGAGTTCATGGGCTACGAACACATTCTAACCAACGTAGAGGACGGCGTCGGCACGATCACCCTGAACCGCCCCGACAAGCTGAACGCAATGAACCGCAAGCTATCGGCCGAGCTTCACGCGGCAGTGAACGCGATGGATGCCGACGACGGGGTCGGCTGCATCGTGATCACCGGTGCCGGCAAAGCGTTCTCCGCCGGCGGTGATATTCACGAGCAGCGCGAAGACGACCGTCGCTACTCATTCGAACAGCTCGAGGCGATGCGCGAGGGCCGTCGCGCCTACGACATCGCCGGCTCCGCCAAGCCCACGATCGGCATGATGAACGGCCTGGCCTATGGCGGTGCTGCCGTGCTGTCCTCCTCGCTCGACATGCGCATCGGCTGCGAGGACACCAAGTTCCGTTTTCTTGCGGCGGCATATGGCCGGATCAACAGCACCTGGTCACTTGGCGCACAGATCGGCTGGCCGCTCGCCAAGGAACTGCTGTTCACCGCTCGCGTCGTCGAAGCCGAGGAGGCGTATCGCATCGGGCTACTGAACCATCTCGTACCGCGCGAGAAGCTGCGGGACAAGACCATGGAGATCGCGCGCATGATCGCCGGCAATCACCGAGGTGCCGTCATGGGTGTCAAGCGGCTGCTGCTGGAACAGAAAGGCGAAAGCCTAGAGCGCGCCTACGAGATCGAGCACCACTACACCACGCACGTGATGCGCGGCGCCAAAGCCGAGGATGCATTCCCTGAGTTCATTGCGCGCAAGGGAAAGGCGATGACCTGATGGCTCTGAGATACGAGAAGCGCGACGGCGTCGCCTATATCACGCTGAACAATCCGGCGAAGGCAAACATCTTTGACAAGGAGACGTCGGACGAGATCTCTGATGCATGGATTGACATGTGGGAGGATCGCGACATCCGCTGCGCGATCCTGACGGGAGCCGGCGACCGGTATTTCTGTGGCGGGCACAATCTGGCGCCCCGCAAGAACATTACCGAGGAGGAACGCGAGTATCTGCGCACCAAGCGCATCTTCTGGCCACTCGCAGGCACCGTGCACGGACAGAAGACCGGTGTCGATGGCCGGTTTGGCGACCATTACCCGCGCGTGTGGAAGCCAGTCATCGCCGCAGTGAACGGCTGGGCGGCAGGCGCCGGCCTGTATGTTCTCTTGTCGTCCACCGACATCCGCATCGCCAGCGCCGAGAACGCACGGTTCAAATTCTCGCTGCTGTCGCAGGGGTGGATCGGACATGGGCCAGGCGCCAGTCTGCTCATCAAGCAGCTTCGCTACGCCGATGCGATGAAGATCCTGTTGACCGACGAACCGTTCGATGCTCAGGAGGCGCTGCGTATCGGCCTGGTGAACGACGTGGTGCCGCACGCGCAACTGATGGAGCGGGCCGAGAAATACGCGCGCCACATCGTCAAGCTGCCGCCGGTGGCAGTGCGCATGATGAAGGAGTTCGTCGTACGCTTCGGCGATCTGCCGACGGATCAGGCGTGGCATGTGCAGACGCTGATGAACAATCTGCTGATCCAGGTGACCACGGACGGCGAGGAAGGCCGCCAGGCATTCAACGCCAAACGCCCACCCAACTTCACCGGCGCCCTGCGCCGCCGCGGCGAGGCGTGGCGCGAACCGTCCGAAGAGGATGCCGAACGCCTGGATGAGGCATATCGCAGCGGAGAATTCTAGTGTCCCGATTGGGAAGTCCGCCACAGGTGGATCCGCTAGATGCGGACTTCGGAACCGCCACACTAGCGCCGCGGGACACGCCCGCAGCTCCGTAGGCGTCGTGGAGGGTTGACCCCATGCCGGATCACATCGCCACCTCGGTGACACGTGACATCAACACCTATCTGCCCCTGATCGTGGCCAATGGGCTCAATGTGCTCGGTGCGATTGCCATCCTGATCATCGGCCTGTGGCTGTCGGGAAAGGCACATGGGCTGGTCGCCAAAGCGCTGACCAGGACCCCGCATCTCGACCAGATGCTCGTCGGTTTCTTTGGTGCGATCGTCCGCTATCTGATCCTGACCATCACATTTCTGGCCGTCCTGTCGCAGTTCGGCATTCAGACCACCAGCCTCATCGCTGTACTGGGCGCCGCCGGTCTGGCCGTTGGGCTGGCTCTGCAAGGCACCCTGTCGAATTTGGCTGCGGGTGTGATGCTGCTGATCTTCCGGCCATTCAGGATCGGCCATTCCGTACAGGTCGGGGGCATTCAGGGCACGGTCAAGGAACTTTCGTTGTTCTGGACCGAACTCGTAACCCCGGACAACGTGCAGATCATTGTTCCCAACGGGAGTGTATGGGGCCAGCCACTGCGCAATTTCAGCTTCTATCCGGTGCGTGGCATCGAGCTGCATTTTCCGCTCTCGGAGGCAATCGACCTCGACCGAGCACTTACCTTGATCAAGTGTCTCTGCGACTCCGACGCGCGCATCGTGGAAAGTCCCGCGCCCTCGGCGACGCTCGAACTCGGCGCTGCCGACAGCGCGCTACAGCTGGTGGTGAAGGTATGGACGTCCTCGGGGAATATCGCAGGCGTAAGAACAGATATGATCAGAAGCGTGCGCGAGACGATTGGCTCGCTGGCGGCTGACGAGCACTCCAGAGCCAACTGAGTTCAGGTCCGGTTTCACCGACACCCAATGGTCGGCGCCGGTGCGACGCTTGACAAGGTCGGAGCTTTAATTTACCTATCAGTTAATTAACTGACTGGTTAACCGATGGGGCCTGACCCTCTGACGAGCACCTTTGCCGCCCTCGCCGACCCGACGCGTCGCGCGATCCTCGCGCGTCTCGCATCCGGCGAGGCCTCGGTGACGGAGCTGGCTGCCCCCTTCGAGGTGAGTCTTCCCGCCATCTCCAAGCACTTGAAGGTGCTGGAGCGGGCCGGACTGATCACCCGGGGTCGGGACGCACAGTGGCGGCCATGCCGTCTGGAGCCGCGCCCGCTGAAGGACGCCGCCGACTGGCTGGAACACTATCGGGTGTTCTGGGAACAGAGCCTGGACCGCCTGGAAGGCTACCTGAACGAACTGCAAGGCAAGGAGAAGCCGCGTGGCCGCAAGCACTGATAGCGCGCAGGGTTGGTGTGGCGGCTGCACGCATGACAAAGACCGCGAACTCGTCGTCACGCGCGTCCTCGATGCGCCGCGCCAGCTTGTGTTCCGGACCTGGACGCAGCCCGAGCACATTGCGCGCTGGTGGGGACCGCAGGGCTTCACCACGATCCACTGCGAGATGGATGTCCGCGTCGGCGGCGCTTACCGGTTCGGCATGCGCTCACCCCAAGGCACCGAGCACTGGAAACGCGGTGTCTGGCGCGAAATCGTCGAACCCGAGCGCATCGTCTTCACCTTCGCCTGGGAAAACCCTGGCGCCGATGTGCCGCACGATGAGCTGCTGACCACCGTAACCTTCGACGAAGAGGGGGACGGCACCAGACTCACCTTGCGCCAAGCGCCGTTTGCATCAGCAGCGCTGCGCGACAGCCACGGCGCCGGCTGGACCAGTACCTTCGAACGTTTCGCAGAATACCTCGCCACAACAGGAGACCAGAGCAATGCATCAGGTCGTATCGCGCGATGAATGGCTCGCCGCACGCAAGGAACTGCTGCGCAAGGAAAAGGAATTTACCCGGCTGCGCGACCGGCTGAGCGCCGAACGCCGCGCGCTGCCCTGGGTCAAGGTGGAAAAGAACTATGTGTTCGAAGGCCCCAATGGCTCGGAAACGCTGGCCGATCTGTTCGATGGCCAGAGCCAGCTCGTGATCAAGCACTTCATGTTCGGACCCGATTGGTCCGAAGGCTGCATCGGCTGTTCGTTCGAGCTGGATCACACGATGGGTGCGCTGATGCACATCCGGCACCATGGCGTCGCCTATGCCGTCGTCTCGCGTGCGCCGCTGGCGAAGACCGAGCCGTTCCGGCGCCGCATGGGCTGGGACGTCAAATGGGTGTCGTCGTACGGCAACGACTTCAACTACGACTTCAACGTGTCGTTCACCCCGGAGCAGCTCGCCAGCGGTCAGGTCATCTACAACTACGACACGCGGCCGGCGATGAGCGACGAACTCTCGGGCCGCAGCGTGTTCTATAAGGATGCGGACGGACAGATCTTTCACACCTACTCGTCCTACGGACGTGGCGGCGAACTCTTTCTGGGTAGTTATTCCTTCCTTGACATCGTCCCCAACGGACGCGACGAAACGATCAACGGCAACCTGAGCGACTGGGTGCGCCATCACGACCGCTATGAGGAACGGCCATGAAGCTCTTCTACGGCTGGGTCATCGTCGGCATCGGCATGATCGTCACATGCATCGGCATGGGCTCGATGATGTCGCTTGGCGTATACCTGCAGCCGATCTCGCAGGACATGGGCTGGACGCGCACCGGCATCTCGTTCACCGCCGTTCTCAGCTTTCTCGCCATGGGTTTCGGCTCGTTCCTGTGGGGAGCGCTGTCGGACCGCTTCGGCACCCGCATCGTCGTGCTGGCGGGCGGCGTGATCCTTGGCGTCGGCCTGATCTCGGCAAGCCAGGCCGCGACGCTATGGCAGTTCCAGTTGCTGTTCGGCCTGCTGGTCGGTCTCGCGGCCGGCAGCTTCTACGGCCCGCTCACCGCCAGCGTGACCCGCTGGTTCACCGCCAACCGCAGCCTGGCAGTTGCGTTGGTGTCAGCCGGCATGGGGGTTGGCTCGTTGATGATTGCACCGCTGTCGCGGTGGATCATCACCAACTATGACTGGCGCAGCGCGATGCTCGCCATTGGTGCACTTGCACTCGTGGTGATCGTGCCCGTGGCGCTGTTCATACGCCGGCCCCCCGTCGGAGAGGTGATCGGCGGGGCCGCCGATCGTGGCGCGGCGGGACGTGACCTCAGCTTGGGTCAGGTGATCCGCACCCCGCAATTCGTGGCGATCTCGCTGACTTTCTTCTGCTGTTGCGCGGCCCACTCCGGCCCGATCTTTCACATGGTGAGCTACGCGATCGACTGCGGGATTCCGTCGATGACCGCCGCCACCGTGTTCGGCACTACTGGGCTCGCATCGCTCAGCGGACGCATCGTGTGCGGCCTGATCGCGGACCGGGTCGGTGCGAGGCAGACCCTGGTCGCCGGGCTTGCCGTGCAGGCGGTAGCCGTCAGCCTCTACATCATAACCAAGGGCACCGTCGGCTTCTATGCACTTGCGGCGTTATTCGGCCTGGCATTCGGTGGCGTGATGCCGCTCTACGCCATCCTGGTGCGCGAATATTTCGGCGCCAGGCACATGGGCTCTGCGTTCGGCATCGCTCTCATGGTTTCGACACTGGGCATGTCATTGGGACCGTGGGCAGGAGGCTGGCTGTTCGACACGTTCGGCAGCTATTTCTGGATGTATATCGGCTCATTCGGCATCGGCCTCGGTGCCGTTGCCATCGCCTTCACCTTCCGGCCGCCTGAGCGACAACCAGTCGCATTGGCGGTGGCGTAGCCGCCCCACAAGATGGCCGGTGCCAGCGCCGGCCATCTTGTGGCGCAGTCAACAAACTCAATGCACAGCAGACAAGGTGTCCTTGTAGACGCTTCCGTCTTTCATGATGAACACCAAGGTCTTGTCCGGTCTGGCCACAAGTTCGATGTCGTCAACGGGGTTACCATCGATCACCAACAGATCGGCCAGCGCATCTTTTTCGATAACCCCCAACTTTCCTTGGTAGGGGTTGCGTGGACCGGACATCGCCAAGAGCTCACCGTTGACGGAAGTCGCCATCTTCAGGATGTCGGCATTATCGTACCAGCGGGTCAAATGGGTCAGCATTGAGCCTTGGCGCTCGGTTATCGTGCTTGAAAACAATAAGTCGGTTCCGAACGCGGTCTTGATCTTGTGCTCCCTGGCAAGACTGTAAGCCGTATTTGTGCCGGCGATTACCTGAAGCAGGTTGATCCGGCTCTGGCCGACCAAAGGAGGCATGTCGTCGTCGCTTACGAAAGGTTGCGTGCTGAGCCAAATGCCCTTCTCAGCCATGAACCTGGCGGTCGGCGCATCCATCAGATGCCCGTGCTCGATGCACTGAGCGCCCGCACTGATGGCGCGCTGGATCTGACCAGGCGGATAGGCGTGCACGGTCACGTAGGTATTCCGGTCAGCAGCTGCCTCAACGCCCGCTGTGAATTCAGGCTCGCTGAAGGTGAACATGTCGAGCGTGGTGCGCCATGACGCAACACCTCCTCCACCCACCAGTTTGATCTGCGAGGCACCTTGGAGTAGCTGCTCGCGCACACGTAAGCGGACCTCATTCGCGCCGTCGGCGATGCTGGCGCCGCCTGTCCGTTCCATATGGCTCAACGAGCCCCCGGGACTCCTCGGTAGATCGGAGAGAGGACGCATGTCGCCATGCCCGCCCGTCGGGGTGATCATGGCACCCGATGGATAGATGCGGGGCCCTGTCACGAGCCCTTCGTCGATCGCCTGCTTCAATGCAAAGGATGGGCCGCCAAGATCGCGGACGGTCGTGAAACCCCGCATCAAGGTCCGCTCGGCCTCAGCGCTTGCGGCCAGAAAGATGTAGCCAATATCTGCCGAAAACAGCGCATCGAGCGGGAGCGCCGCGAAGATCGTATGCCAATGCGCGTCGATCAGACCCGGCATCATCACCCGGCCGCCGCAATCGATCACTCGCGCACCTTCCGGCGGGGTCACGGCACCGTCGGCAATCCGTGTGATGCGATTGCCCTCGACAAGCAGCCGCAGTCCCCCGCGCAGCGCTTTGGACCTTCCGTCGAATAGCAGAAAATTTTCGAACGCGATTGGCGGCGCGGGGACGCGATGAGCCGCTTGCGCGCCGGCCCGCTGAACAAGCCCGAGCGACGTGAGCGAGGCGCCCATGCCGGCGATAAACCCGCGTCGTGACATCTCCCGGTTTATCCGATGAGCGGCGAATCGAAGTTGCGGCATACAGCAAACACACGTCGGATGACTGAAGCGATCGACCTGATCGACAGACGTGCAGGACAACATCGGAAACCTCCCCAGCTTGCTGAGACTATTACTCGCAATCGCGCAAGTGCGCCCACGAAAGCGGGGAAAGCAATCTCGGCCCAGGAGCACCTAGTGCGAGATTGCTTCGCGGGGGTCGCAATGACACATAGAACTCACCCGCGCTATCCCGCTAGCAGGTACCAGAAGCCAAATAATCTTGGGCGAGCACCCTCCCGGACGGACAAGGGAGGTGATGGCGCAGCAGTTGCTTGTGCTTGGTGATCGCTTCTGCATGCCTCGGCCGAACGCCCGAACATCATGGCGATAAGCGACGAGCCATCCCCGCCTCGTGGTGGATCGGCTATCGGCCCAGTCGCGGTGGCGTCTCAGGCCCCAACGCAGCGGATTGACGCAGCCGATCGATCTCGCCGCGCGACAAGCCAAGTACTTCGGCCAGCACAGAATCGGTATCCGCGCCCAGCCCTGGCGCTTTCCCAAACTGCCTGCCAAAGCTGCTGCGCCACGGCAATCCGGGCAACAGACCATCGCCGTAAGGTTCCCAGAAGTCGCGCTGCCGCAAATGATCGGAAACCGCAAGGCGCGATGCATCGGCCAGAGCCGATGCCGCTATACCTGCGTTGCGCAGCGAACGTTCGGCATCCGCCGCGTCGCGATCCTTCAGCCAGCTTTCCAGATCCTGCCCAGCAAGCCGCGAGCAGAGAGCTCGCAACTCCTCCTCGCGTTCTGCTGCAACGCTGATCCATGCATCATCTCCGGCGCAGCGAAACGCACCGTGCACGACATGGTGCTCGGATCGGTTGCCCCGTGGCGACGGCGGCGCGCCGCACTGCGTCTGCAACAGCGGATCCGCCAGCGTCCACAGCATCGCCTCGATCATCGAGAAATCGATCCGCGCGACGCCGCCATGTCGCTGCCGCTGCCACAGCGCGGCTGCGACAACAAAGGCCAGCATCAGCCCGCACATCGGATCGAGCCAGGCAAATCCCACGCGCGGCGGAACGTCAGGATGCCGGTTGAGACCAGCAAATCCGGCATAACACTGCAGCAGCGTGCCATAGGCGACCGCATGCGATTCCGGCCCCGTCCGTCCAAGCCCTGATGCCGACAGATAGATCAGGTTCGGATTGTGCCGCTGCAATTGAGCCGCACCGAGCCCCAGCCGATCCATCACGCCGGTGGCAAAGTTCTCAACCAGCACGTCGCATTTCTCGGCGAGCGATCGCGCGATATCGACCGCCTCGGGCCGCTTCAGATCAAGAACGATCGCTCGCTTCGCCTGTCCAAGCACTGTGTGCAGCTCTGACGCGCGGCCGGGATCGCCGCGACCCGGCGCCTCGACCTTGATCACATCCGCGCCCATCGCCGCGAGATACCGCGTCGTCGTCGGTCCGGCGATCACCCAGCTGAAATCGAGCACGCGGATTCCGGACAGCGGCAGTGGTCCGTGCGCCTGCGGCGGCCGCGCTGCACGCCCCGTGCTGATGCCAAACGGCGACCCTGGTACCTGCACAGCGCGCCCATCCAGCTCGATCGTGCGGTAGAATCCGCGATGCGCCAACTGCGGCGATGCAAGATGCTCCGCCAAATCGCGCAACGGGAAACTCGGCACCCGCGCGGCCTGCGCCGCATCCGCGATCCATTGCTTGTCATGTTGCTGGCTCCACGCCGACATCAGCGAATAGAGCGCGTCCCAATTGGCCACGCGATCCGGCTTGGTGACGAAGCGTGGATCGTGGCCCCATTCCGGCGAACCCATCACCCGCAGCCATGACCCCCACTGGCGATCCTCGCGCGGCGAGATCGCGGTGTAGCCATCGTGCGCCGGCAGGATGCAGACCGTCGCCCCATTGCCGTCGCTCGCACGCTTGCGCGACCGGTTCCTGCCATGCAGGCCGGCACTGGTCAGCTCGCCGATCGCCATCGTCGCCAGCGCCTCCTCGATGGACACATCGATGACCGCGCCTGACATGTGTGGCTGCACCGCATGCATACCGGCACAGGCCGCGGCAAGCCCGCCGATGAACGCTGACTGCTCGCCGACCGGACGGATCGGCGCCTCTGCGAGATCGTCGACCTGGCCGGTAAGCAGCCGGGCGATGCCGCTCGAGAACATGAGGGTCAAGTCGCTTGCAGGATCGTCTGCCTCTGGCCCCGTCTGACCGTATGGCGAGATGAGCACCAGTGCCGCCGTTGCATTCTCGCGCCGCAGCGCCACGGCATCGCATCCGCATGCCCGCAACTCCGCCGGTCGTCCTTCGCAAACAACCATGTCTGCGACCGCCAGCGCTTCGCGCGCGACAAGCGGCTTGCCGTCGTTCAGATAGCGCGCCAGCCGCGACGAATGATCCGCATCGATACAGACAACTTCGGCACCGACGTCCGACAGCAGTCTGCCGCACACGGCAGCCGCGAGACCCCCGCCGATCTGCACAACACGCAGGCCGCTCAGCAACGACATCGATCACCCATCAACGATTGGACGAATGAACTCCAGCAGATTTCCTCCCGAAAAGCGAAGCGCCTCCATGCCGGCTGCCGCAGCTGCCGCCATATCGGTGTCCTGGTCGCCGATCAGCAGACAACGCTCGCGATCGAGCTCCCAGGCACGTATCAGGTCCAGCAGCATACCGGGTGCCGGTTTGCGCCAGTCGCTGACCTTGCGATAGGCAGCAACGACCCCATCCGGATGAAAAGGACAATAGCGAATGTCGTCGATGGTGCCGCCGGCGCGCCGCACCTCGTCTGTCATCCAGCCATGCAGCGCCATGACCGCTGCCTCGTCGTACAGCCCACGTGCCACACCAGACTGGTTGGTGATGACGAATACATGCCAGCCGGCATCCGTTGCAGTACGGATCGCCTCGCGTGCGCCAGGCATCCATTCGAAGTGCTCGCGGGTGCCGACAAAGCCGTGATCGACATTGATCACCCCATCGCGGTCTAGAAACAACGCGCGCCGCCGCAACAGCTGCGGAATCTCCCGCTGCGCGAGGACATAATCCTCGGGAATGCCGATAGCGCGGAAGGCGCCATCAGCCACTGTTCCCCGGAGCGCGCCGCGCGCTGCAAGCCGCGGCAGGATGTCTGCTTCCAGCGAGCACACTGGCGACAGATCGTCCAGCACCACACGATTGAACAGATAGATCCCTGCGTCGATCATGCCACCTTGGCCGGCCCCAGCTTGCGGGCTGAACTCGGTCACCAAGTCACGCTCCAGCCGGACGCGCCCGTAACGAGAGGTGTCGCCAGCCTCCCGCAACAGGATCCGGACGGCCGCATCCGAAGCACCGGCCGACAACAGCCTGGCCAGGTTACAGTCGAACAGCGAATCACCGTTGCAGAGCAGGAACCGCTCAGCGAGATGGTTACGAGTATGCCAGATCGCTCCGCCGGTGCCTGCCCGTACCGGCTCGCGCGATACGACGATGCTTACGTCACGCGGCAACAATGCCGACACGGTTGCGACACGCGCTTCTACCTCCGCCGAAAGATGGCCGGTCAGCAACACGAATTCCTCCACACCGAAACGGATGAATTCGCGCATCAGCCAGGCAAGGAAGGGCCGATCACCGCAGGGCAGCAGCGGCTTCGGCGTCACTGCCGCCAGGCCGCCGCGACGTGTTCTCGATCCGCCGAGCAGCACGGCACATTGCCGGATCGTCGCCACATTCAAACGCCCGCAGCCGGCTCACGGGTGACGCGGATCCTGTCCACCCGTCGGCCATCCATCTCCAGCACCTCAAATCGCCAACCAGAGAAGACGATACGATCGCCAACGCGCGGCACGCGGCGCAGCAGAGCAAGTAACAACCCGGCCACCGTATGGTAGCTGCCTTCCGCCGGCAGGTCGGGCAACGACAACCGTGATTTCAGCTCGTCGACCGGCATCATCCCGTCGATCACCAGCGCGCCATCTCCCTCGCCCTCCGCGCCATCGGTCTGTGGTTCCGTGTCTGTCGGATCGCCGACGATCGCTTCGAGCACATCCGAGGCCGTCACCACCCCTTCGAAGCTGCCGTATTCGTCCATCACCAGGACGATGCCCAGCGAGTCGACCTTCAATCTCTCGAGTGCATGCAGCGCCGTCACCGTGTCCGGCACGACCATCGGCTGGCGCAGCGCCGCGCTGAGCGAGACATCGGCGCCATCGAGCACCCTGTCCAGGATGTCTTTCGCCTGCACCACCCCAACCACGTTGTCCACCGATCCCTCGCAGACCACGAAGCGGGAATGCGGTGCGGATTTCAGCGCTGCGGCGACGTCCTGGGGCGGATCGGTACGGTCGATCCAGGCGATCTCGGTGCGCGGCGTCATGATCGCGCGCACCGGCTTGTCGGCCAGCCGCAGCAGGCGCTCGATCATATCGCGTTCCTCGATTTCGAGCACGCCCGCCTGCGCGCCTTCCGACAGCAATGCCTTCAGCTCTTCCTCGGTCACTGTCTGCCGCGGCGCGCGGTGCAGTCCCAACAGCCGAAGCACCACGTCGGACGACCTGTCGAGCACCCAAACGATCGGGCCGCTCACCTTCGCCATCCCGGCAATCCACGGCGCGACCGCCGCCGCCACGTGCTCCGCCCGGCGCAGCGCCAGGTGCTTCGGCACCAGTTCGCCCAGCACCAAGGTCAGATAGGTCGTCAGCACGACGACCAGGGCGAGTGACAGGGTATCGGCCATCGAGGCCAGCGCCGGGATCGTGGCGAACCACTTATCGATGTCGCTGGCGATACGCGCGCCGCCGAACACACCGGTCAGCATGCTGACCAGCGTGATGCCGACCTGCACGGTGGGAAGGAACCGTTGCGGATCTCCGGCGAGCTCGCGCGCGGTTTTCGCTCCCTTCACGCCCTTGCGTTCCATGACCGCCAATCGGGCACGCCGCACCGAGGCCAGCGCGAGCTCGCTCAGCGCGAACACGCCGTTCACCAGGATCAACAACAGGACAATGACGATTTCGAGCCCGATGCTCATGCCGCAGCATAACCAGCGCCGGCAATCTGCCCATAGCCAGACGTGGAACCATGTGTCACATGGGCCTATGCCCTGGCTCGCCATCCTGCTGAGCGCTCTCGGCCTGATCCCCTTTATTGTCTGTGGCCTGGCAGCCCTGGGACCGGATCCCGATACGGCGGCCCGCATGCTGGATGCGCTGATCGGCTATGCCGCGGTTGCGCTCGCCTTTGTCGGCGGCATCCATTGGGGGTTCGAGCTGCAATCGGACCAGCGGCAGAGGTCCGTGTCCCGTGCCAGGCTAACCCTCGGCATCCTTCCCCTTCTTGTCGGCTGGATTTGCTTGGTGCTGCCGCTCGTGGTCGCGCCGTGGGTCTCACTTGTTCTGCTGATCATCGCCTATATCGCCGCAGTTCTGGCCGAACACGAGGCGGGGCGACGCAATCTGTTGCCGCCTCGATACCTTTGGGTTCGTTGGGGCTTCACCGTGGTGGCCGTGGCAATGCTGGTCACGGTGCTGACGCTAAGACTGATCGGATTGACGATCCGTTTTTAGCGATCGGCCTGGATTTCGTTGCGAATTCATGATTAAGTAACCTCTGCTCAATCGGAGTGCAGACCTTGTCAGAGTCCACGTCCGCGACTGCGCAGATCATCCCGTTCCCGCTGCGTCGTCCCCCGGTACAGCGTGATGGGACCGAGCGGCTGCAGCGGGCACTTGCCGCGCTGGACGTGGCTATTGCCAACCAGCGTGTCGCGGTTGCTGCCTGGCGGAGCGCTTTGGCCGACCTGAGCAGGGTCGTTTCGGGTCTCGGCGACGGCCTGCAACGCTACCGTGGCAGCCTTGATGGCCTTGCCGTGCGGGTTGACTCGCTGCGAGCCCAGGCAGTGAAGCTCGAACGCACGGCCGACTCCGCCCGCACAGCCGCCGGTGAGTAACTCTCCTGAGACAGGATCCTTCGTTAGAGACCTACTGGCCGGGCGGTGAACTGGTAACGGCAGCACAGCGGTAGGCTCGACCAATTCGGTCTGGCTAACGCAATGCGCCCTGGGCGGGATTAGACTATCAGCCAGCCCCAGGGAGGATACGGCATGCCGCACGCGCTGCTCGACAGGCTCCGCGCCGCTCGCATGGTGCCGGTAATACGCACGCACGAGACCAGGCACGCCGCCACCGCGGTGCAGTGGTTGCGCGACGCTGGCCTGCGCGTATTTGAAATCACCATGACTATCCCGGATGCGCCGGCGCTGATCCAGGAACTGGCTGCCGATCCAGCGTTGCTGGTGGGTGCCGGCACGGTTTCCGACCGCGCCACGGCCGACGCATGCCTGCGTGCCGGTGCACGCTTCATCGTCGCACCCTGGGTCGACGCATCCTTGGCCGCACCGTGCCGTGCGGCGGATGTCGTCCTGATGCTGGGCGCTCTCACACCGGGCGAAGTCCGCGCCGCGCTCGGGGCCGGAGCGGACGTCGTAAAAATCTTTCCCGCGTCCTCGGTCGGCGGCCCAGGCCACATTCGTGCGCTGGCGAGTGTGTTCCCCGGCGTGGCCTTCTGCCCGACCGGCGGCGTCGAGCCCGGCAACGTCGCCGCCTATCTGACGGCCGGCGCCGCATTCGTCGGCATGGGTGGTGCGCTGGTGGACGAGAAGCGCATCGCCTCTGGCGATCGCGCTGCGATCGAGGCTGCGGCACGCCGGGTGCTGGCCATAGCATGACAGCGGATCTGCTGTGCATGGGCGAGCCCATGCTCGAATTCAATCAACTGCCTTTGCAGGCGGACGGAACGCGTCATTACCTGGAAGGGCATGGGGGCGACACCTCCAACGCGGCAATCGCCGCCGCCCGCCAGGGCGCCCGTGTCGGCTACATCACCGCCCTCGGCATCGACATGCCAGGCGACAGTTTCATGGCCCTGTGGGAGCGCGAGAGGGTCGATGTATCGACCGTGATCCGCACCGACCGCTGGCAGACCGGCGTCTATTTCGTGACCCACGACGAGCGCGGCCATCATTTCCTGCACTACCGGGCGAACTCCGCTGCCGCGATGTACACGCCGGCTGATCTACCGGAGCGCGCCATCGCCAGCGCGCGCATGTTCTACGTCTCCGGCATCAGCCAGGGCATTTCAACCACGGCCACCGACGCCGTGTTCGCCGCCATCGACATGGCGCGGCGCAACGGGGTGCAGGTAGCCTACGACACCAACTATCGCCCGCGGCTGTGGCCACCCGCGCGCGCAGCCGCCGTGATCCACGCGGCTATGGCGCAGGTCGACTGGGCCTTGCCTGGTGTCGACGACGTCGCGGCGTTGACCGGCCTGACCGACCCAGACGCCATCCTCGACTTCTACCTGCGACTCGGGCCGCAGGTGGTGGTGCTGAAGATGGGCGAATCGGGCGCTTACCTTGCGACTCCCCACCGCCGGGTGCGAATTCCCCGGCATGAAGTGCACGTCATCGACGCGACCGGTGCCGGAGACACCTTCTGTGGCAGCTTTCTCGCCCGGATTCTTTCCGGCGACGACCCGGAAGCCGCCGCGCGCTATGCCAGCGTGGCGGCGGCGCTAAAATGTACCGGCTATGGTGCCGTCGCGCCGATTCCGCGCGCGGCAGAGGTCCTGGCCGCGATCCGAGGGGAAGGCTGAATGTGTCAACGCTGCGCCGCTCTGTCGCGACGGGCCATGTTCGGCGGAGCGGCCGCTTTGCTGGCCGCCGCGGCCGTCCCAGCACCCGCCGGCACGATCAGCGGTGACGAAGCGCTCCGTCGGCTACTGCAGGGCAACGCCCGGTATCGCAAGAACCACATGGATGTGCGCGATTATGCCGCGGGACGCGCGGCACGCGTCGCGACGCATCGCCCGATTGCCTCCGTGCTCAGCTGCTCCGACGCGCGCGTCGCGCCGGAACTCCTGTTCGACCAGGGTCCTGGCGATCTGTTCGTGGTTCGCGTGGCGGGCAACGTGTTGACCGATGAAGGTCTGGCCAGCCTGGAATACGCCGCACAGTTCCTCGGTTCGCCACTCGTCTTCGTGCTCGGCCACCGCGGCTGCGGCGCGGTCGAGGCGACGATCAAGGCGGTGCACGACAACGCGTCCCTGCCGGGCCACCTGCCCGGACTGATCGACCGCCTGAGGCCCGCGGTGACCGCAGCCGAGGCCGCTCATCCCGCGAACCTGCTGAACGCCGCCATTGCCGAGAACGTCCGAAGCACCAGTCAGGCCGTCGCCACGGCGCAGCCTCTGCTCGCTGGAATGGTCGCCAGCGGCAAAGTGACGGTGACGGGCGGCGTGTATGACATCGCCACCGGCCGCGTAAGCCTGGCCTGAATGCTGTTCAACAGCTATCCGTTCCTGCTGGGATTCCTTCCCGGCATCGTGGCGCTATATGCTGTCATCGATCGCTATGCGCGTCTGCGCATACCCTGCCTCGTGGCATGCTCGCTGCTGTTCTATGGCTACTGGAACCCATCGTTCGTTCTGCTGCTGGCAGGCTCGATCCTGGTCAACTGGTTCGCCGCAAAGCAGTTCGCAGCCACCGGCAACCGCGCCATCGTCACTGTTGCGATCGTCCTGAACCTCATTGTCCTCGGCCTTTTCAAATACGCCGACTTCTTCACCGGCAGCCTGACGGCACTCGGCGCCTTCTCTATCGGCCGCCTGGACTGGGTGCTGCCTCTCGGCATCAGCTTCTTCACCTTCCATCACATCATGTATCTTGCGGACCTGCGCCGTGGCCGCGCCGAAGCGACCGCACTGGACCGCTATGCGCTGTACATCTGCTTCTTCCCGCAGGCGATTGCCGGTCCGTTGGCCCGCTGGTCGGAGGTCGGACGGCAGTTCGGTCGCGACGCATTCGGTCCCGGATGGGAGCAGCGCTGGGCCAACGGCATCACCTTCATCATCATCGGTCTGATCGAGAAGGTCGGCCTGGGCGATCCGATCGGCGTGATCCTCGACCCGATCTTCCACGCGGCGGCTGCCGGGCCACTGCATGACGGATCGTCCTGGCTGGCACTCGGCTTCGGCTTCCAGATCTTCTTCGACTTCTCCGGTTATTCCGACATCGCTATCGGGCTCGCTTTGCTGTTCGGCGTGCAACTTCCGTTCAATTTCAACGGCCCGTTCCGCGCCACCAGCATCCTGGTGTTCTGGCAACGTTGGCACATGACGCTGTCGCGTTTCCTGCGCGACTACGTGTTCATGCCGCTGGCCGACATGCGGATTGCCGGCACCCGCCACACGACGGCGCAATACGTGTTCGCCATCCTGGCGACCATGGCGCTGTGCGGGCTGTGGCACGGCGCCGGCTGGAATTTTGTCCTTTGGGGCACGATGCACGGCATCGCCATTGTGTTCGCACTTGGCTGGCGCCGCTTCTTGTCATCGCCACCGAAGGCGGTCGGCTGGGCGGCCACGATCGGTTTCTTCCTGCTCAGCGGCGCCGTGTTTCGCACCCAGACGCTGGATGCTGCCTGGCACATCTACGCCGGACTTGCGACGCTCCCGGATCCGAAGATGCTGGGCAAGGCATGGATCCTGGGCGTCGGCGCAGTGCTGGCGTTCGCACTGCCCGCCACCCAGGACCTCTGCAAGATCGTCAATGCGCGCCCGGTGGCATGGGTTCCTGCGGTACTCGGCCTCGCAGGACTGGGCATCCTCGTCCAACTCGGCGGCAACCAATCGTATGACTTCATCTATTTCCGCTTCTGAGCCTGCGCGTCAGTGGCGGCGGTGGCTCGCCGTGTTCGGCGGCGTATTCTTCGGTCTTGGCGCACTGCTGTTCGCGTTGTTGCTGCTGATCGATCCCTATGACACCGGCCGCTTTCCGTCCTTCGGGCTGGTCGGCGTGCGCGATCACAGCATGCGCACCGCCGATGCCAGTCGTGGTCGCGACCCACATTTCAACGCCGCCGTGGTGGGCAACTCGACCGCGCAGATCATCAATCCGTATCGGCTGTCGGAGCTGACGGGGCTGCGCTTCATCCAGCTGTCGATCCCACAGACGGGCCCGCGCGAGCAGCTCGAACTGATGCGCTGGGTGCTGGCGAATCATGCGAGCTACGGCGCATTTGTGGTGGTGGCCGACACTTTGTGGTGTTCACACGATCCCAACCTGCCGCTGCGAGAGCCGTTTCCGTCCTGGCTGTACGGCGACGATGCTGACTACCTCGCCAATGTTGTCAGCTCCAAGGCGATCGACCGCTCGGTGTGGCGTCTGCAGGTTGCCCTTGGACTTGCCAAGCCGGTCGATCCTGTCGGCTACACTGACTACATCAGCGGCAAACGCCCACCATTCGAAGCGCTGCCCGCCGGGCCGCCGGTGGACATCAGCGAGACACCCGGACAGCCACCATTTCCCTGGATCGATCGACTTCGCGCGCTGGTCGCAGGCCTGCCGCAGAGCGTTCGCGTGCTCGTCGTCGTGCCGCCGGTCTACTTCGCCTACCTCTCGCCTCCGGGCAGCAAGGAGGCGGCCGCCATCGATGCCTGCAAGGCTGCGCTCGCGAACGTGGTGACCGATCGGCGGTTTGGCACATTCCTGGATTTTCGCGTCGACATGCCCGAGGTGCACGACATCAGCGACTTCGTCGACTTTGTGCACTACCGCGAGAAGCTTCAGCGGATGATCGAGGACCGGATCATCGCTGCACTTCGCGTGCCCGAACATGGCAATGCGCAGGCCAGCAGGGTTCCTTGAGCGGCGGGTATCGGCCCAGCTACTGTGAGCCCACCACAACATTGGAGTCCGTATGCCTCACGTGACACAGCCGGAGATCGCCGCATGGTGCGCCGATTACCTGCGCCGGACGCTGAAACTGCCTGACGGCCCGATCGACGTGAATGCGGAGTTCCCCAGCCTCGGCCTCGACTCTGCCGAGTCGGTGTTCCTGGTATCGGCGATCGAGGACTGGCTGGGTCTGGAGCTCGCATCCGATACCGCGCTGGAGCATCCGACCATCGCGCAATTGGCGAATTTCATCGCAGACCGACTCGACACGCTGACGTTGCGTACCTGATGCAGGCCCAGGCACAGCCGGCAACGCTGGTCGAGGTGCTCGAACAGCGTGCGGCGGAACACCCCTCGGTGACAGCCTTCGTATTCATCGCAGAACGCGGCGAGGAACACCGGCACCTCACATATGGCGAACTGCGCGATCGCGCGCGTCTGGTGGCGGCATCGCTGACCAGGCGCGCTGCGCGCGGTGACCGGGCCGTCCTGCTGTTTCCGCCTGGCCTCGAGTTCATCGTTGCGTTCTTCGGCTGCCTCGCCGCGGGCGTGATCGCCGTGCCGCTGATGCTGCCGCGCCGCACCGCCGATCGCGATTCCAGCGCTGCCATCGTCATGGATTGTTCGCCCGCCATTGCGATGACGACCTCGGATCTGCTGGAGCGCCGCCCCGAGATCAGGGAACGATTCGCAGGTGCCGGTTTCGATTGGCTGCTGATTGCCGCTGCTGACGACAAGCCGCACCGTGCGGACGTTGAGCTGCCACGGGTCCGTCCCGATGACGTCGCCCTTCTGCAATACACGTCGGGATCGACGTCCGCACCGAAGGGCGTGGTGGTCGCACACGACAACCTGCTGGCCAACCTGGAGATGGTCCGTATTGCCATGGGCAATCGGTGGCGCTCCACCTTTGTCGACTGGGTGCCGCACTACCATGACATGGGTCTGATGATGGGCGTGATGCAGCCGGTGTATCTCGGCGGCACGTCGGTGCTCATGGCACCTGCCGCATTCATGCAGCGCCCGCTGAACTGGCTGCGCATCATCCATCAATATCGCGCCGAATTCGCCTGCGCGCCGAACTTCGCCTACGAACTCTGTGCCGGCCGGTTCCGTGCCGAGCAGATGCAGGGTGTCGATCTGTCGTGCTGGAAACTCGCGCTGAACGGCGCCGAACCGGTGAACATAGACACGCTGGAGCGCTTCAGCCGCACCTTTGCACCTTATGGTTTCGATCCGGGCACGCTGTATCCCGGCTATGGACTGGCCGAAGCCACGTTGCAGGTGAGCGGCGGCGTGCGCGGTGCCGGTTGGACCACACGCGATATCAGTCGCGTTGCACTGCTGCAGGGCGATGTCACCGAACCAGCCGGGTCGGCGGACCGGCTGACCTTGGTGTCCTGCGGGCGCAGCGTGATCGGCGGCGAGATCGCCATTGTCGATCCTGATTCGCAATGCCGCGTCGCGCCGCGACGTGTTGGCGAGATATGGGTCAGCGGCGCGCATGTCGCACGCGGCTACTGGCGTAACCACGAAGCGACAACCGCGACGTTTCATGCGCAGCTTGCCGGGTCGCCAGGTCAGGCTTGGCTGCGCACCGGCGATCTCGGCTTCATCGGCGAAGATGGCGCGTTGTTCGTCACGGGACGCATCAAGGACCTGATCATCATTCGCGGCATGAATCACTATCCACAGGATATCGAGCGGACGGTTCAGGCGAGCGACCCGGCACTCCGGCAGGACTATGGCGCTGCATTTTCGATCATCGACGACGATGGCAGCGAAAAGCTTGCCGTGGTGCAGGAGGTCGAACGCACAAGCCTGACCCGGCTGAACGTCGCGGACGTGGTCGCTCGCATCCGCGAAGCCGTCGTCCGACAGCACGACATCGCGCCGGCCGTGATCGCACTGATCCGGCCAGCCACGCTGCCCAAGACCACCAGCGGCAAGATTCAGCGCAGCCTGACACGCAAGCTGTGGCTGGAGGGGGCGCTCGAGGTCATGCGGCCCGCGGCCGACGCCGTACCTCTGGCCGCACGTAGCGGAAATTGAGGATCGCCGGATCGGCCACCACCGGCCCCGGCGCGATACCGACGATGATCTTCTCGGCGATCGGCGCGAAATCCGCGCGGAAATGCACCGATGACTTCAGCACCAATATCGGACACTCGCTCGGTTCGACGCCGACATGCCGCAGGATCGCCTGATCCAGCGCCTGGACTTTGTGCGACACCACCATCACCCGTACGCCGTCGATATCGATCAGCGCACAGGGGCCAAGATTGCCCGGGTTGCCGGCGCCCATCGGACCCGTCAGCGTGAACCTGCCATCGGTCAGCTTCAAAACGCGCGCCTTGCAGGCGAACGGCATTCCGTCAGACTTGCCGCCGAGAGACAAAGATACTGACCCGCCCTCGCCCGCGGCTGCGCATGTGCCGACACTGTCGGCATCATTGATCAGGCACAGTACCGCGCCCGTCGCCTGCTGACGCACCAGTTCGGCAAGCAGCCCCGTGGTATCGCCATGTCCGCCGCCGCCGGGATTGTCCTGCGTATCGGCAATCACGATCGGTCTGCGCGCACCGTCAGCCAGTCGCCTGGCTTCGGCAACCGCTTCTGCGGCCGGCAGCAACTCCTGCCGGAAGTCTGCCTCGCGCGCCGCAACATGAGCGGTGAACGCATCGGCCGCCGCATCGGCCTTCGCTTGCGTATCGGCATAGGCCGTGATCGCCGGTCCGCAGTCTGGGAAATCCGCGTAGGGAAAGCCGAAGCAGAATGCCAGTTCGGCAACGTCCATGCGCTCGGCCAGCGAGGCGCGCTCCGTCATCACCTCGCTCATCGGCGCGAGCAGCGTGCACTGACTGCCAAGTGGCAGCCAGAACTCGAGCTGGCGAAACGCACGCGCCCATGGCCTGCCACCCGCGACGCGCTGCAGCAGCAACCGCATCGCCTGCGCGCCGGCGTCCTTCATGTCGACATGCGGATAGGTGCGGAAGGGCACGACGGCATCGGCGAGCGTGACCATACGCAGCGTCAGATTGGCGTGCGGATCGAGGCTGATGGTCACCGGACGTTCCCCGACGATCGCACGCACGCGTCGCAACAGCTCACCTTCTGCGTCGGGAAAACCATCAACGACCGCTGCGCCATGCAGGTCGAGATACACCCCATCGAGCGGAGCGGCCTGTAGAGCACGCGACAGCTGCGCACAGATCAGTGCTGCGATGCGCTCGAACGCCTCGTCCTGTATCTGACCAGCCGGATTGGCGAGCGACCAGGCCAGCGGCACGATCTCGACGCCCTCGCCCTCTGCAGCGGCCAGCGCGCCGGCGGAAGGAACCGACGTACCGCGCACCGCGGCGAGCATTGCATCGCCTTCACTCAGCGGCGGAAATCCCGCAGGTCGCAGGAAATCGGCGAACGTGGTCGGATGTGGGGCGAAGGAGTGGCTCTCATGCAGGAAGCCACCGATCGCGATACGCGTCATGCGTTCACTCCTTCCTCAACGTGCCGCGGCACCGAACTTGCGCATGGCCTCGATCCACCGTGCTCGCTTTCCGGCGCTGGCCGCCTCCACCATGCCGAACAGGCTTTCGCGGCATGGGCCGATGCCGCAAAACCCGAGAATGCTGCGCTCCAGGCTCTTGAGCCCGTGCGCGCCGAAATACCAGCGATAGATCAGCACAGGCATTCCCATGGTCACCACGATCCGAGCACTCTTGCCCTTCAGCGGACGTCGCCAGGCCCGCGCATTCATGGAGAATGCGAAGCCCGGCCGAAAGACCTGTTCCAGGAACGCCTTCAGGATCGCTGGCAGCGTCCCAAGCCAAAGCGGATACACGATACACAGGTGATCCGCTGCGCCGATCGCCACCTGCGCCGGCCGCAGCGCGTCCGGCAACCGGCCGGTTTCGAAGTCCTGTTTGGTGCGCAGCAAAGGGAAGGCAAGAGCTGCGACATCGACACGCGTCACCGCGTGACCCGCCTGCTCGGCGCCATGCGCATAGGCATCAGCCAGCGCGTGGCAGAGGTGGCCACCGGCCGGGTCAGGATGCCCCTGAATGATCACCACATGCGGCAATTGCCTGACAATCCATCGATGATGGCGCTAATCCAGCCACGCCGGCACCGGCAGGTTCTTGGAACGCAGAAACTCCGGATTGAACAGCTTCGACTGATAGCGCGAGCCGCCATCGGCCAGTATCGTCACCACGACGTGCCCCGGGCCAAGCTGCTTGGCGACCCTTACCGCCGCGGCGATGTTGATCCCGGATGACGTGCCGACCGACAGGCCTTCGTGGATCAGCACATCGAAGATGTGCCGCAGCGCCTCGGCATCGGGTATTTTCTCGGCATCGTCGATCGGCGCGCCATCGAGGTTCGCGGTGACCCGCGAATTGCCGATGCCCTCGGTGATCGAGCTGCCCGCAATCGTCAGGTCGTTGCTCTTCACCCAGCCGGCGAGTCCGCTGCCCTCGGGATCGGCCAGCACGATGCGCACGTTCGCATTGCGCGCCTTCAGCGCCATGCCGACGCCGGCCAGGGTGCCGCCCGTGCCGCAGGAGCAGGTGAACGCGTCCACGCGGCCAGCGGTCTGTTCCCAGATCTCCGGCCCGGTGTGCGTGCGATGGCCCTCGCGGTTGGCCAGGTTGTCGAACTGATTGGCCCACACCGCGCCGGTTTCCTCCGCCATCCGGCGCGACACATGCACATAGTTGCCCGGATCGCGATACGGCTTTGCCGGCACCAGGCGCAGATCCGCACCGATCATCCGCAGGAAATCGATCTTCTCTTTGCTCTGCGTCTCCGGCATGACGATCATGCAGCGGTAACCACGTGCGTTGCCGACCAGCGTCAGGCCGATGCCGGTGTTGCCGGCGGTCCCTTCCACGATCGTGCCGCCCGGCTTCAGCGTGCCACGCTTCTCGGCATCGGTGATGATGTAGAGGCCGGCGCGATCCTTCACCGAGCCGCCGGGGTTCATGAACTCGGCCTTGCCCAAGATGGTGCAGCCGGTCGCCTCGGAGGCGCCACGCAGCTTGATCAGCGGTGTCTGGCCGATAGACGCCGCAAGATCCTCTTGCCAACGCGTGCCATGATAGAGTTGGGTCATCGCCATCCTCGTGCAGCCGGAGTTCTTGCCATGGTCGAGAATGTGCCGCCGAAGCAAGTCTGGGAAGCCCTGCAAGAGAATCCCGATGCGCAGCTTGTCGATGTGCGAACCGATGTCGAGTGGCAGCTCGTCGGTGTCCCTGACCTTGTCTCCATCGGCAAGCAGGCCGTGCTGGTCTCCTGGCAGACCTATCCGTCCATGGCACTCAACACCGACTTCACGGAGCAGCTGAAAGACACCGGGTTCACGCCCGAGCACCACATCTACTTCATCTGCCGCAGTGGCCAGCGCAGCTACGCTGCGGCAGAGGCCGCGCAGGCCGCCGGTTTCCCGCACGCCTTCAACGTCGCGGAAGGCTTCGAGGGCGCGATCGATGCGGATGGCCACCGCGGCATCATGGAAGGTTGGAAGGCGGCCGGCCTGCCGTGGCGGCAACGGTAGCCGGTATCATGACGATGGTACCGATCAGGCCGCCTGGACCTGCGGCATAGGCTGCCAAGACGGACTGGCACAGGAACACCGCACTGTCGCGCGATACCAGGTCGGTATCGTGGCTCCGAACAGGACCCCGATCGAGGCGCTCATTGCCACCGGTACCCACAGCGACGGTATGTGCCCATCGGGATGCAGCAGCTGCTGATCCGGCTGCAACCAGCTCACCGTCAACAGCCCCGTCAAGGCCAGCAGCAGCCCAAGACCGCCGCCTTCGACCCACCGCAGCCAAGCCGGCTCCCGGCCTGTCCTTGCATAGTCATCACACACGAAGGCCAAGGCGAACGCCAAAACGGTGGGGAGCATCAGCCATTTGCATTGCGCCGCGAAGGGGAGAATCGGTGCGCCCGGGGCCAGGACATTCAGACGGAACAGATAGAAGCCATAAGAGACCGGCAGAGTGGTCGTCAGCGTGCTCAAGGCCGAGATCAGGTAGGCCAAGGCTGGCCTCTCTTTCGAGCAACGAATGTCCGCGAAGGTCCAAACCTGCTTGGGCAACAAGGCAAATGCTCCGGCGATGACATGGTTCACGGCGACCAGCAGCCCGATAGAGATCGCCGTTACGACCGGCATCTGATCAGGAATGAAGAAGGTCGATATTGCGAACAGGACCACCACACCGATTGCGTCGAACGCCAGCAGATTCAGCGGCATGCGAACTGGTACCGGAACGTCGATCGCAAAACCCAGGGTATTGAGCTTCTGTGCAACGTCGCCCTCGCCGCTGCAGCTGAAAAGCAGCATTCTGGCGAGCATCTCCCGGATCTCATCGAAGGTCCCGTTCGATAAACGCCGGAAATTGTCGGCAGTCTGGGCGACCGCGGAAAGCTGCTGCTGTGACAGCTCACGCGACAGCGCAAAGAACCCGATGGCGTTGGCAAAGAAGTCACTCATGCGCTTCTCGAACTGCTCAACATCCTCGGGAAAGTCGTTGATGAACCTGGCGCGGCTCCGCATCTGGCACATGGCGACGTACAGCACGATATTGCGGGTAAAGCGAAACTTTGCCTGATCCCCTGCCGCATCTGGCTGCAACTCGTCTGCCAAGGTGTTTGGCAGAGTACTGCTGTTCAGGATGAACTGCCTGGTGGCCACCAGCATACAATCGGAAATGGCGAACGCCGCAGTATCCATCCGCTGCGCCCACACCATCGCGCCAAATGGAATGGCGCCCGTCTTGTGAAAGAAAGCCAGCATGCGCTGGTCCACGTCGCGAACCATTGGAAAGGATGGCAACAGCGTGGTCAGGATCAACGCCGACACCAATGGCGCATCGAGCCCATGCAGATTGTCAGGCAGCGATTCGGCAACGCCGGCATGAAGCAGGTCGAGGATCTGTGGCCTCTGGCGCAGCAGCCAGGTCAGTCCCATCAGCAAGCCCAGGCACGACAGCACATACGCTGTTCCACTTCCCAAATACTGCAACTTGCTGGTTTGCGAGCGTACCGCGTGCGGCGTGTTGAAACGCGCCCAGGCGTAGAAACAAACAAGCAGCGCCGCCACTATATAACTGGCGTCAGGGCTCCAACTTGCCATTCCGCATACTCCGCGAAAGCGCCCTGGCAGCGCGACCGCGGCCGCGCGGCCAGGGCATTGCTCTGAAACAATGAGAGCAATGTGCCTTCGCGGATATGAACAGGCTCACACGTCTTGGCTGTATATAGAAGCCGAACCTCTCGCAACGTCACGGTGCGCGTGGCGCCGATCGGTAACCTCCCATCATGCTGTGCCCCGAACCGGCCAAGCCTGGCAGCCGCGTAGCTGCCTTGGTTCGTTGAGCAGCATCCAGCGATGGCAATAGCTTCTCGGCAGCGGCGTGCACCGTGTTGAATGCCTGCTGACGCGCCTCGAACATGCGGTTCATCATATCGCGGCGTTCCTGCCAGCTTGCGCTGCCCATCGCCTCGTACATGGTCTGGTGCGTACCCTGCATCTGCGCGGCAACACTCGTGACTGTCTCGACGTACTCGTTCCAGGAGGGTTCCTGTGCCGGCCTGACGCCGAGATCGGCTTTCAGCGCGGCCAGGTAGCTTGCCGGATCCGAAAAGCCCCAGTCATGGTGACGCATCATGCCCGCATCTGGCCGGTGCATAGCCCCGCCCATCATCGGCTGCGCCACAACCAGGCCGCTGCCGGCCATGACCACGCTGCCCACCAGCATCGCTGCAGATGTCAGTCGGCCCATTAGCGCACTCCCTGTGGCTGCTCGGCACACGATCGGCCCTCGCGCCGGATCGCGCCATGATCCAGATCAAACTTGCAGCGAGACCGCAGCAGCTCGCCGGCGATGTATCGACCGCCATCCAATCGGACGTCAGTGGAATTCAGCACCCCGCGCTAGCTAAACCGCGGGCTTGGCACTTTGCACAATATCCCCGTACAGCACGCGGATGACCACGAACCAGCCATAGCGCGTATCGACACTGGAGCCATCGGGTCCGATCAGCATCCCATCGGCCGTTGTCGGAACATGCTTCATGGTGACGGCGTCATCGACATTGCCACCGACCACCGTCAGCACGCCGCTGTCGACGCGAACGACCACGTCGCAGTGCGATGGGAAACGCCCGACGGGCAATGCGTCGTAGTCGGGCGGCGTCGCAATGTCGCGGCTATGACAGATCAGGTCACCCGCCTGCGCCGCATAGGAATTCGGCGGCTCTGCGGCAATGACCCAACCGTTGGCCTGGCCAAGCTTCATCTGCTTGGCGATGTTGATGTAGTCGGAATGGGTCGCGGTATAAGGAAATCGCCCGCCGGCACCGGCAATTCGCATCACATAGGAAATGAAGATCGCCGACCAGGCGTAGATGCCGTCCTGGCCCGCGGAAAACGCGACGCCGCTGCCGTCATGCATCCCGGTCCATCCCGCGTCGGGATCGCCGGGATTGAGCCCTTCCCAAGAGTATTCGCCGACCCGCTGCCACAGCCCTTGCTGTCGCTCCGCTTTGTCCTGCGGCGTGGCCGGGCGATAGGTCCCTGGCGGGTTGTCGTCCACCAACGAGCCGAACAGCCGCCATTCGCGCAGCGCAATCGCCACCACGGCGTCGCGCGAGAACGGTTCGTACGGAACGCGCGCGAACGGCGGAATATGCTGGTCTACCGAAGGCGCCCGCGGCGCCGCAGGCCCGGCGCAGGCCATTAGCGGCGTCGGGACGAGCAACAGGGCACGCGGCATCGCCGCCAGTATCCGATCGCAGAGGAGCGTGAGTCGCGTGCGACACACGATCTGCCGCGTGAATCGGATACTCAAACCAAAGAGCGACGTGCCGACTTTCACTGACAGTCGGCACTAGGATCGTTCGGGAAACAGCCCGTGCAGTCCTCGGGCGCTGGCCTCGCAGCGTCCGCGCTCGGTGATCAGCCCCGTCACCAGCCGCGCCGGCGTCACGTCGAACGCCGGGTTGGCGGCAGCGCTGTCAACCGGTGCCACGCGCACGGTGGCAATCTTCCCGTCTGTGGTGCGACCCGTGACGTCGGTGACCTCCGCCGCGCTGCGTTGCTCGATCGGGATTTCATCCACCCCATCCGATACGGCCCAATCGATCGTGGTCGATGGCAGCGCAACCCAGAACGGCACCCCGTTGTCGTGCGCGGCCAGCGCCTTCAGGTAAGTGCCGATCTTGTTGGCGACGTCGCCGGTGCGGGTCACCCGGTCGGTGCCGACGATCACCAGGTCGACCTCGCCATGCTGCATCAGGTGGCCGCCCGCGTTGTCGGCCACGACGGTGTGCGCCACGCCATGCCGCCCCAGCTCCCATGCGGTCAGCGCCGCGCCCTGATTGCGCGGTCGTGTCTCGTCCACCCAGACATGCAGATCGACCCCGGCATCATATGCGCGATAGATCGGTGCCAGTGCCGTCCCCCAATCGACCGTTGCCAGCCAGCCCGCGTTGCAATGTGTCAGGACGTTCACACGGCGGCCCGGCTTCACCGCCTGCTCGATCAGCTTCAGGCCATGACGCCCGATCGCCTCGTTCTGTGCGACGTCCTCGTCGGCGATTGCGGCTGCCTCCTCGTAGGCAATGCGGACGCGGTCTGCCGCGGGCGTGTTGCGCAGGCGGGTCAACATGCGCTCGAGCGCCCAGCGCAGGTTGATCGCCGTCGGCCGCGTCGCAGCGAGCAGCGCCGCGTCGCGCTCCATCGCCTCCGAGGAGGCGTCCTGTCGCACGGCCAGGCACAGCCCATAGGCCGCCGCCGCGCCGATCAGCGGCGCACCGCGCACCTGCATTGAACGGATTGCATGCGCGGCCTGCGCCATGTCGGTCAACCGCACGATCTCAAGCGACCACGGCAGCTTGGTCTGGTCGATGATGCGTATCGACCAGCCGTCGTCGGGATCGACCCAGATGGTGCGGTAAGCAACGCCGCCGATGCGCATGGTTTCAGATCCTCTGGTGCAGCACGCAGACCAGCGTGAACAGCCGCCGCGCCGTGCCGAAGTCGATGGCGATCTTTCCTGCAAGCCTCTGTCGCATCAGCGTGGCCCCTTCGTCGTGCAGACCGCGACGTCCCATATCGATCGCCTGGATGCGTTCCGCCCGACCTTCTTCCACCGCCTTGATGTGGCTATCCACCAGCAACTGGTAATCCTTCACCAGCCGACGGAACGGCCCCAACGCCAGGCCGATCGCCGTCAGCCTGGTGCCGTTGGCGCGGCGGATGTCAAAGACCAGCTTCCCGTCTGCGACCGATAGATGCAGCACGAAGGGACCATGCGTTCCACCCGCTCTCCCGAGCAGCGGCACGAAATGGTTTTCGGCTGCCAGATCAGCCACCGCCTGAGCGCGATCGGCCTCCAGTGCCGGTGGCAGTTGGGAGGGGATCTGTCCGTCCAGCACCACGCGGGACAGACGCCCCGGGGCTAAATTCATCCTGGTTCAGGGTCAGGGTTCAGCATGTTGAAGCGCAGCATCAACCCGACGATGGCGCCTTTGATCGGCCGTAGCAGCCCGAGCGACAGGACCAGCGTCAGGGGCAGGAAGATGACCGACAGAAGCCACATTGGGGGGTCTGACATCTTCTGCATCGCCAGCATCGCCGGGATCACGATGTGTCCGACGATCAGGATGG
>JAMXLO010000060.1 GCA_024280945.1 Acetobacteraceae bacterium
GAGCCGAAGCGCGCCATTCTCGACAGCTTCACCAAGGAACACAGTGCCGAGTACCAGTCGCAGGCGCTGATCGACCTGGCGTTCCGCATGCGCGACCAGATCCCCGACCTCGAGCAGATCGAGAAGATCACCATCTACACCAGCCATCACACCCATGCCGTGATCGGTACCGGTGCCAATGATCCGCAGAAGATGGACCCGAAGGCATCCCGCGAGACGCTGGACCATTCGATCATGTACATCTTCGCCGTGGCCCTGCAGGACGGACGATGGCACCACGTCGACAGCTACACGCCCAGGCGGGCAGGTCGCGCGGATACCGTGCGGCTCTGGCATAAGATCGAGACCCATGAGGATCCCGAATGGGAGCGCCGCTACCTCTCCACCGATCCCGCCGAGCAGGCTTTTGGCGGCCGTGTCGAGGTGTTGATGCAGGATGGCAGCCGGATCGTGGACGAACTGGCTGTGGCCAACGCGCATCCTCTCGGGGCGAAGCCGTTCGGGCGCGATGACTACATCCGGAAGTTCAATGAGATGACGGACGGCATCGTCTCGATCCGCGAGGCGAACCGGTTCCTGGATGCTGCCCAATCCCTGCCACAATTGAGGGCGGGTGAACTGCACGCACTGAATGTCGCCTTGCCGGCGGGCACGCTGGCTGCAGGCAAGTCGGGGATCTTCTGAACGTCGTCGTGGCGGGGCTTGGCCGCGCCATCGACATCTTTACTCTCGACGCAAGGACAGGACGTGGATGGCCGGCACCAGGCTGGCCATGACTTGAGCCAAGGAGCGATACCATGAGCGACACCGCAACTCTGCCCAACCGTGCGAAGAGAGGCGTCGGACTGTCGGGCGTCACTGCCGGCAATACCGCGCTGTGCACCGTCGGGCGCACCGGCAATGACCTGCACTACCGCGGCTATGATATCCTCGACGTCGCGGAGACCTGCGAATTCGAGGAAATCGCCTATCTGCTCGTGCACGGCAGTCTGCCGACACGCGCTGAGCTCAACGCCTACAAGGCCAAGCTTCGGTCGTTTCGTGGGCTGCCGGCGTCACTGAAGCAGACGCTCGAAGCGCTGCCACCCGGCGCGCATCCGATGGACGTGATGCGCACCGCGGTCTCCGCGTTGGGCTGCGCGCTGCCCGAGAAGGAAGATCAGAACCAGCCAGGCGCTCGCGACATCACCGATCGGCTCATGGCGTGCCTTGGCTCGGCCCTGCTCTACTGGTTCCATTATGCCCACAACGGCAAACGGATCGACGTGGAGACCGACGATGACAGCATCGGCGGCCACTTCCTGCACCTGCTGCACGGCAAGCCGCCCAGCGAGATGTTCGTCCGCGCCATGCACACCTCGCTCATCCTTTACGCCGAGCACGAATTCAACGCCTCGACCTTCACCTGCCGTGTCGTCGCCGGCACCGGTGCGGACATGTACTCGGCGATCACCGCCGGTATTGGCGCCTTGCGTGGGCCGAAGCATGGCGGGGCCAACGAGGTCTCTTTCGAGATCCAGAGCCGCTACGCCAGTCCTGATGAAGCGGAAGCCGACATCCGCAGGCGGGTTACCGACCGTCAGGTGATCATCGGCTTCGGCCACGCCGTCTATACGATCGCCGATCCGCGCAACAAGGTGATCAAGGAGGTGGCGCGGCGCCTGTCGCAGGCGGCCGGCTCTATGAAGCTGTTCAACGTTGCTGACCGGATCGAGGCGACGATGGCCGATGCCAAGAGCATGTTCGCCAATCTCGACTGGTTCAGTGCCATCTCCTACCACATGATGGGCGTTCCCACGGCAATGTTCACGCCCTTATTCGTGATCGCACGCACGTCAGGCTGGGGTGCCCACGTCATCGAACAGCGGATCGACAACAAGCTGATTCGCCCGACAGCAAACTACACCGGGCCCGAAAATCTTCCGTTTGTACCCATCGACAAGCGCAGCTGAACCCTTCGCATTCACTTCAAGGAACCGCCGCGGCGGTGATGTCGTGGCGGTTTTCTGTGGCATCCATGCATCGCATTGCGCCGCTCAAACAGTTTTTTCGTCGAACCCACGAAGAAACGGTTGCTTTTTGTTGACATCGCCGCATGAGACAAGGAATAGCGAATTCGGTGCACATGCATTCGATTCGCAGAGTCGATGTTGTGCGCGACAACGGAAGGACGGTCCATTGACCGCAGACCAGTCCAGGTGAAGCGCAGTCGATCGAGCATCGACCTCAGATGCGGGATCGCAGAAGCGACGAACACAACGGCTCTAAGCCGCCACTCTCGTCGCGCTTCCGGGCATGTGCGGCTTTGGCACGCACGGCAGGCGGCCTGCCATTCAGGATCGCCGGCCCGGCCGCGGTTCAACCGCGCGACTGCAACCAACGACACGAAAAGGAGTTTCTGCACGTGAGTAACGAAGAGACCACCAACACTGAGGAGCCGCGCGCCCAAGCGCTGGCGATGCGGGCAGGGGGCCGCAAGAAGGCGGCGAAGAAGGCCGGGCGGAAGAAGGCCGCACCGAAGAAGGCTGGACGCAAGGCCGCGCCGAAGAAGAAGGCCGCAGGCCGCAAGAAAGTCGCCGCCAAGAAGGGTTACCGGAAGACCGCGGCGAAGAAGAAGGGGGGTCGTAAGGCAGCCCCGAAGAAGAAGGCAGCTGGGCGCAAGAAGAGCGGAGGTCGCAAGAAGGCCGCCGCTGCCGCTGCTCCGACCGCCGAATCAATGCCGTCGGCATCTGATTCTATGTGCTGAACGACCCCGATCTAAGCTCCCGCTTGGAGCTTCTGGGGATACTGGGGCGCCGTAAGGCGCCCTTTCTTCTTATGGGGCTGCTATTGTGAACGCCTTCACAAAGAAGTCCGGTGCACCGAAGTTCCCTGACTTCAGCGCCAGAAGCATCGGCGTACTCCCTCCCTCGGCGTAGGTCCACGGCACCCCCGGATCGATCTCGACACCGATGCGCAGGCTGCGCACACCAAGCCGAGACACCACGGCTCCCGCCGTCTCTCCCCCCGCCACGACCAGCCGCCGCACGCCGCGCGAGACGAGGTCTTCGGCAATATGCGCCAGCGTTTGCTCGACCAGCGCACCTGCGGCGTCCCGTCCTAATCTCTGCTGCAGCGCCTTCACCTTGTCCGGGGACGCCGATGCCGCAATGATGACAGGCGCTTCGCCTAGCTTGTCAGCCATCCAATCGCGCGCAGTGCGCACCATGCCTTCGGAATCGGGTTGCGCGAGTGGATCGAGCTGGAGCACGGGGACCTTTGTGCGAGCCACGTCGAGCTGGCCCAGTGTTGCGCGCGAACAGGAACCGGCGAGCACCGCTGCATGGCCGACAAGCTTGGCCAAGGCAGCGGCCTCGCCTCCGTGGTGTAACAGACCGGCGCGGCGGAAGTTGGCGGGTAGCCCCATGGCGACGCCGGAGCCGCCAGTGATCAGTACGTGATGCTCAGCGGCCTCACCGATCGCCAGCAGGTGCGCGTCCTTGACAGCATCGACGATGGCATAGCGGTTTCCCTGCTCCTGCAGGCTGGTCATTGCGGTGCGCACGTGCATCGCGCCCTGTTCGACCGCGGCATACGGAACCAGACCTACCTTACCTTCGGTCTGGCGCGACAGCACCCGGACCAGGTTGGCATCCGTCATCGGCGTCAACGGATGGTGCTCCATGCCGCTCTCGTTCAGCAGGACACCGCCAACGAACAAGTGCCCCTGATAGACGCTGCGGGCGTTCGCGGGAAAGGCCGGGCATGCCAGCGCGAAGCCACAGCCGAGTTGGGCGATCAGTGCATCAGCCACCGGACCGATATTGCCGGTGTCCGTACTGTCGAAGGTCGAGCAGTATTTGAAGAAGTACTGCCGCGCCCCCGCCGCACGCAGCCATGCCAGGGCGGCCCGGCTTTCATCAACCGCCTCTCGGACTGGAGCGGTGCGTGACTTCAGCGCGACGACCACGGCATCGGCATCTGGGACAGGATCATTCGCCCGCGGCACGCCGATGAGCTGGACCGTGCGCATGCCGCCACGCACCAGCATCGAACAGAGATCTGTGGCTCCGGTGAAATCGTCCGCGATTGCGCCGAGCAACATGGCGTTCATCCTCCCGAGGGAAGAAGAAGTATGTCCCGGTGGCCTATGGTGATGGCAAGCCTGCCCTGCAGCGCCTGGCGAAGACGTGCCTCCTGCCATTCGGTGATCGCACGCGTCTGTGACCGAATGGCGGCGCGGGCAGCATCCGCTGTGGCATCGATCAGTGTGCGCTGCATGCGAAGCGCGGCGGGGGGTATATACCAGTCGCTGGAGGCTGATGCGGCGAAGCTCGTGACGCTGCGGATGGCATCTGTCCCAAGCGCGGGGCCGAGACCTTTGTCGCGCCGCATGTCACGGCGGAAACCGGTGCGCACGAGGGCATCAAAGCGATGACGCGGCCGCCAGACGTCGCGACCATCGACCGTCAGGCACGCCAGAACCGGGACGCTGACCGCGCTATACAGTCGATGGAGCCATGCTGCGGACACAAGGTCGAGCAGAGCGCTGCAAACGATCGCATCGTGCTGCGCGCCCCTATCCTTGTCGGGAAGCGGACGGATGCTCAGATCGTGCTGTGCCACCTGCATGCGCCACAGTCCGCGTGGCGTCGACACATGCAGCGCGTCGCCCATGGCTGTCGCGGCGAACCCCTGACTGCGTGCCCATGCCGCGGTCCGCCCGAACGCCTCATCCAGCAGGACGCCATCAGCGTCCACCAGCACCCAGTCCTGGCCGCGCCCGACGAGTGGCGCAAGGAAGCGAAACATGCTGCCGGTGCCACCTCCCAGATCCACGATGCGTGGGCGCCGCGGCAGCATTTCGACAAGGCGTTTCGCCAACCGCAGCGATCGCGCCGCGCGATCGAACGGCTCGCGCAATACGAGCCACTCGGCAGAGAACTCTCGGCTGTTCAATCCGTCAGGGCCTGAACGAATTCCCGCACCTGGGTTTGCCAACCCGGCAACGTCTGACCGACCTGCCACGCGGCCTCTGCCATGCGGCGACGCAGATCGTTGCCGAAGATCATGCGACGCAGCGCCTTCGAGAGATTGACCTGGTCACCGACCGGGCACACCACGCCAGCCTCCGGCGTCACCAGATGCCCGGCGGCACCACCGTCCGCTACCACGACCGGCACGCCACGCTTCAACGCCTCGGCAATCGCCATGCCGTAACCTTCCCAGTGCGTCGCCAGTGCGAACAGGTCTGCTTCGCGCCACAGCGCTTCAAGTGAGTCCCCCGTCACCTCGCCGGCAAACCGGACCCGTCTGGCGATGCCAAGTTCCTCCGCCAATGCAGCAAGCGCATGAGCGTGCACGGGATCGCGCTCGGGTGACCCGACGATCGTGACATGCCAATCCAGGTCGAACAGCCGCGCCACGGCACGAAGCAACAGGTCATGCCCCTTGCGGGGGATCAGCGTACCGATCGACAGGATGCAGCAGGTCGGCCCGTGAGATCCGGTGCTGGGGAGCGCATCGTCGGTTCCCGGCACGATGACCCGAATGCGGTCACGGTTCACGCGATAATCCGCAGCAAGGTGGTCAGCGGTCGTTGCGCTGGTAACGATGATGCGCGTCAGCCTTGGAAACAGACGCTGTTCGAGCGCGAGTAGGGTCGCTCGCGCGGCTTCGCTGAAGCCGCCTTCCAGCGAGGTTGGATGATGAATGAGGCCGACGGTGCTACGGGCCGCCAGCGCGTCATCGAGCCCGGCGAAGGCCGGCAATGCCAGCCCGTCGATAATTGGTCGCGAGCTCTCCGGGACGCTGTCCCAGGCCGCACAGGCTGCGTCACGTGCAGCTTCGTCCACCGACGGATGCCTTCCCGCGAGTTCCAGGACGTCTATGCTGTGTCCCGCCTCGCGCAAGCCGGCAACGATGCGGCGATCGTATCCGTAACCACCGGTGACGGCGTCGAATGGCGCAGGGACGATCAGTGCTGCGTGCATCAACCGATCGGTGCTTCGTAAGCCGCCCAGGCGTTGGGACTTTCCCGAAGCAGGATCTTCAGCGCCGTGACCATCCGTCCTCCCTCGCCTAGCCGGCCATCGCGACAAGCGGAGGCAAGCAGGCCATGAATGTGAAAGGCCACATATTCTGTGGTGGTATTAACATTCTTGAACAGGGCATTGTCGTCGAGGTTGCTGTAGTCGAGCGTATCCAGGATATGACGCAGCTCCGTCTTCGCCAGGCCGATATCGATCAGCAGTTGCAGTTGGTCGAGCTTGTCCGCCCGGAACTCCGCTTCCACCGCAAAGGTCGCGCCGTGCAGTTTCTGCGCAGGGCCGAACTCTTCGCCGCGAAAGCTGTGGGCGATCATGATGTGGTCGCAGACTGTCAGGCTGAACATTCATTCGGTCCCGTAAGTTATGACGTGACACAGGCCGCCTGGAGCGAGGATGCGCGGCATTGCTTCCGGCATATCTTCGAAACGCGTCGGCCCGTCCAGCAGCGCGTCGTATCGACCGTCGGCGAGCAGTTCCAGCGCCAGCGACAGTCGTTCGGCGTGGCTGCGCCGGCCACGCATTGCCGGTGCAATCGCACCGACCTGCGACGCGATCAGACGCAGGCGGCGGACATGGAACGCCTCACCGAGTGGAACAGACGGCGTGCGGTCGCCGAACCAGCTCGCCTCCACAATGCGGCCCTCAAACGCGGCGCGATCCAGCCCCAGCCGCAGACCAGCCTCGGTAGCCGATGCATGGATGACCAGGTCCTGCTCGCCCGGTGCACTGTCCGGTGTGGCAAAGCGGCAACCGAAACGCTGAGCCAGCGACATTCTGCCGGTGTCGACGTCGATCAGGGTGACACGCACTGCAGGAATGCACGCCAGCAACGATGCAACGAGCAGCCCTACAACGCCGGCGCCGACCACCAGTATGCGCTCACCCGGAAGCGCCGCCGCATCCCATGCAACATTCAGCGCCGTTTCCATGTTGGCGGCGAGGACAGCGCGGTCGCTGGGTACGGCGTCCGGGACAGGGATGCACATCGCTGCCGGGGCAAGGAACACATCCTGATGTGGGTGAAGCACAAAGACCCGCCGGCCATCGGAAATTCGACCAACGGCGCTGTAGCCGTACTTCACCGGAAACGGGAATGCGCCACCCATCAGCGGCGCGCGCATTGCCTCATATTGGCTCGCAGGCACGCGCCCCTGGAACACCAGCGCCTCTGTCCCGCGCGAGATGCCGCTGACAATGGTGCGGACAAGGTGCCACTCGTCACGTTCGCGAGGAAGCATCTCGCTGCGAATCTCGCCGCGCCCAGCCGTCACCGCCCAGAACGCGCGCGCCGTGCCCGGACTCGACCCGGCCATCATCTGCATACGCCCGGCCGGGCACGGGACAACGGAATGTCGACCAGCAGATCGCTGCCGATGCTGTGAACCGACCATTCGAAACGCATGGCATCGGTCAGGGTCGCCGTTTCCGGCAATGTGAACGCGGGAATACCTGAACCGATCAACAACGGCGCGATGGTGATGTGCAAACGATCGAGCGCACCGGCCGCGAGAAAGCGCGATACGGTGATGCCGCCACCTTCGACCAGAACCCGGCGCAGCCCGCGCTCCGCCAACGCGGCAAGCACCGCGACAATCGACAGCCCGCTGCCCGAGCGCGGCTGCCGCAGCACCTGCGCATGGCCGATCCGATTCGCGCCCGACGCGTCTGGCGCGCAGAACAGCAAGGTCTCAGGACCATCGCCGAAGACGCGATAACGCGCGTCGAGCCGGCGTTCGGTGTCGAGCACCACCCGCACCGGCGACGGGCCTTCTACCTCCCGCGTCGTGAGCTGGGGATCATCGGCGCGCACGGTGCCGGCACCGACCACCACCGCGTCGAATAGTGCACGCAGCCGATGCGTGTGGATGACATCCTCTGGGCCGCTGATCCATTGCGAGGCGCCGTTGGCGGTGGCGATGCGGCCATCAACCGACTGGGCTATCCTGCCGAGGACGAAGCATCCGTCCGGCGCGGTCGGCGTGGTCAGAAGCGGTCCGTACAGTGCGGACACCACAGCATCGCCCGGCGCCCGGGCCAGCAGGCGGCGCCACGTCTGTGGGTCCAGCACTGTCATGCATTCGACGTATCAGGCTTTCGCGGAAAGTGCGAACGCTGCAGGTCGTCGGCCGCGCGCGAGGCCATAGCCCGTCGGCGCATCGGCTGACGCCGCGGCACGCGCCACGACGTCGATCACCCGACCCTGCGCGGCAATTGCCCGCTCGAGCAGGCGCTTGTTCTCGATCGCCAAGGCCTGCAGCCGTCGTGCCACACGATCGGCGGCGTGGTGCGATTGCGTGCCGGCCCGGGCTGCAGCAGCCGCGAGATCAGCGAGGGCCCGCTCTTTCCTGGCAAGCATCGCGCCGGCCCGCGGCAGATCGAGCGCCGCCAGCGCGGAATTTTCCGCTTGCAACGTTTCCGCGACCGCCGAGCCTGCGTCCGTCAATTCCATGGTCATTTTGCCTTCTCCTGTGCGCGCAGCATTGCACTGAACACCGGAACGGCGAGGCCGATGCCGCCATGCGCCGCCATCTGTTTGCCGATCGCATCAACCAGCATCGGCCGCCATGTCTCCTCTGCCTCGCCGCCGCCGAAGGGGGAGTGCCTCACATCGATCGTCTCGAACATCGGCCGCAGCAACTGGCCAATAGCCATAGCCTCGAATTCGCGCGCTGCCTGCCAGAGCCTTGTCCCCGGGCTTGACCCGGGGATCTGGTGCAACGAGGCGCTGTCGATACCGCTCGTCATCGGACCACCAGATCGGCCTGCAGGGCGCCGGCCGCCTTGATCGACTGCAGGATGCTGATCAGATCGCGCGGCCCGACGCCCAGCGCATTCAGGCTCGCCACCAGGTCGCGCAGCGTCACGCTGCCCTGGAGAATACCCAGCTTGCGGTCGTGCTGATCATCGACCTGCACCTGGGTGCGCGGCACAACGGTCGTGGTGCCGTTGGAAAATGGTGCGGGTTGGCTGACTTCCGGCGTCTCGGTGACCCGGATGGTCAGGTTGCCCTGGGCGATCGCCACGGTGCTGACCCGCACGTTGGCGCCCATGACAATGGTGCCACTGGACTCCTCGATCACCACGATCGCCGGGCTGTCGGGCTGGACCCGCAGCTCCTCCAGCGACGCGAGGGTTTCCACGGGGTCACGGGCACCAAAGTCGAGGGCCACCGTCCGCGAATCCGTGGCCTTCGCCATGCCGCCGAATTCCTTGTTGATCGCCACGGCGATCCGCTTGGCGGTGGTGAAGTCGGGATTGCGCAGCCCAAGGCGCAGCGTGTGCGTCTTGTCCAGCCGGTAGGCGACCTCCCGCTCCACCGTCGCACCATTGGCAATGCGCCCTGCGGTTGGCACGCCGCGCGTTACCGAAGTCGCTGCGCCCCGCGCCGCGATCGCGCCGGTGGCGAGCGCGCCCTGGGCCACGGCGTAAACCTCGCCATCCGCCGCCAGCAATGGGGTGACCAGCAAGGTGCCGCCGGTCAGGTTCGTGGCGTCGCCCAACGCTGACACCGCAACATCGATCCGGCTGCCGCTGCGCGCAAAGGCCGGAAGTTCGGCTGTCACCATGACGGCCGCAAGGTTCTTGGTCTTGAGCTTGTCGACCTGGTCGCGCGTGTTCACGCCCAGCCGTTCCAGCATGCCAATCAGCGACTCACGGGTGAACATGGCATTGTCCAGCTTGTCCCCGGTGTTGTTCAGGCCGACGACGAGGCCGTAGCCGATCAACTGGTTGTCTCGGACCCCTTCGACGTCGGCGATGTCCTTGATGCGGACTTGAGCACCTGCCGACGCCGCGGCAATGATCGGAAGCAGCAAGGTAACCAGGCGAACGAACCGGATCACGTGAGGCCTCGGTGGTAGCGTCTGCGTAAGGAATTTGCGCCAGTCTGCCGAACAGAGGGCAAGTCCCGTGCCACGCCGAAACGCCGAAGCAGGGCCGATCGGCGCAGAGAGGCACCAGGCACGAAGTGCCGGGCGGCAGGCGAGGTGAGCAGAAGGAGCCGGGCATGACGGGCATCGAACGGATTGGCCGGCCGATCACGACCAGCATCGCCAGCCGGCGGCCGGGCGCATCCGGGTTCAGTGTGCCACTGCAATCCGCGAACGCCGGCGCGACGACCGCCGCAACGGAAGCTAGCGCGCCTACCCTCGCCACGATGCTCAGCCTGCAGGAGCTGGGCGGCGAAACCGTTCAGGACCGAGAGGCGCGGCGGCAGGGACAGGATATTCTGGCCGCGCTCGCAGATCTGCAGCGCCTCATTCTCTCGGGGGCGAGCGATGGGACGGCTTTGCAACGACTGGCCGATCTAGCCGGATCCGTTCCACTGGCCACTGACCGGCGGCTGAACGCCATTGTATCGGCAATCGTGATCCGGGCGCGCGTTGAGTTGGCGCGGCGCCAGCTCTGAGGGCCACAAATACTTCCTTAGTGTCACCTTGTTGAAGCTTGTTCACGTGCTCTTGGCGCGGCTATCGCGCATCGCTATAAGCCCGCGCAATTGCGATCCAGGATGGGCCGGGGGGTTCCGCGGCTTCCGATAAGCCAACGGGCGGAGCGCAGCGCGAGGAAAGGCAGGACCGGCACGTCATGATGGTTACCCTCCCCCCCGACTACCGACCGACCGAGGATGAGGAATTCATGAACCCCATCCAGGTGGAATACTTCCGTCAGAAACTACTTCGCTGGCGAACCGACCTCTTGAAGGAGGCTGACGGGACTTTGGCCAGTCTGTCTGAGGGGGGCATCCACGAGTCCGACATCACCGATCGCGCCAGCGTGGAGACCGACCGGGCACTGGAGCTGCGCACCCGCGATCGGGCGCGCAAGCTGATTTCCAAGATCGACCAGGCGTTGATACGGGTCGAGAACGGCAGCTACGGTTATTGCGAGGAGACCGGCGAGCCGATCGGGCTACGGCGTCTGGAGGCCCGGCCGATCGCAACCTTGTCCATCGAGGCGCAGGAGCGCCACGAGCGGATGGAGCGGGTGCGGCGGGACGACTGACGACCGTCTACGCGCAGGGGGCGAGCCCCGACGGGCGAGCCGCATTCAATTCAGCCGAATGCCGGCATGACGTCGCGCGCGAACCAGCGAAGCTGCTCCTCGAACTCCCGTGGCGACAAGCCTTCGGCCCAGTGGATCATGTAATCCTCCAGGCCAGGGTACTTCGCCTCAACCGATTTGATGCCGTCGATCACCTGGCCGGGCGTGCCGCAGAACCACGCCTTCTGCTGAACGCCATCACGGAGTGACGGAATCCGCGCCGGCGCGCCTGGCGTTCCCCAGGTGCGACCCTGTTCGTCCGCGTAGCGAACAAACCCAAACGGGGCGAACCACTTGTAGCGTTCATCATGCGCCGGTTCGACCGCACGGATCGCTTCCTCCTGGCTGCCCGCGAGGTAGAGGCCGGTGCCCCAGATCATGTCCTGACCTAGTGTCTTCTGCTGGCCGAGTTTGGCGCATGCGGCCTGATAGGCGCGCACCACATCGTCCAGGATCTTTTCGCCGTTAAGCGTGACCATCGCCTTGAGTCCGTATTTCGCGATCATGTCGATGGTCTTGCCCGAGGCCACCGGCATCCAGACCTCGACCGGAAGATGCTTTGGCCGCGGCACCATGGTGATGTCCATGAGCTGGTAGCCGCGATATTCGACCTCCGGCGGACAGGTGAAATACTTGCCCTTGAAGCTGAACCGCTCCTGATTGAAGCAGGCGAGCAGTAGCTGGAGCTGCTCCTCGAAATACTCTCGATTCTTCTCGGCGTCGATCAGCGGGGCGCCGAAGGTCTCCACTTCGCGGGTGTGATAGCCGCGCCCGACGCCCATGATGACGCGGCCATCGGTGACGATATCGGCCATCGCGTAGTCTTCCGCCAGCCGGATCGGGTGCCACATCGGCAGCACATTGAAGGCACAGCCGAACTTCAGCCGCCTGGTCTGTGTGGCAAGCCAGAGGCTGAGCTGCACCAGGTTCGGCAGGCACTCGTAGCCTTCGTGCTGAAAGTGATGCTCGGCCGTCCACAGCGTATGGAACCCGAGTTCGTCCATGGTCTTGGCGACGTCGAGCG
>JAMXLO010000061.1 GCA_024280945.1 Acetobacteraceae bacterium
GTACCTCGAATAGGTTGCCTTTGCGGTGTTGATTATGCAGCTTCTCGACCGAGACACGGCAGCCGGTCAGTCGTCCGAAGCGATGTTCGATCTTGTCCACGTGCTTGCGCAACTCAGCCTCGATCGCCGCAGAGGGTTCCAGGTTATGAAAGGCAATCTCCAGCGGTGAATCCATGGATAACTCCTGATGGTTCCAGAACGGCGGTTCGACGACGTGCCGTCGCTGGCCTAAGAACTTTCCTGCGTGTGCGTGTGGTGCTGGTCGCGCTCGCCGCCACCGCCAGAGACATTACTGCTCCGACTGTTGGTTGGAGTGCCCGCTTCTGGCGGCTTTGCGCTGCCACCCTTCTTATGTCCGCTCGGTTGTCGATTATTGCCTGGATGCTTGCGGTCTTGGTGGCTGCTGCCCGCGCCACCGAACCTGTCGACATTGGGATTGTCGGCTTCTCTCACCATCTCACCGGTCCTGCTGATAGCCTTCATTGGTCGTATTCTGCTTGATATTCCCCTGCCGCCCCTGCTCATGCTGCTTGCGGTGCAGGCGGTTCTCCCGTTCGATCTGCTGGGATGGCCGTCTGTTCGTTTGCGTACTCCTCTCATGCGGATTCGTCTGCTCCGCAGGTTTTGGAGGTGGATGTGCCGCCATTGTTTGCTGTCTCCGCGTTGCTCATATCTGAAACCCGGAGATCCGCCGCACAGTTCCCAAGGCGCCCATAGCACCGACGCAGTGCGCAGACACGGATGCCAGCACACGAATAATTTTGCTTCTTCTTCTTCAATAACTTCATCTTTGACATCATCAACCGGAACCCAAAGCTTCTTCTTCTGTTACCGCGCTACCACGTTCGCTGGCGGTAATCAGTTCATGGCAGCATGTTATCTTCTGACGGGAGGCGCCGGGTTCATTGGGCGGCAGCTCTGTACGGAACTGCTGGCTGCCGGCAGTCATGTTCGAGTGCTGGATAGTTTGGTCGCGCAAGTGCATGGCGACAACGAGCCATTGTTGCCGCCGGACGTCGAATTGCTGAAGGGCGATATCCGAGACGTAGATCTGCTGGATAGCACGTTGAGCGGTGTCGACGGGGTATTCCACCTCGCGGCGGAGGTCGGCGTCGGGCAAAGCATGTACGAAATTGCACGCTACGTCGGGGGAAACGACCTTGGAACGGCCATCCTGCTCGAGCGTCTTGCTGCTCACCCAGTTTGTCGCCTCGTGGTGGCCTCGTCGATGAGCGTTTATGGCGAAGGCCTCTATTGCGACAATGCCGGCCACCTCCATGGGCGCGTCCGGCGGTCACCGAACGTCGCGGCGCCCCACTGGGATCCTGTCGCCTCCGACGGTGGGTCGCTGACCCCAATGCCAACAGATGAGTCGAAGCAGGTCGACCTGGCCTCCATCTATGCGTTGACCAAATACGTCCAGGAGCGAAGCTGTCAGATCTTTGGTGCCACATACGGCGTGGAAGTAGTCTCTCTGCGGCTGTTCAATGTGTTTGGTCCGGGCCAGGCGCTCTCCAATCCCTATACTGGCGTCCTCGCCAATTTTGGCGCTCGCCTGTTGCACGGCCAGCAGCCTCTTGTCTTTGAAGACGGCCAGCAAAAGCGCGACTTCGTCCATGTGCGCGATGTCGCGCGCGCCTTTCGTCTGGCGATGGAGAACTCGTTCGCTGCCGGTCAGACTATCAATATTGCCTCTGGCCACAGTTACACAATCGATCACGTGGCACGTCTGCTGGCGCAGGCAATGGACGTCCCACATCTGCAGCCGCGGATACTGAACAAGGCCCGGGCCGGTGACATCCGCCATTGCTTCGCCGACATCGGCAAGGCGCGCGACTTGCTGGGATTCCATCCTTGCCATCTACTTGAGGACTCGCTCGATGAGCTGGTGGATTGGATCAGTGCGTCGGATGCGCACGATCGCGGCGAGGACGCCAGGCAGCAACTCGAGACGCGCGGTCTGGTCATATGACCGGTGTCCGTCCACCCCGAGGAACTCGGAAATTCGGCTTCGCCGAGTGGCTGCGACTTGGCGAGTATGACCGCGTCCTTGCAACGGTGACTGGCATGCAAAGGGCCGGAGCATCCTATATCCGTACGCACCTCTCGTGGGCCGAATATCATGCACCGGACGGTCAGCAGTGGTACGACTGGCTGATTCCAACGCTTGGGCGCTCCTTCGATTTGCTGCCGTGCATCCACTACACGCCACCGTCGATCTCGCGCACCGGACGGGCGTCTGGTGCACCTCAGCGTCTCAAGGACTATGCCGATTTTGTCGATCATGTGCTGACGCGGTACGGCGACCACTTCCGATATGTGGAACTGTGGAACGAGCCTAATAACTTGCTCGATTGGGATTGGCGCGCAGACCCAGACTGGCTGCTGTTCTGCGAGATGGTCGGTGCCGCAGCGCATTGGGTAGAGCATCGTGGATGGAAGGCGGTGCTTGGCGGTCCGTCGCCGTTCGACCCGCATTGGCTGGCTCTGATGGGGCAGCGTGGCCTGCTGGCGACCGTCTCAGCAGTCGGTTTCCATGGCTTTCCTGGTACGTGGGACAGCGAGACCGACACTTGGCGCGGCTATTGCGAGCATATCGCGGAAATGCGCGCCGTGCTCGGACAGTTTAACCGGAAGGCGCAGGTCTGGATCACCGAGGCAGGCTACTCAACCTGGCGTGGCGATGAGGCGGAGCAGGTTGAGCGGTTCCGCCAAGCGATGAGCGCCACGGCAGAGCGGCTCTACTGGTACGGCTGGCAAGATATTCCGCGAACTGTCGCAGTGCAGGAGGGCCTGTACTTCGACCCGCGGCACTATCACATGGGGGTCACCGACGCGGACGGTCGTCCCAAGCTGTTGCGACGGCTTATGGAGTCGAGCGGATCTGCGGGCCTCCAGCAGTCAACCGTGGTCAAGCTTGCAATTGCACGGCCAGCTGAGCCGATCGTCGTGTTCGGCGGTGCCGGCTTCATTGGGACCAATCTGGTGAACCGTTTGCTGAGAGATGGCGAGGACGTCATCGTCTTCGATAACCTGAGCCGACCTGGTGTGGAACGCAACTTGGACTTCCTGCGAAAGGCGCATGGCAACAGACTACACACCGTCCTGGCCGATGTGCGCGACGCCACGGCAGTCGAAGATGCCGTACGCAGCGCCAAAGCGGTTTTCAATTTTGCGGCGCAGGTCGCGGTGACCTCCAGTCTCATCGACCCGCGACACGATTTCGCTGTCAACGCGCAGGGAACGCTGACGATCCTGGAAGCGCTGCGCCGGTTGTCACCCGAGACGCCGCTTGTCTTCGCGAGTACCAACAAGGTGTATGGCACGCTGAGCGATCTCCCGGTCGAGCAGTTGGAGGGCCGCTACGTGCCGGTAGACCAAAGACTACGTGACTTCGGCGTAGATGAGAGCCGAGCGCTCGACTTCTGCACGCCCTATGGTTGTTCCAAAGGCGCAGCGGATCAGTATGTGCTGGACTATGCAAAGTCCTTTGGGCTGAGGACGGCGGTGATGCGTATGAGCTGCATCTACGGACCGCATCAGTTCGGCACCGAGGATCAGGGGTGGGTGGCACATTTCTTAATGCGGGCGCTGCGTGGCGAGACGATCACCCTCTATGGGGATGGCGGACAGGTGCGCGACATCCTGCACGTCAACGATGCGATCGCCGCGTATCGTGCCGTGCTTGCAGCCATCGATCGCGTCAGTGGACGCGCCTTCAATCTTGGCGGTGGACCGGCGAATGCGGTGAGCCTGCGCATCCTGCTGAATGAGATCGCCGTGCTGCTTGGCCATCCTATAGCCTATGGCTGTGAAAGCTGGCGCAGCGGTGATCAGCTCTACTTCGTGGCAGACACGCGACGGTTGACCGAGGCGGTATCCTGGCAGGCAAGCATTGGCTGGCGCGAAGGACTGCGCGATCTGGCGTGCTGGATAGGCGGCGAATTGGCGCCCGCGGAGATGTCGAATATGCGCGCGCGACGGATTCGCGCATGAGAGTTGCGCTGGTCAACCCACCCTGGACTTTCGAGCGCAGCATATATTTTGGCTGCCGTCAGCCGCATCTGCCGCTCGAGTTGGGTTACGCAAAGGCCGCGCTGGAGCACGACGGTCATGTCGTGCTGATGCTCGACGGGCATCTGTTCGAGCGGGACGACGAGGATCTTGTTGCCGAGATCGCGGGCTTCGGTGCGGACATGACCGTGGTGACCACGGCACCGAGTTACCTGTTCTGGCGCTGTGCACCGCCGGAGCTGGGCGTTCCCGCGCGGTTTCTGCGCGCGCTGGGCCGACGCGGTGGGCGCACAGTGGCTGTCGGACCGCATGGCTCGGTCACACCCCGCGCAACATTGCGCAAGCTCGGGGTCGATGCGGTGGTGCGCGGCGAATGCGAGGACACCGTGGCTGCGCTTGCTGCGGAGCGGGATTGGTCGCGCGTGCCGGCAATTGCCCTGACCGGTGATAGGGGCGAGCAGGGCAGTCGGCCCCCAGCAGCGAGCCCGTTCGTGGAGGCACCACCGCTGGTCTGGCCCGATGAGTGGATTGAGCGTCATAAGCACCATCATCATCGCTTCGATGAGCGCCAGTACGGTGCCGGAGCAGAGGTCGAGGCCTCGCGCGGCTGTCCCTACAATTGCAGCTTCTGCGCCAAGATTGATTACCGCGACAAGTACCGGCGACGCGAGCTTCCCCTGATCATGACCGAAATCGACCGGCTGATCAGCCAGGGTGTCGGCTACGTCTACTTCATCGATGAGATCTTCCTGCCGCAGAAGCCGCTGCTGGAGGCTCTGGCGCAGCGGAGCATCCAGTTCGGCGTCCAGACGCGCATCGATCTTTGGAAGCCCGAGTTACTGGAACTACTTGGTGCCGCTGGCTGCGTTTCGATTGAAGCCGGCATCGAAAGCCTGACCGAAGAAGGACGCGAGGCGCTCGCCAAGCGCTGCCGCCTGGACACAGAGGATCTTGCGCAATTGCTGTTCGAGGCACGCCGGCACGTGCCTTTCGTGCAGGCGAACCTGATCGGCATGGAGCAGGATAACGAGGCGCTGGTGGCCTATTGGCGTGACCGGCTTATGGCCGGTGGGGTCTGGGCCAATGAACCGGTCCCGCTTTATCTGTATCCGAGCTCACCAGGCTATCACGCCCGCTGGGGCGAGCCTGACGACCGCGCTTGGGAGCGCGCGCACGAGCATTATCTCGCTGCTTTCAACGCTTTCAGCGATGTGCAAGACGACCGCCCGGTGCCGCTTGCTGAGCTGGAGCGGCAATGCGGGTGTTGATGACGATCGACGCGGTGGGCGGTGTCTGGCGCTACGGCGTTGATCTGGCTCGTGGGTTGGGAACGGGAGGCATCACTTGCCAGCTAGCCGTCTGCGGGCCGGCTCCCAGCCTGGCACAGCAACAGGAGTGCTGCGACCTGCGCAATGTGTCGCTGACCTGGACGGAACTGCCACTCGACTGGATGGTGGGAGACGCCGCCGCGCTGGATGATGCCGCGGGCACACTGGCCGCAATGGCGTGCGATTGGGGCGCCGATCTCCTGCACCTGAATCTTCCGTCGCAGGCTGCAGGCCTTCCTAACGTCATGCCAGTTGTGGTCACGGCACATTCATGCTTGGCCACATGGTGGTGTGCGGTGAAGGGCAGCGAGCTGCCGCAGGATTTGTGTTGGCAGCGGGAGGTGACCGCTCGGGGCATACGGCGTGCAGATGCAGTCATGGTGCCGACGGCAAGCCATGGGATGGCGATGATCGGCACGTATGGTGCGCCGAATCACCTACATATCGTCGCAAACGCGACCACGTTGCCGGATACCGCCTGCGCAAAGCAACCGTTCGTGTTTGCCGCCGGACGTTGGTGGGACGAAGGTAAGAACGTTGCCACGATAGATGCTGTCGCGGGGTTGGTGCGCTGGCCGCTGCGTCTCGCCGGGGCACTCGAAGGCCCAAACGTGTCAACCGTAGCCCTGCATCATGCACAGGCGCTTGGACCGCTGACACAAGAGGCGACACGTGAACAGATGAGGGGGGCTGCGATCTTCTTCTCGCCCGCCCTGTATGAGCCCTTCGGGCTTGCAGTCCTCGAGGCGGCAGCGCATGGCTGCGCGTTGGTCTTGTCCGATATTCCAACCTTCCGCGAGCTCTGGTCAGGCGCAGCTCTGTTCATTGCTCCTCGCTGCGCCGCCGGTTTTGCAGCCACTATCGACCGGTTGATGAACGCCCCGTCGGAACGACAGGCGCTCGGTCAACGCGCAGCGGCGCGAGCCAGCGACTTCGCGCTCGGCCGGCAGGCGGAGCAGGTCAGGCAAGTGTATTCTATGACACTTGCAGCCGCTGTGCCCGCAGCGTAACGCGGGATGCGAATCATCCTTTACACCCATTCGCTGGTCTCGGACTGGAATCATGGCAATGCGCATTTTCTCCGCGGGGTGCTGCGCGAGTTGCAGGTACGTGGTCACGATACGCTGGCGCTGGAGCCTGAAAATAGCTGGAGCCGCGGCAACCTGCTCGCAGGTCATGGTGTCGCGGCACTGACACGGTTCCACCAGTGCTTCCCCGAGCTGAAGGTGACCACGTACGGAACGGAGTTCGATCACGAGGCTGCCGTCGATGATGCCGATGTCGTGCTTGTGCACGAATGGACCGACCCGGCTCTGGTAGCACGGCTGGGATCTTACAGACGGAACGGCGGCCGCTTCATGCTGCTGTTCCACGATACGCATCATCGAGCCATCTCCGATACGCGGGCGATCGCAGATCTGGCGCTGCAGGACTACGATGCAGTGTTGGCGTTCGGGGAAGTGTTGCGGCAGCGCTATCTGAGGCTCGGTTGGGGCCGCCAAGCCTTCACCTGGCATGAGGCGGCCGATACGCGACTGTTCAGGCCGCAAACGGCAGCGATCGAAACGGACGACCTCGTATGGATCGGCAATTGGGGCGACGGTGAGCGCGAACAGGAGCTCACCGAATTCCTGATCGAGCCGTCGCGACGGCTGCGATTGAGCGGCACTGTCCGCGGCGTGCGCTACCCCGAACCAGCCCTGGCGGCACTGCGCCGCACGTCACTACACTACGGTGGGTGGATCGCCAATGTAGACGTACCTGCGCTGTTCGCCCGGCATCGGATGACAATCCACGTGCCGCGGCGACCCTATGTGACGGCACTTCCCGGCATTCCCACCATCCGCGTGTTCGAAGCACTGGCCTGTGGCATTCCACTTGTTTCTGCCCCATGGCAGGACGAGGAGGGATTGTTCCGTGCAGATGATTTCATGCGTGCCGCGAATGGCGAACAGATGACAACGCAGCTCCGCCGGCTGCAACACGATAACCAATTTGCCAACGAGCTGCGGGCACGCGGGCTGCAAACGATCTGCAGCCGCCACACTTGCGCGCACCGAGTGGATGAATTGCTGGCGATCATTGCCGCTGTGCGCCCCGGCGCCCGATCCGCATCGCATGAGGCGGCACTATGAAGATCGCATTCTACGGATCGAGCCTGCTGTCATCCTACTGGAATGGTGCGGCGACCTATTATCGGGGCCTGCTGAAGGCTTTGGCCGCACTCGGTCACGAGATCAGCTTCTACGAGCCGGATATCCTGGACCGCCAGCGTCGCCGCGACATCGCACCGCCGGATTGGTGCGAGGTGGTGGTATATCCGGCAACCGATGTCGGCCTTCGTGCCGTGGTCGCTCAGGCCTCGGGAGCCGATGTGGTGGTCAAGGCGAGCGGTGTCGGTTTTGCCGATGATTGGCTGCTGGGTGCGACCATGGCGGCGGCGCGCGAAGATGCGCTGCGCATCTGGTGGGACGTCGATGCGCCGGCGACCCTTGCCGACATCGAAGATGATGTGTCGCATCCGCTGCGCTCCACCCTGCGCAGGCTGGACCTTGTGCTGACCTATGGCGGCGGTGATCCTGTCGTCGCGGCTTATCGCGCATTGGGCGCGGTCGATTGCGTGCCGATCTACAACGCGTTGGATCCGGCGACCCACCATCCGGTCGCCCCTGATCAGCGCTACGTTGCCGATCTGGCCTTCCTCGGCAACCGGCTTCCGGACCGGGAGGCACGCGTTGAGGAGTTTTTGCTACGACCCGCGGAGCGTCTGCCGTGGCAGCGTTTCCTGCTGGGTGGCGCTGGTTGGCACGACTGTCATTTCCCGCCCAATGTCATCAGGCTCGGCCATGTCGGCACCGAGGCGCACAACGCCTTCAACGCCACGCCCCGGGCGATCCTCAATATCAACCGCGCGAGCATGGCGGCAACAGGCTTTTCCCCGCCGACGCGCCTGTTCGAAGTGGCGGGCGCCGGTGCCTGTCTCGTCACCGATGCATGGGTTGGAATCGAGATGTTCTTGACACCCGGCAGCGAAGTGCTGCTGGCACGCGATGGCGGCGACATTGTCGAGATTATGCAGGCTCTGACATCACAGCAGGCGGTTACAATCGGTCAGGCGGGGCAGCGGCGTATCCTGGCGGAACATACATATGACCGGCGTGCCGCCGCATTGCATGCTCTGCTGCAAACTGCGCTGGCGCGGCGACGCGAGGTGCTGGCGGCATGAAACAACGACATCTCGATCTGGTGTTTCTGGGACTTTCGCTCTCCTCGTCGTGGGGCAACGGCCATGCCACCACCTATCGCGCGTTGCTTCGCGGCCTGGCGGAATGCGGGCATCGCTTGCTATTCCTTGAGCGTGATGTCTCCTGGTACGCCGCGGCGCGTGACCTGCCACGACCGGATTTCTGCAAGCTCGAACTCTATCACACCATTGCCGAATTGCCGGCACGCTATGGCCAACGAATCGCCGCGGCGGATGCCGTCATCGTCGGGTCATATGTGCCCGATGGCATCGCGGTGATCGACTGGGTCAATAGGGCTGCGCGCGGTGTTCGCGCCTTTTATGACATCGATACTCCGGTCACAGTGGCCGCGCTGGAACACGACCGTTGTGCCTATCTGGCGGCGCGGCAACTGCCGAAGTTCGATCTCTATTTCTCCTTCACCGGCGGACCTGTGCTGGCGTATCTGGTCAATCGCTTCGGGGTCCGTCGGCCGCGCGCGCTGTACTGCGCCGTGGATGCCGCGCGATATCGGCCAAAGAAGCTTCTGTCTACTTGGGATCTCGGCTATCTCGGCACCTATGCGCCGGATCGGCAATCGGCGTTGGAGCAGTTGCTACTGGAGCCTGCACGTCGGCTGCCCGACTGTCGCTTCGTCGTCGCCGGTCCACAATATCCGGATTCTGTCGCATGGCCGGCGAACGTGGAGCGGATCGAGCACCTGCCGCCGGCAGAGCACGCGGCATTCTATTCCCGCCAGCGCTTCACACTGAATATTACGCGAGCCGACATGGTTCGCACCGGGTGGTCGCCCAGCGTCCGTCTATTCGAGGCAGCAGCCTGCGGCACGCCCATCATTAGCGACCGCTGGCCGGGATTGGACTCACTGCTGCCCGATGACGATGCCATCCTGACTGCCGGTGACGCCGACGAAGTGGTACGCGTGTTATGTGGCCTGGATGATAAAAGGCGGCTGCGCATTGCCACTTCGGCGCGCGATATTGTGCTGGCAGACCATACGGGCTTGGCCCGGGGACGCGAACTGGAGCAGAACCTGTTCGCCTGTATGGATGAATTACAAACGGGAGACTTCGGCAGCTGTGCGGGAGTCATGATGGAGCAGGCCTACAGGCAATCTGTCGCGCCCATCTTTATACGGGACGGGCAGGCAGATGACACTTAGCGTCATGCGTCTGCGCCTTCCTTGCTGCTGTCCGGCTGCGCAAGAGCGATGACCATGTCACAGACTGAAGCAAAGTCGCAACACTTGCATCTGCGTCAGCGCATTCAGGCGCTGGGTCCGTGGTTCCACAACCTGGATCTGGCCGGAATCCGGACCGCGCCCGACCATTTCCTCGGCGACTATCCCGCCTACAAATGGCAATGTATAGCTGACGTGATCCCCGAAGATCTGGCCGGGTGGACGGTATTGGATATCGGCTGCAATGCGGGGTTCTATGCGCTGGAGATGAAGCGCCGCCGCGCCGACCGGGTCATCGCAATCGATTCCGATCAACGTTATTTGCGCCAGGCGGCGCTTGCAGCGGAGGTAACCGGACTACGGATCGAGCTGCGAAACATGTCTGTCTATGAGGTCGCCTCTCTGCGCCAGAAATTCGATCTCGTACTGTTCATGGGCGTGCTCTACCACCTGCGGCACCCGCTGCTGGCCCTGGACCTGATCCACACCCATGTCGCGGGTGATATGCTGATATGCCAGTCATTGCAGCGAGGCTGCACAGCGATCGCCGATGTGGCTGAGGACTACCCGTTCGACGAGAAGGCAGTCTTCGAACAACCGGGGGCGCCACGCATGCAGTTCGTGGAGCATCGCTTCGCTGGCGATCCGACGAATTGGTGGATTCCCAACCGCGCTTGCACGGAAGCCATGCTGCGCAGCGCGGGTTTTCGGATCGAGGCCTGGAGGGGCGTGGATTGCTATATCTGCCGCCGCGACGAATGCCGCCCCTCGTTGGAGCTGCCACCAGACCCGGAATAGCGGTACAGCAACTTTCAATTGACTGTGACCGGGTAACCAGAAGTGCTGCTGCTGCCTTCAGGTATCAGCACGCGATCGCAGCGGCGCACAAAATAACTGAGTCAGAGGCAGTGAGGATCGCCATGACGGAAGCCAATACGACCATCGATCATGCAGCCATCCGCCGATGGGCGGAGGAGCGTGGCGGCAAACCCACCAGAGTAAAAGGCACCGAGGATGGCAGCGGCGAGGGTATCCTACGCTTCGATTTCGCCGAACCGGACGATAAGCTCGAAGAGATCTCGTGGGAGCAGTTTTTCCAAACTTTCGATGATCGCGGGCTCGCTCTTCTTCATCAGGACAAGACGTCGGATGGAAAAATGAGTCGGTTCTTCAAGTTCGTCCGCCGCTGACCGCAATCGCAGGAGATCGGCCCGCGGCCGTCCCTGTATACCAACCCTTGTCGCAAGCGTGACCGACGTAAGAGCCAAGCGGCGAGCCGCATGTGCTATGGCGGCCCTATAGAGGGTGGTCGCCGAACAGCGGTGACGCCGGCGCGATCAGTGAGGTGCCGCACGCAATGTTTGCCGGGCTCCGACCGAGGCGGATGCTCTTGTGCACCGCCGTGTTGCTGGCTTCTGCCAGCGGCTTCGCCGTTTCCCTCCAATCGTCCGCCGCCAGCGACATCGATGTCGGCAATGTCGGCGGAATGACACTGCGCCTCGCGCTGCCGATTAGGCAAACTTCCGGAAGCGCAGGCAGGGCCATCTTTGATCACGATCGGTTGTTCGTGATCACGCCATTCCCGCACAGCGTCCTTGCGTTGAACTTGGCGCGTACCGATGCGTCCGTGCTCTGGCGTTACAGCCCTCGGGCCGATGGGATGGCCGCGGGACTTGCAACAGGTCATGTCACGACCGACGGCGCCGTATTGTCAGCCGGCCGCCTGTTCCTGAATACCTTCGATGGCCACACGATCGCCCTGGATGCTGCGACGGGCGGAGTAGTGTGGGATGTCGCGATGGCCGATGTTGAGCGTGGTGAGACACTGCTCGTAGCGCCACTGGCGATCGACGACCGTATCTACATCGGCAATAGCGGCAGCGATTTCGGTGTGCGCGGCTGGATGGCGGCACTGAATGCTGCAACGGGACGGATGCTGTGGAAGCGGTATAACGCCGGACCGGATGTAGAGGTTGGCATCGGCGAGGGCTTCTCTTCGCCCTATCTTCCCCGCGAGCCCGATCTCGGTGTTACGAGCTGGCCGGCCAATGCATGGCAGCAGGGCGGCGGCGGGCTTGCGGACGCGCCAATCTACGATGCACCGCTAGGCCTGCTGATCCATACAACTGGCCATCCGGCTCCGATGAACGCTGAGCAGCGGCCGGGTGCGAACTACTTTACCTCCGGCCTATTTGCCCGCGACGCCCTCAGCGGCGACGCGCGGTGGTTTGTGCCGATCAATCCGCACGATCTCTATGGATTCGGTGCGGCAGGCTCCCTGATCCCGGCAGACATCCACTGGCAGGGCAACAACCGCGCGGTACTGATCCATCCTGATGCTAACGGCATGGTCTATGTGCTGGACCGGTCGAGCGGACAGATCCTGTCGGCGCACCCATTCCTCGAAGTCAACGCAAGCGAAGGGCTCGACGCCCGCAGTGGGACGCTCCGCGGAAATCCTGCCAAGGCGGCGCACGTCAATTCGACCACCCGCGACATCTGTCCCGCGTGGCCCGGTGCGACGGGTGGGACAGCCCGAGCCGCGTTCGCGCCGCAAACTGGCTTACTCTATATCCCGGTAAGCCGGCTCTGCATGGACATGGAGGCGCGCCAGGCTAGTTTCATGCCAGGGACGCCGTATATGGGCGCCAATCTCCGGATCAAGCCGCCGCGTGACAGCAACAGACGCGGCGCGCTGCTGGCCTGGGACGTGGCTGCCGGCAGGCTTGCCTGGTCGGCTGACGAATCCCTGCCGGTCGAGAGCGGTGTGCTGGCAACGGCTGGTGGCGTCGTCTTCTACGGCACGCTCGATGGCTGGTTCAAAGCAGTGGATGCAAGCAGCGGACGCCCGCTTTGGCAGTTCCACGCTGCATCCGCGATTGTCGGTCAACCAATCGGCTTTCAGCGGGCGGATGGGCGTCAATACATAGCGGTGGCGGCCGGTGTAGGCGGTGCGGCAGGAGCGGTGGCTCAGAAAGAAATCGACATCCGTGATGCCACCGCAGCGCGCGGATACGCCAATGCGATACGCGATCTAAAGCCCGCCGCGACTGATGGCATGCTGTACATCTTCAGCCTGCCATGATGCGGAGGCACTGCATGCTGCTCATTGCGCTTGCCCTGCTCGCCTGCAAGCGTGAGGCTCGCGAGCTCCGAACCGATCCCCCAGCGACGGACGCATTGAATGGCGTCGTGCCAATGGCCAATCGGATCAACGGCGGTCTGCCGCGCATCTTCATCGCGCAGGGCAGTCCTTATGAGAACAATGCGTATCAACTCGGTCAGGGCAAGCGGCTCTATGACTGGTTCAATTGCAAGGGCTGTCACGCGAATGGCGGCGGCGCCTCCGGACCTGCGCTCACCGATGGCCGGTGGCGCTACGGCCCTGATCCCGTGTCCATCTTTTTGACCATCCGTGACGGCCGGCCACACGGCATGCCCGCTTTCGCCAACCGGTTGACCACAGAGCAGATCTGGCAGCTCACTGGTTATGTTCGCACCATGGGCGCGTATTCGGCGCAGACCGCGGCGCCTAGCCGGAATGACGAGATGCAGTCGCGGCCGGCTGAAAACCGCGCGCCGGCTGCGACCGAGATCCGCATGCCGCCGAGCCGCTAGGCGATGCGCGCATTGGCAACTTCTCTGGCTCTGCTCTGTGCAGGCTGCACCGGGTCGCAGACGGTACTGGCCCCGATGGGACCGCAGGCTGCGCAACTGAACTGGCTGCTGTGGTCGTTCATCCTGATCTGCGGAATCATCTGGCTGCTCGTGATGTTCGTCCTCGTACTCGCACTCCGGTACGCGGCTGTGCCTTCCCAACGGGGGGAACGCAGGGCAGCCGTCATCGTGGGTGTCTCGGTCGCAGCCAGCGCGCTGGTCATCATTGTGCTGACTGTTATGAGCTATGCGGCCACGCGCGGATTATCGGTTGCGGCTGATGACCCACTGGTGATCCGGCTACGGGGTTATCAATGGTGGTGGGAGGTCACCTATACCGACAGACGGCCCGATCGAATGCTGGTCACCGCGAACGAGATCCACGTTCCGGTGGGTCATCCAATCAACATCGAGCTCAGTGCGGCGGATGTCATCCACTCCTTCTGGGTGCCGAATCTCGTGGGCAAGCAGGATCTGATCCCTGGCCGCCGCAATGACCTGACCTTCACCGCCAGTCGTCCTGGCGTGTATCGCGGCCAGTGCGCCGAGTTTTGTGGCCTGCAGCACGCGCACATGGCGCTGCTGGTCATTGCGGAGGAGCCCGCCGCGTTCGAAGCGTGGCGGGACGCACAGCTGCAGGTGGCGCGGCCGCCCGAGACGATAGAACAGGAGGCTGGACGCACCTTCTTCGTCAGCCAGCCCTGCGCCGCCTGTCACACGGTACGCGGCACCAACGCCGCCGGCACTCTCGGCCCGGACCTTACCCACGTCGCGAGCCGGCGCACGATCGCCGCCGGGTTGCTGGAGACGACGCGCGGCTCGCTTGCTGCCTGGATCGCCGATCCCCAGACGATCAAGCCAGGCAACAACATGCCGATGGTGACGATGACGCCGGAGCAACTGCGCGCGGTGTCGGCCTGGCTGGTGGACTTGCAATGATGCGCGCGGAAGCAGGCGATCTGCAGCACTCCATCGCACCGGACATGCGCGACACCGACCTTGCGCCGGAGGTGCTGGATCGGCAGCTCGAGCGGGTGTGGGGAACACCGGCGACGCTGTGGGGCATCCTCGCCACGGTTGACCACAAGCGCATCGGCCGTCGCTATGTCGCGACGGCGTTCATCTTCCTGGCAATGGGTGGCGTTCTCGCCCTGCTGATGCGGCTGCAACTCGCGGGACCTGAGCGGCGGCTGATCGGTCCCGATCGTTACAACCAGATCTTCACCATGCACGGCGCCAATATGATGTTCCTGTTCGCCGTGCCGGTGATGGAGGCCATCGCGGTTTACCTCGTGCCGCTGATGGTCGGGACCCGCAACATCGCGTTCCCGCGGCTGAACGCATTCTCCTACTGGATCTACCTTGCGGGTGGTGTGCTGCTCTGGGTTGCCTTCGCCCTCGACATGGGCCCCGACATCGGCTGGTTCGCCTATGTGCCGCTGTCCGGTCCGCAATATGGCAGCGGCAAGCGTGCCGACATCTGGGCGCAGATGATCACCTTCACCGAAATCGCCGCACTCGCCGTCGCGGTGGAGCTCGTGGTGACGGTGCTGAAGCAGCGTGCGCCCGGCATGTCGCTCGACAGAGTGCCGCTGTTCGTCTGGGCGATGCTGGTCACCTCCTTCTGCGTCATCATGGCGATGCCGGCGATCATGGTGGCCAGCACGTCTTTGATCCTGGATCGGCTGGTCGGCACGCATTTCTACAACCCAGCGGAAGGCGGCGATGTGCTGCTGTGGCAGCATCTGTTTTGGTTCTTCGGCCACCCCGAGGTTTACATCATCTTCCTACCGGCGGTCGGCATGATCTCTGGGATCTTGCCCACCTTCGCGCGGCGACCGATCTTCGGCTACCTGCCGCTGGTACTGGCGCTGATCGCGACTGGCATCCTCGCCTTCGGCCTGTGGGTGCACCACATGTTCGCGACGGGTCTGCCGCGCCTCGGCGAGAGCTTCTTCACTGCGTCGAGCATGGCGATCGCGATCCCCAATGGCGTGCAGATCTTCTGCTGGCTGGCCACACTGGCCTTGGGACGGCCGGTGCTAGCCGCGCCGCTGCTGTTCGTGCTGGCGTTCTTCTTCACCTTCATCATCGGCGGATTGAGCGGTGTGATGGTCGCGTCTGTGCCGCTCGATACCCAGGTGCACGACACGTACTTCGTCGTCGCGCACTTCCACTACGTGCTGATCGGTGGCGCGGTATTTCCGCTGATGGGAGCAATCTACTACTGGTTTCCCAAGCTGACTGGCCGGATGATGAGCGAACGCGTCGGTCGCGTTGTATGCGGGCTCGTGTTTGTTGGTTTCAACTTGACATTCTTTCCCATGCACATCCTGGGCCTGCAAGGCATGCCGCGCCGTATTTACACCTACCAGCCGGACATGCCATGGGGCGGCCTCAACCTGTTCGTGAGCCTTAGCTCATGCCTGCTGGCTGCCGGCTTTCTGATATTCTTCATCGATATCATGCGCTGCATGCGATGGGGTTTGCCCGCAGGCGATAACCCATGGAATGCGGCGACGCTTGAATGGGCAACAACGTCGCCTCCGCGCAGCTATAATTTTGCCCGCATTCCAGTCGTGTCCAGCGCCAATCCGCTGTGGGATGAGCCGGAGCTGCTGGTGTCATCCGGACTGCGTGTCGAGCGGCGCGAGCTGGTTATCAGCACGGTCGCCGCGGCGGTGCCCGAGGCGCGCGATGCCTCGCCGGCGAACTCGATCTGGCCATTCTTCGCCGCCATCGCCACCACCGGGATGCTGATCAGTTCTATCTTCACGCCGTGGGCGGTGGTGTGGGGCTCGCTCCCGGTGATGGTGACGCTGATCGGGTGGTTCTGGCCCAAATCCACACCCGAGGACCAGGCATGACGAGTATCTTGCAGAAGCCCCGTATGGCTTTCGATTTGTCGGAGTTGCCGCTGCACGGGAAGCGTAGCGCCAGCCTGACTTGGTGGGGCACTCTTGGGTTCATGCTGATCGAGGGCAGCGGCTTCGCCCTGGTGTTGGCAGTCTACCTGTACCTGGCATCGATTGCGACGGAATGGCCACTTGGCGCGCCGCCACCGGATCTGCTGCCGGGCACGATTGTCACGGCTGTGCTGCTACTAAGCCTTATACCGAACATGCTGGTCAGTCGGTGGGCGCGACAGGAAGACCTGCGCAAGGTGCGCATCGGAATGATCGTGATGGCGCTGCTGGGGATTGCACCACTCGTGCCACGCGCGTTCGAGTTCTCTGCCCTGAACGTGCTGTGGGACAGCAACGCCTATGGCTCAATCACCTGGACCTTGCTGGGACTGCACACGACACACCTGATAACGGACCTGATAGACACGCTGGTGCTCTCGGCTCTGATGTTCACACGGCACGGACGCAATCCGCGCCGCTTCGGCGACGTGCAGGACAATGCGATGTACTGGAACTTCGTCGTGCTGACATGGCTGCCGATATATGCCAGCCTGTACGGAATCCCACGTTTATGATGGTGCGAGCACGACGACTGGGGACGGCCTGGCTGGCCGCAGCCGCTGCTCCGTTGCTCTGGGCAGCGACCACGCAGATTGGTCAGATCCTGCCATACATAGATTGCCAGCACGAACACCGTTGGACTGCGATCACTGCGCTGGCGGCCGCCGCGCTGGCGCTGTTTGCTGGCGGCATCTGCTGGGCGAACAGGTCACTGACGCATACCGGTCGGTTCCTCTGTGGCATCAGTAGCCTGCTCGCTTTGGTACTCGCGTTTGCCATGCTTCTGCAATCAACGGCTGGCTTTGTGCTTACAGGCTGCGAGCGATGAAGCGGGCGCTGCGCTGGAGCTGGCTGCCGTCGCTAGTGCCATCTACCGCCTCGGCGCATGCGGAAGATGGCATTTGGACCTTCGATCCCTGGGTCGTGACACCGCTGTTGGTCACAGCGGGCCTGTACACCTATGGCGTAATTGCCTTGTGGCGTCGCGCTGGCATTGGTCGTGGGATCAGGCCCTGGCAGGCTGGCTGCTACATCGCCGGTTGGTTGCTGCTCGCTGTGACGCTGGTGTCACCGCTGCACCGGCTGGGCGAGCACTTATTCATAGCGCACATGGTCGAGCATGAAATGATCATGGCTGTCGCCGCGCCGCTGCTAGCGCTCGCGCGGCCGATCGGCGCGTTCCTTTGGGCATTCCCGTTGTCGGTGCGACAGCGACTGGGCCAGCTGAGACAGGCACCGTGGCTGCGCAACGTCTGGAGCATGGTCACTGCACCGGTACCCGCGACAACGTGGCACGGCGCCGTCATCTGGTTTTGGCACGCCCCTGTCCTGTTCGATGACGCAGTGGCGCAGGTGAGTCTGCATCGCCTGCAGCACCTGAGCTTTCTGTTCAGTGCGCTTGCTTTCTGGTGGGCACTGATACGCCGTGCCGAAAGGGGCGCCGCTGTGCTTCACCTGTTCGTCACCATGGTCCACACCACGATCCTTGGTGCGCTGTTGGTCCTCGTGCCCCGCGTGCTCTATCCGGGCCAAACGGCGGCGGCGCCGTATTGGCATCTGACGCCGCTGCAGGATCAGCAGTTGGCAGGCTTGGTGATGTGGGTTCCTGCCGGCACGGTCTACGCCGGTGCAGCGCTGGCCTTCGCCGCGCTATGGGTTCGCCGGTCGGGCGAGTTTTGGACGCATAAGGACGCGCTTCGTGCGCGGTAGAATCCTCCTGCTGGGCGGCCTGTTACTGACCGCCCTCTCGATCTGGCACCGGCCGTTGCCAGTCGCCACGTCGAAGCGGCAGACACCAACGGGCGCTTTCTCGACCTTGTCGCTGATCGCGGCATGCGCGGCCATCGTGCTTGCCGCGGTGCTTTGGCTTGCAACCCAACAATGGAGGGAGGCTAGCGAGCGGGAAGTTGCCGCGCGCGCCATGACCGGCGGTGATCCGACACGAGCCGCAACTCTGATGACCCGCTACGGCTGCGCCGGATGTCATGCCATTCCGGGCATACCGGGTGCCGATGGTCAGGTGGGTTCGCCCCTCACAGAAATGAGGAAGCGCGTGTTCATCGCCGGTGTGTTGCCCAACACGGCGAGCAACCTGATCGACTGGATTGTCCAGCCAGAGGCGCGCGACCCGCATTCTGCGATGCCGATTACCGGGATCACGCGCGCGGAGGCGCGCGATGTCGCCGCCTGGCTGTACAGCCGCTGAGGTTCAGCGCTCCTTTACCGCGTTCGGCGAACGGCGGGCAGGAAGCGCCAGGATGTAAGTAGCGATGGCTTCACGATCGACCAGCGGCAAGTCAGCTGTATTGGTGACAACATCGGCCATGGACGAACCAATCTGCCTCGACTCCGGTGTGTGCCCGTCCGTCAATACCCGCACCATGTCCGTACGCGACCAATGACCGATGCCGGCTGGGGTGATGTTCGGCACGTATCCGGCGCCTTCCTGATCGTAACCGCCGGCGAACCGACTGGACTCAACAATGGCATTGACCAGGTTGCGCGCCGAATGGCACTCCGCGCAATGAGCTACCGCCTCGACCAGATATCGACCGCGATTCCACGCCTGGTCGCGCGCCGGATCAGAGCCGACGGGGAGGCGGTCGAAATACAACAGCTTCCAGAAGCCTATCAGGCGACGGTTGGAAAACGGAAACGGCAGATCGTGCTGCGGCGAACGCCCTTGCACTGGCGGCAGAGTGCGAAGATAGGCCATCAGGTCCTGCACGTCCTGCACGCGCATATGCGCGTAGCTGGTGTACGGCAGGGCAGGATAGTAGTGCTGGCCGCGAGGTGAGACGCCACTCATCAGCGCATTGGCAAGGTCGATGGTACGCCAACGCCCGATACCGTCGCGCGGGTCGGGGGAGATGTTTGGCGGAAAAAAGGTGCCGAATGGGCTGCCCAAAGCCAGCCCACCTCCCAGGCGCCGTCGGTCCGGCTGGCCGGGCGAGGCATGGCATGATGCACAATCGCCGGCATCAAAGATGAGCTTGCCGCGTGCAGCATCTCCGCCGTGTTCCAAGGCCGCAGCCCGTGTCGCGTCGAATGCTGGCCTAGGCTTCGTCAGCACCCATGCTACCGCACTGCCTGTGGCGGCGAGTGCCACGAGCGCGATGGCAACGCGGCGCCATCTCATCTCTCAGTCGACCAGCAGCTTCTCGGGCATGATCGGCAGGTGACGCACGCGCTTGCCGGTGGCATGATACACAGCGTTGGCGATCGCCGGAGCGACCCCGCAGAGCGCGATCTCCGCCAGACCTTTTGCGCCCAGCGGATTGAAGATCTCATCCGATGAACGTACAAACGTCACGTCGAGATCCGTCACGTCCGCGTTCACCGGCACCAGATACTCGGCCAGGTTCGCATTCATCACCCGACCCAGGCGTGCATCCCACTCGGCCTGCTCCATCAGCGCCATGCCGATGCCGCCGACCATCCCACCGAGGCATTGGCTACGCGCGATCTTTGGATTGATAACGCGACCGACGTCGTACGCGCCCACGATGCGCGGCACGCGGACAGTCCCGAAGTCCGGATCCACCCACACCTCAGCAAACACTGCGCCGAAGCCAGCCGAAGAATACTTATTCGCCTCGTCGCCCGGCTCCGAGTGACCGGTGGCTGTCAGACTTTCGAGACCGGCGCGACGAAGGCGGGCGCCGTGACCCTCAGCCATTTCACCCGCAGGCAGGTTTGCCATCAGCGCTTTGCATGCATCGACCACTGCGGTACCGACGCTCGCCAGCGTCATCGAGCCACCATGCACCGGCGCCTTCGGCATCTCGGTGTCGCCGAGTTCGAAGTGCACACGTTCGATTGGCAGACCGAGCGTGTCGGCCGCGAGCTGCGTCATCGCGGTGTAGGTTCCCGGCCCCATATCACTCGAAGCGGTGCGAACCACCGCTGTGTCATTCGCATAGAGGATGGCTTGCACCGACGCCGGCGCCCGCTCTGCCGGATAGAACGCGGTCGCCATGCCGTAGCCGATCAACAGTCGCCCGTTGCGCATGGACCGCGGCGGCGCCGATCGGCGGGACCAGAGGAAGCGATCGGCGGCAGTTTGATAACACTCCCGCAGCGCCTTGCTCGACCACGGGACACCCTTCGCCTCGTCGTTTTCCGCGTAGTTGCGCAGTCGCAGCTCGATCGGGTCCATCCCCAATCCGTCGGCCAGCTCGTCCATCGCTATCTCAAGTGCCATCACGCCAGTGGCGATGCCGGGCGCTCGCATCGGACATGGCGTGTTGGCGTTCACCGGCGCCAGGCGATAACGCGCCTGGACATTTGGACAGGAGTAGGTGCGCAGCACTGGATCGGCGGTGCGTTCCGCGTATTCTTCGTAGACCGAAGTCGGCGCCACTGCATCCTGTATGATCGCAACCAGCCGGCCATCCGCTTCTGCACCAAGCTGCATGTGCTGCTCGGTGCGTGGCCGATAGCCGACTGACACGTACAGTTCGCGCCGCGTCAGCTCAAGGCGGACCGCGCGACCGACCTGGCGCGCCGCCAAAGCGGCAATGGTAACGTGCGGCCAGGTCCGCAATGCCGAGCCGAATGCGCCGCCGACGAACGGCGACACGACACGGATGTTCTCCGCTGGCATGCCAAACACGTGCGCGATCTCCGAGCGCACGTTGTCCACCCACTGTGACTTGTCATAGAGCGTCAGGTGATCGCCGAACCACTCCGCGATGGTGGCGTGCGGTTCCACTGCGTTGTGGTGCTCGCGATCGTGGCTGCACCACATATCAACTTTCACCGGCGCCTTGGCGAATGCTTTCTCTGCATCGCCTCGGCTGCCGCCGCCCCGCCCTGCCTTGGAGGATGCCTCCGTCGGCGGTTGCGCGCGATCATGCCGTACTTCGGTCGTCGCTACCTGCTCATGGTAAGCGACCTGCACCAGAGCGGCGGCCGTGCGCGCCTGCTCGACTGTCTCCGCAATCACCACCGCGATCGGTTGGCCGACGAACAAGATCTCGGGCCCCTGAAATACGTGAAGCTGCTCACCCGCCTTAGGATCCACAGGAGGTCGCTTCTCCAATGGCTCATACGGCAACCGTTCAGCGTTAAGATGCGAGATGACGGCCAGCACGCCAGGCTCTTGCTCCGCGTCCCTGGTATCCAACTGGTCGATGCGGCCGTGCGCAATGGTGCTGTGCACCAGGGCCGCATGCACCATGTTGCGAAGATTGAATTCGGCAGCGTAGATCGCGTGACCAGTCACCTTGGCGGGCCCGTCAACCCGGCTGATCGGTTGGCCGACAACGGAATTCATGCGATGCCTCCCGCTGTCAGCAGGGCACGTTCCACGGCGCGCTGCAGCATCGGAACCTTGAAAGCGTTACCGGCACGTGGCGCCGCGCCGTCACCCGCACGATTGCCTGCCTGCCTTGCCAGGTCCGGCGTCAACGGCCGGCCTTGCAGCGCCTCCTCGACCCGCATCAGCCGCCACGGTTTCGTCCCTACGCCACCGGCGACGATGCGCGCCCGGTGCACGCGCGTGCCGTCCATCTCGAGGGCCGCCGCGACCGATACGAGTGCCCACTCGAAACTCGCGCGATCGCGGACTTTGAGATAATACGAGTGTCCAGCGGCTTCATTTGACGGCAGCAGTACGGCGGTAATGAGTTCGCCCGACGCCAAGGTCGTCTCATGTTGTGGATTTTCGTCCGGCATGCGGTAGAGGTCCGCCAGGCGCATGCGCCGCTCGCCCTCGACGTTCTGCACGAGAAGGTCAGCATCCAGTGCCAGCAGCGCTACGGCCATGTCGCCGGGATTAGCGGCGATGCAGCGATCGCTGCCGCCGAAGATCGCGTTGATGCGGTTGAGGCCGTCCCACGCCGGACAGCCGCTGCCAGGCTGCCGCTTGTTGCACGGCACCGTCGCGTCGCGGAAATACAGGCATCGGGTGCGCTGCAGCAGATTGCCGCCCACAGTCGCCATGTTGCGCACCTGCGGTGAGGCCGTCTCCTGCAACGCCTGGACCAGCAACGGAAAGCGTTGCCGGATCCCTGGATCATCCGCTACGTCCGACAGACGGGTCAGTGCACCGATCCGCGCTTCGCCTTGTTCGGTCTGCACGCCGGAGAACGGCAGCGCGTTGATATCGATAAGGCTGGGCGGCGCGATCACTCCTTCCTGCAGCAGCTGCAGTATGTCGGTGCCGCCGGCAATGAATGTGGCGTTGGAGCCCCCGCAGACCAAGCTTAGTGCCGTCTCGGCGTGGGGGGCGACGACGTAGGAAAACGCCAGCACGCTACGACCCTCTCGCGGCTGCGTCACGGACGGCCGCAACGATGTTGGTGTAGGCACCGCATCGGCAGATATTGCCGCTCATGTGCTCGCGAATGGTCGCCTCATCCGTAGTACGAGACTCGTTGAGCAGGCCGATGGCGGACATGATCTGTCCGGGCGTGCAATAGCCACACTGAAACGCATCGTGCTGAACGAAGGCGGTCTGCATGGGGTGCAGTTCACCGTCCGTAGCGATGCCCTCTATTGTTGTGATGGCGCGCCCGTGCACCATCACTGCCAAGGTCAGGCAGGCGTTGATGCGCCGTCCTTCCAGCAGCACGGTGCAGGCGCCGCACTGTCCCAGATCGCACCCACGCTTGGTGCCGGTTAGATGCAGACGGTCGCGCAGTGCATCAAGCAATGTGGTTCGCGCGTCGACGGCAAGGCGGTGGCTGGTGCCGTTGACGATCAGGCCGATATCGAAGCGGCTCGCCGGTGTGGAAGGGAGTGGCCCTTGGCTGTCCATGTGCGACCTCACGTCCTGCGCAGCGTGAACGCGCGCAATGCCCCGCGTTTCCGGGCCTGTCCCTCCAAACCTCGTGAGTTCTTCCGCCGCAACCGCGCTCTGCGCACGTCGTTTTACCCATCAAGCCGCAGACAGGGCCCGATCGATGTTGGAAAAGCGACGCTCCCTTGGAGCCCTTCACGCACGGATGCGCCAGGTCGAACGGGAGCTGTTCCGCGCGGAATACAGCGGGGAGGTCAATCCGGATCCGAGCGATGCCCGAGACATTCCTGACTATCACGTCGGGACGAGCGCAACCGACGTGAAGATATGGGTCGAGCAGATGGCCGAGGGGCTCGGCTATGATCGGGTAGTTTGGCACGAACTGCCGACATCCGTGGACCGCTGATCGGCCTCGCCGCTCGCCAAAGCGCGAAGGTCCTGCCCTACTTGCTCGATTCCTGGCGACGGCACCTACCCCAGCGGGAACTGCCGGCGGAGGAGGCATACCCTATCTGTCACATCGCGGTGCATATCGATCTGCTGGAGAACTGAGGATGGAAATGCACCCGCGCGTATCGGATCATGCCGCATCCGACCTCGATCGGGCCATAGCGGACGAGGCGGAATTGACGGCGGGCATACGCATCCGGCCAGGGCGGTCGTATGGCTTCTTTACCGACACCACCCTGTGCATCGGCTGCAAAGCGTGTGAGGTAGCCTGCAAGGAATGGAACAACCTGCCAGCCGACGGCATTGGGCTGACCGGCCATAGCTACGACAACACGACCGCGCTGTCCGCGGATTCCTGGCGCCACGTCATGTTCATCGAGGCGGGCGTGCGCGACGATCTGGCCCAGCCGTTCCAGAGCGGCTGGCTGATGATGAGCGACGTTTGCAAGCACTGCCACAACGCGCCCTGTCTAGAGGCCTGCCCGACCGGCGCATTGTTCCGCACCGAATTCGACACGGTGGTCGTGCAGCAGGACATCTGCAATGGCTGTGGCTATTGCGTGCCGGCTTGCCCGTTCGGGGTTGTCGATATCAGTCTGTTGGACGGCAAGGCGCACAAGTGCACTCTTTGTTACGATCGGCTCAAAGGCGGCCTGGAGCCAGCCTGTGCAAAGGCTTGCCCAACAGACTCCATCCAGTTCGGCGAACTGGATGAGCTTCAGGAACGGGCCAGGCGGCGTGAAGCAGACCTGCATCGTCGTGGCGTGGCCGGTGCCTATATATACGGCGCACCCGGCACGCCCGGCGCTACAGGTGGCCTGGGCCACTTGAGCGCATTCTTTCTGCTGACTGCAACGCCCGAGACGTACAACTTGCCACGCGCGCCCACGCGCCCGGCGAACCGAATCGCTCCGAGCCTCGCGGCGGGGATCGCTACCGTGTTCGGCCTGGCTGTGGCGGCGCTCTCACTGTTCACACGGTCGGCAGAAAGATGAGCATGAACGAGCAGCCAGCATGGGATGGGCGGACCTACTACAATGAACCGCAGCTTAGAGCCGCACCGTTCAACAACGCGTTGGTTGGCGGCTACATTTTCTTGGCCGGTCTATCGGGTGCAGCGCAGTTGCTAACGACAGTGATGGACGCCACGCGGGGGCCAGGTGCGGCGTCAACGACCCGGCGCGGTCGATATTTGGCAATGCTGGCGCCGACCGTGGGTGCGTTGTGTTTGATCCTGGATCTGCACACGCCCCAGCGCTTCTACAACATGTTGCGCCTGATCAAGCCAACTTCACCCATGTCGCTTGGCAGCTGGGTGCTCGTTGGATTTGGCGTCACCAGCACTGCAACGGCAGTGCTGCAGTTCGCGGCGGACCGGTTGCGCGGCTCCCGGCTGCGAGGTGTCGCCCGCATCACGCAGGTTCCCGCCGCGCTCGCTGGTGCGTTCATGAGCACCTACACCGCGTCCCTGCTCTCAGCCACAAGCACGCCGCTTTGGGCGGCGGCCCCGAAGAGCCTCGCGGTGCGCTTTGCATCTTCGGCAGTCGCATCGGCGGCGGCAGCCCTGGGCCTGGGTGAACGAAACGACCGGCGTCGTCGAGACTTGGATAACCTCGCCGTTGCGGCGCTGGCTGTGGAGTTGGCCGCAACACTCGCGTCCGAGCATGCGGAACGCCAGGTGGGTATCGATGATGGGGGCAAACAATCGGCAGGACGTGCGGCTGTGCCGCTTGTGCTCCTGCTCACATCGCTGCTGCTCCCAGGCTTCCTCGGACGTGCTGTTTCCACTCTGGGATCCGTCGCCGCGTTGGGCGGTGGCCTGGCGATGCGCGTCGACACTCTCACAGAAGGAGACACATCCGCGCGCCAGTCGCATCGCAGCCTGCGCTTCGCACAGCCGGACAATCTGCCGCGCGCGTAGACTCAGAAGTGATTTTGGTTTCGCTGCAATGCATCCAGCCGGTGACGCGAGCACCCGCCCCCGCGGTCGCAGTTCTCGTCAGGCGGCGCGGACACCCGCCACGAACGAGCCCACCTCGGTTGTCAGGTGATCTGCCTGTCTGGACAGATCGGCGGCCGCCTGCAGCACCTGCCCCGCAGCCTGGCCGGTTTCACTTGCGGCGTGGCTGACACCGGCGATGTTGGTCGTCACCTCACGCGTGCTCGATGCCGTCTGCTGCACGTTGCGGGCGATCTCCGCGGTGGCTGCGCCCTGCTCTTCGACCGCCGACGCAATCGTGGTCGTGATCATGCTGACCTCCTCGATCGTGTCGGAGATGCCCTTTATCGCGGTCACCGCCTCTCCCGTTGCTGACTGTATCTGCGAGATCTGCGAGCTGATCTCTTCGGTGGCCTTGGCCGTCTGGTTGGCGAGGCTCTTCACCTCGGAGGCGACCACCGCAAAGCCCTTCCCGGCATCGCCTGCACGCGCCGCCTCGATGGTGGCGTTCAGGGCCAGAAGGTTCGTCTGCCCAGCGATGTTCGATATCAGTTCGATCACCTGTCCGATCTTCTGCGCACCTTCTGCGAGAGCACGGACAATCCCATCTGTCTGACGCGCATCATTGACCGCCTTTTCGGTGACTTTCGCCGATTGTGCCACCTGGCGATTGATCTCGCCGATCGAACTGGTCAGTTCCTCGGCCGCCGTGGCGACCGTCTGGACACCCGCGCTCGCCTCCTCGGCCGCCGCGGCGACATTGGAAGCCTGCTGATTGGTCTGCGTCGCGGTCGACGACATCGACTGCGCCGTCGCTTCCATTTCTGTCGAGGCGGACGACAGCACGCCGACAAGACTGCTGATCTTGCTTTCGAACTCGGTCACCAGGCTTTCCAGGCGCTGCGCCTTTTGCTGCTTCGCGGCCTGGTCTGCCTTTTCGGCAGCGGCAAGCTGGTCCGCCTTGATCATGTTCTCTTTGAAGACCTCGACCGCCGCGGCCATTTGGCCGATTTCATCGCCGCGGCCGCGGGCCGGGATTTCCACTGCCATGTCCTTCTCGGCCAGTCGATGCATCGCAGCAGTCATCCCCTGGATCGGTGTGGCAATCGCCTGCACTGTCATGTAGCCGGCCGAAACAGCGACGATGACGGCAACGCCAAGCAGCAAGAGGACAATGAGCCGTCCGCTGCGATAGTTGGCGGCGGCCTGGTCCGACCCTTGCGTCCCCGCATCCACGTTGTAGCCGATGTCCTTGTCGAGTGCTGCGTCGACCTGTTCGCCCACCGCCGTCAGTTCGTTTATTTGGGCTAGCGCCTCGTCAAGCTTGCCAGCATGCAGCAGGCCAAGCAGCTCCTTTGCCCTCGCCACGTAGGACTGCCACGCGGCTTGGTAATCCGCGTATATCCGTTTCTCGTCATCTGCCACGACCGTCGGCGCATACTTCGCCTCATACGCTGCAAGGGCAGTGCTCCATCCCGCGAGCGACTTCTCGATAGCGTCCAGGTCGCTCCCACTAGCCTTGCCATAAACGGCTTTGGAGACACCGAGACGGTAATGCAGAATCGCGCCGCGGATATCCGAGAGGTAACGCGACCCGAGCATGGCGTCAGTGGTGACCTCCTCGACGCTGGCGTTCAGCCCCGCGAACTTCTGGATCGAGGTGAGGCCGAGCGTGCCAATGACGATCACGAGCGCACTGAAAGCTGTAATGATCTTGCTGCGGATCGACAGATTACGCAGGCTGCCAGCGACAGACACAGAAGATCCCTCCGGATGCACGGACCTCCTGCCTAGCGCCGCAATCTGAATAGCTGGTTAATCAACCGTAATCAGTGGAGCTTGGCCCCAACGGCTGGCAATACATCGCCCGAACCTTCAGGCCTTGGCCTCCGTCAGCGACACGTCGATTTCGTCGATCGATCGTCCTTTCGTCTCGAAGCCCACCAGCCAGAAGGCAGTGGCGGCGAGCGCATACCAGAACGCCAGGAACAGAAACGCCGGTACAATCGCGTCCAGTGTCGCTTTCGGAGTGACGTAATTCGACGAGCCGATGATCAACGCGAGACCAAGTGGCCCGATGATCTTTCCCAGGTTGCCCACGCCATAACCGAATCCCATGCCGCTGGCGCGCAGCCTGGCTGGCCAGACTTCGGCGATATACGGGCCGATGATCGCGTAACTGCCATCGCCGAAGAAGCGCTGCGCCATCACCAGGACGAAGAACAGCGACACGCCGCCGATCCAAACGCTGTTCAGGTAGCCCGCCAGCGCCATGGCAATCGCGCCGGCATAGCCGATCAGCATACCCGAGGCACGGCGGCCGATCGCGTCCGACAGATACGAGCACACCAAGCGTCCCGCTATCCCGACCAGCGATACGTAGATCATCAGGTACGATGCCTCGGCGGGCGTGATGCGAAGTACCAGCACGAACAGCGCTGTGATCCACAGCAGCAACCCAACTCCACCGGTCTGGCTGATCGCCGTCAGGCACGCCGCCGCGACGCTGCGCGGATAGCGGAACAGCTGGCGCCACGGCACGGCCTTCACCTCGTCCGGAATATCGGCTGGCAGATTGATCTGCCGCGGATCGACCTGCAGCGCCCAGGCAAGCGATTTGCGGGCCTCCTGCATCCTGCCGCGTCGCAGCAGCCAGTGTGGCGATTCCGGAACCCAGTAGCGGATCATCAGCACCAGCGCCGCCGGCGCGAGCCCAATAAGGAACAGGCCACGCCAGCCGATCACCGGTGCCAGGAAAGCGCCTGATACCGCGCCCAACAGGTTGCCGGCTGGAAGCAGCACGGTGGTCAGACCACTCACCCAGCCGCGCTTGTACGCCGGGACGAACTCCTGTACCAGCGGAATATCCACGGCGATCAGACCGGCGTTGCCGAAGCCGACGAAGAAGCGGAAGAAAGCGAGGAACAGCCAGCCAGGAATGGCTGCGTTCTGGTCCGGCGTCAGCGCCATGATGCCGGTGGCAAGCGCCACGTTCAGCGCTGTTGCCATGAAGATCCGTCGCCGGCCGAACCTGTCGGCCATCCAGCCCCAGAAGAATGCGCCGGGAACTGCGCCAAGACCGGATGCCAGCAGGATCATCGCCGACTGACCGAAGGTCAGGTGCCAAGAGCCGATGATGAAAGCCAGCACGTAGCCGATCAGGAAGAAATCAAAGAAGTCCAGCATATCGCCGAGATTTGCCGTCGCGATGATCCGCCACTGATTTCCGGTCAGCTTTTCCTGGCGCTCCAGGTGTTCGAGCATTGCGTTCTCCCTGGGACTCTCGTTTCATCAACGGCGTACGCACGTCAGCGCCCGTTCACGCTGTCGCAACGCACAGGTCCGGGCTGGTTCTTTTGCCAGCCATCAATTACCATAGGCATGCGGCTCAGGCTTTGTCAGCACTATTTTCTGGGAGCGAAGCATGACCAACGCGATCGAAAGCGAGCAGCTCACGCGGGTCGGTCCTGGCACCATGATGGGCGATCTGATGCGGCAGTACTGGCTGCCCGCCGCAAAGTCATCCGAGGTCGTCGCCGGCGGCGAACCCCTACGGCTGATGCTGCTGGGCGAGCGTCTGATTGCGTTCCGCGACAAGGCGGGACGTGTTGGGGTGATGGATCATCGCTGCCCGCACCGCTGTGCATCGCTGTTCTATGGCCGCAATGAGGATGGCGGCATTCGCTGCGTCTATCACGGGTGGAAATTCGACGCCGAAGGCAACTGTATCGACATGCCCAATGTGCCGCCGGATCAGGACTTCCGACAAAAGGTGCACGCGAAGGTTTATAAGGTGAGCGAGCGCGCCGGCGTTATCTGGGTCTACATGGGCGAACGTGAAGCGGCGCCGCCGATGCCGGGAATAGAAGCGACGCTGCTGCCGGACAGTGAACTCTCGATCATGTTCACACAACGCGAATGCAACTGGCTGCAGGCGCTGGAAGGCGATATCGACACCTCACACTTCAGTTGGCTGCATGTCGGTTCGGTGCGGCCTGAACAGGTCGATCCGGACAATTGGCTGATGTACCAGGTGGCCAACCGGGCTCCTGAGTATCACGTCACCGACACCGACTGGGGCACGATGTACTGCGCCTATCGCCCGGCCGAAGCCCACCGCACCTACTGGCGCTTTGCGCACTTCGCCTTCCCGTTCTGGACCTTCATCCCACAAGGCGACTTCGTCGATCGTGTGATCGCCCGCGCCTGGGTGCCGATGGACGACACCCACGTGATGTTCGTCGGCTTCTCCTGGAAGCAGGCGTCGCGCACCGCCGTACTATCGGGTGGCAAGCCAATTCCGGGTGCGACGATGGCGCCTGAGATGCTGCCGAACACGACTGACTGGTTCGGGCGATTCCGTCCGGTGCAGAACGCGACGAACGACTACATGATCGACCGCGAGGCACAGCGCAACGATGTGATCTACACCGGTATCACGCATATCGCGATGCAGGACCAGGCAATCACCGAGAGCATGGGTGCGATCGTGGACCACTCGTGCGAGCATCTCGCGCCTAGCGATCAGATGATCACGCGCACGCGGCGTCGCCTGCTGATGGCGGCGCGTGCGCTGGGCGAGAACGGCACGACGCCGCCCTGCGTCGATCAGCCGGAACTCTTCCAGCAGGTGCGCAGCGGCGAAGCGGTGCTCGCGGCCAATGACTGGCAGTCGGCATATCGCGAGCGGTTGCAGCACGCCGTGCGGCCGCTCCTTGCGCCACGGCAGGCAGCCGAATAGGCGGCTGGACTGCCTTCGTCAGGCATGATCGCCAGGAGGTCGGATACGACATGATCCGACACGCGCGGGTGCATGCCATCCTCAGTCCTCCAACAGGTCGATATGCACCGCGATGTGACCGATAATGTCTGCCTCCTCCGCCGGCCGGTAGGAGACCCGCACCCGCCGATGCAGCAGCGGCGATAGCTCGTCCGCCTCCACGGGTGAACGGTAATGCAGCAGAAACTGGTGCCCAACACCGTCGCGATCCAACAGCTGGAAGCGCTCTTCTTGAGCAATGATCATCGTCCCGACAATGGACTGCATTACGCCTCCGTGGCCGGTGCAGGTTCGAATGGGAACCTGAACGGCGGAGCAGGGTTGTAGTCCTGGTTCTCGCCCGGAGTTGTTCAGGGCGATGTGGAGTCCTGCCCATGAAGCGCATCCGCCGCCACCTGCGTGACCGCGTCGCCGGTTTTGTCGAAGATTGGTCCCTGCCGCGACAGCTCGCCGGCCAGAGCGTTATGGCGGAGGCAGCCTCCAGTCGCACGTCGCGCAAATTGCGACCGCGGCTGGAACAGGCGGACCGGGTGGGGACCTCGATTTGCCCGTTCTGCGCCGTCGGCTGTGCGCAGCTGGTATATGCGAGGAACGGCAAGCCTATTCACATCGAGGGTGACCCGCGCAGTCCGGTGAACCAGGGCACGCTATGCCCCAAGGGCGCCGGCACGTTGGGAATGCTGTTGTCCGAAAGGCGTGTCAATCACGTGCTCTATCGTGCACCCTACGCCAACACCTGGGAACGGCGGCCCCTCGACTGGGCAATGGAGCGGGTCGCACAAAACCTGAAGCAAACGCGCGATCAGACATTCGTAGAGCGTCTTTCGAACGGCGCCACGGTCAATCACACTCTCGGCATCGGCTCGCTCGGTGGCGCCACGCTCGACAACGAGGAGAACTACCTGATCAAGAAGCTGCTGGGTGGCGGCCTCGGTGTGGTGAACATCGAGAATCAGGCAAGGATCTGACACTCGTCATCGGTACCCAGTCTGGGGACGACGTTCGGACGAGGCGCGGCGAGCATGGCCCTGTGGGACCTGGCGAACGCCGATTGCATCGTGGTGATGGGCTCCAACATGGCGGAGAACCATCCGGTTGCTTTCCGCTTCGTCACGGAGGCGCAGCAACGGGGCGCCCTCGTGGCGCATGTCGATCCACGGTTCACCCGTACATCGGCCTTGGCCGACATCCACGCACCCATCAGGTCCGGTACTGACATCGCGTTCCTGGGCGGGATCATCCGCTACATTCTGTCGAACGACCTCTGGTTCCGCGAATTCGCGCTCGCCTTCACCAATATCGCCACGATTATCGAGGATGGTTATCGCGACACCGAGGACAATGGCGGCGTGTTCTCTGGCTTCGATGAGAAGAACGCCAGCTACGATCCGGCCAGTTGGCAGTATAAGGGTGAGGTCCTGCCGTCGCCTTTGGCAGAGCATTTCGTGCGCACGGACAACTTCGTGCAGGAAGTTTCCCGGGCCACGCAGCACCCGCCGCCGACCGATCCCAGGCTGCAGCATCCCCGGTGCGTCTATCAGATCATGCGGCACCACTATGAGCGATACACGCCGGAGATGGTGGAGCGGGTGACCGGATGTCCCCAGAGTATCTTCCTGCGCGTGTGCGAGGCGCTCACCAGGAATTCGGGGCGTGAGCGGACGAGCGCATTCTGTTACGCCGTGGGGTGGACCCATCATGCGCATGGCGTGCAGATCATCCGCGCCGCATCGATCATCCAGGGTCTGCTTGGCAATATCGGGCGCCCAGGTGGTGGCATATTGGCGCTGCGTGGTCATTGCAGCATCCAGGGCAGCACCGACATCCCGACGCTCTACAACATGTTGCCAACCTACCTGCCGCAACCGAACGTTCACCTGCCGCACAGAACGCTGAGCGAGTTTCTGACGGCCGAGACGGTGCCGACCGGGTGGTGGAACAATCTGCCAGCCTACATGATCTCATTGCTCAAGGCGTGGTATGGCGCGCAGGCGCAGCCGGAGAATGACTTCGGCTACGACCATCTTCCCAAGCTGACCGGCGACCACTCGCAGTTGCCGATGACCCTCGCGATGGTCGAGGGGGTCGTCAAAGGCCAGTTCGTGCTGGGGCAGAACCCTGTGGTCGGCGCCGTGAATTCCGAACTGGTGCAGCGCGGCCTGGCAAAGCTCGACTGGCTTGTCGTGCGTGACTTTGCGATGACGGAGACTGCCAACTTCTGGCAGAAGGGCAGCCTGATCCAGAAGGGCGAGCTGGCGGCTGGCGACATCCCGACCGAGGTCTTCTTCTTCCCATCTGCCATGGGGCCAGAGAAGGAAGGCACGATGACGAATACCTCGCGCCTGGTACAATGGCACGACAGGGTTTGCGATCCGCCGGCTGACAGCCGATCGGATCTTTGGTTCATCTATCATCTCGGCCGACGACTAAAGCAGCTCTACGCAGAAAGCGCGGAGCCCCGCGATGCGGCGATCAAGGCACTGACGTGGATGTATCCTGTCAGCGGCGAGCTTGCGGAGCCTGATGCTGCGGCAGTACTGCGCGAGATCAACGGCTACACCGTCGCCGATCGCAAGCAGATCAAGAGCTATCAGGAACTGAAGGACGACGGCAGCACGGCCTGTGGTGGCTGGATGTATTCGGGGATCTTCCCGGCGCAACACGACAACCGCTCGCGGTCGCGCCGGCCGGATGGACCCAGCGGACCGGGCAGCCACCAAGGCTGGGCCTTCGCATGGCCAGACAATCGTCGCACGCTCTATAACCGCGCATCGGCGGACCTCGACGGAATTCCTTGGTCATCGCGCAAGCGCATGGTGTGGTGGGATGCCGCACAGAGGAAGTGGGTTGGCACCGACACGCCGGACTTCGTGCCGACCAAACCACCCGACATGCGGCCTGACTGGAATTCACAGCCACATGGTATGGACGCTCTTGGCGGTGATGATCCGTTCATCATGGAAGCCGACGGCAAGTGCCAGTTGTTCGTGCCGTCCGGCCTGAAAGACGGTCCGTTGCCGACGCACTACGAGCCGGTCGAAAGCCCGGTCGCCAATCCGATGTATCGGCAGCAGATCAACCCGGCGGCGAAGCTCTGGCCGCGACCGGGCAATGAGCTTCATGCGCCGAAGGACCCGCGGTACCCCTACGTGTTGACAACGTACCGACTCACCGAGCTGCACTGCGGCGGTGTCTCCACGCGCGTGATGCCGCACACGGCGGAGCTGCAGCCCGAAGCGTTCGTCGAGATTTCGGTGGAACTGGCGCGCGAGCTCGGGATAACCAACCTGGATTGGACGGTGCTCAGCACGGCGCGCGGCGCGGTGGAAGTGAAGGCGCTGGTGACGCAGCGTCTTCGTCCATTCCTGATCGACGGCTCGGTCGTACACCAAGTCGGCATGCCTTGGGTGTTCGGTTGGGAGGGCTACGCGCAAGGCGCGATCGCCAATGTTCTACTGGCCATCCATGGCGATCCGAACACCAGCATCCATACGACCAAGGCGCTGACCTGCGCCTTGCGAAAAGGTCGGCTCACGGCAGCCGAGGCCACGGCGCATGGCTGAGACGCACGGGTGGGAGGCACTGGCAGCAATCGATCAGCTGCTGGCAGATCGGCCAGACAAAATCGGTCATGACTTCTCCACCGCGACCAGGAATCTCGCCATCTGGCGCGACACGCTCGTGCAACGCTGGCGACATTCGGCTGCCGAAAATGATCGTCGCGCTTTGGAGAAGGTGAACGCTGCGCTCAGTGTGATCCTGGGCGGGCAGTTCCCACTGGGGGAGGTGCCGTGGCCAGAAATCGAGCGAGTACGGCAGGACCTTGGCGCTTTGGCGAGCGACGAGGCCGATCGGCGGTCCATGGAGGCCGGCGGTTCGTGTCACACCGCCCGATCATAGAAGCTGGACACACCCGCGCACGGCCCAACTGAGGCGGTCGATCACCGCGATGCCATCAAGTAGATGCAAAGCCGATGACAACGCATCCACAGCGGTAACCGTCGCCGCCAACGCACGCAACGTTTTCGCTGTGAGACAGCAAGAACCATCCGGCCCCCTTCACGCTGTAGCCGACTCTGACGTGTGTGCCGGCCGCGTTTCCGGCATGCCCAACCACAGCAATAACAGTCCGCATAGCCCCACGACGGCCAGCCCGAGCGCCGCCGCCCTGGCACCGAACATTGCCGCCGATACGCCAGCGCAAAAGGTACTCAGCGACGCACCAACAGCGATCGCCACCCCAAGTGCGCCCAGCGTGAGATTGAAACCACCGGTGCGCTGCGTAAGGTCCGCGGCGACGACGGTCATCGTCACCCCGAAGATGGCGCCGCTGACCGCGTTCAGCGGGTTGCCAAGCACCAGCGCAACCGGCCCAGGCAACGTTGCGTACAGCATGCCCTGGAGCGGAAGCAGGCCCCAGCCCACCAACAGCAGCGGTCTTCGGCCGGAGACCTCCGCCCGCCGTCCGATCCAGGGCGAAATCGCCGCCACGAGCGCCTGTGGCACAAGGATTGTTGCTGCGACAATCAGTGTAGCGAACGAGGGCCAGCGCCGTGTCACCTGGGCTGCCACACCCGGTCCCATCGCTGCGCTCGCGGCGAAGAACAGGACGACGCACGCCGCAAAGATTGCCAGCCGCCTGTCGAGGAGCAGGGACTTCATCCCTTGCCATGAAATCCTGGTGTCATCCTGCCGGTCCTTCTCAACCTGTGCAGGCCGGGAAACGCTCTGCGGTTCACGCACGCCGCTGATGAAAGACAGCGACAGTATCGCCGGCACGGCCAGCACCGCCGCGACAAGGAACACTGATACCGCCGGTAGGTAAGAACCTGCGATGCCCATTGTTCCTGCCGCCAGCCCATTGCCGATCGAAGCGAAGCGGGCGTTGCGGCCGATCCGCTCGCTCAGTGCCGCCTGCCCCACCAGCGCCAGGCTGATCGCGGCAATCCCAGGTCCGATCAACGAACTCGCCAAGCCCTGCATTGCCAGTGCGACATAGACGGCAGGTCGCGCCGCGGTCACGCACAACAGCAAGGCTGCCAGGCCGACGCCGATGATGCCAAGCAGCACCGCCCGACGCTTGTCCTGAATGCTGTCGAGGACGGCCCCAGCCGGGATCTGGCTGAACAGGCTGCTCATTGTGGCGATTGTCAGTGCCAATCCGATCGCCTGCGGCGGCCAATGGTTCTTCACCAGATAGACGGTGGCAAAGGCGCCGAAGCCGGTTTGCACCGCGGCAACAAAGAAGTTGAGCCAGTCGAGGCCGCGACCGCTGCTTCTTATCGCCTCGGCGGAGCTTCGATCCATCTGTTGTTGAATACGGCGCTACCTCTGAACCGTCGCCCGCGTTTCGCAGCGGACATCCAACGTGGCACCGCCCTGCACGCTATGCGGCGTTCCGGCAACGCGAATGCTCACGGGCTCTCCATCCGAAACCGCAACTCGTACCATTCCGTCCGCAATGCGAACCTGCACCGACCGCCCGCGCCAACGCACTGCGAACGACATGCGGCGCCATTCCGGGGGTAGGCGAGGGGCCAGACCGATCCCGTCTGCGTGCAAGTCGAGACCGGCGAAGCCGAGGACGGCCGCCTGCCACACGCCTCCCAGCCCGGCGATCCGGATGCCGCCCGCGCTGTTCGGGTCGAACTCAAGATCGGCAGCCGCGGCCTTGTGCAGAAAGCGAAGTGCCATGTCCGCCTCGCCTAGACGCGCAGCGACCATGGCGTGCATGCCGGCGCTGAGCGAACTGCCATGCGCCGTGCGTGGTTCGTAGTGACGGAAGTTCGTCTCTGCCATCGGGCCAGGGAATTCCTCCGGCAGTAACGCCAGAAGTGCCACGACGTCGGCCTGCTTGACCACTTGCGATCGCTGTGTCCGCTCGCGTCCGATCACCACGTCGATTGGCACTTTGCGATCGGCATACTGCGAAAGATCGAGTGACTCGAGCTGGTGGAATCCCTCGAACTGCTCATAGATCCCGGCTGCCGCATCGAGCCCAGTGACGATGCGCTCCGCGGCATCGCGCCAGTCGGCAAGCTCATCGTCACCAAGAGCGAGCTTCTCAGTCAGTGCCGCGGCTTGCTCGGGCCAGCTTGTGCGCAGTGTATCGATCGCCTCCAGCCCTCGCGCGAGATTCCATCGCGCCATCATGTTGGTGAACGCGTTGTCGTCGACGTCTTCGTGGTACTCGTCGGGTCCGATGACATGGCGGATGTGCCGTCTGCCATCTTTCTCTGCCGCAGCACGAGATGCCCAGAACCGCGCCGTCTCCAGCAGGATCTCCGCGCCTGCCTGCACGAAGAAATCATCGTCACCCGTGACACGCCAGTACTGCCAGACCGCGTAGGCGATGTCGGCACTGATGTGCAGTTCCATCTTGCCGGTCAGGATGTCGATCATCGCGCCGTCAGGTCCGACCACGCGCTCCGGCGTCGTCTCCTCGCCGGTGTCGGCCGACTCCCATGCATACAGTGCGCCCTTGCAGCCCTCATGCGCTGCCTTCGCACGCGCCGCCGGCAAGGTGTGGTAGCGATACATCAACATCGCTCGCGCGGCCTCCGGCCAGACCGCGGTATAAAACGGCAGCAGATAGATCTCGGTGTCCCAGAACACGTGGCCGAAATAGGCGTCGCCGGTAAGGCCGCGCGCGCCGACCGAGACCCTCTCGTCCTCCGGATTCGCCGCGCTGGTGAGGTGGTACACGGCGAAGCGCAGCGCGCGCTGTGCTTCATCGTCACCTTCGATAACGACGTCGCTCGCCTCCCAGCGCTCCCGCCACGCGGTCTCGTGTGCGCCAAGCACCGCCCGCCACCCCAATGCACGGCTGCGCGTCAGTGCCGCAGCGGCTGCGGGCGCCGGGTCGCCAGCCTGCGGCTCGGCGCGCGCAGCGGCGACAATACGGTCGAGTTCGATTACCTGGCCTGCCACCGAACGCCAGCGCCACACCCAGCGCAGCGAGAACGGCCGCTCGGGGACCAGTTCCTTGTCGCCGGCGCGCAGCGCCGTGCTTCCCGCCAGCGCGACACCCTTGTTGGAGCCTTCGGTTCGCCAGGCGCCAAGATCCTGCTCCAGCCGCATCGGCTCCATGCCAAGACCGGCCATGCCGAAACTGGCCTCCAGCATGACGTCGATGCCGTCGCGATCCAGCGAGAACCGCAGCAGCTGCAAGGCGATCGCACGATCCGCCAAAGACACCAGGCGCAGCTCGCTCCCGCTGATCGTAATACCGGCCTTCGTGCGATAGGTCAGGTCGCCCAGCAGCATGCCGCGGCGCATGTCGAGCGTACGCAGGCCTTCGATAAGCTCGCCATCGCGCAGCAGCTGCGGCTCGTCGTTCAGCTCGATTCGCACACGCGACCAATCGGCGACCGGCACCAGCGCCGGCACGGGTGGTTCGGTATTCGGCACGTCGAACACCCCCGCGACATAGCAGCGCGGCCATGACGCCCATTTGATGTAACCGAGCCAGCTCACCCAGGTCGGGCCGCGACTGATCGATCGTGCGCCGCGTGCGCCCAGAAAACCATTGCCAAGCGCAAAGCGGGATTCCACTGCACTTTCGCTCAAGACGCTGTAGCCCTCGTGGCTGAGGATCCAACCGGGGTCCCGCGTAGGCACCATCGCCTCATGCATGCGTGGACGTCTCCATGCCCGGCCGCGCTCTTAGCATACCTCGGGGGACGGCGGCGGCATCGACATCATCGAGACTGGTGACGACCAGACCGGCCCCAGCGGCGCGTAACAGTGCCTCATCGTTAAGCCGCGCGATGCCGACCGAGGCCATACCGCCGGCACAGGCGGCGGCGATGCCTGATGGTGCGTCCTCCACTACCAGGCTCTGCGCCGGAGGGACGTCGAGGGCCTTCGCGGCCAGTAGGAACAGCGCGGGATCCGGCTTGCCGCGCGGCACGTCCGTGCCGCTCAGATCCGCGTCGAAGATCGACAACAGTGGGCGCCCATCGGAAAGACCCAGGTGGCGCAACATGGCAGCCACATTCTTCGACGAGGACGCCAGCGCCAACCGCAGGCCGGCCGCGTCTAAAGCATCGGCAAACCGCACCGCGTCCGGGAAGGCCTCGAAGCTGCCCTCGGCGATCAGCCGGTCGATCAGCGCCTGCTTTTTCCTCGCATACTCGGCTACCTTTGATGCGGCGTCGGGTACGCCGAGCCCCTCCAGCGTCGCCCGCGCGCCGTCGAGCCGCGGCTTTCCGGCAACGCGCGACTGGTAGAACTCGGTGGTGAAGCGGCTGGGGTCGGCGAAGCCTTCGAGCGCTTCCCGCCAGGCGCGCTCATGTGGCGAGGCCACCAGTACGCCATCCACATCGAAGATCGCCGCCGCCAGCCGCGCGGCCGGTTCAGACATTGTCGGCCTCCGTCGAGCCGGCGCGCCGAGCCACGGTTCTGTGTCCCCAGGTCCAGCCCTTGATTTCCGGCATGTCATCGCCGTAGCGGGAAATGTACTGCTTGTGCTCGATGAGCTTGTCGCGAACCTCTTGCTTCGCATAGGCGGCGCGCGCGCCAAGCTGCGGCACCCGATCAATCACGTCGGCAACCAGGTGAAAGCGGTCGAGGTCGTTCAGCACGCACATATCGAACGGTGTTGTGGTGGTGCCCTCTTCCTTATAACCCCTTACGTGAATGTTGTTGTGGCCGTGCCGGCGGTAGGTCAGCCGATGGATCAGCCACGGATAGCCGTGGAACGCAAAGATGATCGGCTTATCAGTGGTAAACAGATCGTCGAAGTCGCGGTCCGACAAGCCGTGCGGATGTTCGCTTGGCGGCTGCAACTTCATCAGGTCCACGATGTTGATCACCCGGATCTTCAGATCCGGCGCGTACTGGCGCAACAGCTCGACAGCGGCCAGCGTCTCCAGTGTCGGCACATCGCCGCAGCAGGCCATCACCACGTCCGGCTCGCTGCCGCGGTCGTTGCTGGCCCATTCCCATATGCCAAGGCCAGCCGTGCAATGCTTGATCGCCTGGTCCATCGTCAGCCACACCGGTGCTGGCTGCTTCCCGGCCACCACCACGTTGACGTAGTTGCGGCTACGCAGGCAGTGATCGGTGACGGATAGCAGGCTATTCGCGTCAGGCGGCAGATACACCCGCACCACCTCGGCCTTCTTGTTGATCACATGGTCGATGAACCCCGGATCCTGGTGGCTGAAGCCATTA
>JAMXLO010000062.1 GCA_024280945.1 Acetobacteraceae bacterium
TCAGGCTGACGCGATCACCGTCGGCAGCTTCGTCGTTCTCCATGACCAGCGAGACATGATCCAGGAACCCCGCAAGCGTTTCGAACTCAGAGAGCGCACGCAGCAGCTCCTTCAGGTTCTCGAGCCGCGTCGGGGCGTCGGGCGATTTGTCCTTCTGCCACATCTCGGTGTAGCCGCTTTCGTCCAACAGCGTCGCAACCGTGACCACGTGCCCGTCGGTTTCGAGCAGTCCGCGCCATCGCGCAAAGCCGCGCAGCAATTCGCCGAGTTGCGACCTGGCCTGCCCTTTCAATTCGCCAGCAGCAACCAGTTTTGCCGCAGCCTCCATCAGCGATACCGCGTTGCTGCGCGTGGTCTCGTGCATCGCGCGCAGCGCCACTTCGCCAATGCCGCGGCGTGGGACATTGACGATGCGTTCGAATGCGAGATCGTCCGCCGGCTGAACAACCAGTCGCATATAGGCGATGGCGTCGCGGATCTCCTGCCGCTCATAGAAGCGCAGGCCACCAACGACCCGATACGGAACACCCAGCGTGATCAGGCGCTCTTCGAACGCGCGGGTCTGAAATCCTGCGCGCACCAGGATCGCCATCTCCCTGAGCCTGTCTCCGTCGCGCCGGAGCTGCTCGATGCGCTCGCCGACCATGCGGGCTTCCTCGTCCGAGTCCCACAGCCCGACAACCGCAACCTGCTCCCCTGTCGCGTCCGCGCGCCCGGGGCGCAACGTCTTGCCCAGCCGCCCTTCGTTGTGCGTGATCAATCCCGACGCCGCTGCAAGAATCGGCGCAGTGGAACGGTAGTTCTCCTCCAGGCGCACGATGCGGGCGCCTGGGAAATCGTGTTCAAAGCGCAGGATGTTCTCCACCTCTGCGCCACGCCATGAATAGATCGACTGGTCGTCATCGCCGACGCAGCAGATGTTCCTGTGGCCCTGTGCCAGCAGCCGCAGCCAGAGGTACTGCACCAGGTTGGTGTCCTGATACTCATCGACCAGGATGTAGCGGAACATGCGATGATACTGCGCCAATATGTCCTCGTGGCCGCGCAGCAACTCGGTCATGTGCAACAGCAGATCACCGAAGTCGACGGCGTTCACGGCACGCAATCGCGCCTGGTACGCCTCGTACAGCTCTTTGGCAGACCCATTGGCGAAGTCGGTCTGGTCCGCAGGCGTGACCCTTGCTGGCGTCAGACCCCGGTCTTTCCAGCGCTGAATGATGGCCATCAATGCAGGCGGCGGCCATCGCTTCGGGTCGGTTCGCGCCGCCTCCATCACCTGCTTCAGCAGGCGCAGCTGGTCATCCGTATCGAGGATGGTGAAGTTCGGTTTGAGGCCGACCTGTTCGGCGTGCCGGCGCAGCATCCGGGCGCACAGAGCGTGGAAGGTGCCCAGCCATAACCCCTCGACCGGGCGTCCCAGAATTGCACTGACCCGGTCGCGCATTTCGCGCGCGGCCTTGTTGGTGAAGGTGACCGCGAGTACCTGGTTCGGATATGCCCGGCCGTTGATCAGGATGTGAGCGAACCGCGTCGTCAGCACGCGTGTCTTGCCGGTGCCGGCGCCGGCCAGTACCAGAAGTGGACCGTCGACGGTCTCGACAGCCTCGCGCTGCGCGGTGTTGAGCTGAGAGAGATAGCCGGTCATGCGCTTGCGATATAACGCGCGGGTGCGCGTCGGGCCAATCTCCTGACCCTCAAGCGGAAGAAGACCGCACCCCGAGAATATGGGAGATGGCGTAGGTCAGTTCAGGACGATTGAGCGTATAGAAGTGGAATTCGTCGATGCCATTGGCCTGCAGCAGGCGCACCTGCTCGGCCGCGACCACGGCGGCGACCATCCGCCTGGTATCGGCATCATCGTCCAGGCCCTCGAACATGTGTGCCAGCCATTCCGGGATGCTTGCCCCGGACAAGGCCGACATCCGGCGAAGCCCGGCCAGATTGGTCACCGGCATGATCCCCGGCACCACCGGCGCCGTGATACCCGCCGCCAGGCACAGGTCGAGGAAGCGCAGAAACAGGGAACCATCGAAAAAGAAGTTGGTGATCGCCCGATTGGCACCGGCATCGAGCTTGCGCTTGAGATTGTCCAGGTCAGCCATTCGCGAATGCGCCTGGGGGTGAAGCTCGGGATAGGCTGCCACCGAAATTTCAAACGGCGCGACGCGTTTCAGACCTGCAACAAGATCCACCGCGAATGCATAGCCGTCGGGATGTGGGCAATAGGTCTCTCCCGGAGGCGGGTCGCCCCGCAGTGCCACGATATGGCGCACGCCGGCGTCCCAGTACTGCCGCGCCACCTCGTCCACCTCGGCACGCGCGGCGCCCACGCATGTCAGATGTGCTGCCGGCACCAGCGCGGTCTCCCGCACGATGCGCGCAACGGTTGCATGGGTCCTTTGCCGCGTGGTACCACCGGCCCCGTACGTCACCGATACGAATCGGGGCCGCAGTGGCTCCAGCCGGCGAATGCAGGTCCAGAGCTGTTGTTCCAGCGCCTCGGTTTTTGGCGGAAAGAATTCGAATGACAACAGCGGCGGCCGCTGGGCCGCACCGCGCGTCGGGAGAGCCGCAAATCGAGGGCCGGTCAACCAGCGTTCGAGTGTCGGAGAGCCGGAGCCCGCAGTCCCATCGTCCATGCCGCCTTTTCCACCGGGCATGCGCGCCGATGCAAGGCCAAACTGCCTGTCGCGGCACGTTGCGCGATGGCCATCCGGCGCCTAGTGTCCAAAAAACTCTTCGTAATCAACCCTGGTATCGGAAGGCGGAAGCATCAGAATATGTTCCGCCTCCGCCTTGACGATCGACCGAGGGAGCCGATGCCCGCAACTTCAAGCCGCCTGCTGGTCATCACTGCCGTGCTGCTTGGTGGGCTCGGTGGTTGCGCAACGCCGCCGCCGGCGAGCGATCCGGATGCTGTGGCGGACTTCAAGGAAGCCAATGATCCGCTCGAGCCGACCAACCGGGCAATTTATGCCTTCAACAACGCTCTCGACACCGCCATCCTGAAACCGGTGGCGCAGGGCTACCGTTATGTCGTCCCGGCCCCTGTTCGCGGTGGGATTCACAATACCTTGTCCAATCTTGCCACGCCGATGCAGTTCAGCAATGACGTGTTGGAAGCTAGGCCGCGCCGTGCCGGCGACACGACCATGCGTTTCCTGATAAACTCGACAGTTGGTGTGCTTGGGTTCTTCGACGTGGCGTCGGATTGGGGTTACCCCAATCACGACAGCGATTTCGGGATAACAATGGCGCTTTGGGGGATGCCGGCAGGCCCGTATCTCTTCCTGCCGGTGTTCGGTCCATCCAATCCGCGGGATGCCGTGGGTCTCGGCGTCAATGCGGCGATGGATCCATTCACCTGGGTGGGTCAGGGTGCTGCGGTCCGTGCGCTTAACTGGTCTCGCTGGTTTATGACTGGCATTGACCAGCGCGAGCGTCACCTCGATGACATTGACAGTGTGAAGAAGACCGCACTTGATCCCTATGCGACCTTCCGTAGTTTGTATCGGCAACACCGGACATCGCAGGTCGACGACGCTCGCAATGACAACCGGGCGACAATCCCGGTATGGTTCCCGCAATCCACAACGCCGGATCAGGTGACCTACTCTCCGACCGCGTCACGCAACTGAACGTTCGAGGCGATAATCGATCATGCTCCAACGTCGCAAATTCATGGTGGTGACCGCTGCGTGGCTTCTGCCAGGGTCTCAGTGGCTGGCTCGGCCGGCGGAGGCTCAGGGAGCGACCGATAAAGCAAGCACATTGATCAAGAGCATCGGCGACCAGTTGGTTTCAGTCGTGAACGGACCTGGCGATGAACGAGACAAGCGAGCCAGGCTCACGGAGATCATCGACAGTGGCGTCGATGTCGACGGGGTGGCCCGGTTCTGCCTCGGACGTTTCTGGCGTACAGCATCATCGGAACAGCAGCGTCGTTACATGGAGCTGTTCCACCAGGTGCTGGTGAACAATATCACGTCAAAGATCGGGGACTACCGCGGCGTTCGCTTTCAGATGGGCCGCACCCAAAGGCGGGACGATGACGCGGTTGTCTCAACCGTCGTGGAACGGCCGAACAATCCGCCCACCAACGTGGACTGGATCGTCAGCAGTCCGGCCGGCAACCCCAAAATCATCGATGTCGTTGCCGAAGGCACATCGCTGCGCCTGACCCAGCGGCAAGACTATGCGTCCTATCTGAGCCACAATAACAACAATATCGACGCGTTGATCAACGCGATGCGGCAGCAGGTCGCCGAAGCGGGCTGACCGGGGACCGCAACTCCGCCCCATCCGGCGGATGACCAAACTTTAATCGACATGACAGCGGTTTAATCGCTGCCCGAGGGAACGGTCACGCGCTTCGTCGCATCTTCAGCGCGACGGGACATCACCATGATGTCCCCTCGAATCGCGAAACATTCGTCAGGAGGCATCATGACTCTCGTACCTCAGGCAGGCCCTCGGCCCAGAGCCTGGCGCCGATCGGCGCTGGCGGCAGTTCTCATGGCTGGTACCGCGTTGGGCGGCTTGGCCGTTGGACAGGGCGGTCTTGCAGCGACCGAAGCCACACCCGGCACCCCCGTCAATCCGCCAGGAACCAGTGTTCAAAACCCGTTGCCGGATTTCTCCTCGCTCGTCACCCAAGTAAAGCCCGCGGTCGTTCAGATCACCACGAAGCTGCAGCGAACCGCCTCGGACGAGGACCAGATGCAGCAGTTGCCAATGCCCTTCCGGCAGTTCCCGTTTGGCGGCGGCATGGGTCCGTTCGGCCAACCCGGCCCGCAAATGCGCGCGGTTGAGGCGCGTGGCTCGGGGTTCATCGTCGATGAAAACGGCACGATCGTCACCAACAATCACGTGGTGAAGAACGCCAAGACCGTGTCCGTCACGCTGGACGATGGCACCATCCTGCCGGCTAAGGTGCTTGGGACCGATGCCCGCACCGACATTGCGGTGCTCAAAGTGGATGCGAACAAGTCGCTGCCGTATATCCAGCTTGGCAACTCCGAGAACGTGAAGCCCGGCGAGTGGGTCATCGCCATGGGCAATCCATTCGGCCTTGGCGGTTCGGTGACTGCCGGCATCGTCTCGGCGCAAGGTCGCGATATCGGCGAGGGGCCGTACGATCACTTCATTCAGATCGATGCGCCAATCAATCAAGGCAACTCGGGCGGGCCGTTGTTCACCCAGAATGGCAAGGTGATCGGCATGAACACCGCGATCCTGTCGCCCTCTGGCGGCTCGATCGGTATTGGCTTCGCAATCCCGTCGGACACGATCAAGACCGTCGTTGCGCAGCTTGAGAAGACCGGCAAGGTGACGCGCGGCTATATCGGCGTTGAGGCGCAGCAGGTCTCTCAGACGATGGCGAAGGCGATGAACCTTGGCCAGGATTCGGGCGCGCTGATCGCTGGCGTGCAGAACGACACTCCGGCGTCCAAGGCCGATATCCAGCCAGGTGACGTCATCACCTCGGTGAACGGCAAGGCGGTGAAGAACCCGCGTGACCTTGCCATTAACATCGCGGCCGTGCAGCCAGGAGAAGATGCGAAGCTGCAGGTGCTGCGTGATGGCCAGAGCAAGACTGTCTCGGTAAAAGTCGGTCAGTTGCCGGGCGAGCAGATGGCGAAGAATGAAAGCCCGCAGCAGTCGCGTGAGAAGCTTGGGGTGGCACTCGCGCCGCTGTCGCCTGAGATGCGCAATCAGCTCGACGTGCCTGACGGCACAAAAGGGGTGGTGATCCGCGAAGTGCAACCCGGTTCACCGGCGGACCAGGCCGGATTGCAGTCGGGCGACGTCATCGTGGGTGTGGGTGGCAAGTCCGTCGATTCACCGTCCGCGGCAGCGAACGCCATCCGCACTGCGGCGAAGGACCACGCTGTCGCGTTGCGGGTCATCCGCAATGGCACGGCGGTGTTTGTCGGGGTGAATCTCGATCAGTCGAGCGAAGGCTGACCCGGAAAAGCGTGGCCGTGTTCAGGCGCGGCCACGCTCCTCGCGCCACAGCGCCAGCGCCTCTTGCACAGGGCGATCCGAAAAACTGAACAACACCGCCTCGCTGTCAGCGCGATGGCGATGCCAGTGCCAGCTTGGCACGATGAAGATGTCGCGCGGCTTCCAGCGGAACGTCGTATCGCCTATCACTGTTTCGCCTTTCCCCTCCACGACAACGAACACCGTGCCATCGGTCGAGCGGTACGGCGCTGCACCGAACGCTTCAGGCAGCAATTGCATGAAGGCGCCGATCGTCGGCATTGCCGATCCGCCCGATGCCGGGTTGACATAACGGAGCTTGTAGCCATGGCAGGCGTCGGGGTCGCCATTGCGGGCCAATGTCGCCAGCGCCTCGCGTGACCGCGTGTAAGGATAGCTGAACACCGGCGAACTCTTTGCACTGGGCTGCCAGTCGACCGGCAGCATGTTGGCGCCATAACGCGCGAGGCTGTCGCCCGCTGGCCGTGTGACGGTCTGGCTATCGGCATTCGCTGGCTCGGCGAAGCTGGCGTCCAACAGTCGAACCAGCGGCACGTCGAGACCGTCGAGCCAGACCATCGGCTGGTCGGTATCGTTGCCATGGTCGTGCCAGCTCCAGTTGGGCGTGATGACGAAGTCACCCGGCTCCATCAAGGTGCGTTCGCCCTCCACCGCGGTATAGGCGCCGTGTCCTTCGATGATGAAGCGAAGGGCCGATTGCGTATGACGGTGCGCCGGCGCCACTTCACCCGGCATGATCAGCTGCAGTCCGGCGAACAGCGAATGGGTGATCGAGGTGTGCCCGCGCAGACCCGGGTTTTCCAGGATCAGCACGCGACGCTCGGCCTCCTTGGCGGTGATCAGGTCGCCGGCCTGCATCAGGAAAGGCCGTACCACGTCATCGTAGTCCCACTTTGCCGGCTGTGCCGGTGTTGCAGGCGAACGCGTCACCAGTGTGTGGAGGCGTTCCCACAGCGGCGCCAGGGAATGTTCGCCGATCCTGTCGTAAAATGCCTGGCGTTCGGACGATGGTGCGATAGCGGTATCGTTCATGCGACCCTTCCTCCGGTGCGCCCCCGCTAGGCAGGGGATCGGCCAGAAGTCTATCACGCCGACCGCTCCGGCACGAGGCGCCGCAGCAGCATGCTTGATCCTTCCCGCGGCGGCGGTCTAGGCTCATTTCAATCGCCGCTGAGACAGCAAGGCGGTTCGGGGGGCACATTTAATGATTATCTATCGCCTGCTGCTGGCACTCGCGCTGGCCTGCTTCGCCGTCGCCGCGGCGGCACAGGAATCGCAACTCGATGTCGTCCTGAAGCGGGACAAGCTGATCGTCGGCACGTACAGTACGTCGCCGCCGCTGGCGTATGTTGACGAGAAGGGTGAGCTGATCGGCTTCGAGATCGACCTGGCGCACCAGCTCGCCAAGGACCTGCTCGGTGATCCCAAGAAGGTGGAATTCGTCGTGCTGCAGTCCGACGGGCGGTTCCCGGCGGCACTATCAGGCAAGATCGATATGGGCCTGTGCTCGACAACTATTACGGGCGATCGGGCAGTGCGCATCGCGTTCACGCGGTCGTTGATGGATACCGCCGCCACGGTGCTCGCGCGCAAGGATGCGGGTATCACCAAGGTCATGGACCTGAACAGCGACAAATACACATACGCGATCCTGAATGTCCCGCCGGCGATCGAGCGGGCCAAACGCGGAATACCGAACGCTAAGCTGCTGCTGCTGGACAACCCATCTGCCCTGTTCTTGGCAGTGAAGACAGGGCGGGCAACGGCGTTCTCGATCGACAAGCCGATTGCCGATTTCTACGAGGCCGAGAACCAGGACTTGGTGCGCCTGGACGCCACCGGGACGTCCTGGGGTTATGTGTTCCAGAACGCGATCTTCCTGAAGCCCGGCGATTTCAAATGGTGGCTGTTCCTGGACACCTGGGTGGGCGAGCTGACCTCCGGTTCGCGCTATGAGCTGTACCAGGAATGGTATCGAAAGTGGCTGAAGAAGGACCCACCGCCACAGCGGTCCTACGACTGGCAGAAATATTAAGGTGATCTTCGATCCCAACTTCATCGCTCGTCTGATCCCGGCGCTGATCGAAGGCGCCGAGGTCACGGTGGAGTTGGCGATCCTTACATTTGTCATCTGCCTGGTGTGGGGACTGGTGCTCGCACTGGCCAACAGCGCACAAGGGCCGTCGTCGTGGATCGCCGGAATCTACATCCAAGCGGTACGCAATACACCGCTGCTGATCCAGATGTATATCATATATTTCGGCTTCTCGATGATCGGGTTCGGGCTGTCGGGCTTCAACTCCGGCCTGCTCGCGCTGTGCATCCAGAACGGCGGCTATGTCGCCGAGATTTACCGCGGTGGCCTCCAGTCAGTCAGTCCGCGGCAATACGAGGCGGGACGTGCGCTCGGCATGCGGCGATCCACCCTGTACAGGATCGTCATCATACCGCAGGTCGTTGCCCGCATCATCCCGCCGATGATCAACCAGGCGATCAGCATCACGAAGGATACCTCGCAGGTCGCGGCCATAGCGGTGATGGACGTCATGAAAGTAGCACAGGTCTGGGTGGAATCCTCGGCCAACACCTACGACGTGTTCCTTGGTGTTGCCGTCGTCTACCTGGTACTGACCTCAGCGGTGAGCATCGCGGGGAGACTGTTCGAGCATAAGCTGGCCTTCGCCCAATGAAGGAATTTGCCCCGCTGCTGCATGGCTACTGGTATCTGCTACGCGGCGCCGGCATGACAGTGCTGATGGCAGCCGGTTCCATTGTCCCGGCGACGGTCTGCGGGGTGTTGCTGGCCCTGGCCCAAGTCTTCGGCAACCAGGCCGTCAGGTCGATCGTGGTCGCGTACCTTTTCCTGATTCGCGGCATCCCGCTGCTCGTCTTGCTGACGTTCACGTACTACCTGCTGCCCCTCACCGGCATCGACCTGCCGCCGTTCTGGGGCGTAGTGATGGTGTTCGCCTTCTACTATGCGGCGTTCATGAGCGAGGTATTCCGCGCCGGCATCCTGTCGCTGCCACGCGCGCAATGGGACGCCGCGCGCAGCCTGGGCATGACGCAGAGGTTGATGCTGCAGATCGTGATCTTTCCCCAGGCGCTGCGACTGGCCTCACCGCCGTTTGTCAGCCTGTGCGCCAACCTGGTGAAGGCGACGTCACTGGTGTCCATCGTGGGGCTTTGGGAGCTGACGATGGCAAGCCGAGAGATCGTCGAGCGAACGTTGGCGCCATTCCAGATCTTCCTGGGCGCGGCTGTGGTCTATTTCTGCATCTGCTACACACTGGCGCTGTATGGTCGATATCTCGAGCGACGTGTCCTCCAGGGTCATTGAGCCGCAAACCGCGGTAGCGCGGCGGCCGATGCTGGCGATGGACGAGGTGTCCAAGCGCTTCGGCTCGCTGGAGGTGCTGCGCAACATCTCGCTTTCGGTCAGTGCCGGCGAAGTGGTGGTGGTGATCGGACCAAGCGGGTCGGGCAAAACGACGCTGCTTCGCTGCATCAACATGCTGGAGGATTACGAGAAGGGGATCGTCGTCATCGATGGCGAGCCGATCGGCTATCGGCCGGGTGCAACACCCGATCAGCGCCAGCGCATGTCCGAGCGAGAGATCGCTGCCGCCCGCGAGCACATCGGCATGGTGTTCCAGAGCTACAACCTGTTTCCGCATATGACGGTGCTGCACAACGTCACGGCCGCACCGATCCGAGTGAAGGGTGTGCCACGCGCTCGTGCCGAAGAGCGGGCAAGGGAGCTGCTCGCCATGGTTGGCCTGTCCGACAAGATGGCGGAGTATCCGGCGCGACTGTCGGGCGGCCAACAGCAACGGGTCGCGATCGCGCGTGCCCTGGCGATGGACCCGAAGATCATGCTGTTCGACGAAGTGACGTCGGCACTCGATCCCGAACTGGTGGGCGAGGTCCTGGCGGCGATGCAGGAGTTGGCGCGAGCCGGGATGACCATGGTTGTGGTCACGCACGAGATGAGCTTCGCGCGCGATATCGCCGACCGAATCGTTTTCATGGACGGCGGCGTCATTGTTGAACAGGGCAAACCCGATCAACTGCTCTTCTCGCCAACGACCGAGCGAGTCCGGGCATTTCTGCGGCGCTACAACGATCGCTACAGAATCTAGCCGTATCCCTTAACCTATTTCGGTTTGATTAACCGTTGATCGCCAAGGTCCCGCTTCGCGCGAGCGAGCGGAATTGGCATGGACGAGGCTTTCAGCGTTGGGAGTCGCGTGAACGCGCGCGGGCTCGTTTGCGACGTCATAGAGGTGGCGCCGCTGGGAACGCAGCTGTTGCTTCGTCTGCGTTGCGTCGCGGGCGATCTGGCCGGTCTGGAGTGGGGTGTTCTGCACCCGACGGAGGCCGTGACCCTGTTGCACTCCGATCTGCGGCCGGATGCGCCGGGTCCGCTGGAGCGCTGGCGGCTACAGCATCAGGCTCATCTGTTGGACCAGGTGTTGGGGCCGGCAGATGTCCTGCTGGCCGCGCCTGGGAGGTTACGGATCGAACCGTACCAGCTCGTGCCCTTGATGCGTGCACTGGAGATGCCTCGGCCGAGATTGCTGATCGCCGATGGTGTAGGTCTCGGCAAGACAGTGGAGGCAGGGCTGATCGTCTGCGAGCTGATCGCTCGGCGACGGGCACACCGCGTCCTGGTCGTGTGCCCGCCGGGGCCACTGCTCGTGCAATGGGCTCAGGAATTTCGGCACCGCTTTGCACTGCGCTTTGCGACTATCACCAGCTCGGCTGCGCTGCTGGAGCAGCGTCGTAGGCTAGAACTGGGCGGCAATCCATTCGACTCGATCGCGCTCTGCCTGACGTCGCTCGACTTCGCCAAACAGGAGCGCGTGCTGGAGGAACTCGAACGCTCGACATGGGATCTGGCGATCATGGACGAGGCTCATCACTGCGTCAGCGCCGGCCCAGGCGGCAATCAGGACGATACCCAGCGCAGGCGTCTGGCGGAGGTCGTCGCCAGGCGTAGCGACGGGCTGCTGCTCCTGACCGCAACGCCGCACGATGGCTACGACCCGCATTTTGCATCGCTCATCGAGCTGCTGGATCCCAGTCTGGTTGATGGGCGAGGTGGCGTTGCTGGCAATGCCTATCGCCGGCACGTCATCCGTCGGCTCAAGTCGCACTTGCGAAATGCGGCTACGGGGCAGCCGCTGTTCTGCGAGCGACATGTTGTCCCAATCAAGGTTGAGGTAACCGGTGCGGCCCTTGAGCCGGTGCGGCAGTTTCACCGGGCGCTTGCCGCATTGATCGCACCGCGTCTTCGGCGAGCGACAAGCGGGCGCGGCACCGCTGACGCCCTTGCGTTCGTCAGCCTGCTCAAACGTTCGGTGTCGACGATCAGCTCGTGTGTTGCGACACTGCATGTCGTCGCGGGCCGCTATCGCGCAAGGGCCGGCAACGAGACCGAGATGGATCGCCGCCACCGAGCGCGGGCGTTGCGCGCATATCGCCGGCAATTGCTGCGCTTCGGCGTGCTTGCTCACGACGAGGAGAATAATCTTGCGGAGTTGGAAGCGGACGGCATGGCCGCGGACCTGCAGTCAGTTGCCGCAACAGAATTGCTGCATGCGACAAAAGCGTCAGCGACTGTCGAGGCACTTGAAAAGCTGATCGTCCTTGGTCAAGCAGCGGAACCCCATGATCCAAAACTACGGGCGGTTCGGCAAGAGATTTGCGCCATCCGCGCCACGCATCCGGGCGCGAACATTCTGATCTACACCGAATTTGCCGATAGTCAGGCAGCACTGGTTCGGGCGCTGCGCGGCAGCGTGGACGGCGAAGTCCTGTCAATCAACGGAGACGACAGCGAAGCTGCACGCACACGGGTCGCCGAGCGTTGCGCGGCAGAGGAAGGAATTGCCCTGGTCAGCACTGACTCGCTGGCCGAAGGACTCAACCTGCAACAACGGTGCTTCAATCTGATCCATCTTGATCTGCCATATAATCCGAACCGGCTGGAGCAGCGCAACGGCCGAATTGACCGCTACGGCCAGGAGCGCGAGCCGCAGATTCGCTACCTGTATCTGGCAGGCACGTTCGAGGAGCGACTGCTGCTTCACCTCATTCGCAAATTCGAGAAGGCGCGGACCCACCTGACGTTCATGCCGGAGACACTGGCCGTCACAGCTGTCGCGAATGACCAGGACATCGGCCTTATCGCCGGTTTTGCCGAGCAGCAGGAGGGCCTGTTCGATGATGAGCCAGTGGCGATCCGCACGATCGACCGAGATGCAGAGTCCACGAATGCTGAACCTTATCGCCAACTGCTGCGAGAAATCGATCGTGCGTTCCATGGCTTCGACCGCTCCGCAGTGCGACACGGATGGCTTGATGATCACGAACTAACAGCAGACGCCGGCTCGGCGGCCCCGATGCGTGAGGCAACAGTGGGTGCGGTGGATCTGCCTGATTTCGTCACGGCGGCAATCAAAGCTACGACGGGACGTTCTGCCGGCTCCGGCGGGGCACTCCGGGTTCCCGCCGATTGGCGCGCCGGTCTTGATGGGTTGCCAGGATTTGAGCAAAGGACTGGCACGTTTCGCTTTACCCGCGATCACACGAAGCTCCTGGACAGGCAAGGTCGCTCTCTCGGCATCCTCGGCCGCACGCATCCGCTCGTGCGGCGTGCCATATCGCTCGCGCACACGCTGTCTGACGAAACATACGACAGTCGCGTGAGTGTCTCGTGTACGCCCACGGGAACTCCGCTCTCTGTGCTGTTCACATTTGTCATTGAGCTACGCAGCGTTTCCCGCGTTCAACTGCAGCGAGTGATCGCGGTTGTGCTGCCGGAAAGCGGCGGCGTCATCGAATGCGAGAGGCCGGAGCAGTGGTTGCTGAAGGCCAAAGCCAGCCATGGCGCTTTCCCATCGGATGCCTGGCAGCGCCTGTTTGCGGGCTGGGTCCCGCTGCGCCACCGCGAAGTGTGGTCGGTGGCGGAAGCTGCGGCGCGGCGCGCAGTAGCACGAGCTATCGGCGAGCTTCGCCAACAGACCGAGCGTGCAGCGACCGACTTGCAGAACTGGTTGCACCGGCGCGCGGAAGCTGTTTGTGGCGTGCGTGAACCGGTCATGGATGACCTGTTTAGCGCGTTGCCACAAGGGCCGGAGTGGCGATTTGAGACGGCTCCCTTGGAGCGTCTCGCAAGTTACGCAGCCGATGCCGGCAACCCACCGGAACGTCGGCGGGAAGCCGACAGCACGATACAGTCGTTCCAAATAAGGACCAATGAACTCGCCGCTTACTCCAATGTCACCGAACCGATGCTGCAGCCGATCGGTATGATGATGCTGGTGCCTGTCCCGCGAGCATGACGCTCGATTTGAACGACTGCGCCTTCCAGGGACCGGCACTACCGCAGCCGTTCGTCCGGTTCGAGCTGTGTGATCTGTTGGAGAAGCTGGGACTGCTGGTCCACCAGCACGGCAAGACCTTTGAACGCAGGTGGGCAGCGCTGCGGCGCAGGCTCCGCTCGACCGGAGGACCGCAGAGCATCTGCGACCACATCATCGCACCATTGGCGCGACATCTGGATTTCGGGCCACCACTGCGTGCTGGGCCGGTGGTGACACGCGAGGGGCCGGAGGATGGTGGATGGATGATGCGGGCCCGGGGCGGTTCGCGTCTTCGCAGTTGGGCTATTGCGGGCGGAGCGGATCTCGACGCGCCGCCACGCGATGGGCGCGCCTATCGCTCCAGCCCGATGCGTCGTGCGCAGCGGGTCCTGCTCGCATCTCGTGAACTGATGGGTCTAGTGACCGACGGCCAGGAACTGCGCCTGCTGCTATGCGATCCGGCGCGAGAGGGTAGCCACGTTACCGTGCCTCTACAGGGCAGCGATGGGTGGCGTAGTCGGAATGCGGCGCCCGACTCCTATCGATTGGTTCTTGCACTCGGCTCACCAAACGGCATTGCAGCGCTGCCGACGATACTGGACGCAGCCAGGCTCAGTCAGACGCGGGTCACCAAGGACCTGCGCACACAGGCGCGGCAGGCCATTGAAGGGTTCCTGCAAGGACTGCTCGACAATCCGCTCAATAGCGGTGAACTCAGGCTGGACCAACAGGAGGAGGCGCTTTGGCGAGAGGCGCTGATCATCGTCTATCGTCTCCTGCTGATATTGAAGTTGGAAAGCGCGCTCGACCCGGCACGCTCATTCAGTTTCGCGTCGACTGATCTGTGGCGAACGGTGCTGTCGCCGAACCGTGTGCTCGGCCCCCTGGTACGGCGCAAGCTGGATCAGGGTCATGACACTGGTCACATCCTGGAACAAGGTCTGCGCGTTGTGTTTCGGCTACTGCGCGACGGTTTGTCGTGCAGCGAAGCATCCATAACCCCTTTGGGCGGAGCACTGTTCGGAGCCGAGGCAACGCCGCTGCTGGATCGCCTGGCCTGGGGTGAACGTGGCGTTGCCGTGTTGCTCGACAGACTGCTCTGGGCGTCGCCAAAGGGCAGGCCGCGCGAGCGGATACATTACGGCTCACTGGATGTCGAGGAGCTTGGGCACATCTACGAGGCACTGCTTGAGCTGGAACCTGGCATTGCGGCGGTGCCAATGGTGCGGCTACGGCGCGGCAAACTGGAAATTGTGGTGACCGCGGAGCAGGCTGGGCAGCATCTCGGCGCCGGTCGTGCATCCACGCGAACTTCTCGCACCGAGGACATCGATCCGGACCAGTTCTACTTGCGTGCAGGTCTTGGTCGCAAGCTGACGGGGTCGTACTACACACCACACCCGTTCGTTCGGTTCCTGGTGCGCGAGGCGTTGGCGCCGCACATTGCACGGATCAGCCCCGATACCGATCCAAATCCAGCAGCAATTCTGGCGCTGAGAGCGATCGACCCTGCCATGGGCAGCGGCCACTTTTTGGTTGAGTCCTGTCGGTTCCTTGCAAGCGCGCTGTATGATGCCTGTTGCAAGTGTGACGAAACTGCCAGACTGGCGGATGCGGCGGCGACCGACGCATCCGCCGAGGAAAGCAGAGAGCTGCTGATGCGCGCCGCGGTCATGCGTCGGCGCGTGGTCGATCTGCCTGGCTCGAATGGGCAACTCTGCGCTTATCTGCCAAGCCGGGTGAACGAGGGCGGCAGCGGGTTTTCGCAGTCCCGAGCATTGGCGCTCTGTCGTCGACTGGTGGCGGTGCATTGCCTGTATGGGGTGGACAGCAATCCGCTCGCTGTCGAGCTGGCCAAGATTTCGCTCTGGCTGGAATCATATGCCGAAGGTCTGCCGCTGACATTCCTGGACCACCGGCTGGTGGTTGGCGACTCGATCAGCAGCGCATTTTTCGCATCGCTTATGACGATGCCGCTGGCACGGGCAGCCCTGGATCCACCGTTGGCGCGCGGTATCGACTCGCGCCTGAGCGAGGCACTGCAGCCGGTCTTGCGGGAAGTGGCGGCGCTGGAGGCCACCATGGGAAGCGACGCCACTGATCTGGTGCTGAAGACAGCGGCGAAGGAGCGGCTCGAGGTGGCGCTCGGACCGCTGCGCCTGCTGGCACAGGCGTGGTCGGGGGCGGTCATGCTGGCACAGCGTGACAGCGACGACGAATGGCTGGCATTGGCGCGTGCCGTGGCAGCGACAGGCACATGGCCTGCAGCGCCAACGGTTCATCAATCCGCATTGCTGGCGACCGGGCAGGGCGCTGTGCCATGGGACCTGATGTTCCCAGAAGTCTTCTATCCGGGCGGCAATGGGAGTGAACGCCGGGGCTTCGACGCGGTGTTGAGTAATCCTCCATGGGATATCGTCCAGCCGAACAGCGACGAGTTTCTGGCTGGCTTCGATCTCTCCGTGCTGGATGCTCAGAACAGCCGTGACGCACGGGCAATTCGTGCACGGCTACTGGCTGAACCGAGCGTTGCGCGTGCATGGTCCGATTATCGAGGGGGGTTTGTCCGACAGCATCGGGTTGTGGACCGGCTGTACCGATATCAGAAGTCTGGCACGGACGGTACGATCATGGGAGGCAAGCTCGATCTCTATCGCGTGTTCGCCGAGCGTATGCTGGAGATCGCGGGTTCCCAGGGCACCATCGGGATGGTTGTGCCGTCTGCGTTCCATGCCAACGAGGGTGCAACTGCAATACGGCGGCTCTATCTCCAGCATTCCCAGTTGACGCAATGCTTGTCCTTCGAGAACAGGCACGCGCTGTTCGATATTCACGCCAGGTACAGGTTCGATCTGATCGTAGCGCATCGCCCCGGCCCGACGACCGAGCTAAGATGCGCGTTCTACCTGAACGCGTTTCAGCAGCTTGAGGAAGAACATCGGCTGCTCACATATAGTCATGACTTCATCGAGGCGTCGGGAGGGCGTCACAGCACCTTGCTGGAGCTGCGCGATAACGCCGATGTGGCGGTGGCACGAAGGATGTTTCCTGGCGAACGGCGGATCGCGGACCTCGGCATCGCGCTCAGTCGCGAGCTTCACATGACCGACGATGCCGGCAGCTTCGAGCCACTGGCTGATCCGAGTCTTGCACACCCGGCGGCCTGCGGCACCTTCATTCTCCATGAGGGCAAGACGATCCACCAGTTTCGTAATCGCTGGAATACGCTGCCTCGCTTCGCCGTGAAGGTGGGCTCTTTGGCCAATAAGTCACTGGAAGCGAGCCGCTACTATCGGGCGGCATGTCGCGAGATTGCCAGATCGACTGATGAACGGACGTCGATCGCCACCGTGCTGCCGCCCGGCGTGCTGTGCGGCCATACGATCAGCGTCGAACGCGCACCCATGCAACGGGCAAATGCCGCTGCCCTGATGCTGGTTTCGATCATGAACAGCTTTGCGTTCGACTGGGTTGTCCGGCAGAAGGTCGGTGTGCACCTCAGCATCTACATCCTCTCGGAATTGCCACTGCCACGATTACTCGGGGGAGCGCGAGCCTTCCTGGCCCATGGCTGCCTCCGCCTGTGCTGTAATGATATCGGTTTCGCCCTTCTTTGGCGCGATCAGCTCGGTGCCGCCTGGTCCGAGGCCTTGCCGTCACATTCCTGGCCGGTGCTTCCTGCGGAATCGGATCGATGGGAGCTGCGAGCTGCGATGGACGCGGTCATCGCGCATGGCTATGCGCTTACCCGTGCAGAATACGAGCGAATCCTCAGCTGTTTCACCCACAAGAGTTTCGTTGCCGCACCCCGCTTGTGCCTCTCAGCGTTCGATGAGCTCGCGCGGATCGGTCAGGAAGCCTTCTGTCGTTTACACGATCCGTATCATGACGTGCCGCTTGTCACCGGTCATGCCCAGCCTATCATTGATCTGTCCTGCGCACCCGAGCAGCGCCGCAAACCGCGGCACAAAGGGGCTGGTACAAGGGCAGCGGATCGGCCATGAGCAAATCAGTGCTGATCACTGGCGCTGCGGGAAACATTGGCACAAAGCTGCGTGCGCATTTTTCCGGACTGGGTTGGACAGTGGGGGCGTTGGATGCCGATCCGCGTGGCGATAGCACGATTGCGGCGGCTGATCTCGCGGAATGGGATGATACCTGGGCGGCACGGTTCGCCGGTGTGGACACCGTGATCCATCTCGCGGGTGACCCGAGCCCGGAAGCGAGTTGGGCATCCGTGCAGCGACTGAATATCGATCTGACGGCGAATGTCTATGAGGCCGCGGCCCGTCACAATGTGCGGCGAGTCGTGTTCGCCAGTTCCAACTGGGTGATGGCAGGTCATCGCCCTGGCACGGGCCCGCTGACCACCGACATGGAACCGTATCCGATCAACCCCTACGGCGTTTCGAAACTGGTCGGTGAACGGATGGGACGAGCACTGCACCTACGGTGCGGGACGTCGGTGATCTGCTTCCGCATCGGCTATGCGCAGCGCGGTGACAACCGCCCGGGAACGCATATGGGCTGGAGTACCTGGGGCCAGGCGATGTGGCTGTCCAACCGCGACCTCTGCCAGGCGATGGAACGAGCCGTGCTGGCGGACGGTGTCCGCTTCGCCGTGCTGAACCTGATGAGCGACAATCCTGGTATGCGCTGGGACATCGAGACGACAAAGCGGGCCATCGGCTACGTCCCACAGGATGGCGCAGCGCCGATCGTGACCGACGCACTCGTTCGCGATGAGCACAGCGTGCACGATCTGCGACGGACGATCGAACGACTGGACAGTATCTTGCGGGAGCGGCGCTGGTAACGTCGCTACGACTGCGACCGCAGCCGAAAGCGCTGGATCTTTCCCGTCTGGGTCTTCGGGAGGGTGTCCACGAACTTCACCGAACGCGGATACTTGTAGGGCGCAATCGTCGCCTTGACATGGTCTTGCAAGCGCAACCGCGTCACGTCATCCGGTGCAACGCCTTCGGCCAACACGACGTGTGCCTGCACGATTTGCCCGCGCTCGGTATCGGGCGCACCGATCACCGCACATTCAAGCACATAGGGCGAGGTCAACAGCGCGGCTTCGACCTCAGGGCCGGCGATGTTGTAGCCGGCAGAAATGATCATGTCGTCGGAACGGGCCATGAAGTGGAAATAGCCGGTCTCGTCCTGCATGAAAGTGTCGCCGGTGATGTTCCAGCCGTCGCGCACGTAGCGCTTCTGGCGCTCATCGGCGAGATAGCGGCAACCGGTGGGTCCCCGCACTGCCAATCGCCCAACCTCGCCGCGCGGCAGTTCTTGCATATCGTCGCCGACGACCCGTGCCTGATACCCGCTCACCGGTCGTCCTGTCGTGCCAGGATGCGCGTCGCCGAACCGGTTGGTAATGAAGATATGCAGCATCTCAGTGGTGCCGATCCCGTCCAGGATCGGCTTGCCCGTCTTGCGCACCCATTCCTCGAAGACCGGACCCGGCAACGTCTCGCCGGCCGACACCGCCGCGCGCAACGATGACAGGTCGGCGCCTTCGTCCATCGCCCGCAGCATCGCTCGATATGCTGTCGGCGCGGTGAAACTGATGGTCGCTCCATAGGTCTGGATGATCTCGATCATATTGGCAGGTGATGCATTCTCCAGCAGCGTCGCGGCCGCACCGAAGCGCAGCGGGAAGATGGCCAGCCCGCCAAGACCGAAAGTGAATGCCAGCGGCGGCGAGCCGACGAACACGTCGTCAGGTGTCACCTGCAACACTTCCCTCGCATAGCCATCGGCGATGATCAGCAGGTCACGATGGAAGTGCATGGTCGCCTTCGGCTCTCCCGTGGTTCCCGAGGTGAACCCGAGCAGCGCCACATCGTCTTGCCCAGTGTCCACGGCCGCGAATCGCACCGATTTGCTGAGCGCGATGCGATCGAGTTCCGCATCGTGGTTCGCGGTGCCGTCAAATCCGACGACTGTTCTTAGATATGTGCTTTCCTTGGCACAGATCACAAGTTCGTCCATCAGCCGCGTGTCGCACAGCGCCAATGACACTTCAGCCTTGTCTACGATCTTGCTCAGCTCGAGCGCGCGGAGCATGGGCATGGTGTTGACCACGACGGCACCCGCCTTGGTGGCAGCCAGCCAGCAGGCGACCATCGCCGGGTTATTGGCAGACCGGATCAGGATCCGATTGCCTGCCCTGACCCCAAAGTCCTCGACGAGTGCGTGCGCGATCCGATTGCTCCAGTCGGTCAATTCCTTGTAGGTCCGGCGGCGTCCGTTGCCGATCAGCGCGGTGTGATCGCCAAAGCCTCTGGCCACCATCGCATCGGTCAGTTCCACGCCTGCGTTCAGGCGATCAGGATATCCGAACCCGTCCAGCAGCAGATCCGGCCATTGGTCCGGCGGCGGCAGCCGGTCACGCGTGAATGTATCGACATGCGCCGATGGCCCCAGCATTGCCGCCCTCCATCTCTGGCTTGCCCGTCGAGAATCAGGGCGTCTATAAGATACCAACCGGAGAGCAATGTCACTGATGCGGATCGTTTGCGCCGGCGGCGGACCGGCTGGCCTATATTTCGCGATCCAGATGAAGCGGCGCGACCCGTCGCACCAGATTACTGTGATCGAGCGCAACCGGCCTTACGATACCTTCGGCTGGGGCGTCGTGTTCTCCGATGAGACGCTGCGCAACCTGGAAGGTGCCGACCCCGAGACGAAGCAGGAAATGCTCGATAGCTTCGCGCACTGGGACGATATCGACATTCACTTCAAGGGCCGCGTGATCACCTCGGGCGGCCATGGCTTCTGCGGCATCGAACGCAAGCACCTGTTGAACATACTGCAATACCGTGCCGCTGCCCTCGGCGTCGAACTTGTGTTCGAGCGCGAGGTGGATGACATCGCGCAGTTCCCTGACGCCGATCTCATTGTGGCCGCGGATGGCATCAACAGCCGAATTCGTACGAGTCACGCAGCCCACTTCCGGCCGGAGGTCGACGTCAGGAAGAACAAGTTCATCTGGCTTGGCACACACCGGACCTTCCAGGCCTTCACTTTCATCTTTGTCGAGACCGAATTCGGCTGGTTCCAGGCACATGCCTATCGATTCAATCGCGACACCTCCACCTTCATCGTCGAAACCACGGAAGCCAACTGGCGCGCAGCAGGTCTTGATCAGCTCGACACTACCGGCACGATCGACTTCTGCGAGGCGCTGTTCGCGCCCTGGCTGGAAGGGCATCGCCTGCTGGCCAACATGAGCCACCTGCGCGGATCACAGTGGCTCAACTTTCCCCGCGTCGCCAACGAGCACTGGGTAATGGACAACGTGGTGCTGATGGGCGATGCGGCGCACTCGGCGCATTTCTCCATCGGCTCCGGCACCAAACTGGCGCTGGAAGACGCGATCGCTCTGGCGCGCGCGTTCGACAAGCACGAGAGCGATGTGCCGGCGGCACTCGCGGCATACGAGGCCGAGCGCAAGCTGGAGGTGCTGCGCGTTCAATCTGCTGCCCGCAACTCGACCGAGTGGTTCGAGAACGTGGCGCGTTATGTCCATCTTGAACCGGAGCAGTTCGCTTACTCCTTGCTGACCCGCAGTCAGCGGATCAGCCACGAGAATCTGCGGCTGCGCGACCGGCCGTGGCTGGAAGGCATGGAGCGTTGGCTGGCGGCGCGCGCCGGACATCCGGCCAACCGTCCCATACCGCCGATGTTCTTGCCGTTCCGTCTGCGTGACATGCAGGTTGCCAACCGTATCGTGGTTTCGCCGATGGCGACCTATAGTGCGCGTGAAGGCATGCCCAACGACTTCCACCTCGTGCATCTCGGCGCCCGAAGCCTCGGGGGGGCGGGGCTGGTGTTCACCGAAATGGTCTGCGTCACGCCACAGGGCCGCATCACGCCCGGTTGCGCCGGGCTATGGTCCGAGGAGCAGATGCGCTTCTGGGCGCGCATCGTCGACTTCGCGCACGACAACTCGAGCGCGAAGCTCTGCCTTCAACTCGGACATTCCGGCCCCAAGGGCTCGACACAGCTCGGCTGGGAAGAGATGGATGCACCACTATTCGATGGGAATTGGGAACTGATCGCGCCGTCACCCATTGCCTGGAGTCCCCGCAATCAGGTTCCGCGCGAGATGACAGGTGCCGATATGGTAGCGGTGCGGAACGCTTTCGTGACAGCGACGCAGCACGGAATAAGGGCCGGGTTCGACATGCTGGAATTGCACGCTGCGCACGGCTATCTGCTGTCGTCTTTCATCTCGCCGCTGACCAACCAGCGCACCGACGGCTATGGCGGATCCCTCGACAATCGCCTGCGTTTCCCGCTGGAAGTGTTCACCGCGATCCGTTCGGTGTGGCCGACGGAGAAGCCGATGTCAGTGCGCATCTCGGCGACCGACTGGGTGGAAGGCGGCATCACCGGCGACGACGCGGTCGAGATCGCTCGCGCGTTCAAGCGGGCCGGGGCCGACCTGATGGATGTGTCGGCCGGCCAGACGTCGATCCGCGCACAGCCAGTGTATGGGCGGATGTTCCAAACGCCATTCGCCGACCGCATTCGCAACGAGGTCGGTATCGCGACGATGGCAGTGGGCAATATCACCGACTACGACCACCTCAACTCGATCATTGCAGCAGGCCGCGCCGACCTTTGCGCACTGGCGCGGCCACATCTGACCGATCCGCATTTTGCTTTGCGTGCCGCTGCCACCCTTGGATACGCCGAGCAGTGCTGGCCACAACAGTATCTGGCGGGCAAGGCACAGATCGAGCGTCTTATACGACGCACCGATACTGACTACTCGGCTGTGATATGACACTTCGCGCACTGATCACCGGCGGCGGCAAGGGGATCGGCCTGGCAATCGCGCGGCGTTTGTCGGCAGATGGCATTGCAATTGCGCTGCTTGGGCGCGACGCTGCTGCTTTGCAATGTGCAGCTGGCGAGCTTGGTGCTCGCTATCGCGTCGCCGATGTTACGGATCACGCTGCATTGCGTGATGCGATTGCAGGACTTGGCACCTGCGACATTCTGGTGAACAACGCAGGCGGGGCTCTGTCGAAGCCGTTTGCAAAGCACGACCTAGCGGATTTCCAGTCGATGCTGAATGTCAATCTGTTGGGCGCTGTCAGTGCTTGTCAGGCGGTTCTCCCAGGGATGCGATCCCGCGGTTTCGGTCGCATCATCAACACGGCGAGCACCGCGGGCCTGAAGGGCTATACCTATGTCACCGCCTATGTCGCGGCAAAGCACGCGCTGGTCGGGTTCACCCGCGCGCTTGCCCTGGAAACCGTGAGGGACGGCATTACGGTTAATGCCGTCTGCCCTGGTTTCACCGACACCGACCTGGTCGTGCGCGCCGCGGCCAATATTGCAGAGAACACCGACCGCTCCATCGAGGATGCGCGTCAGGCTTTGGCAGCCAACAATCCGGCTGATCGGCTGGTACAGCCGGAGGAAGTCGCCGAAGCAGTCGCCTTTCTATGCCGTCCAGGTTCGAGCGCGATCACCGGCCAGGCGATCGCGGTCGCTTGCGGAGAAGTGTGACATGCCGCTGCAACCCAGGCATTTCGGTTGGGACGTCGCCGGTAAAGTTGCGACCATCACGCTGGCTCGACCGGAGCGGAAGAACCCCCTCACCTTCGACTCTTACGCCGAACTGCGCGACACGTTTCGCGCGCTCACGCTGGAGAGCAGCGTCAAGGCGGTCGTCATCACCGGCGCCGGCGGCAACTTCTGCTCCGGTGGCGATGTGTTCGAGATTATCGAGCCGCTGACCAAGATGAAGCTGCCGGAACTGCTCACCTTCACCAGGATGACTGGCGACGTGGTGAAGGCGATGCGCCTTTGTCCGCAGCCGATCGTTGCGGCAGTCGAAGGCGTATGCGCCGGCGCCGGTGCGATTTTGGCCATGGCTGCCGATCTTCGCTATGGCTCGCCAGAGAGCCGCACCGCATTCCTGTTCACCCGCGTCGGACTGGCCGGATGCGACATGGGCGCCTGCGCCATTCTGCCTCGCATCATCGGCCAGGGCCGTGCGGCCGAATTGCTATACACCGGGCGCGCGATGACCGGCGAAGAAGCGGAACGCTGGGGCTTCTTCAATGCGCTGCATCCGTCCGGGCAGGTGCTTGCCGCCGCGCAGGCGATGGCAATGCAGCTGGCCGAGGGTCCGACGTTCGCGCATGGCATCACCAAGACGATGCTGCACCGGGAATGGAGCATGGATATCGAAGGAGCCATCGAGGCGGAGGCACAAGCCCAGGCGATCTGCATGGCGACCGAGGATTTCCGTCGTGCGTTCGAGGCTTTTGCCGCCAAGCAGCCGCCCCGCTTCAGGGGCGAATGAATCGGGGGCGATTGAATGAGCGGTCCAAGGGAATTCGGACAGCGTATCCTGCAGCCGGAGTCCTGGCCGCGGCCTCGCGGGTACGTGAACGGCATCACAGCCGCCGGCGAGACGATCTTCCTCGCCGGTCAGATCGGCTGGGATGCAAACGGCCATTTCGCACAAGGGTTGGCGGCTCAGACCAGGCAGGCCTTGGCCAACATCGTGACCCTGCTCGCCGAAGCGGGAGCAGGGCCACAGCACATCGTCAGGCTCACCTGGTACGTGACTGATCTCCAGGCCTACCGCACGTCGCTGTCCGAGATCGGCGCTGCCTACCGTGCCATCATGGGCAAGCATTTTCCGACGATGTCGGTGATCGGCGTCGCAGAATTGGTGGAACATCAGGCATTGGTCGAAATCGAAGCCACTGCGGTCGTGCCTCGACCCTGACATAGTGCGCTTGCCCTGGATTCCCGGACCGACGCTGCGCGCCGTTCGGGATGAAGGTCGCTACCGCATCCGCAACACCCATGCCTTGAGCGCGGTCAGGTGCGCGTTGATGAAATCCAACGTGGCCTGGTCCGATATCTTGCCGTTTGCATCGAACTTGGTCTGTGCCGCCGGGATCATGACTTCCGGACGGTTCATCACCAGTCCGTTCAGGAAGATGAAGCACTGCCGCAGGTGATATTGGGACCGCGCGCCGCCCAGCGCGCCTGCACTCGCGCCCATGATGCCGATCGGCTTGCCGTCGAATGGCTGCTCCGGCGGCCGCGATGCCCAATCGATCGCGTTCTTCAGCACACCTGGGATCGAGTAGTTGTATTCCGGTGTCACAATCAGCAGCCCATCGGCCGCCTTGATACGTGCGCGCAGATCCTCAACCGGCTTCGGAAATCCTTGCTGGCGCACATCTTCGTTGTAGGGCTGGATCGGGGCGATATCGAAGCTCTCGATCGTCATGCCCGCCGGCGCCATTTCCTGCGCCAGCCGCAGCAAGGCGCGGTTGAACGAACCTTGCCGCAGGCTCCCCGCGACCCCGAGTATCCGCACCGTACCGCTGTCGCTCATCACACCTACCTCCTGCCAAGTTGGTGTGATGCGTTAACACGACAGCGCCAATGCGACTACCGGGGCTCGTCGAGAACCTCGCGAACCACCCGACGCAATTCTTCCTTCCGATATGGCTTGCTCAGCAGACGCGCCTCGGTACGCGATCCGGACGCATTCCAGCGAGCATCGGGAAAGCCCGAGGTAAGCAATGTGCGAACATCGGGCCGCCGCGCCACGGCGACGCGAGCAAGGTCCCGGCCATCCATCGCGCCCGGCATCACGATGTCTGTCAGCAGCAGATCAATCACTTCGGACGAATCGACGATCTCCATCGCCGATTCTGCGTCGGCTGCCTCCAGCACGCGATAGCCGGCATCGCGCAGTTGTCGCATTACAATCCTGCGCAGGCCGGCATTGTCCTCAACCACAAGGATGGTCTCGCTGCCGCCTGGGGACGCAGATTGCTCGGAACGCTCTTCCTGCGCGGCCGCCCTCTCCCGCAGCCGGGGGAGATAGAGCCGGAATGTCGTACCCTTGCCAGGTTCGCTGTAGACAGTCACGTGCCCACCCGATTGCTTCATGAAGCCGAACACCATCGACAGGCCCAGACCGGTGCCCTTGCCTTGTTCCTTGGTGGTAAAGAACGGTTCAAAGATGCGGGAGAGCACATCCTGCGGCATGCCGGTGCCTGAATCACTCACCTCGACGACGACATAGTCGCCAGGGGTCACGTCGCTGTGGCCGGCGGCATAGGCTGCGTCGAGATGACCGTTTCGCGTGTCGATCAACAGCGCGCCGCCGCGCGGCATGGCATCGCGCGCGTTGGTCGCAAGGTTCGCGATCACCGCCTCGAACTGTGCCCGGTCGACCTGCACCGCCCATACATTGGGCGCAAGCGACATCTCGATCGAGATGTTCTCGCCCAGCGTCCGAGTCAGCAGGTGTACAATGGCGCTGATGACGTCGTTGATCTCGACCCGCTCCGGCTTCAACGGCTGCCGCCGTGAAAATGCCAAGAGGCGTCGTGTCAGGTCTGCCCCGCGCAGTGCCGATTCCAGCGCATCCCGTACCAGTTCGTTTGTTACCGGATCATCGGCGCGAACCTCGCGCAGCATGTCGAGATTGCCGATGATGATGGCCAACAGATTGTTGAAGTCGTGCGCAAGGCCACCGGTAAGTTGGCCCACAGCCTCCATCTTCTGTGATTGCCGCAGCTGCTCGCGCTGCCGTTCGGCTTCGTGCCTTTCAGCGAGGTCGCGGATAATGCCGACGAATGCGTGGTTGCCGGCAGCAGGCGAGGTCCCGACAGCCAACTCCATCGGAAAGGTCGATCCGTCCTTTCGACGCCCCATCACTTCCCGGCCAATGCCGATGATCTTCGGAACGCCTGTCTCCAAGTAGGCCGCGATGTAGCCATCGTGCTGGCTGTGATAAGGCTCCGGCATCAGGATCCGTACGTTCTTACCGATGACCTCGTCCGCCGCGTAGCCGAACAGGCCGACACAGGCCTTGTTGAACGACTGAATGATACCGTTGCGATCGATCGTGACCAGACCGTCGACGACTGTGTCCAGCACCGTTTCGATCAGGCTGCGCAGCCTGGCTTCGTTAGCCTTGGCGATGGACTCCGTTGCAGCCTGCTCGGTGATGTCGCGGGTCATCGTGCCGAAACCCTGCAGGCTGCCGTCGGGTCCACGGATGGCCGTTATGACCGTCTCGGAGAGGAATCGCGATCCATCCTTTCTGACTCGATCGCCAATCTCCTCGAACCGGCCAAACGCAGCGGCAGCCTCAAGCGCGCCCCGGGGCGTCCCGGCTTCGGTATCCACCGCTGGATACAGGCAGGAAAAGTGCTGGCCGATCACCTCGTCGGCTCGCCAGCCCTTGATGATCTCGGCACCTCGGTTCCACGAAAGGATACGACCGTTCGGGTCGAGCAGGAAGATCGCGCAATGCTCGACAGCCGCCATGAACTTGGTCTGCAGGTGCTGCAATTCGGGCGGCAGGCCGACGGCAAACTCACTCAAGGACATTATCGGCTGGCTTTGCTCTAGCAAAGCCGGTAGCAGATCACTTGATGGGAAAGGATCGGTAAAGAGAAGCTAATGAGCCGCCGACGCCTGACTCGACCCCCGGGGGGATACCATTCACTTCGCTCATCAATGAGTGAGGCGGTTGGCGAGGGTCATCGCCGGCGGCCCCGTTGAATGCGACGCCCCGCATCCCGAAGGCACCAGCGATCCATTCGGCCTTGCAATCAATGACCATGGCGCTCCACCGTTGCCCGGCGGCAACCTGGAGCGCCAATTTCAGCCTCGCAAACTTTTTGGCTGCATTTTGGTTATATGTAGAGGAGTATAGGTGACAGGCTGCTGCAACTTGGCCGCGGAGGAGGCGGCCTCGCACTCGCGGAGAGCGCAGATGGCGAAGAAGCTGCTGGTGATCGACGATCAGACCGGCATTACCAAGGTGGTCGAGATGATCGCCCGCCAGTTAGGGCTGGACGCCCGGTCGTTGAACACTTCGGCAGAGGCGACCGAGACCTTTATCGCCTTCAAGCCGGACATCCTGATGCTCGACATGATCATGCCCGAGAAGGACGGCATCGACGTGTTGAACGAAATTCTGCTGACCGGCATCCCGGTGAAAGTGGTTCTCACCTCGGGCTTCAGCGAATCCTATCTGCGATTGGCCGAGGGCGTCGCCAAGTTCCATGAGAATCCGAACGTGTCGATCCTGCGCAAGCCGTTCCGCCGTGAAGAGCTGCTGACATTACTTGGTCAGCTCATGGCAGACTGACCACGTTACCAGGCCGCGTCGAGCAGCGCACGGACATCGGTCGCCCCAGCGATCTTTCGCGGGTTCGTGTGCACCCAGCGATCATGCATCGATTCCTCAGCGATCCGGTCGAGCTGCTCCGGTTTCACGCCGACATCGCGCAGCGTACCGGGCAGGCCCAGGTCAGCGACCAGCGCAGCGACCGCATCCGCAGCCTTTCCGCCCGGGCAGCCCATCGCATCGGCCACCCACGCCTGACGCTCGGCATTCACAGACTCATTGAAGCGAAGCACCGGTGGCAGCATCACACATGACGTATAGCCGTGCGGCACGCCGGCCGTGCCGCCCAGGACATGACCGATCCCGTGGCTCGCGCCTTTCTGCACGCCGTTCTGTGAGCCCATGATCGACATCCAGGAGCCGAGTTGGCAGTCGAGCCGCGCCTCCAGGTCGCCGGGATCGGCCTTCACCGCTCGCAGCCCACGGCTGAGCAGCCGCAGGGCATGCAGCGACGTGCCGTCGGACAGCGGTTGCGGATTGATCGAGCAGATATCCTCCACCGCGTGATCGACTGCGCGAATGCCGGTGGACAGGAACAGCCACTCCGGCGTGTGGACTGTGGCGTCCGGATCAAGGATCACGCTGCGCGGCATCATCAGCGGGTGCAGATAGCTCTCCTTCACCTGCCGCGCCGTGTCCGTACAGCCAGCCGGAGAATTGAACTCACCCGCGGAGAGCGTGGTGGGCACCGCAATCGATCGCACAGCCGGCGGTTTCACCGGCGGGCGCTCGGTGCGTCCATCGGCACGGATGACGGCGCGGAAGTTGTCGAGCTGCGCCGGGTCGGTGACATCGTTGCCGAGGCACAGGCTGACCATCTTGGCGGCGTCGGTGATCGACCCGCCACCCACGGTCAGCAGCGCGTCCGCACCCACCTCGCGCGCCGCGTTGGCCGCGGCCACCACGTCGATCCGCGGTGTGTGCGCGCCGATCTTGGCGCAGAGACCGGCGAATTTGTTGCCGAGTACGCCACGCACGCGATCGACCACATCGGTCTGTCGTGCCAGTGTGCCGCTCGACAGCACATAAACGGCGTTGGCTTCGACCCGATCGATCTCCTGCGCCAGTGCCTCGACCAACGGAATTCCATAGATCACCCGCTCCATCGGCGGATAGCGGTGTACGCCCTGGATCATGCTGTCTCCCCTATACTGGCAACGGCAAACCCACGTAGTTCTCGGCAAGCGCCAGCGATGCTGCGCGCGAGCCGAACACGTAGTCCAATTCGGCGGCCTGCATCTGCTGTTCGAACGGCGAGTGGTCGAAGAAGCGATGCAGCAGCGTCGTCATCCACCACGAGAAGCGCTGCGCTTTCCAAATGCGTCTTAGACACGTGGCCGAATAAGCGTCCAGCCGGTCGCTCGATCCCAGGCGATAGAACGCGACGATCGCCTGCGTGAGCACCGCGACATCCGCCGCCGCCAGATTCAGACCCTTGGCACCGGTCGGCGGCACGATATGAGCGGCATCGCCGGCCAGATATAGCCGTCCGCACTGCATGGGCTCGATCACGAAGCTGCGCATCGGGGTGATGCCGCGCTGCAGTATCGGTCCCTCGGCCAGACGGAAATCATCGCGTGCCGCACGGATCTGCAGCTCCGACCATATGCGGTCATCCGACCATTGCGCCAGGTCCTCGTCTGGTGCGCATTGCAGATAGAGCCGGCTCAGTGTCGGCGAGCGCATCGCCAGCAGAGCAAACCCGCGTTCATGGCTGACATAGACGTTTTCTTCCGTCGAAGGCGGCGTCCCGGCGAGAATGCCTAGCCAGCCGAACGGATATTCGCGTTCGAAGATCCGCAGCATGCCGAGAGGGATCGAGGCACGGCAGACGCCGTGGAAGCCATCGCAGCCGGCGATGATGTCGCAGTCGATCTGTTGCACGGCGTCGCCCTGACGATAGTATATATGCGGCCGGGCTGCCTGAAAATCGTGCACGCTGACATCCTCGGCCTGAAACACGATCTGCCCGCCTGCGCCGAGACGGGCTGCAATCAGGTCCTGCACCACCTTGTGCTGGCTGTAGACCATGACGTGCTTGCCGACCAGGTCGGCGAAGTCGACGCGGTGATCGGCGCCATTGAAACGCATGACGACGCCAGGATGCAGCAACCCTTCGCGCCGCATCCGTTCGCCTAAGCCCGACTCATTCAACAGTTGCTCGGTGCCAAATTCGAGCACCCCGGCGCGGATACGGTTTTCGACATAGTGGCGCGAGCGCGCTTCCAGCACGATCGATTCGATGCCTCGCAAATGCAGGAGATGCGACAGCAGCAGCCCCGCCGGCCCCGCACCAACTATGCCAACCTGCGTCCGCATCGCTCGCCTCCAGGCCTTGCAGTGTAGCCGGCCAGACCGGTCCGTGCATAATCGACGCAACCCAGCCTACAGGAGCCAAGATGCCGCAAGTCCCCTCACCTGATGCCTTGGCCGCAGAGTTCGACTGTCTGATGGCGCGCGCCGGCGTCACGGTGCCGCCGCAGCGTCGGGCGGCGACACTGGCCGCCTATGCCGACCTGCGCGAGCAGATCGCACTGCTGCACGGGCGATACGGACCGGAGCATGAGCCCTCGAATGTGTTCCGGGCGGGAGAGCGATGATGGAGACCCAGGACCTGTCGATTGCTGAAATGGGCCGACTGCTTCGCTCCGGCTCGGTAACCGCCGAAGCGCTGGCGCGCGATGCGTTGGAACGCGTTGCAGAGCGCGACGGTGCGCTGCACGCTTTCGTGCTGGTGACCGAGGATCGCGCGCTGGAGGATGCCCAGCGCGCCGATGCAGAACTGAAGGCGGGACGCGACCGTGGCCCATTCCACGGTGTTCCGTACGCGCTGAAGGACATTTACGACACCGCCGGCATCCGCACGACCTGCCATTCCAAGCTACGTCTGAATGTTGTGCCACGGGAGGACAGTGTGGCCGCGGCGCGGCTGCGCGAAGCGGGTGGCGTGCTGCTGGGCAAGCTGGCGACGCACGAGTTCGCCATCGGTGGGCCGAGCTTCGACCTGCCGTTCCCGCCTGCGCGCAATCCGTGGAACCCCGAGCATATCACTGGCGGATCATCATCCGGGTCCGGCACCGCGATCGCTGCGCGGATGGTGCGCATGGCGATGGGATCCGACACTGGCGGTTCGATCCGCGGCCCCGCAGCCTGGTGCGGTACTGTCGGCATCAAGCCCACCTATGGCCGTGTTTCGCGTCGCGGCGTGTTTCCTCTGTCATGGACGCTGGATCATGTCGGCCCATTGACGCGTAGCGTCGAGGATGCGGCGATCACGCTGCAGGTCCTCGCGGGGCATGATGCGCAGGATCCGGCAAGCGCCGGCGTTCCGGTGCCGGACTATCGCGCTGATCTGGAGAAGGGTGTGGCAGGGCTGCGCATCGGCATCCCGCGCGCCTTCTTTGCCAAGGCTTCGGCCACCATGCCCGAAGTCGTGGCTGGGCTGGAGCGCACCGCCGCGCAACTGCGCGCGGCAGGTGCCATGGTGGACGACATCGAATTACCCGACTACGCGCTGTTCGCCGCAGCGGGGCGCGTGATCATGATGGCGGAGGCGTTCGCGATCCACGAAGCGGATATGCAGACACGGCTGCTCGACTACGGTGAGATCACCGCGGGACGCTTCATCCTCGGTGCAGCGATCACCGCCGCGGACCTCATCCACGCTCTGCGCGCCCGCCGTGAGTTGACGGATGCGGTGAATGCCGCGTTGCAGCGCTACGACGCGCTGCTGACGCTGTCGACTCTGAGCACAGCGCCCCGCTTCGATCAGCCTACCGATGCGCTGTCATCCGCCTCGCCGATCCAGACCATCCCGTTCAACGTCACCGGCCATCCAGCCATGAGCGTGCCGACGGGGCTCGGTGCGAATGGACTGCCGATCGGCGTACAGATCGCTGGCCGCCCATTCGATGAAGCAATGGTGTTCCGGATTGGTCGCGCGGTGGAGAAACTGTCAGGCTGGGAGGCTGCCCGGTTTCCATTCTCAGCCTCTTAGAGGGGCGCATCGTGCAAGCGTTCAGGGGCCATTTGCAATAAGCGAAGCGCAGGTAGACCTCACGTGTCATTGCGACCCCCGCGAAAGCGGGGGAAGCAGTCTCGGGCCAGGAATGCACTTGGGACGAGATTGCGTCCCCCGCTTTGACAGGGTGACGTGCGGCGCTTCAGCGCCTGTGGGTGCTAACGCCGCAGCAGCCTTCGCTGCGGCGGATTGTCAGCCATCGGACAAACCCGTCACCCCGCGGTACAACTCGCCTATGGCTTGCCCTGCTCTGCCGGCTGGCCCTGTGTTGCGGTTTGATCCAGATCGATGCGTTGCCCGCGCCCTTCTGATTAACTGTAAGGCTTACAAATGGACCTGCTTCGGGCTTGGCGGGGCTTCATGTCTTTGCGTGACAAACCGATCTGGGCAGGGGTGATTCTGCTTGGAACGATCTCCCACGGCATCGTCGCGTCGACACGAGGGGGGCCGGTGAATGCAGCGTGGCTGGTAGTTGCAGCCGTGTGCATCTATTTCATCGCCCATCGCTTCTATGCGCTCTATATCACCAGGTGCGCATTTCGTGTCGATGCGACACGTTTGACGCCGGCATGGCGTCGCAACGATGGCCTCGATTACGTGCCGACCCACCGCGTCGTGCTGTTCGGCCACCACTTCGCCGCCATCGCCGGCGCCGGCCTCTCGTCGGACCGGTGCTTGCTGCACAGATGGGCATTTGCCCGGCACGCTGTGGATACTGGCCGGCGTCGTGTTCGCCGGAGCAGTACAGGACATGACGGTCCTCTTCCTGTCGACGCGCCGCGATGGCCGGTCGCTGGGAGACATGGTCCGCAGAGAAGCCAATCGTGCGGATAACGATAGCAAGCCGCGATCATTGTTGGCCCCAATATCGCGCTCAGGTCCGTGCGCCCAACCAGGTCGTTCGGCTGAACCAGTTGGGTGGTCCGAACCGCACATTCATGCCGGCGCCAAGCGGATTACCGACCACGAGGCAGGCGGCAATGTGGCAGCGATGACGCCGCCGTCGACCGATATGCCGGTTAGGGTATTTGGCTTTATCCGATTTTGGGCGTCGCGAGTATTCACAGCCTTTAGGTCGGCATCGTGCAGTGTCGTCGCCCCGGCGACCACGAGCGCATCGAAGCCGCGCGCCGTCACCTCCAGCGGCAGCTCGCTGGCCAGCTCTCGGTTAAGCGCGAAGAGCGTAAGTTCGCCGGCGTCGCCAGCGGCAGCCGCGAGCTTTAGATAGGGAACGCCAGTAAGCGGAGTTCGGACCTCGTCGTCCATGCCGGCGGGATCGAAATACGCCGTGTCGTAGGTGTCGCAGGTAATCCGCGTACGCAGCACGTCGCCGCGGCCAAAGCGGCTGAAATCGGCGAACGGCCAGAAGATGGTCTGCCGCCAGGCGGGTCCGCCGGTCTCCGTCATGATCGGGGCTATCACGTTGACCAACTGAGCGAGGCAGGCACAGCGAACGCGGTCGGCGTGGTTCAGCAGGGAGATCGCCGCGCCGCCAAAGGCGAGCGCATCCTGCATGTCGTAGATTTCTTCCAGTATCGGCGGCGCAACCGGCCACCCCGGCTTGACGCGTGCCTCGCGTGGGCGGCGCGTGCGATACCAGACATTCCACTCGTCAAAGCTCAGCATGATGCGCTTGCGCGAACGCCGACGCGCCGCGACCGCATCGGCGATCGCCACCACTTCTTCGATGAAGCTGTCCATCGCATCGGAGCTGGCGAGGAAGGCCGGCGTGTCATCGGCATAGTTGT
>JAMXLO010000063.1 GCA_024280945.1 Acetobacteraceae bacterium
AATCGCCGCACCATCTGGCTGGCCAAGGCGCGGTGATTGTAGCCTGGGCGCGGTAGCACGGCGATTGGAATGCTGCGAGTGAAGTCCACCCAGCGACGCCAGCGTGGCAGTTGCAGCAGAATGTCGGCTCCCGTCAACCAGACGAAGCGTACCCGGGGGAACCGCAGCAGCAGCAGCCGCACAGTGTCGATCGTGTATCGCGTACCCCACACAGCTTCGATCCCGCTGGCGATGACGCGTCGACCGTCGGCTATGCCGCGTGCCGAGCTCAGTCGCTTGCCGAACGGCGCCATACCGCATTGCGGCTTCAAGGGATTGCCCGGCGACACCAGCAGCCACACCTGGTCGAGCCGCAATCGCTGTCGCGCCAGCTCGATGATGTGTCGGTGCCCGCCATGTGCAGGATTGAACGAGCCTCCCAGCAGGCCGATGCGCATCAGCCTTCGATCGCCGAACCGAGGGATCGGATCGGTCAGGGACGCACCTGCCCATTGCCGATAACAAGATAGCGGTAGGTGGTGAGTTGCTCCGGGCCGACTGGTCCACGCGCATGGATGCGCCCGGTGGCAATACCGATCTCCGCGCCGAAGCCGAACTCGCCGCCATCGCAGAACTGCGTAGATGCGTTCCACAGCGCCACCGCACTGTCGACGCCATCCAGGAAGCGCCGTGCCGCATCGGCGTCTTCGGCCACAATAGCGTCGGTGTGCTCGGAACCATGTCGCTTGATATGGGCAAGCGCCGCGTCGACGCCATCTACCACCGCGACTGATAAGATCGCATCCAGCCATTCCGTGTCGAAGTCTGCTTCGGTCGCCGGCGGCAAACCGGCCACGATGTCGCGCGCCGCCGCGTCGGCACGGAACGCGCAACCCAGCTCGCGCAAATCGGCGACGATGGCCGGCAGCAGCGCAGGTGCAATGGCGCGATCGATCAGCAACGTTTCAGTGGCGCCGCAGATGCCGGTGCGCCGCATCTTGGCATTCGCCACAATGCGGCGGGCCATCGCGTGGTCGGCGGAGGCATGTACATAGGTGTGGCAAAGTCCTTCGGCATGCGCCAGCACCGGCACACGCGCCTCGCGCTGCACGCGCTCGACCAGCGACTTTCCACCCCGCGGCACGATGAGGTCCAGCAGCCCGGCGCCGGCCAGCAATGCCGCGACATAGGCACGGTCGGCATTCGGTGCGATCTGCACGCATGCCTCCGGGAGACCGGCTTCGCGCAGGCCCGTCACCAGCGCATCATTGATAGCAGCGGCACTGCGCACGCTTTCCGATCCGCCGCGCAGGATCACTGCGTTGCCCGACTTCAGGCAGATGCCGGCGGCATCGGCGCCGACGTTCGGACGGCTCTCGTAGATCATGCCGATGACGCCGATTGGTGTAGTGATGCGTTGGATGCGCAGTCCGTTCGGACGAGTCCACTCAGCGAGCGTTCGGCCAAGCGGATCAGGCAGTTGCCCAATGTCCTCCAGTCCCTTCGCCATCGACTGAACGCGTGCCTCGTTCAGCGCGAGGCGGTCGCGGAATGCGGTGGTGCCGGTGCAGGCAGCAAGGTCGCCGGCATTCGCTGTCAGGATCTTTTCTGTGTGCGCGCGCAGGCTGGCGGCCATTTTGCAGAGTGCCACATTGCGTGCGGCATCTGGCGTGCGCGCCAGTACGTGCGACGCTTCGCGCGCGGCCTTCGCGGCGCGTTGCAGGTGTTTGGTGGCTTCCGTCTCAATGTGCATGAACGCAGTCCCTCGCCACCATAGTGCCGTCTCGCAGGTCCGGTTGCCAGAGGGTAGCAGTCATCATCGTCATGCGCCCGGAATTGGCACAGTGGTGACGTTGCCGGTGGCATCGTACTTTCGGCCGCCGGCAGGAACCTCGAGGCCCTTCAACACGCGGGCCACGTCTCGCCGCACCGTCTTCGACTGCCGATAGTACTGATGCGAGCGGTCGGGTGCCTCGAGCAGTGGTTGGGTGAAGTCCTCGTTTCTGGTGCAATCGACGAAGACGTAGTGCTGGGCCGGAAAGAACTTTGTATCAGCGTGGTTCGCAGGGCCATTGAACCCGAGACGCCAATCGCCATTCGCAATATGGCTTGCGTGCATCAGCACGTCCTGCTGGTTTGTGTATGTAGTAACGTGCCGCGAGATCTGCCACAGGTCGGACAGGCGCCCGCCGTTCGGCAAGCCGAAGGTATTGGAGGGTTCGTCGGCCGCGGCGAGCACTGTCGCGTCGAACAACGTTTGAGCCGCGCGCGGTGTCGCGAACCAGCGTTCCAAACCGAAGCCCAGGGCATAGTTGCCCATGCTGTGTGCGAGCAGCGTCAGCCGGCGGCCACCAAGTGATGGCTGGAACCGATACAGCGACTGGATGAATTCGACGAAGTGCGTTTCCGATGCCTGTGCCTGCGCCTGATCCAGGCGGTAGTTCACCAGATCACTGACCAGGTCCCACAGCTTGTAATGTCGCGCAGGCCAGGAGAATACCAGGACGACGACGCCACGCCCTGGCTCCTGGTTGATCCAGTTGCAGTTGAAGGCGGCACGCTGGATCGAATCACGAAATGTGTTCGCAGCGCCGTGGATGAACACGACAATGTCCTTGTCCTCGGCAAGGATTTGTGCCGAGAGGTCCTGGCCGATGGAGCCAAGGTTTACCACGCTGCATGCGGTGATCGTGCCGGCGTTTGGCGTCTCCAGCGCCACATTCTCGACCGTTGCTGCGCCATAGGCGATTCCCTGCACGCCAGTACCGGCCAGTTCACCAAAGTTCGCCTGGCCGTTCTGGTCTGCCAGGCGATTGCGGTTGGTCGCGAAATAGACCTTGATTGCGCCTGCCATTTTTTCCTCCCCCCATTGTTGTGGCAGGCAGTCTAGCCGGACGATCGGCTAGAGCAGAACAAGATCGTCGCGATGGATGATTTCATCCCGGCCGCGCCAGCCGAGGATTGCTTCGATTTCGTCGGAGCGGTGGCCGGCAATGCGTTCTGCGTCAGCACTGGCGTAGGCCGACAGGCCACGCGCCAGTGCCTTACCACCAAGTGCGCGTACCACCACCGGATCACCACGCTGGAACGTACCTTCAACAGCGCGCACGCCAGCCGGCAGCAGCGACCGACCGGCGGCAAGCGCGCGCGCCGCACCACTGTCCACCACCAACGCCCCGAGTGGCGCCAGTGAGCCGGCGATCCATCGCTTGCGTGCGGATCGTCCCTCTGGCGAGGCAAGGAACCAGGTGCAGCGCGCACCTTTCTCCAGCGCCGAAAGCGGCCGGTCAGTGTGGCCATAGGCGATCGCCATGGCGCAACCCGCCTGCGTGGCGATGCGCGCGGCGACCAGCTTGGTCCGCATCCCGCCTGACGAATAGCCGGGGGGCGGTTCGCCTCCCATCGCCTCGATCTCCGGCGTGATGCGTTGCACCACCGGAATGTGCGCCGCTGTCCGATCACGGCGTGGATCAGCGGTGTAGAGACCGTCGATATCGGACAGCAGGATCAATTGGTCGGCCTGCGTCATCTCGGCCACACGCGCGGCGAGGCGGTCGTTGTCGCCGAAGCGGATTTCTGTGGTGGCCACGGTGTCGTTCTCATTGATCACCGGGATGCAGCCCAGGCCAAGCAGCGTGTTCAGCGTGGCGCGCGCATTTAAGTACCGTCGGCGATCCTCGGTATCGTCAAGCGTTAGCAGCAGCTGCGCGGCGGTCAGGTTCTGCGCGGATAAGGCCTCGCTCCACGCTTGCGCCAACCGGATCTGTCCAACGGCGGCGGCGGCCTGTTGCTCCTCAAGGCGAAGGCGCGGCTGGTTCAAGCCGAGTGAACGGCGGGCCAAGGCGATTGCACCTGAGGACACGACGATCACGCCGACGCCGCGGGAACGGAGCGAGGCGACATCAGCAGCCATCCCTGCGAGCCACTGCGTCCTGGGTCCGGCCTCGTCCGTGTCGACCACCAGCGCACTGCCGATCTTCACCACGAGCCGCTGGCCGGAGGTAGGCGTCGGGGTCACGTTGGCACGAAATCTCCCCCTCCCCTTGCGGGAGGGGGATGGGGGGAGGGGGCTGCACCAGCGCCGTCGCGGCCCCCTCCCCCTGACCCCCTCCCGCAAGGGGAGGGGGAGCTGTGGGTCGACACCGTCACTTCTGCGTTGCCCACCATGTGGCGATCGCCACGGACTCGTCGCGGGAGAAACCCTTGGAGATACGGTCCATCACGGTCGCCGGTCTCGTGCCGGCTCGGAATTCGTCAAGCCTCGCGACAATTTCGTTAGGATCGCGGCCGGCCAGAACGGGCAGTGGTGCCACGCCGCCATGGCACCCCGAACAGCTCAGCGCGCCCGGCGGTGGTGCGGCGGCGCCCAGCAGCACCACCAACGCGCCGATCGCAAGCCTCACGCGTGCGTGAGGTCGCTCAGCCGCAGCGGCAAGGTACGGACGCGCTGGCCTGTGGCGGCGAAGATCGCGTTCAGCACCGCCGGTCCTGCAACCGCAATGGTGGGCTCGCCGACGCCGCCCCAGAATCCACCGGACGGAGCGATGATCGTCTCTACCTTCGGCATGTCGGCAATCCGCATCACCGGATACGTGTCGAAGTTGGTTTCTACCGCGCGGCCGTTGTCGATGGTGATCTGGCCGAACAGCACCGCGCTCAGCCCGTAGACGAAGGAACCCTGCACCTGCGCCTCGATCTGCTGCGGATTGACCGCGTGGCCCGGGTCGGTCGCGGCGACGATGCGATGAATTTTCAGTTCGCCCTTCGGCGACACCGACACTTCCGCGACGGCGGCTGTGTAGCTGCCATAGCCGTAGTTCTGGCAGATGCCACGGAACACCCCTTCCGGCGGCGGCTTGCCCCACTCTGCCTTCTCCGCCACCGCGTTCAGCACCGCGAGATGCTTCGGACTGTCCGCCAGCATTGCACGACGGAATTCCAGCGGGTCCTTGCCGGCCGCGTGCGCAAGCTCGTCGATGAAGCACTCCATGTAGATCGCGTTCTGGTTCGTGTTGACGCCACGCCAGTAGCCGACCGGCACAGGGGTGTTACGCATTGCGTGATCGATCAGCAGATTGGGGATCGACTTGTAGCCGAACTCTTCCTTGCTCCAGCTTTGGAACACGCCCCGGTCCACGCCGTTCTCCAGTCGGGACGGCATCTGGTAGGCGGTGATCGACTGGCCCGACAGCCGCGCGTGCAGTGCGACGACGTTGCCGTTGGCATCCAGCCCAGCGCGCAGCTTGCATTGCGTGATTGGCCGGTAGAAGTCGTGGGCGGTGTCCTCCTCGCGCGACCAGATCAGCTTGATCGGCCGACCGGGGACCTGCTTGGCGATCAGCACGGCCTGGCGCGTGTAGTCCTGCTGCCCGCGCCGGCCGAAGCCGCCGCCAAGATGCAGCTTGTTCACCTTCACATCGGCCAATCTGGCCCCGGCAGCGTCAGCGGCCGCGGCAAGCGAGGCATCGCCGTTCTGCGACGCGACCCAGATCTCCACCTTGCCGTTGGCAAACCAGGCGGTGCAGTTCATCGGCTCCATCGTCGCGTGAGCGAGGAACGGTGCCGCATAGACCGCTTCAACCACCTTGGCTGCGTGCGCCAATCCCGCCTCGACATCGCCGTGCTTCTGGCCGAGCCCGGCTTCCTTCGCATCCAGGCCGGTCTTCAGCAGCTCCGCGATTTGCGCGCTGTTCACCTGTGCGTTGACGCCTTCGTTCCACTTGATCGGAAGAGCGGCCAATGCGGTCTTCGCCTGGTACCACTTATCGGCCACGACGGCGACGGCGTCGTTACCGACGGCGACGACATGGCGCACGCCCGGCATCGACTTGATCTTATCCGCGTCAAAATCGACCAGCGTACCGCCGTACACAGGGCACTGTGCAATCGCGGCGTTCAGCATGTCAGGCAGTTGCACGTCGATGGCGAACACCTGTTTGCCAGACAGCTTGTCCACTGTGTCGAGCCGCTTCACGCCCTTGCCGATGATGGTCCATTGCGCGGGCGACTTCAGCGTCACCTCGCCCGGCACCGACAGTTTGGCGGCATCTGCGGCCACCTCGCCATAGCGCAGCGTGCGACCGGTCGAGGCGTGGGTGATCACGCTGTTGGCGGCGTTGCATTCGGTCGCTGGCACGTTCCAACGCTGTGCGGCTGCCTGGATCAGCATGGCGCGCGCTGCGGCGCCACCCTTGCGCACATAGTCCAATGACCCGCGAATGCCGCGGCTGCCGCCGGTGGACATGTCGCCCCAGGCACGCTTGTTGGCCAGGTTCTCGTCCGGCGATACGTACTCCGCGCGCACATAGTTCCAGTTCGCGTCCAGTTCGTCGGCGACCAGTTGCGCGAGACCAGTGAAAGTTCCCTGCCCCATCTCCGATCGCGCGATACGCACCATGGTGGTGTCATCCGGACTGATCGACACCCAGATGCCAACGCCCTGTCCCTGTCCTTGGCTGTATGCCGGCGCCGGAATGCGCCAACCCAGTGCCATGCCGCCGCCCACCGCGGCAATCGTGCCAAGGAAGGCGCGACGACGCAGAACCAGTCGGTTGCTCATTGCGCGCCTCCCTATGCCTTGCCGCCAACCGAGGCGGCGGTGTGGATTGCTTCACGAATGCGTTGATAGGTGCCGCAGCGGCAGATGTTGGTGATCGCCGCGTCGATGTCGGCGTCCGTTGGCTTCGGGGTCTGCATCAGCAGCGCCGCCGCCGCCATGATCTGGCCCGACTGACAGTAGCCGCATTGCGGCACGTCATGCTGCAGCCAGGCGATCTGCACCGGATGACTGAGACCGTCGGGCGACAATCCTTCGATGGTGGTGATCTTCGCTTCTCCGACCGTGCCGACCGGAACCTGGCAGGACCGTGTCGCCACGCCGTCGATATGCACGGTGCACGCACCGCATTGCGCGATACCGCAGCCGTATTTCGTGCCGGTCATGCCGAGCCATTCCCGAATGACCCAAAGCAGCGGTGTATCCGGATCGACGTCGACGTTCCGCGACGTGCCATTGACGGTCAGCGTGATCATAGGGTGTGCTCCTGGGTCGACCGTGCGTGCTGGGCGGACGTGAGCATGACGCGAGGCACAGGGCAATATTCCCCTTAAGTTGGCCTTGCGGGGCGCCGCCGCTATTGTGTGACGAAGTGTCACAAGGGAGCGCCCCGTCATGGAAATGTCTGCCGCGGTGTTTCGCAAGGTTCACGAACCGCTGACCATCGAGCAGGTAGAGGTTGACAAGCCACGGGGTCGCGAAGTGCTGGTGCGCACCGTCGCAACAGGCGTCTGCCACAGCGACCTGCACGTGGTCGACGGCCTGGGTCGGTTCCCGCTCGATCGGCCCTTCGTGCTGGGACATGAAGGTGCGGGCATCGTCGAAGCAGTTGGCGCGGATGTTACCGCAGTGCGGGTCGGCGATCACGTGGTGGCGTGCCTATCGGGATTCTGCGGCACCTGTCCGCAGTGCCTCAGTGGGCACCCAAATGTCTGTACCGGCGGCATTGTGGCCCGCCCCGAAGATGCGACGCCGCGCCTGTCGCAGGGAGGAAAACCGTTCCGGACCTTTGCCGCCATCGGCAGCTATGCAGAGTACATGCTGCTGCACGAGAATTCGCTGGTACGCATCGAACCGGACATACCGTTGGATCGCGCGGCGCTGGTGGGTTGCGGCGTGCTGACCGGGGTCGGTGCGGCGCTGCGGAGTGCCGGGCTGCAGGCGGGGCAGACGGCCGCGGTGTTCGGCTGCGGAGGTGTTGGGCTCTCTATCGTGCAAGGTGCGCGCATCGGCGGGGCGCGGCAGATCATCGCGGTGGACCAGTTCGACTCAAAGCTCGAGATGGCGATGGGCGTGGGTGCGACGCACACGGTGAACAGCACGCAGGACGATCCGGTGAAGGCAGTGCGCGCTTTGACCAAGGACCTCGGCGTGGATCATGCGTTCGAAGCGGTGGGAGTGGCGCAGTTGTGCCGACAGGCGATCGAGTGCCTGGCAGTGCGCGGCACGGCGACGATTGTTGGCGTGCTGCCGCCCGATGCCACCATCGAGTTTCCGTGGATGGCGATCCGGCCGGAATGCAAGGTGCAGACGTCCCGCATGGGCTCGAACCAGTTCCGCACCGACATTCCCAATTATCTGGAGTTCTATCGCCAGGGACGACTGGATCTTGATTCGATGATCAGCCGGCGCGGTCAGCTCGACGACATCAACGACGCGTTCCGTGCGATGAAGGCGGGCGAGGTTGCGCGCACTGTACTGATGTTCAACTGACTGAAACTCCCTCTCCCGCGCAGCGGGGGAGGGGCGGGGAGGGGGTGCCTATATATGCTCACAGTCACCAAGAACATGGTTCTGCCGACGGCGATCACCGGGTCATACCCGCGACCGCTGTGGTTCGATCTGAGCCTGGACGGGCGTTCGTTCAAATCTGCACTCGGCGAGTCGCTGTTCCGCGAACAATATCTCGACGCCGTCGCGACGATCATCAACGCGCAGGAGGCGGCGGGGCTCGACATCGTCACCGATGGCGACAGCCGCTTCGATCTCGCGGTCGGGGGAAAATCCTGGTTCTTCTACCCGATCGAGCGCCTCACCGGCATCGAGGGTCATCGCGACACCTCGCGCGGCTGGATGAGCCGGCACAACATCAAGCCGGGGCATATCCTGTGGGAAGTGCAGGAGGCGTATCAGCCCGGCGTGGTGAAGCACAAGCTTGGCCGCGGGCCGCTGGAATACACCGCGCTGTGGCAGGTGGCGCAACGCCTGACCGACCGTCCGCTGAAGTTCGGTGCGATCTGCGCGCCGGCGCTCGCCAGCATGTTGTGGAACGAATACTACCCTGACGACCGACAGCTGGTGCTCGATCTGTGCGACATCATGAATGCAGAGTTCCGCGAGATGGCGGACGCCGGCTGTCCGCTGATCCAGGTGGAAGAACCGCCACACCATGGCCGCTCGACGCGGCCGGATTGCACCGATGAAGAGCTGCAGTTCCTGACCGAAGCGTTCAACCGTCAGCTCGCCGGCGTGAATGCTGAGATCTGGGTGCATACCTGCTGGGGCAATCCCAATCAGCAGCGGGTGTACTGGGAGGTGCCGAGTTACGAAAAGGCGATGCCGTATCTGCTGCAGCTGAACTGCGACGTGATCACCTTCGAATGTGCCAGCAGCGATGGACGCGATCTCGCGTTGTTCGGTAAGTACAAGACCGACAAGAAGATCGGCATCGGTGTGGTCAATCACTGCAACACGGTGGTGGAGCCGCCGGAATACGTCGCCGGACTGATCCGCCGTGCTCTGGAGTTCATCCCGCCCGAACGGCTGGTGATCACCACCGATTGCGGCTTCGGTCGCGAAGGGCTGAGCCGGCGCATCGCACACTATAAGTGCGTGTCGATGGTGGAAGGCACCAACATCGTGCGCCGCGAGCTTGGCCTGCCCGAGGCCCGTGTGCGCGCAGCGGATCCAAAATTGTATTTCGCCACCGTCGCAGGGAGGGATTGATGCCCAGGCTTCCGTCGATCACCCGCAAGGACCAGGTGCCGGCAAAGGACCATGGTATCTTCGATCAGATCGTTGCCAGTCGCGGTGCAGTGCAGGGACCGTTCACCGTGTTCCTGCACTCACCGGAGATTGCCGGTCGGGTTGCGCATCTCGGCGCTTATGTACGCTTCGAAGGCTCGCTCGATATGCGGGTGCGCGTGCTAGCGGCAATGGTGGTCGCACGCGAGTACGACGCGATGTACGTGTGGGGTGCACAGACCGGCGGCGCGCGCCGGCTTGGTGTGCCCGAGAGCACGATTACCGCAATTCGCGAAAACCATTCGCGCGGCATTCCGGCCGCGGACGCGCAGGTCGTGGAGTTCACGCGTATGCTGCTGCGCAAGCACCGTATCGATGATGCGACGGCAGACGCGATGCGCAAGCGGTTCGGCGACGATGAGTACATTCAGCTCACCGGCGCGATCGGCTATTACGCGCTGCTGTCGATGACGGTGAATGCGTGCGAGCTGGAGCCGGCGGAGGGTGCGGAGGTACTGAAGGTGTAGTCCACCTTGGTCCTATTCATCCCTGGTGCCGTGGTGCCTGGCTATCGCCCGACCCGTTAGTCCCGCGCTTCTCCGTCTACATCCGCCCGGCCCGGCATCCGCTAGGGTTTGTGCGGCGCCTGAAGCGGACTCTGATCCGGCGTCCCCGGCAGGCGACCACTGTCGACATGGAGCACGATTCATCGAAGCTCAGGCGCTGCGGCACCACCCTCGCCGCGTCTGCCCGCGGCGTACGGCCGCGTGACTTTCCGGCGCACAAGCAGCGCGACGGCTTCATTCTGACCGGCAGCCTCTTGCACCAGGCGAAGGAAATCGCGCGGTGCAGTGACTGCTGTATCTTGCACCTTCTCAATGACATCGCCTGGTCTGACACCCTTGCTATACGCCTCGGACTGGTTATCGACCGCCACGACCGCTACGCGGTTCGCATCCCCGAGGGCGATGGGCTTGCGCGCCGCGTCGGTGACGGGCGGCCTCTTATCCCGAAAGCGCTGGCGAGAGCGGGGGCCATATCCTGCACGTGCGTGCCGATCCAGCCGAGGGGCGAGCGATCTCGCAGATGGCGCGCACATGGTTCAACACCGAGGACGAGATGGCGAAGCCCAATCCCATAGAGCCTTCGTCCTTTGTGGTCGTCACCAGGGCAGTATGATCTGCGCGAGGCTCAGCAGCATGCGATTCTGCTCAGTAAGCATCGGGCCGTCGCGAAGCTTGGCTTGTTCCTTCATACCAAGTCTCGATGAGCATGACTCTTATCGTCATGGCCTGACCTGGCAAAGCCATCCATGTCTTTGACAGCAACACAGAGAGAAGTCGTGGATGGCCCGCCTTCGCGGGCCATGACGGGATGCGTTCTCGTCATAGAGCATTGGTATCAGATGCTCGAAGCGCATCCGACCACCGAGCGACATCACTCCCAAAATACAGGCTCCAATGGCGCGAACAGACATTGGTGCGTATGTGAATATATATCTCCAGAAGCGGTCACCCGCTCATTGCGAGCGCTCGTCCGTCGCGGCGTGATTAGTGTGCGAGATCGGCATCACATCAAGATCATTGACCGCGCAGGGTTGGAGGAAGTCTCCGTTGAGGCCGCTGCGCCAAGGGACAACGCGCTGGCCCGCAGGAAGCATACTGCGTTGCTTCATTCATAGATCGCGATCGCGCGCGCAGGATCGACGCGTGTGAGCGCCGTTTTCGGATCGCCTGTGGGATGTCGGACTGACGCGGGGCGATTTCCACTGCGAGCTTCGGGGCCGTTCTGGTGGACGCATGCCGCAAGCACGGCTAGCGTGCGCGCCGATGCAACCGGAGCAACGACATGCTCGCGACCTATGAAGGCGGCTGCCACTGCGGCCAGGTGAGGTTCCGCGTCCAGGGCGACCTGGATCGTGTCTCGGTGTGCAATTGCTCGATCTGCACGATGAAGGGCATCATCCACATGGAGGTGTCGCGCGAGCGGTTCGAGTTGCTGCGCGGCGACGATGCGCTTTCCACCTACACATTTGGCACGGGGGTCGCGAAGCATACCTTCTGCCGGCACTGCGGCATCCACTCGTTCTACACGCCGCGCTCGAGACCGGACGGGTTCAGCGTGAACGTGCGCTGCCTCGAGGGTGTCGATCTCGGGAGCCTGCACCCCAGCCTGTTCGACGGACAGCACTGGGAGGAGTTCATGGCAGCGCGGCAGGCCGCCGGGAATCGGTAACTCCCGGCGGCAACGGCCGACTCAGTTCAGCCCATACAGCCGCGCGGCGTTGTCGCACACGATCTTGCGGCGCACCGCCGGCGAGAACCCGGCCAGGTTCTCGTCCACCACTCGGTGCGAGTCCGGCCACAACGAGTCCGGATGCGGATAGTCCGACGCCCACATGATGTTGTCTTCGCCGATCAGCGGCACGATTGGTTCCAGGAAATTGTCCTGCTGGTAGGTGACGAAGCCTTGGCGGCGGAAATAGTCCGACGGCTTCAGCTTGAAGCCCAGGCTCCGGGCACGGTCCTCGTATTCGGTGTCCAGCCGGTCGAAGATGTACGGCAGCCAGGTGACGCCGGACTCTCCAAGGACGAAGTTGAAATCGGGGTACTTGTCGCAGGCACCGGAGGCCAATAGCGAGACCAGCACCTCCATCGTGTCGGTCTGGAACAGCGCTGATCGCACCAAGCGATATTGCACCGCGTATTCCTTCTCCATCTCCGGTGTGTCTGGCGCGCGTGCCGCCTTGAAGCCGGTGGAGTGGAACGAGATCGGGAAGCGGCATTCGGCGGAGGCTTCCCACAGTGCGTACCAGTCGTGGTGCCATAGCGGGATGCCCATGCGCTTGAACGCCAGATCGCCGCCCCGCAGGCCCAGCCTGGCGCAGCGTCGCACCTCGGCCGCCGCGGACTTGGGATCACTGTTGGGAATGATGGCCAGCGGGAACACGCGGTTCGGGTCCGCCTGCTTGGCGAAATCCGCCGCCCAGTCATTGTACACTGTATCCGCCCAGTCGCGCATCGTGGTGTCGGAGATCATCTCGTTGATCATCAGGCAGCCATAGATCACCTCGGCTGCGACTCCGTCCTTGTCGAGATCGCTGATGCGGGTCTCCGGCGTGGTGGGACGCGGCTTGGCGCCACGCCGATAATCCCATTCGAAACCGGCCTCTTTCATCTCGTCGACGTGGTGGAACGTGCCCTTCTGGTATTTCAGGAAGCCTGGGCCAACGCCGTTCCACATGCCTTTGTCCTGGCCGTCGACGAACCAGTGCAGGCCGTCGTCGCGTTCCTCGGTGCGCGGCGCCATCTCGCGCCATTCGCGTGGCGCGCGTTCAGACCAGAGGTCGGGTGGGCAGTAGGTAAGATCGATATGATTATCGGCGGATATCAGCTTTTCCTGCATCAGACGCTCCTCGGTTGCCGCAAGGGTGGGTATGCCGGAGAGAGCGACCGGCGGCCCCAGCTACTGCACGGTAGGCTTCGTGGCGGCCGGGGGGCAAGCTACCCGAGGATGCGCCAGCGCAGCTGATCGAAAGCAGCGCCGTTACCACCGATCATCGCGCCTTTCGCCTCAATCGAACGGAACCGCTGCGCGCGGAACGTCATTGAGAAATGCTGCGCTTCCAACCCGGCCTTCAGCTTCAGCAGCTGCAGGAACTTGCGCGGGTCGGGCACCTCCTCCCAGACGCTGGGCAGGAACAGCGAGCGCAGTCCCATATCCTCGATGATCAGGCCGTCGACGCCAGGACGAAGCTGCGTCAGCAGATCAGCCTCATCGGCGAACTGCATGGGCTCGGGTGGTGTCAGCACCGAGACTGACAGACCGAGGCCGGGCAGCTCGAGCCACTCCAGCCTCGGAAAGCGTGGATCGCGGAACGCGGCGTTGAAGGCGTGTCGAGTCACATCGACACTCAGCGGGCGGGTCGCCGCGGCCGAGCCGATGCAGCCGCGCAGGCTGCCGTCGCGGCGACGCAGCGTGACGAAGGCGGCACCGGGTGCGGCAAGGAGCGGAGAGACGCTGCCCCCAGCGGTGATACTCGCAGGTCCGCCGGTATCAAGCCCGGACAAGATGGAACGCCGTGCCAGTTCAATCAGTTCCGGCCCGGCCGCATCCACCGCGGCGCGCTCGGTGTCTTCATAGAGCGCCCAGGCGCCATAGCCTACCACACGGTCCTTCGGCCCCGCCGTATCGCCGGAATTGCGCAGGTCGAGGCGTTCGATTGCCATTCGCCGCCGCCGTGCTTCCAGCAGCAGGCCGCGCGTGGGAATGGCGCCGCAGGCCTGCGACGGTCCAAGCCCATCATGATCGAGGCGTTCGATCGCCTCGGCGGTCGCGTGGTCCACGCGGCGGCAGGTGGCGTAGTCCAGGTAGTGCGACAGGTCGGTGGAGATGACGATCAGCGTCTCCGGACCGCCCCACAGCGCATCGAACACCGCCGCAACCGCCTCCGAGGGGGCGTCGCCGGCGACGATCGGCACCAGGCGAAACTCGCCCAGCACCTGCTGCAGGAACGGCACATGCACCTCAAGCGCATGCTCTCGCTGATAGGCCGCATCCAGTTCGCCGACCATGGGCAGCAATCGCAGCCGCGCGATCGCATCCTGGTCCAACTGGACGGTGCCGCCCGGCATCGCCCAGGCCTCGGCGGTATCGACCGCCAGACCGCGGAAAGCGACGTAATGCGACGGCCCGATCAGCACCACGCGGCTGATCTTGCCTCGCGCCCGGGCAAGCCGGGCGTAGGCGCGCGCCGCCACCGGACCGGAATAAACATAGCCGGCGTGCGGGCCGATGATCGCCTTCGGCAACGCCGCAGCGGGCGCGTCGTTCGCCGCCTCTGACAGGAGTGATTTGAGTTGCCGCTCCAGCGCATCGCGTTCGGCTGGGTAAAATGTACCGGCCACGGCGGGATAGCGGATCGCGGTCATCGTCGCCAAATATAAGCAATGGATAGGCTCATTGAAGGCGCCCTTTTCCCAGCCCGGCACTGGCACTCTTTGGAGGACGGCCGCATTCAGTGCGACGTCTGCCCCCGCTATTGCCGCCTGCACAAAGGCCAGCGGGGCCTGTGCTTCGTCCGTGCGCGTGACGAGGACGCCCTGGTATTGACCACCTACGGGCGCTCGTCGGGTTTCTGCATCGATCCGATCGAGAAGAAGCCGCTGAACCACTTTCTACCGGGCACGCCTGTGTTCTCCTTCGGCACCGCTGGCTGCAATCTTACCTGCAAATTCTGCCAGAACCACGACATCAGCAAAGCGCGGGAGATAGACCGGCTGAACCAGGATGCGACGCCCACGATGATTGCCGAGGCTGCGCGCCAGTTCGGCTGCCGCTCCGTCGCGTTCACCTACAACGACCCGGTGATCTTTCTTGAATACGCAGCCGATACCGCGCGCGCCTGCCGACAGGCGGGCGTGAAGACGGTCGCGGTGACCGCCGGCTACATCACCCCGCAGGCGCGGGGCGAGTTCTTTGCCGACATCGACGCTGCCAATGTGGACCTGAAAGGGTTCACCGAACCGTTCTATCGCAATCTGTGTGGCGGCAGGCTGGCCGATGTGCTGGACACGCTGGCTTGGATCAAAGGTCATACGGATGTGTGGTTGGAAGTGACCACACTGCTGATCCCGGGCGAGAACGATTCGGATGATGAGATCAACGCGCTTTCGGCGTGGTTTGCCAGCGAGCTTGGCCCTGATGTGCCGCTGCACTTCACCGCCTTCCATCCCGACTGGCGGATGCCCGACCATCCCCCAACGCCGCCGGTGACGCTGACCCGGGCGCGAGCGATCGCGATGAGTCACGGGCTGCGCTACGTCTATACCGGCAACGTGCACGACGGGGCCGGTGGCAGCACGTATTGCCACACCTGTGGTTCGCTGCTCATCGGGCGCGACTGGTATGAGTTGACCGCCTGGGAATTGGACCCCGCGGGCTGCTGCCGCCAGTGCGGCACGCAGGCGGCGGGCGTGTTCGAATCGCGTCCTGGCGATTGGGGCCGCAAGCGGCAGCCGGTGCAGTTCTGCAGCTGGACCTGACCCCAATCGGCAATCTTCGTTTCATCAAACGATCACATCCCATCCGTACCAAGCATCTGTAAGCCTTGTCGGGAAGCCCCCCGATTCGTCGGCCGCAAACGTGGCCGCAATATCTGTTGGTGAAGGATGGCGATGACCGGTTTCTTCGAGCATCTGAAAGTCCAGCGTTGGGATGATCATCGCTATTATCATCACAGCCGCATCAACCAATCGCTGCATCTGCTCAGCGCGTCGAGTTTCCTGTGCGCTTATGTGATGGTGCTCAAGGATCCTGCGACAGCGGCTCTGACCGGTTGGCTGATCGCGATGGTCAGCCGGCAGATCGGCCATCTGTTCTTCGAGCCAAAGGGCTACGACTTCGTCAATCACGCGACGCACGAATACAAGGAAGCGATCAAGGTCGGCTACAATCTGCGCCGCAAGATCATTCTGCTGACGCTCTGGGGGTTGTCGCCCCTGCTACTGTTCGCTGACCCGACGCTGTTGCACACCGTGCAGCCGCACAAGACGACGGGTCAGTTCATCCGCCATGTCGGCTACCTGTGGCTATGGCTGGGTATTGGCGGCCTGCTGTTCCGCACGGTGCAGCTGTTCAAGATCAGGGATGTGCAGACCGGCCTGGTCTGGGCGACCAAGATCCTGACCGACCCGTTTCACGATATCAAGCTGTACTACCGTTCACCCGGCTATCTGTTGCGCGGCGAGTTGATCGAGGGGCAAAAATTCGCGGCTCATACCGGCTGATCAAAGCGCGCGCGACGCGATCCTGCCCGCGACAATGTGGCCAACATCTCCCGAAGCACCTGCCTTCTGATGGTCCGGTTGCTACTGGATTGATCGCTCCACCACCAGCCGTCCCGATTCATTGCACGCGCCGCGGCAAGGAACCGGTGCATCACTTCGGCAAAGTCGTCGTCACTGTAGTTCAGGCTGAAGATGAGCCGGCCCGTACCCACCCAGCTCAGCATCAGGCCTTCGGCGCGCAGGTAATACTGCAGCATCCAGTTGTAGCGCGACGGGCGCGTGTAGCAGACGATCCAGATCGACGAGAAGTTCTCCACCCTGACCGGCAGCTGCTCGTCCGCCAGCAAGGCGTTCATGCGCGCGGTTCTGCGTGCCCAGAGTTCGTCGAGTCCATCATAAAGACGCAGGAGTTCCGGCGTTTCCAATCGACGAAGGAATTCGTGCATGGCTCCCATGACATAGGGATGCGCATTGAAGGTGCCGCGTGCCAGGCAGATATCGGCCGGCCGATCGTCTCGGTAGCGCTTCATCCAATCGTGGTTGCCGCACACCACCCCGACGGGAAAGCCGCCGCCCAGCGTCTTGCCGTAGGTAACGAGATCGGCGCGGACGCCGAAATACTCCTGCGCACCGCCGAGCGCGATACGGAAGCCGACGAAGATCTCATCGAAGATCAGTGCAATTCTGCGCTCGCTGCATACCGTTCGCAGCTGCTGCAGCCAGCGTGCGTAGGCCGTCCGGTCGAAGTGCGCGGTACGCCCACTATCCACCAGCGCCGAGTCGGCCGGGGGCGGACAGTTCGGATGCATCGCCTGAATCGGGTTCACCAGAACGCAGGCGATGTCGCGGCGGGTACGAAGCACTTGCAACGTCTGCTCGGACATCTCGGCCAGCGTGTGGGTCTCGCGAACCGTGGAAGGATTGCCGATCCCGGGTTGAACATCGCCCCACCAGCCATGATAGGCACCGGCGAAGCGCACGATATGGGATCGACCGGTGTGGTAGCGCGCGAGGCGCACCGCCTGCATCACCGCCTCGGTGCCGGACATGTGGAACGATACTTCGTCGAGGCCGGAGATCTGACGGATGCGTTCGATGTTGTACCCAACGATCGGGTGATAGGCACCAAGCACCGGCCCAAGATCGCGGACACGCTCGGCGCCGCGCGCCATACAGTCCTTGTAGAAGTCGTAGCCGAACAGATTGACGCCGTACGAGTTGGCCACGTCGAACATGACATTGCCGTCGGCATCGCGGACGGAAACGCCGTCCGCGGACATCAGGATGGAGCCGCCGGACAGGTGCTGCCGAACGTAGCGGCTGTATTGGAACGGCACGCGATAGGCGGATGTGAACTGCAGGTCGGAGGCGCTGGCGCGGACCTGCGCCGTTATTGCGCTGGTTTGCGGAAAGCGTTGCCGATACACCGAGGCAAGCCGCGAAAAACCGTCGCGCCGCAGGGCGGTGATGTGCTCCGGCGCATTGTCGGACCGGAAGAAGCGATCTTCGTCGTATTCGTAGTACGGCACCAGCGATGCGACCCGTCGGGCCAGCCGAGCATGGCCGGCCAGAGACCGGGGCTTCGCCCGCGACAGTTCGAGCCGTCGTTTGACCTGCACCAGAAGGAGACTCAGCGCTCCGGCGCCCGCGGCATATTCGGCAATAATCGCAGTATCCATTTGGTCGCATCGGCTGTTCTGGCGGGTTGCCGCTAGCATGAAACAGTTGCGCGCCGCGATTGCCGCGCTTGCCTGTCATGAAGACGTCAACTTTCTGCTCACCAACCGAATTCCGCGGCGACTGGCCACGCGCTTCTTTGGCTGGTTCAGCCGGATCGAGCATCCACTTATCAGCTATCCGTCGATGTTCATCTGGCGGCTATTCGCCGACCTCGATCTGAGCGAGGCGCGTGAGCAGCAGTTTCGCAGTTTGCATGCCTGCTTCATCCGCCAGCTGAGGGACGGCGCACGTCCGATCGATCAGGACCCCGACCTGCTGGTCAGCCCATGCGACGCTATCGTCGGCGCGTTGGGATCAGTCGACAACGGACAGGTCCTGCAGATCAAGGGGTTCGCATACGCCCTGCGGGATCTGTTGGCCGACGAGGCGCATGCCAAAGTGTACCACGATGGCAGTTATGTGACGCTTCGGCTGACGTCATCGATGTATCACCGGTTCCACGCACCGCATGACTGCACTGTCGAGGCGGTCAGCTACATGTCCGGCGATACCTGGAACGTGAACCCGATCTCGCTCAAGCGAGTGGAACGGCTGTTCTGCAAGAACGAGCGCGCCGCGATCAAGGTCCGGCTCGCGCGCACCGGCCATACAGTGACGCTGGTTCCGGTCGCGGCAATCCTGGTGGCGAGCATCCGCCTCAACTTCCTTGCGCCCGCAAAGGGTCTGCGCTGCGGCGGTCCGCGCACCGTCCGGTTGCAAGTGCCACTGGTCAAGGGCCAGGAGATGGGCTGGTTCGAACACGGCTCTACCATCATCTTATTTGCCCCGTGCGGCTTTGCGCTCGCGCAGAACGTTCGGCCGGGAGCCAGAATCCGCGTCGGTGAGCCGCTGATGCGGTTACCCGGCTGAGCGGACTCCCATCAAGCAACCAGCCGGCCGGCCCCCTCGATCACCTCGTCCCAGTCGTCCACCTCTCGGTTCACTGGCGCGACCAGGACGTGCTGCACGCCGACGGCCTCATAAGCCGCAAGACGATTACGCAATTCACCCTGGTCCTTGCCGTTCCACTGAACACGCATTGAGATAGTGAAGTTGTCCGGCCTGGCAGTACGCAGGCGTTGCACAATGGGAGCGGCCTCCTCGGGCGATTCGCGGCTGCCATGCCAGCCGTCGGCGATGCGGATCGTGCGCTTCAGCGCCGCATCGGAGCTGCCACCGATCCACAACGGAATCGGACTGACTGGCTGAGGCAGCATTGTCATGTCGCGGATCGTCGCCGGTATGTATTTGGCTTGGAACGTCACCGGATCTTGCGACCAAACGGCGCGCATCATGGCGATGCCTTCGTCCATGCGACGCCCGCGCTCGTTGAACGGGACCCCGAGCGCGGCGAATTCAGGCTCCAGCCAGCCAACTCCGGCGCCGAGGATCAGCCGGCCTTCCGACAGGTTGTGCAGGCTCGAAAGCTCTTTCGCCAGGGGCAATGGATGACGCATCGGCAGCACCAGTACAGTCGTGCCAAGCCGCACGCGCTTGGTGACCGCGGCAGCGTAGCTGAGGGTCACCACCGGATCGTAGAACAGCGGCGAGCGTGGAAATTCTTTGCGCGGCACGATGATGTGCTCGCTGACCCAGACATCGGCGAAGCCCAGCTCCTCGGCTCGCATCGCGTGCCGGCGGATCAGCGCGGGTGTGGCCTGCTCGCCTGCGTGCGGCAGATGAATGCCAAGTTGCATGGGCCAGCTCCTCCAGTTGCTTGAAGCTGTAACAGCACGGCTGGCCGGGATGGTCCAGAGCAGCTTTCATCCGCGTCGGAACATCTAGTTCCGACCGTAGCCATCGACAGACGGGAGCCAGGCATGACATCGCGAGTCGAGACCTCGACGC
>JAMXLO010000064.1 GCA_024280945.1 Acetobacteraceae bacterium
ATCGGCGAGGCAGTTGGACCCGACGTCTGTCAGACGCCGAGGTGCTGGGCATCTTCGAAACCATCAATCGCCAGGGTTACGCCGCCATCGACAACTACGTCTCGGAAGACGAGTTGGCGCCGGTGCGTGCGATCGCGACGGCTGCGGTTCAAGCGCAAGGCGGCGAATATGTCTGCTTCACCGGGCCCGCGGCCCTCGCAGGCTGGATCGATCCACGCCAATGCACCATGCGATCCTGACAAGTTGCGGGCTACGGCACAGTTCTTTTACGGTGACCCGCATCGGAACTGCAGAACCCGGACCTGGATCAGAAGCTTCCGAGGTGCTGCCGGTGATCCCGGTCGGACAAGCTGACCGGATTACTCGTCCATCCAGCGTTCGAGCCCGCGTCGCACGGGCGCCGACAAGGGCCGGAAGGTTCGCTATGTGCTGCTGGCGCCCCAAGCTGATGGACCTGCTTCGCATTGCCTTGACCTCCTCACGTGCGCAACCCAACATGCCGTGATCAAATTTACCGCTCTCAACGGAAGTGGTGGGCGTGCGGTGCAACCAATGTCATCGGGAGAATCGTGACGGTGCTCGGTTTTGCCGGGCATGCGGAGCAATGCTTTATCTTTCTTGCACGGCCTGCGGTACAAAGCTGGAAGCTGGTAGCCTGTTTTGCGATGGGTGCGGCGCATCGGTGCCGACCCCAGGTTCGTGGCCGCCCGTGCGGGGCAGCGCGGTTCCTACCCCGGGGCATATCGCCGAGAAGATTCTCCTTTCCAAGGCGGCGTTGGAGGGGGAACGAAAGCAGCTCTCTGTCCTCTTCGCCGACCTGAAAGGGTCGACCGAGCACGTCGCCAACCTGGATCCCGACCATGCCCGGCGGCTTCTCGACCCCGTTCTGGAACGGATGATGGAGGCCGTGTACCAGTACGAAGGCACGGTCAACCAGGTTATGGGCGACGGTATCATGGCGCTGTTCGGGGCACCGCTCGCGCTCGAGGATCACGCGATCCGCGCATGCCACGCAGCCCTCAGAATGCAAGAGATCATCAAGGCCCACGCGGACGAGGTCCTTCGGACGGAGGGCGTCCCGCTCGAGATACGGGTCGGGCTCAATTCAGGCGATGTCATCGTGCGCTCGATCGGCAGCGATCTGCACATGAATTACACCGCCATGGGTCTGACGACGCACCTGGCGGCCCGTATGGAGCAGGTCGCGGCGCCCGGGTCGATTTACATGACCGCGCAGACGTTGCGGCTTGTCGAAGGCTATGTAGCAGTCAGACCATTAGGGTCGTTGCAACTGAAAGGTGTCACGGAACCGGTCGAAACCCTTGAACTGCTGGGTGCAATCCCGAGGCGATCGCGACTCCGGGCGACTCCATCTCGTGATCTCACGCCATTCGCGGGGCGCGATGCCGAGATGACGCTGCTGCGGCAGGCGCTGGATCGCGCCGCAGCCGGTCAAGGACAGGTCGTTGCCATCGTGGGAGAGCCTGGTTCCGGAAAGTCCCGGGTGATCCATGAGTTCATCCATTCGGAAACGAACCATGGCGTGAGGACTCTCGAAGCCAGCGCAGAGTCGGTCGGCATGTCCACGAGCTACCTGGCAGTCACCGAGCTGCTCCGGCACTATTTTCAGCTTGGCGCATCGGACACGCCGGACGCGATTCGCGAGAGGGTGACCCGCAGGCTCGCGGAACTGGACGGGTCCTTGACGCCCCTGCTGGCCCCCTTGCTGACCTTGCTGAATCCGGTGATCGAGACGGCGCAAACGGCGACCGCCCCTTCCCCGGCCAACCGGCAACACATGCTCGAAGCGGTCAAGCGCCTGCTCTTCGTCGAGAGCATGACACAACCATTGCTGCTGGTGTTGGAGGACCTGCATTCCATCGATCCCGGTTCCCAGGCCTTGATCGACGGACTTGTCGGCGACCTGCCGACTGCGCGGTGCATGCTCCTGGTCAGCTATCGGCCGGAGTACCAGGACGGCTGGAGCAGCAACTCGTATTACACTCAGGTCCGCATCGAGCCGCTTGGCGCGGCAGCCGCGGGCGAGATCCTCGATTCACTTGTCGGCACCGGCGCCGAACTCGATCCGCTCAAGCAACTGGTCATCAGGAAGACAGGGTGCAATCCGCTGTATCTCGAGGAGAGCGTGCGATCGCTCGTCGAAACCGGAGTCCTGGCCGGCCAGCCTGGAGCGTATCGAATAGCGAAGCCGGTTTCGGACTTTTCCGCCCCGGTGACCATCGAGGCGCTGCTGACGTCCAGGATCGATCGCCTGCCCGAGATGGACAAGCGGGTCCTGCAGTCGGCAGCGGTGGTCGGCAACCCGGCCGATCTGCGTGTCCTGGAAGCCCTTGGGGAGTTCCGGCCGGATGAGGTGCGGCAGTCACTGGAACGGCTGAAGGCCTTGGACTTCTTGTACGAGACCAGCCCGTTTCCGGTGATCGAATACACGTTCAAACATGCTCTGTTGCATGATGCGGCCTATCGCATGCCGTCGCCGGACCGGCGCCGCGAGTTGCACAGGGCCGCGCTGGCCGCAGGGGAGGAGTTCAATACCGATTCACTGAGTGAAAAGGCGGAATGGCTGGCGTTTCATGCCTTCCGCGCCGAGGTGTGGGACAAAGCGGTGAGGCATCTGCAAACCGCGGCCGCCCGCGCGATCGCCCGGTCCGCCAACCGCGTCGCCATCGAGCATCTGGAGAACGCGCTGATCGCCGCCGGGCACTTGCCGAGCCCGGATCGGACAAGGGTCGCGTTCGATCTGAGGATCGACCTGCGGCACGCCGTGACACCGCTCGGTCAGGTGCGAAGGACATTGCAACATCTTGAAATCGCCGAAACGCTCGCGAACGAACTGAATGATCGATCGCGGCTCGGCCGGGTGGTCTCCTTCACGGCCAACTGTCTTCTCCTGCTCGGGCGTTACGAGGAGGCGCTGACCACAGGCGCCAGGGCGCTGGAGATCGCGCGCGAAATCGGCGATCAGCGTCTGGAACTCACGACCCATATGTACGTCGCGCGAGCAATGCGGTCGCTCGGCCGGTACTCGGAGGCGATCACAACCTATCGCAAAGCCACCTACGGAATGGACGACGGTCCGCTGGACGATTTTCTCATACTCCGCGTCCTTCCCGCGGCAAGGGCGCGCGGCCAGATGGCCGTCGTCTTGGCGGAGGTGGGTGATTTCGACCAGGCTGAAGCGCAGGCGACAGAGGCCGTACGACGTTCGAATGCCTCGAACCAGCCTGACGCCATGATGTGGGCACACTGGGGTAACGGGATGGCCAAGCTTCTACGCGGCAACGCCCGCGAGGCCGTCGGAATCTTCGACCATCTATTGCGGCTGTGCAAGGCTCACGATCTCGACGCCTATATTTCACGCATCATGGCCGCGCTCGGATGCGCAAAGGCCCGGTCCGGCAATATCCACGGCGGGCTCGAACTGCTGCGAGAGGCCGTTGCCATGGACAGGTCGGACGAGGCTCGTACCACTCACGCGTTCGCACTGACGGCTCTGGCTGAAGCGTCGCTGCTGGCTGGCGATGCCGAACAGGCGTTGTCGCACGTAACAGCATCGTTGCGACAAGCCGTCGAATATAGCGAGCGCGGCGAGGAGGCTTACGCCCGCTGGCTGCACGCCACTATCCTGAGCGCAAGCGGGGAGAATTCCGAGGCCGCAGGTCGCATGTTCACGGGCGCTGCGGAGCTTGCGGCTGAACTGGGGATGAAGCCGCTTCTGGCCCACTGTCATCTCGGTCTGGGAGACCTCGAGGTGAGTTCTGGTGTGGCCCCGGCGCGGTCCTCGCGTCGCGAGCGTGGGCTTCGATTGTTGAAGACACTCGGCATGAGGCGGTGGATCGATCTAGACCTTAGCCGAACAACCACAGCCCTCGTGCCCAGTGGGACCTGATTCCGCGATGGCTCTTTTCGGCACAATCGCGGGCTTACCGATTACGGCGACGTCAGTTAGCTCCAGAGCCAGTTTCTGGGCGAGCGCCCGAACCTCGAGAATGATGTTCTCAGCCATTGCCCGGTCGCCGCTCAACGCGACGGTCAGCATCATCGGCTGCGCGGAAGCGCTCTGCTCCGATCCTGAAGCGCCGGTCACGAAGTGGTGGACGCGCCGGACGGTGCCGACGTACCTCCGATTGTCACGCCAACGAGCTTAGGGAACTTTTTCTTGAGATCTGCGACCGCTTGGTTCCAGTGATCCCGCTGGGCCGCACTGACTTCTCCCTTGATCGTAAAGATCACAACTTGGGTTTCGTGCTCTCTTTGTGGACTGACGAGTCCCATTGCCTGACCCCCGTTTACTTGTACGCAAACAATGCTGCGAAACAACGATAAATCGATCCGCCAAACCTCGCAACCCGGTGCGGTCGCGTCAAAGCCCTTCCAACAGAGCCGACGCGGTGAACACCCGCGGCAGACAGTCGATATCGTGAACCAGGTAAAGCTCCTGGTCAGTCCCGTGCTGTTCAGGTATCGTCATGATCTGCCCGGCCGAGGCGCGCGCCAAGACCTCGATCATGTTTGTCGGACATGCCGCCAACAGGGTCGATACACCCGAGGGAAAACGGCCCGCGTTGATCTCCATAAGAGCGGGGTTCCCGTCAGACCTTTCCTTGAATTCTACGATGAAGGCTCCCGACGCACGGTCCTCGAGTGTTCGTATGGCGTCGAGAGCAATCCGCAGCACTTCCGGCGCCACGACGGTCCTCGCCAGATTGGTCAGCGAAAATGTTCCGCTTGGGTTGTTGCCGGCCGCAAAGTAACTCAGCGCCTCTGTCACCTGCGCCAGCAGCACCTGGCCGCGATACCAAACGCTGGTCACGTGGTAGTGCCGACCCGGCAGGTATTCCCCCAGAGTAAAGTCGGACACCTGTATTCCGCGCAGATCCCGCCACTGCGTGATCCAGGAGCGGGCCTGGTCGACGTTCGTTACGGCTGTTGCCCCTAGCGACAAAGATCCTCGGCGGACGCGGCACCACAGGACCCCATCGCCCTCGAAACGGGCGAATATTCCCTCGAGGTCGTCGAGGCTGCTGACCTCATAAAATCGCGGGACCGGAATACCCCTGTCACGAAAGAAGACATTCAGCGCATGCTTGTCCTGGCAAAGATCGACCGTCTTCCGGCTTGGCAGCAGCAGATCGAACGGAAATCGATCGCGTGAGTCAGACAGCGCCTTCACAACGCTTTCGTCGGTGGCGATGATCAAATTGATCCGATCGCGTGCGACGATGTCCAATATAGCATCGACGAATTCGCCGCCTGTCGGCACCGGAACGACGTAGTTCAGGTCGGCAAGCGACGCCTTTATGGTGAACCGATCATGGTTCACTCCCACGATTACCGGCATTGGCGTCATGGCCCGGAGAGCGCGCATCAGGTTCCCGCTGGCACCTGACCCGGCCCTGGTGATAAGGGCGCGGATATCTCGATCGGTCAAAGGCGCGAGCCGGTCATGTGTTGTCCTCATTCCCTAGAAGGGCACCGTGACGATAAGCCGGTTTCGTGGGCTGCACCACCCGGCGCACGCCGAACGTAAGCCGCGCGTAGCAGCAGCGAATCGGTGAAGAGGCCGGCCTGATCGATCATACCGGCCCCTGGTCGTCCTTGCGTTCGGCCCTGCGCCGCGCCCAATACTCAAGTCGCTTGCTGATCTCGCGTTCGAACCCGCGGTCGCGCGGGCGATAGAAATGTTCGCGCGCCATACCGTCGGGGAAGTAATTCTGCCCAGAGAACGCATCGTCTGCTTCGTGGTCGTACTGGTAGCCGGCACCATAACCCAGGTCCTTCATCAGCCGCGTCGGCGCGTTCAGGATATGCGCCGGCGGCATCAGCGAACCTGTGGCTTTGGCAGACGCGCGCGCACCGCTGTAGGCCGTATACACAGCGTTCGATTTGGGCGCGGTGCCGAGATAGACCACCACCTGTGCGATCGCCAGTTCGCCCTCGGGCGAACCGAGGCGTTCATACGTTTCCCAACCCGCCAGCGCCTGCGTCAGTGCGCCAGGATCGGCCATACCGATATCCTCGGCAGCGAAGCGCACCAGACGGCGCGCGATATAGCGCGGATCTTCCCCGCCATTCAGCATGCGCGCGAACCAATAGAGTGCCGCATCGGGATCGGAGCCGCGCAGCGACTTGTGCAGCGCGGAGATCAGGTTGTAGTGCTCCTCGCGATCCTTGTCGTACAGCGCGGCGCGCCGCGCGAGCAGGGCAGCGAGCGCAGCACTGTCCATACGCGCCGTATCTTCGGGCAACGCGAAGATCTGCTCGGCCATGTTCAGCACGTAGCGGCCATCGCCATCGGCCATCGCGCGCAGACTGGCGCGCGCTTCGGCATCGAGCGGCAACGCCCGGCCCACCTCCGTCTCGGCTCGCGCCAACAGCTGTTCCAGCGCAACGTCGTCCAATCGGCGCAGGACCAATACCTGACAACGCGACAACAGAGCGCCGTTCAACGCGAAGGATGGGTTCTCGGTGGTAGCGCCGATCAGCGTGATGGTGCCGGTCTCGACGACCGGAAGAAAACCGTCCTGCTGCGCGCGGTTGAAGCGATGGATCTCGTCCACGAAGAGGAGAGTCCCCTGCCCCGTCCGACGCCGACGCGCAGCTTCATCGAAGGCACGTTTGAGATCGGCAACGCCGGAGAACACAGCGGAGAGCTGAACAAAGTAAAGGCCCGAGCGGTCGGCAAGCAGGCGCGCAATCGTCGTCTTGCCGCAGCCCGGCGGCCCCCAGAGGATCAGTGAGGCGAGCGAGCCGCGCGCCAGCATGCGGGTCAGCGTGCCGTCGGGGCCCAGCAGATGGTCCTGACCCACCACCTCATCGAGCGAACGCGGGCGCAGACGATCGGCGAGCGGGCGAGTGCCGGCCGCGAACTCTGGCTCGGGCTCCGAGAGCTGAGGGAACATGTCGTTCTGGCCGGCGGGACGGAGAGACATACCCGCTGTATATAGGAGCAGGCGGTCCCGCGCAGAGGAACAGGCCACCAAGGTTGCCGCTAGGGCGGGCCGGTGGCAGACGCGGCGCAGGGAGCGACCGGCTGCTCGCCGATGAAGAATCCGAGCAGATCGCGGATCGTCTCCCGGCGCGGGGAAGAGCGATTCCAGCCTGGGGTCGGATGCCTGTCCTGTTCCTGGCCGAACGCCTGCTCGCGGCGGCGCCGCTCCAGGACCAGGGTGGCGATGCTGCCGCCGTGGCACCGGATGAGGTCGAACAGCTCGTTCCAGAATGCGCCGGTGCATAAGCCGGGGACGACGGCGAGATCGAGGCAGATATCGACGACGGTGCGGCCCAACGGACGGCGCCGCACCTCCCTTTCGAGCTGCTCCAAGCTGGGGGTGTGGAGGTCGGCCGGATCGTCGCGGCCGGAGCGCCGCACGAGCGGCGGTGCGGGGAAGCGCGGGGCGGGCTGACCAGCCGCCCGGTCTCGGGCTGCATCGGCGGGTGCGGGGACAGTGTCGGGGTTGCAGATGCGGGGTGCGGCGAACTCCAGGTCGCGGCCGGCGGCGGCGCGCGCGAGCAGGACGCGCTGCAGGGCGAGAGCACGCAGGATGCCGCGCTGGAGGTGGGCGTGGATGACCGAGAGGCGGGCGGTGCCAAAGCAGGCGGCGATGGCGGTAAAGCCGGGTGCGGCCGAGCGGTCCCTGACGGTGTCGGCGAGATGGCGGCCGAAGTCCAGCAGGACGCGGACAATGCGCAGCAGTTGCGCGATGCCCTCGGGCATGGTTGGGGAGCGATACGGCTGGGGATCGGGCGGGGTGGCGGCGGGGTGCTTGACGATGTGGGGTTGCTGACGGATCACGGTAGTATAATTAACGGAATGGCGGGGTGGAGAGCAAGGGATTTTTCAGGTGCCGCCTGCGGCGCTCGGGGGACAGGAAAGGCTTAAACGCAGATGAAGGCGCAGATGGACGCCGAACACGCAGATGGCCCGGCGCGGTTCACAGGCCGTTGACCACGCGTTTGATCTCCAGGCGCGGCCCGCCGAAATTCAGCAGCAGGCAGAGCCGCAGGCCGGTCGCCTTGAGATAATTGGCGCATTGCATCCGATGCGCCGCGTCCAGTGCCTTGACAGTCTTCAGCTCAACCAGAAGCACATCCTCGACCACCAGGTCGGCGAAGTACTCGCCGACCACCACGCCATTGTAGTGAACCGTCACACCACGTTGCTGCGCAATGGAAAGGCCAGCGGCAGCCAATTCGTGTGCCAACGCATTCTCATACACTTTTTCAAGGAATCCGGCCCCAAGGGTATTGAGCACGGTGAATGCGCAGCCGATCACTCGCCCCGACAGATCATTCAGCCTGTCGCTATCTGCGTGCATCCGCGTGCATCTTCTTACATCTGCGTTTTAAGCCTTCCTTCGCGAACCTGCAGGGTGGGTGGTTACGAAAAAGTTGACGGCGCCAGCGCGTAGCGTTGCAAAGGCCTGCGGCGCTTGGGGAGGACAAGAAGGGCTTAAACGCAGATGAAGGCGCAGATGGACGCCGAACACGCAGATGGTCTGGCGCGAGGAAGGCGGTGAGCCGTGCGGCGTCAGCGATGCTTAGATGCCGAGGGCTGCTCCGTCGCCGATCCCAGCGTTCTTACTTGCCAGCAAGAACTTGCCTCACAGACTCCGCTTGGTTATCACTAAGTTAAACGCTCAGCAGCGAGACGTTGCTCAGTGCCGGTCCTCCGCCAGTTGACAGACCGTGGGCATTCGCCGCCATCAGCCGAATGAGATCGATCCCGGGCCCAATAGCGGCCCAGCGGTTGAGGCCGACGATCAGATCAGGTTGGTGGAGGATAGTCCGTCGCTGCGGTTTACCTCGCAGCGATGCTGCCCGAAGCCCATCCGCCCCGTCGGCGCAAGGCCAAGTAGAGGGCTGGTCTGCTGGAGCTGCCCGAAATGTGTCCGTGGACGTCGAGCGGGTGTTCAATCAGGCGTTCCGGCCGACCCAGTGGCTGAAGACATGAAAAGAGTTACGCCGCCTCGGCTTCCTCTTCCTGGACCTGCTTGGGGCCACTGTCCTGGCCCTTCGCGCTCACGTCACGCTCGACGAATTCGATCACCGCCATGTCCGCGGCGTCGCCGTAGCGCACCCCCGCTTTCAACACGCGGCAATAGCCACCGGCGCGCGCGCGGTAGCGTTCGGCCAGCGGCCCGAACAGCTTGGCCACGATCGCATCGTCGCGCAGCTGTGCATGCGCCAGCCGTTGATTGGCCAGCCCACCCTTCTTGCCCAGGGTGATCAGCTTTTCCACGACAGGACGCAGTTCCTTCGCCTTCGGCAGTGTCGTGGTGATCTGCTCGTGCTTGATCAGCGCTACCGCCATGTTGCGGAACATCGCCTGGCGATGGCTGGATGTGACGCCGAGCTTTCGGCCCGCTACCCCGTGACGCATCGTCGGCTACCCCTTCAGAACGGCTCTTCCATTCGCTTGGCCAGATCCTCGATGTTCTCCGGCGGCCAGCCGGGCACCGTCATGCCCAAACCGAGGCCCATCGAGCCGAGAACCTCTTTGATCTCGTTCAGCGATTTCCGCCCGAAGTTCGGCGTGCGCAGCATTTCCTGTTCGGACTTCTGCACCAGGTCGCCGATGTAGACGATATTGTCGTTCTTCAGGCAGTTCGCCGAGCGGACGGACAGCTCCAACTCGTCCACCTTACGCAGCAGGTTGCGGTTGAACGGCAGGTTGTCTTCCGGCTCCTCGGCACGGATCTGCTGCGGTTCCTCGAAGTTGATGAACAGCTGCAATTGGTCCTGCAGAATGCGCGCCGCCACCGCGACGGAATCCTCGGGCGTCACCGCACCGTTCGTTTCCACCGTGAGAAGCAACTTGTCGTAGTCGGTGACCTGGCCAACACGTGTCGGCTCCACCTTGTAAGAGACGCGGCGCACCGGCGAATAAATGCTGTCCACCGGGATGAGGCCAATCGGGGCATCCTCCGGACGGTTGACCGCGGCGGGCTGGTAGCCCTTGCCAAGGTTCACGGTGAACTCCATCCCAAGCTTCACGCCATCGTCCAGCGTACACAGAACAAGGCCCGGATTCATGATCTCGATGTCATGACCCGCCTGGATTTGGCCGGCGCGCACCTCACCGGGTCCGGTCGCGGTCAGCGTCATTCGCTTCGGACCTTCACCGTGCATGCGCAGCGCGAGCTGCTTGATGTTCAGCACGATGTCGGTGACATCCTCGCGCACGCCTGGAATGCTGCTGAACTCATGCAGCACACCATCGATCTGCACCGCGGTGACCGCGGCGCCTTGCAGCGACGACAGCAGAATTCGCCGGATCGCGTTCCCCAGCGTCATGCCGAAGCCGCGCTCCAGCGGCTCGGCAACGATGGTCGCCACCTGCGAGGGATCGGCGCCCGGCTCGACTTCCAGCTTTTCCGGCCGGATCAGCGACTGCCAGTTGCGCTGGATGACTGCACTCTGTCTCATGGCATCTAACCTTTCGGACCACGGCCTTGCCAAAGGTCCAGCAACGACCCAGTGGGATCGGTACGTTTCGCCGCGCTGCCCTAGACCCGTCGGCGTTTGCGCGGGCGGCAGCCGTTGTGCGGAACGGGTGTCATGTCGCGAATCGCCGAGATGGAAAACCCAACCGCCTGCAATGCCCGCAATGCACTCTCGCGTCCTGAACCTGGTCCGCTGACCTCGATCTCCAGCATTTCCATGCCGTGCTCACGCGCCTTGCGACCCGCGTCCTCGGCTGCGACCTGCGCTGCATACGGCGTCGATTTGCGGCTGCCCTTGAAGCCCTGACTTCCAGCCGACGACCAGGCGATCGCGTTGCCCTGTGCGTCGGTGATGGTAATGACCGTGTTGTTGAAGGTCGCCGCGACGTGCGCGACACCCGAGGTGATGTTCTTGCGCTCCCTTCTGCGAGGGCGCGTGGAAGTGGCGGTTCTCGCCATGCTGCCTTAGATCCTGCTGTTGATGGGGATGGGGCCGGCGCCGATTACTTGGTGACTTTCTTCTTGCCGGCGATCGCCACTGCCTTGCCCTTGCGGGTACGGGCATTGGTGTGGGTGCGCTGCCCCCGCACCGGCAGACCGCGCCGATGCCGCAGGCCGCGATAGCAGCCCAGGTCCATCAGCCGCTTGATATTCATCGCCACCTCGCGGCGGAGGTCACCCTCCACTCGGTAGTCGCGGTCGATCATCTCGCGGATGCGCAGCACTTCTTCGTCGGACAGCTGGTTGACCCGGCGATCCTCGGGAATCCCCAGTTTGCCGCAAATTTCGGCGGCCTTGGTCGGGCCAATCCCATAAATGTAACGCAGGCCAATGGTCACCCGCTTGTTGGTCGGGATGTTCACGCCGGCAATACGTGCCACGCCGTTACTCCTCGGGAATGTCTACTGGGGCGCAATTCCACGGGGGAAAGCACCGAGGAGCCGGAATATAGGCCGGCTCGCCGCTCTGTCAACGAGGGCAGTCAAATGGCCGTGGGTTGCCGGGACAGCACCTGCTCGACCTGTCGCGTCACCTCGTCGATATCTGCCATCCCGTCGACCCGACGCAGCAGTCCTTGCGCCTCGTAGTGCGGCAGTATTGGCGCAGTCTGGTGATGATACGCCTCCAGTCGCGCCGTCACGGTTTCCCTATTGTCGTCAGCCCGACGGGTGAACTCGTGCGAGCCGCACACGTCGCAGACACCGGCGACGGCAGTGGGTTTGAACGTGTCGTGGTAGCCGGTGCCGCATTTCGCGCAGGTGAAGCGTCCAGCGATTCGTTCCACCAGAGCCGCGTCATCCACGGCGAGCTCGACCACCGCGTCGAGCTTCATCCGCTTCTCGGCGAGCAATCGGTCCAGTGCCTCGGCCTGGGGCACCGTGCGCGGAAACCCGTCGAGGATGAAGCCCTTCCCCGCATCCGGCTGTTCCACTCGCTGCCCCAGCATGCGGATGATGATGTCGTCGGAAACGAGTTGACCGGCCTCCATCACCGCTTTCGCCTCGCGCCCGATCGGTGAGCCGGCGGCGACCTCGGCGCGCAGCATATCCCCGGTGGAGATCTGCGCTATTCCGTAGTGGTCCTGCAGCCGCTTGGCCTGAGTTCCCTTCCCGGCGCCCGGCGGCCCCAGCAGGACAAGTCTCATGTGTAATTCCGGGCGCCAGCCCCGCCTTCAACCGCCACGGCAAGACCCGATCCGGCCATCATCTGTGACGCACCCGGGCCTTGCGGATCAGGCCCTCATATTGGTGCGCGAGCAGATGCGACTGAATCTGCGTGACCGTGTCCATGGTGACGGACACCACGATCAGGATAGAGGTGCCGCCGAAATAGAATGGCAGGCCGTAGTCGCTGATCAGCACCTCGGGCAGCAGGCAGACCGCGACCAGGTAGAGTCCGCCAACCGTGGTCAGTCGCGTGAGCACATGGTCGAAATAGTCGGCCGTCGCCGTACCCGGACGGATACCGGGAATAAAGCCGCCATATTTCTTCAGGTTGTCCGCCGTCTCCTGCGGATTGAACACCACCGCGGTGTAGAAGTACGAGAAGAAAATTATCATCGCGGCATACATAGCCATATACAGCGGCGAGCCGTGCGACAACTCGGTCGATATCCACTGCAGCCACCCCGGTCCACCGGCGGAGAACCCGGCGATCGTCGCCGGTATCAGCAGGATGGAGCTGGCGAAGATTGGCGGAATGACGCCCGACGTATTGATCTTCAGCGGCATATGCGTCGAATCACCGCCGAACATCCGATTGCCGACCTGACGCTTGGGGTACTGCACCGGTATCCGCCGCTGCGCACGCTCGATGAACACGATGAACGCGATCACGAACACCGCCAGAACCATGAACCCGATGATAAAGAACGGTGACAGCGCACCGGTGCGCCCGAGATCCAGCAGCGAGGCCAGCGCGGTGGGAAGGTTGGCGACGATGCCCGCCATGATGATCAGCGATGTGCCGTTGCCCACTCCGCGAGCGGTGATCTGCTCGCCGAGCCACATCAGGAACATGGTGCCGCCGACCAGCGTGATCACGCATGAGAAGCGGAAGAACCAGCCTGGGTTGATCACCGCGGGACCAAAGCTGGCATGCATGCTCTCGAGCCCTACGGCGATGCCATAGGACTGGAACATGGCGATGAACACAGTGAGGTAACGAGTGTACTGGTTTAGCTTCTTGCGGCCGGCCTCTCCCTCCTTCTTCAGCGCCTCGAGGCTTGGGACCGCGGCGGTCATCAGCTGAATGATGATGCTGGCGCTGATGTAGGGCATGATGTTCAGCGCGAATACCGTCATGCGTCGCAGCGCACCGCCGGTGAACATGTCGAACATGCCGAGGATGCCGCTGCCATGCTGCTGCAGCATCTCGTTCATCACCGCGGCGTCGACGCCGGGTAGTGGAATGTAGGTTCCGATGCGGTAAACGACCAGCGCGCCGAGGGTGAACCAGATACGCTTTTTGAGTTCGGTCGCCTTGGAGAAGACCCCAAGGCTCAGGTTTGCCGCAAGTTGTTCGGCAGCGGAGGCCATCGGTCGTCCCTCGTTACTCGAGTCCTATTGTCGGGCTGGGGCAGAGCCAGCGCAAGGCCGACGCTCGTATCGGCGGCTGATCCACAAAGCGGCGGACTTCGGAACCGCCACACTAGGCTTCGGCTGCAGGCTCTGCCCTTGCAACCGTGGTCGTCACCGAGCCGCCCGCCTTCTGCACCGCCTCGATTGCCGCCGCCGACGCACCGGAGACCGTGATGGTGATCGCCCGGGAAATCTCACCCTTTGCCAGCAGCCGTACGCCGGCTGATTTGCCGCGGACCAAGCCGGCCGATTGCAGTACGGCCTCGTCGATCGGCTGGCCGATATCCAGCTTGCCGGCCGCGATCGCCGCTTCCAGCGCGCCGAGGTTCACCGGCGCGTACTCCTTACGGAACGGGTTCCAGAAACCACGCTTCGGCAACCGGCGATATAGCGGCATCTGGCCGCCCTCGAAGGAGTTCAGCGACACGCCGGCGCGCGCCTTCTGACCCTTGACGCCCTTGCCCGATGTCTTGCCCTTGCCCGAACCAATGCCGCGCCCGAGCCGCTTCGACTTCAGACGCGCGCCGGCATTGTCGCGCAGTTCATTCAGTTTCATGTCTGCCGTTCCTCCACCTTCACCAGGTGGGCCACCTTGCGGATCATGCCCCGCACTGCCGGAGTGTCCTCCAGCTCGCGCGTCCGCCGCATCTTGTTCAGTCCGAGACCGATCAGCGTTTCCCGTTGGCCCGGCTTGCGTCCGGCCGGCGATCCGATCTGGGTCACCCGCACTTTAGGCACTTGGCGCCTCCTGCGCCTGGCCCGGACCCCGATCCGGGGAGGCCGAGGGCCGCGGCGGCGTGGTGTCGCGGCGGGCGAACAACTCGGACACTTTCTTGCCGCGCCGGTTCGCCACCGACCGCGGCGACGCACAGCGCTCCAGCGCCGCGAACGTCGCCTTCACCATGTTATGTGGATTGCGACTGCCCAGGGACTTGGCCACCACATCGCCGATGCCGAGTGTCTCGAAGACCGCGCGCAGCGGGCCGCCCGCGATGATGCCGGTGCCAGCCGGTGCCGTGCGCAACACGACCTTGCCGGCGCCGTAACGCCCTTCGATGTCGTGGTGCAACGTACGGCCTTCCTTCATCGGAACACGAATCAAGCCACGCTTGGCCCGCTCGGTTGCCTTGCGGATCGCCTCTGGGACCTCGCGCGCTTTCCCCGCTCCGTAGCCGACGCGGCCCTTCTGGTCGCCCACCACCACGAGGGCGGCGAACGCGAAGCGGCGGCCACCCTTCACGACTTTCGCCACGCGATTGATCGTCACCAGCTTGTCAGTGAGGCCGTCATCGGCGTCACGATCGCTGTCGCGGTCCCGGCGCCGTCCGCCTTCTCTTGGTTCACGTGCCATATGTCAGTCCTTCAGAACGCCAGCCCGCCTTCGCGGGCGGCATCGGCCAGCGCCTTGACGCGGCCGTGGTACAGATAGGCGCCGCGGTCGAACACGACTTCCTTGATCCCAGCCGCCGCCGCGCGTTCGGCGACCAGCTTGCCAACCGCGGCAGCCGCCGCCTTATCGGCGCCGGTGCGCAGGCTGCCGCGCAGCGTCTTGTCCAGCGACGACGCTGCCGCCACGGTGCGGCCAGCACTGTCATCGATCACCTGGGCGTAGATGTGCTTGCCGGAACGGAACACCGACAGCCGTGGTCGCCCGCCCGACTTCTGGCGCAACTGAAACCGCAGCCGCCCACGCCGGCGCGCCCGCAGGTCCTGCAGCGTACTCACTTCTTCTTCCCTTCCTTCCGCCGGATCTGCTCGTCCGAATAGCGGATGCCCTTGCCCTTGTACGGTTCTGGTCCGCGGAACCCGCGAATTTCCGCCGCCACCTGGCCGACCAGCCGCTTGTCCACGCCTTCCACCTTGATCGCCGTCGGGCGCTCGCAGGTGATCTTGATGCCGTCCGGAATCGGATAGACGATCGGGTGCGAGTACCCAAGTGCAAGTTCCAGATTTTTGCCCTGCACCGCGGCGCGATAGCCGGTGCCGGTGATCTCCATCGACTTCGTGTAGCCGGCGGACACGCCTTTCACCATGTTGGCGACCAGAGCGCGCGTGGTGCCCCACATCATCCGCGCCCGCGTCTCCTGAGTGCGCGGCTTTACCGCGACATGGTTGCCCTCGACCGTGGCATCGACGAACTCGGTCAACTCAAGTTTCAACTCACCCAGCCGTCCTTTTGCCGTGAGCAGCCGGCCGGCAATCGCCACCTGCACGCCTCGCGGAATTTCCACCGGATACTTGCCGACGCGCGACATAGCGGCCCCTCCTTCAATACACGCGTCAGAATACGCGGCAGAGCACTTCGCCACCGACATTGGCAGCGCGCGCCTCTGCGTCGCTCATCACGCCGCGTGGCGTGGACAGAATCGAGATCCCGAGACCGGCGTACACCCGCGGCATCTCCTTGATCTTCGAGTAGACCCGTCTGCCCGGCTTGGAGACCCGGGTGATCTCTTTGATCACCGGCTCGCCCTCATTGTATTTCAACTCGATCCGCAGCTGTGCCACGCCGGGTCGCAATTCGTGCGCTTCAAAGCCGCGGATGAAGCCCTCGCGCTTGAGCACATCAAGCACATTGGCGCGCAGCTTCGACGCCGGCGCCAGACACGTGGAATGGCGCGCGCGCTGCGCATTGCGGATGCGCGTCAGCATGTCGCCCAGGGGATCGGAAACTGCCATCTGCTCGTTTCCTTCTACCAGCTCGCCTTGACCATGCCGGGGATCTGACCCTGATTGCCCAGTTCACGCAGCATGATGCGGCTAAGTTCGAACTTGCGGTAATTGCCGCGCGGCCGCCCCGTCAGCTTGCAGCGCAGGCGCACGCGCACCTGCGCGCCGTTGCGCGGCAACTGCGCGAGCTTCAACGTGGCATTGAAGCGATCCTCCACCGGCAAGGTTCGATCCATCACGATCGCCTTCAGCGCGGCGCGCTTGGATTTGTCGCGCTTCGACTTGTAGGCGCGCATGGCGTTGCGGTTGACCTGTGAAAGCTTGGCCATCTGTCTTCCTTCAAGCGTGATGACCGGAGGCGGAATCGCCGGAGGTCTGAATCACGCGAAAACCTCTAGTTCGCGAACGGTAGATCGAAGGCTCTGAGCAGCGCCTTCGCTTCCGCGTCCGTCCGGGCGGTGGTGACGAATTGGATGTCCATCCCACGCACCGCATCGACCCGGTCGTAGTTGATCTCCGGGAATACAATTTGCTCGCGCACACCCATGGCGAAGTTGCCGCGACCGTCAAAACCCTTGCCCTGGATGCCGCGAAAGTCGCGCACGCGGGGCATGGCGATGGTGATCAGCCGGTCCAGGAACTCGTACATCCGTGCCTTGCGCAGCGTCACCTTGCAGCCGATGGGCAGACCCTTGCGGATCTTGAATCCGGCGATCGCCTTCTTCGCCAGCGTCTTCACCGGCTTCTGCCCGGCGATCGCCGTCAGCTCCTCGACCGCCGAGTCAAGCTTCTTCTGATCGCCCGTCGCCTCGCCCACGCCCATGTTGATGACGATCTTCTCGAGCTTCGGCACCTGCATCGGGTTGGTGTAGCCGAATTCCTGCTGCAGCTTGGCGCGCACCTCTTCGAGATAGCGCTTCTGCAGCCGGGGCATCTCCTGCGGAGACGCCTTTATCGCCTCGCCACCAGCCGCGGCCTCCGCCGCACGCATGCGTTCGGCGCGCGCATCGGCTCGGCTCGGTGGCGCGCCAGCACCACGATTCCCGCCACCCTTCGCTGCGGCGGCCTTCTTCTTCGGCTGATTCCTCGATCCGCTCATCGCATCACCCGCAATTCCGGGCGTCACCCCGGTCCTCATTCGTCATGGCCGGGCTCGACCCGGCCATCAGCTCTCGATCACCTCGCCCGTCGCCTTGGCGACGCGCACCTTGCGTCCGTCGTCCAACACGCGAAACCCGACTTTGGTCGGCTTCTCGCTGCGCGGATCGATCAGCATCAGATTGGACAGGTGGATCGCGGCTTCCTGCTCGCGGATACCACCAGGCTCGCCCATGCCGCGCGGCCTGATATGCCGCGTCACCATCGCGACCCCCTGCACCACCGCGCGTTCAACCTTCGGCATCACACGCAGCACCTGGCCGCGCCGTCCCTTGTTGACGCCCGAGATCACCACCACCGTGTCGCCTTTGCGAATGCGTGCCGCCATTATCGCGTCTCCGACACGTGGAACATCACAGCACCTCAGGTGCGAGCGACATGATCTTGGTGAAGCGGCGAGCCCGCAGTTCGCGCACCACCGGGCCAAAGATCCGCGTGCCGATCGGCTCGAGCTGCTTGTTGATCAGCACCGCAGCGTTGCGGTCGAAGCGAATCGCGCTGCCGTCGCCGCGCCGCACCGGAAAAGCGGTGCGCACGATGACCGCCTGGTGCACGTCACCCTTCTTCACCTTGCCGCGCGGAATTGCCTCTTTGATCGACACCACGATGATGTCGCCCACCGATGCGGTCTTCCGCTTCGAGCCGCCGAGCACCTTGATGCACTGAATGCGGCGCGCGCCGGAGTTGTCGGCCACTTCCAGATTGGTCTCGACCGAGATCATGCCGCCGCTCCTTCCCTGGCCAGAACCTCGCCATTGCGCTCGACGACCAACCAGGTCTTGCGCTTGCTGATCGGCGGGCACTCCTCGATGCGCACCATGTCGCCCACCTTGCAAAGATTGGCCGCATCATGTGCCGCGTATTTCTTCGAGCGACGAATGAACTTCTTGTACAGCGGATGCATGACACGACGATCCACCAGGACCGTCACAGTCTTGTCCATCTTGTCACTCGTCACCCGCCCGGTGAGTAAGCGTTTCGGCATCTAGCGCCGGTCTCCTTATGACTTCGCCCCAGAATGAGAAGCACCGCGTTGCTTCTCCGCCCAATTCTTTTCATGAAGTATGGTCTTCACCCGCGCAATCTGTCGCCGCACCTGACGAATGCGCGCGACACCTTCTTGCTGGCCGGTGGCCCGTTGAAAGCGCAGGTTGAACTGTTCCTTGCGCAGATCGAGCAGCATCGTGCTCAACTCGTCCGCAGTCTTCGCCCGCACGTCGGTTGCGGCATTTGCCATCACGCGTCCCCGATACGGGCGACGAAACGTGTGCGGATTGGCAGCTTTGCAGCACCAAGGGTCAACGCCTCGCGCGCGAGATTGGCCGGCACGCCATCGACCTCGAACATGATCCGCCCTGGCGCGACGCGACATACCCAGAACTCAGGCGAGCCCTTGCCCGATCCCATTCGCACTTCCGCCGGTTTCGCCGAGACCGGCACATCGGGAAAGATCCGGATCCAGACGCGCCCAGTACGGCGCATCGCGCGGGTGATCGCACGCCGCGCCGCCTCGATCTGCCGTGCCGTGATACGGTCAGGCTCCAACGCCTTCAGTCCATAGGTGCCGAAGTTCAGCGCAAAGCCACCCTTGGCATTGCCATGGATGCGGCCCTTGTGCGCCTTGCGGTATCTGGTGCGTTTCGGTTGTAACATGGTTGTTTACTCTTCTCCGTCATGGCCGGGCCATGTCCCCGGGCTTGTCCCGGCGATCTCCCGGCCATCCGTCATGGCACTTGCCGCTACTGATGGCCGGCACGGGCATGCCCTCGGGCGGGCCGTCGGCCCGACCCGGGGGGCCGGCCATGACGGTGAACCGCCCGTCACCGTTGCGGCGCCTGTTCGGCAGCGCGGCGATCCAGCGCCATCGGGTCGTGCGCCATGATCTCGCCCTTGAACACCCAGACTTTCACCCCGCAGGTGCCATAGGTGGTCTTCGCCGTTGCTTCGCCGAAGTCGATATCGGCACGCAGCGTGTGCAGCGGCACGCGTCCTTCGCGATACCACTCCACGCGCGCTATTTCCGCCCCCCCGAGCCGGCCGCCGCAATTGATGCGGATGCCCTGCGCTCCGAGCCGCATCGCCGATTGCACCGCGCGCTTCATCGCCCGCCGGAATGCCACCCGACGCTCGAGCTGCTGCGCGATATTCTCCGCCACCAGCGTGGCATCGATCTCAGGCTTGCGAATCTCGACAATGTTCAACGCCACCTCGGCATTGGCCATCTTGCTGAGGTCCTTCTTCAGCACCTCGATGTCCTGGCCCCTCTTGCCGATCACCACGCCAGGCCGCGCCGCGTAGATCGTCACGCGTGGCTTCTTCGCCGGCCGCTCGATCACCACGCGCGATACGCCCGCGCCGTGCAGCTTCCTGCGCAGGTGCCCGCGCAGCTTCAGGTCGTCATGCAGCAACTGGGAATAATCGCCGCCAGCAAACCAACGGCTGTCCCAGGTACGATTGATGCCGAGACGAAGCCCGACAGGATTCACCTTGTGACCCATTATGCGGCCCCTCCTTCCTGCTCGACTTCCTGCTGGCGTTCGCTCACCACGATCTTCAGGTGGCTGAACCATTTTTCGACGCGCGCCGCGCGGCCGCGGCCACGCGCGTGGAACCGGCGCATGACCACCGAGCGTCCCACTTCGGCGCGCGATACCACCAGCCGATCGACGTCGAGCTGATGATTGTTCTCGGCGTTGGCGATCGCGCTCTCCAGTGCCTTGCGCACCTGCTGCGCAATGCGGCGCTTGGAGAAGGTCAGCGTCGCCACCGCCTGCTGCGCCGGCAGGTTGCGAATCAGCCCGGCCACCAGGTTCAGCTTGCGTGGGCTGACCCGCACGTTCGACAAGATTGCCTGCGCCTCGGTATCGGCCAGGTCGCGCGGACGGGACGGCTTGCTCATGTGCGCCTTGCCCTCTTATCGCCGGCATGGCCGGTGAACGTGCGCGTCGGCGAGAACTCGCCGAACTTGTGCCCCACCATGTTCTCGTTCACCTGCACCGGCAGGAACTTGCGGCCGTTGTAGACGCCGAAGGTCAGGCCGACGAACTGCGGCAGGATCGTCGAGCGACGCGACCAGATGCGGATGATCTCGTTGCGGCCCGACGCGCGCGCGGCATCCGCCTTGTTCAGCAGATAGCCATCGACGAAGGGGCCCTTCCAGACGGAACGCGCCATCTTACTTGCCCTTGTTGCGGCGGCGGATGATCAGCTTGTCCGTCCGCTTGTTGCTGCGTGTCTTGTAGCCCTTGGTCGGGACGCCCCATGGCGTCACCGGATGACGCCCGCCGGAGCTGCGACCTTCGCCCCCACCAAGCGGATGATCGACCGGGTTCATCACCACGCCACGATTGTGCGGGCGCTTGCCCAGCCAGCGCGACCGACCGGCCTTGCCGATCTTCTGGTTCATGTTGTCAGGGTTCGACACGGCGCCGATCGAGGCCATGCACTCGGAACGGACGACACGCAGTTCGCCGGAAGACAGCTTGATCTGCGCCCAACCAGCATCCTTGCCCACCAACTGCGCATAGGTGCCAGCCGAGCGCGCTATCTTGCCGCCGGCGCCGGGCTTCATCTCGATGTTGTGGATGATGGTACCGACCGGGATCGCCGCCATCGGCATGGCATTCCCGGGCTTGATGTCCACCCGCCGGCCGGAAACGACACTGTCGCCGGCACGCAAACGCTGTGGCGCGATGATGTACCGGAGCTCGCCGTCCTGATACTTCAGCAGCGCAATGAAAGCGGTGCGGTTTGGATCATACTCGAGCCGCTCCACCGTCGCCGGCACATCAAACTTGCGGCGCTTGAAGTCGACGTAGCGATAGGCCTGCTTGTGCCCGCCGCCCATGAACCGGCTGGTGATGCGACCATGGTTGTTGCGGCCGCCGGTGCCGGTCTTGCCTTCGGTCAGCGCCTTGACCGGCTTGCCCTTCCACAGCTCGGAGCGGTTGATCAGGACCGTTCCGCGGAGACTGGCCGTGACCGGATTGAACTGCCTGAGTGCCATCTATGCGAGCCCGGTGGTGAAATCGATCGATTGGCCGGCGGCCAGCTTGACGAACGCCTTCTTGACGTCCGAACGCTGTCCTGGACGGCCGCGGAAGCGCTTTGCCTTGCCCTTTTGAACCAGGGTGTTCACCGACACCACCGTAACCCCGAACAGACTCTCGACCGCCGCCTTGATCTCGCGCTTGTTCGCATCCGGCGCGACACGAAAAATGAACTGGCCGTGCTCGGTCAGCGTCGTCGCCTTCTCGGTGATCACCGGATTGCGGATGATCTGGTACATCGCCTCTCGCGATAGTACGGGCTTGCGCTTTGTCACGGTCCCGCTCATTGCACGGATCCTTCAGCCGGGCCCACATGGTCGGTGATCACTGCCGGCGCCGGCAGATCCGAGTGAGCCGGGTTCGCGCCTGCGTCAGCCGTCGTAGAGGCCACGGGCTTCGCTGCGCTATTCAGCCGCTGCTTGAGCGCCTCGACACCGGCAGTGGTGATCGCAAGCATGTCGTGGTTCAGAATATCATAGACATTCGCACCGATGGTCGGCAGCACGTCGATGCCAGGAATGTTCCGGCTGGCGCGCAGGAACCCGACGTCCACGGTTCCATCGACGATCAGTACAGAGGACCAGCCCAGGGCCTTGAGCTTCTTCGCAAGCTCGCCGGTCTTCGCTGAGCCGTTCGCAGCCTCCAGCACCACCAGCTTGCCGTCCGCCCGCTTCTGCGACAGCGCCGAGATCAACCCGAGCCGCCGCACCTTCTTGTTCAGGCTGTATTCGTGCGCGTGCGGAACCGGACCGTGGACCACGCCCCCACCGCGGAACTGCGGCGCACGCAGACTGCCCTGGCGTGCATTGCCGGTGCCCTTCTGTCGGTACGGCTTCTTCGTCGTGCCGGAGACGTCGTTCATGCCCTTGGTGCTATGCGTGCCAGCGCGACGCTTTGCCAGTTGCCAGTGCACCACGCGGGCCATGATGTCAGGACGCGGCCGAGCCGCGAAAATCTCGTCGGGCAGTTCGGCAGTGCCGGCACTGGCCTTATCCAACGTGGTGATCTCGACCTGCATCGTTTTCAGCCCGCCTGCGCTTCGACTAGGGCGGCCGGATAGGGAGCATCCGCTGGCCGCGCTCGCTTCACCGCATCGCGCACCAAGACGAACCCACCTTTGGCTCCGGGTACGGCTCCCCGCACCATGAGCAGCCCCTTCCCGGCATCCACCGCCGCCACTTCCAGGTTCAGTGTGGTGACGCGCTCGACACCGAGATGGCCGGCCATTTTCTTGTTCTTGAACACTTTGCCAGGATCCTGGCGATTGCCGGTCGATCCATGGCTGCGATGGCTGATCGACACGCCGTGGCTCGCTTCAAGTCCAGAGAAATTCCAGCGCTTCATCGAGCCGGCAAAGCTCTTGCCTTTGGTGGTGCCACAGACATCGACCCGTTGCCCCACCGCGAAATGCGCAGCCGACAGGAGCGAACCCGGTTCCAGCAGCGCGTCGGCCGCAACGCGGAATTCGGCAAGCCTTGCCTTCGGCTCGACCTTTGCCTTGGCGAAATGGCCGCGGTTGGGCTGCGAAACGTTCTTTACCTTGGCCTTGCCCCAGCCAAGCTGCACCGCGTCGTAGCCATCCTTCTCCGTGGTTCGCTGCGCGACCACCTGCAATCCGTCGAGCTGCAGCACGGTCACCGGCACGTGCGCGCCGTCGTCTCGGAAAATCCGGGTCATGCCCAGCTTCTTGGCCAGCAGGCCTGTTCGTTGGTTTGCCATCACGTCAGATCTTGATTTCCACGTCCACGCCCGCGGCGAGGTCGAGCTTCATCAACGCATCCACGGTCTGTGGCGTCGGTTCGACGATGTCGAGCAGCCGACGATGTGTGCGGATCTCGAACTGCTCGCGGCTCTTCTTATCGACGTGCGGCGAACGGTTCACTGTGAACCGTTCGATGTGCGTCGGCAGCGGGATCGGACCGCGAACGCGGGCACCCGTGCGCTTGGCGGTGTTGACGATCTCCTTCGTGCTGTTGTCCAGCACGCGGTGATCGTAGGCCTTGAGCCGGATGCGAATATTCTGATTGTCGAGCGCCATTCCCCGAATCCTCTGCAAACGCCACCGGCGCCCCTCGTTGCCGAGGAGCGCCGGTGCCGCTGAAACCCGCTAGGCCGTGATGCTGGCGACGACGCCGGCGCCGACCGTTCGGCCGCCTTCGCGAATTGCAAAACGCAGCTGCGCGTCCATCGCGATCGGCGCGATCAGTTCCACGTCCATCGTCACGTTGTCGCCCGGCATCACCATCTCGGTGCCTTCCGGCAGCTGCACGACGCCGGTGACGTCGGTCGTGCGGAAGTAGAACTGCGGGCGATAGTTGGTGAAGAACGGCGTGTGACGGCCACCTTCTTCCTTCGTCAGGATGTAGGCTTCGGCCTTGAACTTGGTATGCGGGGTAATGGAGCCGGGCTTGGCCAGCACCTGGCCGCGCTCGATATCCTCGCGCTTGGTGCCGCGCAGCAGCGCACCGATGTTATCGCCCGCCTCGCCCTGGTCGAGCAGCTTACGGAACATCTCCACGCCGGTGACCACGGTCTTCTGCGTCGGGCGAATGCCAACGATCTCGACCTCTTCGCCGACCTTGATGATCCCGCGCTCGACGCGTCCGGTCGCCACGGTGCCACGGCCGGAGATCGAGAAGACGTCTTCCACCGGCATCAGGAACGGACGGTCGGTCGCACGCTGCGGCTGCGGGATGTAACTGTCCACCGCTTCCATCAGCTCCAGGATGGACTTTTCGCCTATATCGGGCTCGCGCTCTTCCAGCGCGCACAGCGCGGATCCCTTGATGATCGGGATATCGTCTCCGGGGAACTGATATGAAGACAGCAGTTCGCGCACTTCGAGCTCGACCAGCTCGAGCAGTTCCGGATCGTCCACCATGTCCACCTTGTTGAGGTAGACAACGAGCGCCGGCACACCGACCTGGCGGGCAAGCAGGATGTGCTCACGGGTCTGCGGCATCGGTCCGTCGGCGGCAGAGACCACAAGAATCGCCCCGTCCATCTGCGCGGCACCGGTGATCATGTTCTTCACGTAGTCGGCGTGGCCCGGGCAATCGACGTGCGCGTAGTGGCGCTTCTCCGTCTCGTACTCGACGTGTGCCGTCGCAATCGTGATGCCGCGCGCCTTTTCCTCCGGCGCCTTGTCGATCTGGTCATAGGCGGTGAATGTCGCGCCGCCGGTCTTCGCCAGGATCTTGGTGATTGCCGCGGTCAATGTCGTCTTGCCATGATCCACGTGACCGATCGTGCCGACGTTGCAGTGCGGCTTGGTGCGCGCGAATTTCGCCTTGGCCATTTTGGGTGTCTCCGGTTAATCGGTTACCAGCGGTAGTGGCTGAAGGCCTTGTTCGCCTCGGCCATCCGGTGGGTATCCTCACGCTTCTTCACCGCTGAGCCGCGATTGTTCACCGCGTCCAGCAGTTCGTTCGACAGGCGGTCTTCCATCGTGTGCTCGCCGCGCTTCCGCGCAGCGTCGATGATCCAGCGGATCGCCAGCGCCTGGCGGCGCTCGGTGCGGACTTCGACCGGCACCTGGTAGGTGGCACCGCCAACGCGACGCGACCGCACCTCCACTGCCGGCTTCACGTTGTCCAGCGCCTCGTGGAACATCCGCACCGGATCGGCCTGCGCCCCGCCCCGGCGCTTCAGCACATCGAGCGCGCCATACACGGTGCCCTCGGCGACCGACTTCTTCCCATCGTACATCAGCGCGTTCATGAAGCGGGTGATGACGACGTCGCCGAACTTGGCGTCCGGCAGGATCTCGCGTTTGACGGCGCGGCGGCGGCGGCTCATGGCATCATCTCCAGCGTGCTTCGCACGACCTCATCTCCAGCGTGCTTCGCACGACCTCACTTCGGCCGCTTGGCGCCGTACAGCGAACGGCGCTGGCGGCGCTTGGCGATGCCCTGGGTGTCGAGCACGCCGCGCAGGATATGATATCGCACGCCAGGCAGATCCTTCACGCGGCCGCCGCGGATCAGCACCACCGAGTGCTCCTGCAGATTGTGACCCTCGCCAGGGATATACGACACGACCTCGTAGCCGTTGGTCAGTCGCACCTTGGCGACCTTGCGCAGCGCCGAGTTCGGCTTCTTCGGCGTGGTCGTATAGACGCGTGTGCAGACGCCGCGCTTTTGCGGGCAGCCCTGCAGCGCGGGTACCGTGTTCCGCGTCTTCTGTCGCTCGCGCCCATGGGCGATGAGCTGGTTGATGGTCGGCATCGCGCCTCTTTCATTCGCTCCGTTCGGCTTCCCTTGGGGACCGACCGTCATCTGACAGGCAAAGCCCGCCGGCTGGGAGCATCCCATCCTGCGGGTCCTAAAGCCCGCGGCCTAGGCCCGCCGGTCATTCCGGAGGCGGCGCCGCACGCGACTTGGGCCTGCAAACGACGGCCGCCCTTCAACTTTTCCGGGTCAGCCAGAGGGGGCGGAACCTAGTGGCGGGTCTGGAGGGTGTCAAGCGGGGTGCGGCCCAAACAGCCTAGGAAAACCTACGCAATCGCGCGTCGATGCAAGCGACCGCCGTCGGCCAGAATGGCCGCAGCGAGTTCACCAGCCGGCCCCCGCCCATCCCGGGCAGCGCCCTGCACGACGAACTCCACATCGCCTAGATCAGGCAGCCGGTACGCCGCCGGGATTTCCTGCAGCCCCTCCGGCATCAGCCCGTGTGCGTGCACCGTGATCCCAAGCCCAGCCAGCGCTGCAGCACGCAACCCGCTCAAGCTGCCGCTGGAGCATACGATGCGCCACGGACGCCCGGCTTGCTCCAGCGTCTCCAGAGCCGCCGTGCGGGTGATCGACGGCGGCGTATACAGGATAAGTGGCAGTGGTTCGGCTGGATCAATCCGGGTCAAGACCGTTCCTATCCAGGCGAGCCGGTCACGCCAGACCACCCGGCCGCGCTCATCCCCGCCGCGGCGTTTGCACAGCACCAGATCGAGTTCGCCCGCGTCCAGCATCTGATGGAGCGTCGCGCTCAGATCGACCGTCAGCGCCAGATCGACCAACGGATGCAGCCGGACAAAGTCGGCCAGCACCTCTGGCAGGCGTGAGCTGACGAAGTCTTCCGAGGCGCCAAATCGCACGCGTCCCCGCAACTGCGAGCCGCTGAAGTAGCGGCGTGCCCGCTCATTGGCCTCGAGAATCGAACGAGCGAAGCCCTCCATCGCCTCGCCGTCCGGGGTCGGGATTACGGAATGGGTGTCGCGGACAAACAGCCGCCGACCGGCCTCGTCCTCGAGCTTGCGGATGTGCTGGCTGATCGTGGACTGCCGCAGGCCGAGGCGCCGTCCGGCCTCGCTGAAACTGCGCGCCTGGGTGACGGCGAGGAAACTTTGCAGAAGGACCGGATCGAGCACGATCATCACAAATCACGATAGCAGTAAGCATGTCAAGCGTACTTCACTATGAGCCTCGACCTGCACAGACTAGAGGTTATGAGCAAGCTCCTCAGGCGACTGCATCTCGACCCCTACATTGCAGGCATCCTCGGGATGGTCGCACTGGCGTCGGCGATCCCGGCCACGGGTGTCGGAATGACCGTCACAAGCGGCGTCGGGACCGCGATGATTGCCGCGATGTTCTTTCTCCAGGGTGCCCGGCTGTCGCCGCAGGCCGCCCTGGCCGGAACCAGACATTGGCCGCTGCACGTCGTCGTGCTCTGCAGTACCTTCCTGCTGTTCCCGGCAATCGGCCTGGCGGCGCGCGCCGTTGCGCCCGACTTGCTGACGCCGCCGCTATGGGCCGGGCTGCTGATGCTCTGCCTTCTGCCGTCCACCGTTCAGTCTTCGATCGCGTTCACCTCGATCGCACGCGGCAACGTTGCCGCCGCACTATGTGCCGCGACCGCCTCCAATCTGTTCGGCATTCTGCTGACACCGCTGCTGGCCGGTCTCATCCTGCGGACGCACGGCGGCTTTTCGGCGCAAGGCATCGGCGACATTGTCTTGCAGTTGCTGCTGCCGTTCCTCGCCGGCCAGGCCGCTCGCCCGTGGATCGGCGACTGGGTCAGCCGGCATAAGAGCCTGACGGGTCTCGTGGACCGCGGCTCAATACTGCTGATCGTGTATGTCGCCTTCAGCGAGGGTGTGACGCACGGCATCTGGCGGCAGCTCGACGTCACCCAGTTCAGCACCCTGCTGCTGCTGAATGCAGGGCTGCTAGGGGCGGTGCTGGCGGCGACAACCGCAGGCAGCCGGCTTCTCGGTTTCAATCGCGCCGACCACATCACCATCGTGTTCTGCGGCTCAAAGAAGAGCCTTGCGAGCGGCCTGCCTATGGCAAGTGTGCTGTTCGCGGGCCAATCGCTCGGGCTTATCGTGCTGCCGCTGATGCTGTTTCATCAGCTCCAGCTGGTGGTGTGCGCTGCGCTGGCACGGCGGTGGGGGCGAGAGCCGGCGTTCGCCCCGGTTCGCGTGGCGGTATCCCGCTCCTAGAGCTGCTCGCTCTTCAGGAACTCGATCACCTCGCCGTCGGTCCCGTGACAAACGCGATATGCACGTCGGCTGGGGGCTCGCCGGCCAGGCTTGCCATGCGCGGCGCAATCCGCGCGGTCGCACCGGCCGCAAGGGCGCGCGCATAGGCCGCCTCCACCTCGGCAACCCGCAGGCAGAAATGCAGCAATGCACCTTCAGTTGCTTCCTCGTCCGGCCGACGTCGCCGTCCCTCCGCCTGGACCGAGGACCCTGGCCCGAACACTTCAATGAAGCGGCCATCACCTGCATCAAGAAATGCCGCCCGATCGATGCGTCCCGGGACCGAGAACTCATAATGCACGGTGCACCCAAGACCCTGAGTATAGAACTTGATGGTCGCGTCGAAATCCGCCGCGCGGATCGCGACGTGATGGAAACCCCGGCCACTCATTCGGTCCCCCTATCCCAATCTCGCAGAATCGAAGACCGGCGGTGCTCTCGCGCCGCCGGTCCAGGAAGTAAGCATCAGTCAGTCAGGTAGGCTACTCCGCCGCCTTCACCTCCTCGGTGATCTGCGGCGCATTGCCCATGCTCAGTGTCCGCTGATCGCGTCCGGCAGCGATGGCCCGCAGACGGTTCATCACCGAGCCCGTGCCGGCGGGAATCAAGCGCCCGACAATGACGTTCTCCTTCAGACCCGTCAGACTGTCAGTCTTGCCGGCGGTCGCTGCCTCGGTCAGTACGCGCGTCGTCTCCTGGAACGATGCCGCCGAGATGAAGCTGTTGGTCTGCAGGCTGGCCTTGGTGATCCCCTGCAACACCGGCATTGCCTGCGCCGGGGCCTCCTCGGGACCGAGCTTGGAGTTGACCGCCTCGAACTCGGTCTTGTCGACCTGCTCACCAGCCAGGAACGTCGTGTCGCCCGGGTCGAGGATCTCCACCTTCTGCAGCATCTGGCGAACGATGACCTCGATGTGCTTGTCGTTGATCTTCACGCCCTGCAGTCGATAGACGTCCTGGATTTCGTTCACCAGGTAGTCCGACAACGCCTCCACGCCGAGTACCTTCAGGATGTCGTGCGGCACGCGCGGGCCGTCGACCAGCGGATCGCCCTTGCGGACGAAGTCGCCCTCCTGCACCGAGACGTGCTTGCCCTTCGGAATCAGGTACTCGGTCTCTTCCGTCGTCTCATCGTTCTTCACGATGATGCGGCGCTTGTTCTTGTAGTCCTTGCCGAATTCCACGCGGCCATCGGTTTCCGCGATGACAGCGTGATCCTTCGGCCGGCGCGCCTCGAACAGTTCGGCCACGCGCGGCAGACCACCGGTGATGTCGCGCGTCTTGCTGCCCTCGCGCGGGATACGAGCCAGCACGTCGCCCGCTGCGACCATCGCACCATTGTCCACCGACAAAATGGAGTCAGGTGCCAGGAAGTAGCGCGCATCGGTGCCGTTTGGCAGCTTCACGACCTCGCCGCTCTCGTCCTTCAACTGCAGACGTGGCCGCAGATCGACGCCTTTCGCCGCTTGCTTGTAGTCGACCACCACTTTGGACGTCAGGCCAGTGACCTCGTCCATCCGCTCGACCAGCGTGATGCCCTCGATCAGGTCAATGTATTCGACCTTGCCAGCCCGCTCGGTGATGATCGGCAGCGTGTACGGATCCCACTCCGCCAGCTTCTGTGCCCGCGCCACCTGCTGGCCTTCGTCGACCAGCAGCCGTGCGCCATATGGCACGCGGAACCGCGCCCGCTCGCGCTGCTTGTCATCTACCAGGACGATTTCGCAGTTCCGCGACATCACCACCGGGATGCCCTGGCCGTTCAGCACCACGTTGCGGTTCTTGATCGTCACCACGCCTTCGTGGCTCGCCTCCACGCTCGACTGCTCGGCACCGCGCTGCGCTGCGCCGCCAATGTGGAACGTGCGCATAGTGAGCTGCGTGCCAGGCTCACCGATCGACTGCGCCGCAATCACGCCAACGGCTTCACCGATGTTGACCGGAGTGCCACGTGCGAGGTCACGTCCGTAGCAATGGGCGCAGACACCGGTATGCGACTCACACGTCAGCACCGAGCGGATCTTCACCGCCTCGACGCCCGCGCGCTCGATCGCCTCGGCTGCCTCTTCCTCGATCAGCGTGTTGCCCGGCACCAGGACCTCGTTGGTCACCGGATCCAACACATCCTCGGCTGCGGTTCGGCCCAGGATACGCTCGGACAGTGCCGAGACGACTTCGCCGCCGTCCATCACCGCGCGCACGGTCAGGCCGCGTTCGGTGTGGCAGTCCAGCTCAACGATAATGCAGTCCTGTGCCACATCCACCAGGCGGCGGGTCAGGTAGCCTGAGTTCGCGGTCTTCAACGCGGTGTCTGCCAGACCCTTGCGGGCGCCGTGCGTGGAATTGAAGTACTCCAGCACGGAGAGGCCTTCCTTGAAGTTGGCGATGATCGGCTGCTCGATGATCTCGCCTGACGGCTTCGCCATCAGGCCGCGCATACCCGCCAGCTGACGCATCTGCGCCGGCGAGCCACGTGCACCGGAGTGGCTCATCATCCACACCGAGTTGATCGCCTTGCCGACCTCCTGCTTGGAGATCTCCTTCATCATCGCGCTCGCCACCTCGTCGGTGCAGCGCGACCAGGCGTCGACAACCTTGTTGTAGCGCTCACCAGCGGTGATCAGGCCATCCTGGTACTGCTGTTCGAACTCCTTCACCTCAGCCTGCGTGTGGCGGATCAGTTCGTCCTTCTCGACCGGGATGATCAGGTCGTCCTTGCCGAACGAAATGCCCGCCTTGCAGGCCTGACCGAAGCCAAGCCCCATCAGCCTGTCGGCGAAGATCACGCACTCCTTCTGGCCGCAGTGACGGTACACCGCGTCGATCACGTCGGAGACATTCTTCTTGGTGAGCTGCTTGTTGATCAGCTCGAACGGCACGTTCGGATGCTTCGGCAGCAACTGCGCGATCATCATCCGGCCAGGCGTGGTGACGACGACCTCGCGCACGGGATTGCCACCCGCGTCGATCGTCTCCCACCGCCCCTTGATCTTGTCGTGCAGACCAACGGCGCCGGAATGCAGCGCATACTCGATTTCGCCGATGGTGCCGAACGCCGGCGCATCGCCGTCCTCCACCGCGCGGAATTCTGCCGCATCGAGCGACAGGTAGTAGAGTCCCAACACGATGTCCTGCGACGGCACGATGATCGGCTTGCCGTTCGCCGGACTGAGGATGTTGTTGGTCGACATCATCAGCACACGGCCTTCGAGCTGCGCCTCCAGCGACAGGGGCACGTGCACCGCCATCTGGTCACCGTCGAAGTCCGCGTTGAACGCGGTGCAGACCAGCGGATGCAGCTGAATCGCCTTGCCCTCGATCAGTACCGGCTCGAACGCCTGGATCCCAAGCCGGTGCAGCGTGGGCGCACGATTCAGCAGCACTGGATGCTCGCGAATCACCTCTTCCAGGATGTCCCAGACCTCCGGCCGCTCCTTCTCGACCATGCGCTTGGCCGCCTTGATGGTGGTGGCGTGACCGTACTTCTCAAGCTTCGAATAGATGAACGGCTTGAACAGCTCGAGCGCCATCTTCTTCGGCAGCCCGCACTGGTACAGCTTCAGCTCCGGACCGACCACGATCACCGAACGCCCCGAATAGTCGACGCGCTTGCCCAGCAGATTCTGACGGAATCGACCCTGCTTGCCCTTCAGCATGTCGGACAGCGACTTCAGCGGACGCTTGTTCGCGCCGGTGATCGCACGGCCGCGCCGGCCGTTGTCGAACAGCGCGTCAACGCTCTCCTGCAGCATGCGCTTCTCGTTGCGCACGATGATGTCGGGCGCGCGCAACTCGATCAGCCGCTTCAGACGGTTGTTGCGGTTGATAACGCGACGATACAGGTCATTCAGGTCCGAGGTCGCGAACCGCCCCCCATCCAGCGGCACCAGCGGTCGCAGTTCGGGCGGGATCACCGGCACGACGTCGAGGATCATCCACTCCGGTCGCGCACCGCTGTCGGCGAAAGCCTCGATCAGCTTCAGGCGCTTCACCAGCTTCTTGCGCTTGGCTTCGGAGCTGGTCTCCTTCAGATCGCCGCGCAGCTTCACCTTCTCTTCGTCGAGGTTGATCTTGTTCAGGACCTTTTTGATCGCCTCGGCACCGATTCCGACTTCGAACTGGTCTTCGCCGAACTCATCCTGCTTCGCCAGAAGCTGATCCTCCGTCAGCAGCTGGTGCAACTTCATATCGGTGGTGCCCGGTTCCAGCACCACGTAGCTCTCGAAGTACAGGATCTTCTCCAGCTCCTTCAGCGTCAGATCGACCATCAGGCCGATGCGGCTGGGCAGCGACTTCAGGAACCAGATGTGCGCCACCGGCGAGGCAAGCTCGATATGGCCCATGCGTTCGCGGCGCACCTTCGCCAGCGTGACCTCGACACCGCACTTTTCGCAGATGATGCCGCGGAACTTCATCCGCTTGTACTTGCCGCACAGGCACTCGTAGTCCTTGATCGGACCGAAGATGCGCGCACAGAACAACCCGTCGCGCTCGGGCTTGAACGTGCGGTAGTTGATCGTCTCCGGCTTCTTGATCTCGCCGTATGACCAGCTCCGGATCTGCTCCGGGCTGGCGATCTGGATCTTGATCTGATCGAAAGTCATGGCCTGGCCGGTCTGGCCAAGGATCTTCATCAGCTCGTTCATGCGAATACCCCGTGTAGTACCGTCAGCCCCGCGAGCCTGTACCCGCGCAAGCGGGAAGCGGGGGTCCAGAGCCTGCCCCGGACGCCGATCCGGGGGCTGGGTCCCCGCTTTCGCGGGGATGACGAGTGGGTGTTGATCAAGCGGCGCGGCTGTCCAGGTCGACGTTCAGCCCCAGCGACTTCAGCTCCTTCACCAGCACATTGAAGCTCTCCGGCACGCCGGCCTCGAAGTTGTCCTGCTCGCGCACGATCGCTTCATAGACCTTGGTCCGGCCCGATACGTCGTCCGACTTCACCGTCAGCATCTCCTGCAGTGTATACGCGGCGCCATACGCCTCGAGCGCCCAGACCTCCATTTCACCAAAGCGCTGGCCGCCAAACTGCGCCTTGCCGCCCAGCGGCTGCTGGGTGACCAGCGAGTAAGGCCCGATGGAGCGCGCGTGGATCTTATCGTCCACCAGGTGGTGCAGCTTCAGCATATAGATGTACCCGACCGTCACCTTGCGCTCGAACGGCTCGCCGGTACGGCCATCGACCAGCGTCACCTGGCCCGAGGTGTCCAGCCCTGCCCGCTCCAGCATTCCTTCGATGTCGGACATCCGCGCCCCGTCGAATACCGGCGTCGCGATCGGAATGCCCTTCTTCAGGTTGTCGCACAGCTCCACCAGCTGCTCGGTGTCCAGAATGGCAATCTGGTCGCGGAATTCCTCCTCGCCGTAGAGGTCGCGCAAGCGTGCCAGCAATTCGTCACGCCGGGCGCCGGTGCGGCGGTACTCTTCGACCAGCTCACCAATCTGCTGGCCCAGCGTATGGCACGCCCAGCCGAGATGCGTCTCCAGGATCTGTCCGACGTTCATGCGCGACGGCACACCGAGCGGGTTCAGCACGATGTCCACCGGCGTCCCGTCCTCAAGGAACGGCATGTCCTCGACTGGCACGACGCGCGAGACAACACCCTTGTTGCCATGGCGGCCGGCCATCTTGTCGCCGGGCTGCAGCTTGCGCTTCACCGCGATGAAGACCTTGACCATCTTCATCACGCCGGGCGGCAGCTCATCGCCGCGCTGCAGCTTCTCCACCTTGCTGTCGAACCTTGCCTGCAGCCGACCGACGGCGGCATCGTACTCGCGTTTGAGCGTTTCGATCTCCGCCATCACCGTATCGTCCTGAACGCCGATATGACGCCAGGCGCCACGCGGATTCTCGTTCAGCACTTCTTCGGTGATCTCGGTGCCCGACTTGATGCCCTTGAACCCACCGGACGCCTTGCGGCCCAGCAGCTTCTCGCGCAGCCGGTTGAGGAACGACCGCTCTTGAATCGCCTTCTCGTCGTCGCGGTCCTTCGCCAGACGCTCGATCTCTGAACGCTCGATCGCCATCGCGCGCTCGTCCTTGTCGACGCCGCGCCGACTGAACACGCGCACATCCACCACCGTCCCGGTCACACCCGGCGGCAGCTTCAGTGACGTGTCGCGCACGTCCGACGCCTTCTCACCGAAAATCGCGCGCAGCAGTTTTTCCTCCGGCGTCATCGGGCTCTCGCCCTTCGGCGTGACCTTGCCGACCAGGATGTCGCCCGGATTCACTTCCGCGCCGATATAGACGATGCCCGCCTCGTCGAGGTTCTTCAGCGCCTCCTCGCCCACGTTGGGAATGTCGCGCGTTATCTCTTCCTGACCCAGCTTCGTGTCTCGCGCCATCACCTCGAATTCCTCGATGTGGATCGAGGTGAACACGTCGTCGCGCGCGATGCGCTCGCTGATCAGAATCGAGTCCTCGAAGTTGTAGCCGTTCCACGGCATGAACGCGCACAGCACGTTCCGCCCGAGCGCCAGCTCGCCCAGTTCGGTCGACGGCCCATCAGCGATGATCTCGTTCTCATGCACCGTGTCGCCCACCTTCACCAGCGGACGCTGATTGATGCAGGTCGACTGGTTCGAGCGCATGAACTTGCGCAGACGATAGATATCGACGCCCTTGGTCGTGCCGTCGTCATTGGTCGCGCGCACCACGATGCGCGCGCCATCGATCTGGTCCACCACGCCGGGACGCCGCGCAATGATCGTCGCACCGGAATCGCGCGCCACCGCTGCCTCCATGCCGGTGCCAACCAGTGGCGCATCCGCCTGAATCAGCGGCACTGCCTGGCGCTGCATGTTGGAGCCCATGAGCGCGCGGTTCGCATCGTCGTTCTCGAGGAACGGGATCAACGCCGCGGCTACCGACACCAGCTGCTTCGGCGAGACGTCGATCGCGGTGACGTCCTCCGGACGTGCCAGACGGAAATCGCCCTGACGGCGCACCGAGACAAAGTCCTCGGTCAGGCGCCCGGTCTCGTCCATCGGCGCGTCGGCCTGGGCGACGACCAGCTTCTCTTCTTCCATGGCGGAGAGGTAGCGCGGCTCGCGCTGCACCACGCCTTCCTTGACCAGCATGTATGGCGTTTCGATGAAGCCGTATTTGTTGACCTTGGCATACGTCGCCAACGAGTTGATCAGGCCGATATTCGGGCCTTCCGGCGTCTCGATCGGACAGATGCGCCCATAATGCGTCGGGTGCACGTCGCGCACCTCGAAGCCCGCCCGCTCGCGCGTCAGACCGCCCGGACCCAGCGCCGACAGACGCCGCTTGTGCGTCACTTCCGACAGCGGGTTGGTCTGATCCATGAACTGCGACAGCTGCGACGAACCAAAGAACTCGCGCACCGCTGCCGCCGCCGGCTTCGCGTTGATCAGGTCGTGCGGCATCACCGTGTCGATATCGACCGACCCCATGCGTTCACGGATCGCCCGCTCCATGCGCAGCAGTCCGATGCGGTACTGGTTCTCCATCAGCTCACCGACCGAACGTACCCGGCGATTGCCGAGATTGTCGATGTCGTCGATCTGGCCGCGACCGTCCTTCAGCTCATTGAGGATCTTCACGGTGCGCAGCAGGTCGTCCTTGCGCAGCACGCGCACCGAGTCGGGTACGTCCTCGAAGCCCAGCCGCATATTCATCTTCACACGGCCAACCGCAGACAGGTCATAGCGGTCGGGGTCGAAGAACAGCCCGCGGAACAGGGCTTCCGCCGTCTCTGGCGTCGGCGGCTCGCCTGGGCGCATGACACGGTAGATGTCGATCAGCGCATCGTCGCGGTTGTTGTTCTTGTCCACCGCCAACGTGTTGCGGATCCACGGTCCATTCGACTGATCCACCGCAAGCGTCGGCAGACGCGTGACGCCAGCCTCTTCCAGTGCCGTCAGCTTGGGCTCGGTCAGCTCCTCGCCAGCTTCGGCGTGGATTTCGCCGGTTTCCGCGTTCACCAGGTCCTCGGCCACGAACCGGCCAAGCAGATCGGTGCGCCCGACCAGCACTTCCTTGGTCTTCTCGGCAATGCGCCGCGCCTGACGTTGCGTCAGCTTGGCATCGGCGTCTGCCACCACCTCGCCGGTCTCGGCGTCCACGATCGGTTCCAGCAGCTTCACACCGCGGAACGCATCCGGATCGAACGGCCGCGCCCATCCCTTCGGCGTGTAGTCGAACACCACCTGGCCGTAGAAGTAGTTGAGGATTTCCTCCTGATCCATGCCGCGGACTTCACCAGGCTCTACCTGCTCGCCAGTTGCCTCGCGCGCCGCGCGCAGCTTCGTTGTGGCATCGCTTTCGAGCGCATAGAGCAGCGTGGTCACCGGCAGCTTCCGCTTCCGGTCGATGCGCACGTAGACGAGATCCTTGCTGTCAAATTCGAAGTCGAGCCAGGAGCCGCGGTACGGGATCACCCGTGCGGCGAAAAGGTATTTGCCGCTGCTGTGTGTCTTGCCCTTGTCATGGTCGAAGAAGACGCCGGGGGAACGGTGCATCTGCGAGACAATGACGCGTTCCGTGCCATTGATGATGAACGTGCCATTGTCGGTCATCAGCGGCATGTCGCCCATGTAGACCGGCTGTTCCTTGATATCGCGGATCGAGCGGGCGCCGGTATCCTCGTCCACGTCCCAAACGATCAGGCGCAGAATGACCTTCAGCGGCGCGGCATAGGTCATGCCGCGTTGGATGCACTCTTCAACGTCGTACTTGGGATCTTCGAGTTCGTAGTAAACGAACTCCAGCCGGCCACGGCCGGCGAAGTCGTCGATCGGGAAGACCGACTTGAACACTTCCTGCAACCCGGCGTGCAGCCGACTGTCCGGCTGGACGTTCATTTGCAGGAAGCCCTCGTATGAGGCACGCTGCACGTCAATCAGGTTCGGCATCGGCGCGACCTCCGGGATGCGCCCAAAGCTCCGACGGATGCGCTTGCGCCCGGTGAATGACCTGGTGATTGCGTTCATAAATTGCCCTGCCTACCTGCCCCTACAGCCGCCGCAACGCGGAGCGGGGCGGGAACCAGCCTGATTCCCGCCCGCATCCAGGTCAGCTTCAGGCGGCGGTGCGGCGAGCCCGCGCGCCCTCGGTTGTCTGCCGATCGTGCTACTATTTGACCTCCACGGTTGCGCCGGCGTCCTCGAGCATCTTCTTGATCTTCGCAACCTCGTCCTTGCCGATGCTTTCCTTCACCGGCTTCGGCGCGCCTTCCACCAGGTCCTTGGCCTCTTTCAAGCCGAGGCCGGTGATCGTGCGGACCTCTTTGATCACGTTGATCTTCTTGTCGCCTGCCTTCGACAGGATGACCGTGAACTCGGTCTGCTCCTCGGCCGGCGCAGCGGCAGCCGCCGCTCCGCCTGCAGGCGCAGCCGCAGCCACTGCTACGGGCGCGGCAGCGGAGACGCCCCACTTGTCCTCGAGCAGTTTTGAGAGCTCTGCCGCCTCCAACACCGTGAGGCTGGACAGCTCGTCCACCAGCTTCTGCAGATCAGCCATTTGTGTGTGTCCCTAATCTAGTCGTTGGTTGGTTCCGCGCAAGGGTCAGGCCGCAGCAGCCGCCTCCCCCTCCTCGTTTTTCCTGGCAAAGGCGCCAAAGACCCGAGCGAGCTGCCCAGCCGAGCCCTGGAGGACTCCCGCAACCCGGGTCGCGGGGGTGGCGATCATCCCCACGATCCGAGCCCGCAATGCATCCAGGCTCGGCAACTCGGCCAGTGCGCGAACTCCCGACGCGTCCAGCATCTGGGAGCCAAGCGAACCGCCGATCAGCACCAGCTTCTCATTTGTTCTGGCGAACTCGACGGTTGCCTTGGCCGCCGCCACAGGGTCGGTCGACCACGCGAGCGCGGTCGGACCCTTCAGCATCGGCTTCAGTCCGTCGAATGGGGTCCCTTCCAGGGCGAGGTGGGCCAGGCGGTTCTTCGCGACCCTGAAGGTCACGCCGGCGGTCCGCATCCGGCGCCTCAGATCCGTCGCCTCAGCGACCGAGAGCCCCGTGTTGTGGGTCACCACGATCATCGAGGTTGCGGCGAGCGCCTCGTGCAGACCGGCGACGAACTCCCGCTTTTCAGTCCGGTCCACTTACTACTCCACTCCCGGTCATCCCGGACTTGATCCGGAACCGGGTATCCTGGGCCTGGCGCGTTTGGACCGCGTCGGGCCGGTTGCCCAAGCTCGTCCTCGGGCTCAACCCGAGGAGCCAGCCGTTCGCCTGTCCTGCAAGCCGGAACCAATCCCCGGAGCTGATCCGAAGATTTTTCCCGTCTCCCGCTCGCGGACTCTGGGTCCATTACCGCCCGGAAGGGCGACGCGCGGTCTCGGACAGGTTCGGGACGTCATCTCCGGACTTGACCGGCGACCGCCCCTGCCCGCCTGCCCCGGAGGAACAGGCGTATGGTGCGCGCCGCGCCTAGCTCGCGGCCAAACTCCCGATATCCACGCGCACACCTGGCCCCATCGTCGAGCTGACGGACACCTTCTGCACGTAGGTACCTTTGGCGCCGGAGGGTTTTGCCCGCTGGATCGCATCGGCCAGCGCGCGGGCATTCTCCACCAGCTTGTCGTCATCAAAGCTGATCTTGCCGATCCCGGCATGAATGATGCCCGCCTTCTCGGCGCGGAATTCCACCTGCCCGCCCTTGGCCGCGGCTATCGCCCCCTTCACGTCCATCGTGACGGTGCCAAGGCGGGGATTCGGCATCAGCCCGCGCGGCCCCAGGATTTTGCCCAGCCGCCCGACCACACCCATCATGTCGGGGGTCGCGATACAGCGGTCGAAGTTGATCTGTCCCGCCTGCACCTGTTCAGCGAGGTCCTCGGCACCAACCACATCGGCGCCCGCCGCCTGCGCCTCGTCGGCTTTCGGGCCACGTGCAAACACCCCGACCCGCACCGCCTTGCCGGTCCCGTTCGGCAGCGAGGTCAGGCCGCGCACCATCTGATCGGCGTGCCGCGGGTCGATGCCGAGGTTCATCGACATCTCCACCGTCTCGTCAAACTTCGCCGTGGCGGTCCGCTTCACCAGCTTGATCGCCTCGGGCAGCGCATAGGCTTTGCTGCGATCGACCTCTCCGTACGCCTTCTTCAGCCGCTTGTCCTTGGCCATTTTTCAGCCCTCCACGACGGCGAGGCCCATCGAACGCGCCGAGCCGATCAGCATCCGCACGGCGCCGTCGACGTCGTTGGCATTCATGTCCTTCATCTTCTGTTCGGCGATCTCGCGCAGCTGCGACATGGTGATCCGCCCGACCGGTCCGCTCTTGCCGACGGTCTGGCTGCCCTTCTCGATATTGGCAGCCTTCTTCAGGAAGTGGGTGTTGGGCGGGGTCTTGGTGATGAAGCTGAAGGTGCGGTCGGCATAGGCGGTGATCACCACCGGGATCGGCATGCCCGCTTCCAGGTTCTGCGTCGCGGCATTGAAGTCCTTGCAGAACTGCATGATGTTCAGGCCGCGCTGTCCCAGCGCCGGGCCGACTGGCGGCGACGGGTTCGCCTTGCCGGCCGGAATCTGCAGCTTGATGTAGCCGGCGATCTTCTTTGCCATATCCCTGGTCCTCGTCCGTCCGGTCCGGGGACCGCGGTGCAAACGGCGGTTCCCCGCCCGCAACCGGCGGTAGCACAGCCTCCCGCGTTCCGATAGAGCGCGGGCGTTTAGCGGAAGCGGAACCTGGAGTCCAGAGGCTGGGCAGCGTTGACTCGCCACGCGAAGGCGGTTACGAGAACCAATTGCGAGTCATTCGCATTCGCAGGAGAGGCTCTATGACCGATGAGCACCGGCTGCTCTGTGGCCGTACCAGCGACGCCCGGTGGGACGCCCGGTGGGACGCCCGGTGGATCGAGGCCCCTGTTCACCGCGCAATAACCAGCAAGGACCTATTGGCCGGGGAGCATGTGATCATCATCACGCATGGCCAAGAGGAATATCGGCTCCGGCTGACCGCGTCGGGAAAGCTGATCCTGACCAAGTAGCACACGCCCGCGTTCAGTGCTGTTGCGCCTACGCAGGTAGCCAGGCGCGCAATCCCGAAATTGGTCAATGAGGGGGAAAGACCAAAGAATGCACGGCTCGACGACACGCCATTTCGCCATCATCGCCTGGGTTGCCTCCGGCCTGTTGTGGTCTGGAACCGCTACGGCGCAGAGCGAACAGGAACCTTCATTCACAACCGGTCTGTGGACACGAGGCAACCTGCTGGGTGACGCTGGCGGTGTTCGCTCCGGGCTCTGGAATGTCGGTATCACCATCGGGATCCAGGACATCAACGAAGTCTGGGGCAACGTGTCTGGTGGCGTGCGACGTGGCGCGGCTTATGACGGGGTCACGCTGCTGAGCGTCGGCCTCGACACCCAGCGCGCCTTTGGCTGGGAGGGCGGCACATTCAACGTCAGTGCCTGGAACATCCGGGGCCGCAACATAGCCACCGATAACCTGCTCAGCCTGCAGACCCCCAGCGGGATACTCGCCGCGGACACGACGCGATTTTGGGAGATCTGGTACCAGCAGTCGTTTCTTGACGGCCGCTTCGACGTGAAGCTTGGACAACAGAGCCTCGACCAGGAGTTCATGACCAGCCAGAGCGCGTCGTTGTTTCTGAACACCGCCATGGGCTGGCCGGTCCTGCCCTCGTCCGACCTCTACGCCGGCGGGCCGGCCTATCCGCTGTCGTCGCTGGGGGTGCGGCTGCGCGGCCAGCCGGCGCCGGGGGTTACCGCGCTGCTCGGTGTGTTTCAGGACAATCCACCTGGCGGCCCGTTCAACGATGACGGTCAGTTGCGCGGCAGCACACGCTGGGGCGGCAATTTCAATCTCCGGACCGGAGCGCTGGTCATTGGCGAAATACAATACGCGCTGAACCAGCCCGGCAACGGCGATATGGCCTACGGCAGCACGCCCGGCGGACTACCTGGAACCTACAAGCTCGGTTTCTGGTACGACAGCGGGCCCTTCCCCGATCAGCGCTTTGACACCGCTGGCCTGCCGCTCGCCTCAGCTTCGAGCACTGGCGCCAACGCTCTGCTGTGGAACAACTTTAGTATATACGCGGTGGCTGACCAGATGGTCTGGCGTCCGTCTGAGGACAGTCCACGTTCGATCAACGTGTTTGCACGCCTGATGGGCGCGCCGGGCGATCGCAACCTGATCAACTTCAGCGTCAATGCCGGTGTCACGCTCAAGGCGCCATTCGAGGGCCGCGACGACGACAGCGTCGGCATCGGCTTCGGTATCGCACGCATCAGCAACAGCGCGCGGGCGTTCGACAAGGATGTCGCGTTCTTCTCAGGGGTGCCGTTACCGATCCGCAGCACCGAGACGTTCCTCGAACTCACCTACCAGATCAACCTCGCCCCCTGGTGGCAGGTCCAGCCCGATTTTCAATACGTGTTCAATCCGTCCGGAGGCATCGCCAATCCGAACGATCCGACGAGGCGCATTGGCAACGAGGCGATCTTCGGCCTGCGCAACACGATCACCTTCTAGTGTGGTGGTTCCGCGAAGTTCGCCCGCTTTGTGGATCAGCCGCGGTAGCGGACTTCGGAACCACCACACTAGAATCAATAGCTTGCTAAGTGTCCTTATCGACTCGGAAGTCCGTATCCACGGGATCCACATCGTGACGGAGTTCCGAATTGGGACACTAGCTCCTGAACCCGATCCAGCTCTTGAACCCGTTCGGAAGGGCGTAGTATATGCGACTCATTCGCAATCGCACGAGTGACTACGGATGACCTCCTCCGTTCTGGCCAGCGCTGCCACCGCCTTTCTCGTGCTCGGAGGGGTCGGCGCCCAGGCGGCGGAACCCAAGAGCTTTCTCGAGGGCCTGCGCCGCCACAGCATGGTCACCTCCACCGTTCCCGCGAACGGCGACCAGAACCCGTACGCGATCGTCATCGCTCCGGTGACAGCCGGAAAGGTTCAGGCGGGCGATGTGCTGGTCGACAACTTCAACGACCGCAACAACCTGCAAGGCCTGGGCAGCACGATCGTTGCCTATCGGCCCGCAACCAAGCAGCTTCACCTCGTTGCCGCGATACCGCGCAACCTGCCGCAGTGTCCCGGCGGCGTGGGTCTGACCACCGCGATGACCATGCTGAAGACCGGCTGGATCATCGTCGGCAGCCTGCCCAGCCAGGACGGCACCACCAAGACCAAGGGTGATGGCTGCCTGATCATCCTCGATGCTCAGGGGAATGTCGCCGGCACGATCGCCGGGCCAAACATCAACGGCCCGTGGGGCAACATGGCGGTGATTGACAATGGCTCGACGGCGACACTGTTCGTCAGCAATACCGGCTTCGACGTCGGCCCTCCCGAGGACGAACCACCGGTGGTGAACAAGGCCACAGTGCTGCGGCTGGAGCTGTCCATCGCCGAAGGCAAGCCGCCCGTCGTGACGAGGCAGACCGTGATCGGCAGCGGCTTCGGCGAGCAGGCCGACAAGGACGTATTCATCATTGGCCCCACCGGCCTCGCGCTGGGCAAGGACGGGGCGCTCTACGTGTCAGACGCCCTAGGCAATCGCATCGCCGCAATACCGAACGCGGCGACACGGGCCGACAGTGCGGGGACAGGGCGCGAGGTCACCAAGGACGGCCTGCTCAAGCGTCCGCTGGCAATGACGACCGCCCCCAATGGCCACCTGATAGTGACCAACGGCCTGAATGGGCAGGCAGTCGAGATCGATCCGGTGACCGGGCAGCAGGTCGCCGCGCGCTGGATCGATGCCAACAAGGCGCAATCACCGCCCGGCAGCGGGGACCTGTTCGGCATCGCCATGACGCCATCTGGCGACGGCTTCTATTATGTGGAAGACGAGGTGAACATGCTCGTCTTGGCGCATTGAGCGGTCGTCGCGCATTCCTTGGTTCAGCTGGCGGACTGGTCGCGGCGGCCGGCCTGTCCCGCGTCGCACGCGCTTCCGCAAGCACCTCGTTCTTTGGCGAGCATCAGGCCGGCATCGTGTCGCCGCAGCCGACACAGACCTATTTCGCCGCGCTCGACGTGATCACCAAGCGGCCGGGAGACATCGTCCGCATGTTCCGCGCCTGGACCGATGCGGCGTCCCGGCTGACAAGCGGTGACGAAGCCCCCGGAGACAGCGGCGAGACGCTGGGGATTGAGACGTCCGGACTCACGCTGACCTTCGGTCTCGGTGCCGGGCTGTTCGACGGCAGATACGGGCTGGCCGCGCACCGACCCGAGGCACTGATGGACCTGCCCGGGTTCCATGGCGATCAGTTGGTGCCTGAGCGCAGCGGCGGCGATCTCTCGATCCAGGCATGTGCGGACGATCCGCAGGTGGTGTTTCACGCAGTGCGGCAGCTTGTCCGGCTCGCCGATGGTGTCGCCCGCGTCCGTTGGGCGCAGACTGGCTTTCTGCCCGACACGCCGAAGGACGCGACACCGCGCAACCTGATGGGCTTCAAGGACGGGACACGCAACGCACTCGACCACGCACGATTGGTCTGGGTCGGCGACGAAGGGCCCAGCTGGATGCGCGGTGGCAGCTATCTCGTGGTGCGCAAAATCCGCATGGCGCTCGAGCACTGGGACGTGACGGATGTCGACTTCCAGGAGGAAACGATCGGCCGCTCCAAGCGGTCCGGTGCGCCACTTGGGAAGGAACGCGAGCACGACCCGCCCGACTTTGAGTCGATGGACGCGGACGGGAACCCGGTCATCGCCGAAAATGCGCATTTGCGCATGGCGGCGCCCGAGACCAATTCGGGCGTGCAGATCCTGCGCCGCGGCTATTCCTACAACGACGGGGCGAATTTCACCGCAGAGCGCTGGCCGCCATGGCGGCAAGGCATCGAATACGACGCCGGCTTACTGTTCATGGCCTACCAGCGTGACCCGCGCACCGGTTTCATTCCGCTGTTCGAGAACATGGCTAAGCTGGACGCGCTGAACCAGTTCACCACCCATGTCGGAAGCGGCCTGTTTGCCTGCCCTGGCGGGATCGCTCCTGGGCAGTTTCTGGCGCAGGGCCTGTTCGACGCGACATAGCAGCACCATCCGAGCGCTCGGTTTCGAGTGATCGGAAGGAGGCCCGGCAGAGACGCAGCAGCCCAGCCAGAAGCAGCCGAGCGCCCTCGGCCTGCCGCTGCCTCGCGACAGCGAGCACTGCCGCTTCATCCGCCGTGAGCGGATAAGGCAACATCGGACGGCGTCGCTCAACCACGAGACGCTCGGGCGAAATCGGCCAGCACACCGCCGTGGCCGAGCCAGCGGATATCCCGTTCGACCTTCTCCGCCGAGTGACGCAGCCAGCGATTTGTCAGGTGTCGGAAGAGCCATCCTGTGAGCATGTGACGGCTGTCCCCAGATGTCGCAGGCAGAACAACGACAGAATTGGCAGCAGTCGGGCCCATCGTCCGTACTCCTCCGTTCCCGTTGTCTCGACCTTGGCCTTTCGCATGAACGGCAATCCCGTGCAGTGACCCGGATCACAGCGACCGGCTGTGGCACGGTGGCTCTGGCCGCAGTCATCCGTGGTGCGGCATAAGAAGGAATGGGCTACGCGCACACACTCGCCAACACGCGCTATAAATTCGAGAACCTCCGCACTCTTCTTGCGCGGGCCTCACCTTACCGTTCGGGCGATGCGCTGGCCGGGATCGTGGCAGCCGGCGCCGCCGAGCGCGTAGCGGCGCAGATGGCACTCGCCGACGTGCCGCTGGCGACGATCCTCGCCGAACCGGTCGTTCCATACGAAACCGATGAGGTGACGCGGCTGATCATCGATAGCCATGATGCCGCGGCGTTCGCTCCGGTGGCGTCGCTGACCGTGGGCGAATTCCGGGAATATCTTTTGGCGGCAGGGCCACAGGCTCTCGCGGCACTGCGGTCTGGCATCACGCCGGAAATGGCGGCTGCGGTCAGCAAGCTGATGCGCCAGCAGGACCTGATCGCGGTTGCGGCGAAGTGTCATGTCGTCACGCGATTTCGCAACACCATAGGGCTGCCGGGACGGCTGTCGGTGCGGTTGCAGCCGAACCATCCCACCGACGATCCGCAGGGCGTCGCTGCCTCGACGCTTGATGGTCTGCTGCTCGGTGCCGGTGATGCGGTAATCGGCGTCAATCCAGCCACCGACAGTACCGATGCGGCCTGCACGTTGCTTGAGATGCTGAATGAGGTGCGCGAGCGCTACGTGATCCCGACGCAGACCTGCGTGCTGGCGCACGTCACCACGACGCTGCACGCCATCGAGCGCGGCGCCCCGGTCGATCTGGTGTTCCAGTCGATCGGAGGCACGGAGGCAACGAACGCCAGCTTCGGCATGTCGCTGGCGTTGCTGCACGAGGCGCGGGAAGCGGCGCTGTCACTGAAGCGTGGCAGCATTGGCGACAACGTGATGTATTTCGAAACCGGCCAGGGCAGTGCGCTGTCTGCCGATGCGCATCACGGCGTCGATCAGCAGACGATCGAGGCGCGTGCCTATGCGGTGGCGCGCGCCTTCTCGCCACTGCTGGTCAACAGCGTGGTCGGGTTCATCGGTCCTGAGTACTTGTACGATGGCAAACAGATCACGCGCGCCGGTCTTGAAGACCACTTCTGCGGCAAGCTGCTCGGTCTGCCGATGGGTGTCGACGTCTGCTACACGAACCACGCAGAAGCCGATCAGGACGACATGGACGCACTGCTGACGCTACTCGGTGTGGCGGGCGTGACCTATGTGATGGGCGTGCCGGGTGCGGATGACATCATGCTGTCGTATCAAAGCACGTCGTTCCATGACGCGCTGTATCTACGCGGCGTTCTCGGGCTGCGACCAGCGCCGGAATTCGAAGCATGGCTTGATGGCCTTGGCATTGCCCGAGCAACGCCTCAGCGTCTGCCTGCAAGGTTGTCACCAACACTGATCGGGCTTGGGTAAGCCTGCGAAGTGGACAGGAGGACAGTTGGCACGCACCGAGGGCACCCCCGCGCATTGGATGGATCTGCGCCGCTTCACTCCGGCGCGCGTGGCTCTCCGCCGAGCAGGGAATGGCCTGCCGACTGCGGCGCATCTCGCGTTCCAGGCGGCGCATGCAGCGGCACGCGACGCGGTGCAGGCCAGCCTCGATGTCGGCGCCCTGCAGGCAGAGCTGAAGGGCGCAGGGCTGGCCAGCATTGCGGTACGCAGCGAGGCTCCCGACCGGCGCAGCTATCTGCTGCGGCCCGATCTCGGGCGGCGCCTGGGTGATCGGGCCGCCATTCCCCGCCTGCCTGGGGCCATGCTGTTCGTTGTATGCGATGGGCTGTGCGCCATCGCGGTGCAGCGTCATGCCGCTCCGCTGCTGCGCCACGTCGTTGCGCAACTGCCAGGCCCGGTCGCGCCCATCGTTGTTGCCGAGCAGGGACGCGTGGCACTTGGCGACGAGATTGGCGAGGCGATGGAGGCGGAGGCGGTTGCCGTGTTGATCGGCGAGCGGCCGGGGCTGTCGGCGCCCGACAGTCTTGGCGTGTATCTGACATGGCAGCCGCGGCGGGGGCGTACCGACGCCGAGCGCAACTGCATTTCCAATATCCGTTCGGAGGGCTTGCCCCCTGAGGCCGCCGCCGACAAGCTGCTTTGGCTGATCGGTGCGATGCGGCGAATGTGCCTGACAGGCGTGCTGCTGAAGGACGAGCAGCCTACAACAAGACAGGTCCGGGAGGTTTGATATGCCATCGGCGTCAATGCGCGGCTTTCTGGGTTTCGTGGCCGGAGTGATTGCCGTGCTGACGTTCCACCAGGGCATGGTGATCGCCTTGCATGGGATCGCGCCTGGCTGGGTGCCGTTCGCCGCGTTTCGCACCACGCCGGTGCCGCCGTTCGGGGTGCCCACCATCGTCAGCAACTGCTTCTGGGGCGGGGTGTGGGGGACGCTCTTTGGTCTGCTGCTGCCGCGCTTCACCTGGCCGCAGTGGCTGTGCGGGCTTGTCCTGGGCGTGATCGCGGCGATGGCTGGGTGGTTCATAGTCGCACCGCTGAAGGGGCTGCCAATCGCCGCCGGGTGGGTGCCGCTTTCCATGCTGCGCTCGTTGTTGATCAACGGTAGCTTCGGGCTGGGCGTCGGGCTGATCCTGCCACTGCTGATGCCGCGGTCGTTGCTGCACGCCCACACCTGACTGCGGCCGTCAGTTCTCCGGCATACCGGCGCGGCGCAGACCTTCCAGCAGTTGCGGGTTGGCGGCGAAGAATGGGAACTTCCGCACCTCCGCCATGCTGTGCCAGGTACGCGGCGTGGCGAGGAACTTTTGCAGATCAGCGCGCGCCTCGGCTTCCTGTCCGCTCGCGCTTTCGGCAGCGATGAGAGCAAGCCAGGGGTACTCTGCAACGCGACCGGCGTCCGACGTGAACTTGGCGATCGCCAGCCGCGCCTGCGGAATCGCCTCTCCGAAGCGATCATTGCCAACCAGTGCGACGGTGAACGTCCCATCAATGACGTCAAAATCTGCATTGCTTGGGTTGAGGCGCTTTGCCGTCATGAAACTCTCCAGCGCCTCCTTGGGATGCTTCTGTATCATCAGGATCGTGCCAAGGTCGTAATACTGATAACCTATTTCCGGCCGAAGCTCGATCGTTCTGCGGACTAGCGCGGCCGCTCCATCCAGATCGCCCTGCGCACGCAGCATACGTGATTTGATTCTGAGCGCCCCGTAATCTTCCGGTGCCAACTTTAGCAATCGGTCCAGTGACCGTTCGGCGCGTTCCAGATCCGCCTGGGGATCGGACGAAAAGCCGGTCAGTACAAAACTTGTATGCCAACTCGCATCCAACCTGAGCGCCCAGAGGTAGTCGGGGTCGAGCGCGAGTGCCCGCTCAACCAGCGACATCTTCTTTACGAAATTTTCCTTCGACAATGGCTTGAGCGACGTCGCAGACGCGGCAAACAGCAGATCACGTTTGTCCAGGTCCTGCGGATGTTCACGCATGGCGCGGGCAATTTCAGCATCAACGCTGGTCCGCTCGAACTCGTCGACGATGACGTTGGCAATATCCTTCCTAGCATCGGCGCTGTCCTCTCGATCGAATTGCCGCGACCAGATCGACCTGTCATCGTCGGTGCCGATAACTTTCGCGGAGACAAGCAGACGGCCGTTCTGACGGCGCGCGTCGCCCACGACCGCAAAATGAACATTGAGGTTACGCCCGATCTCATGCAGGTCGACTGACCGGCCGCGATATGCGGCGGCCGTCGTCGCAGGAACAGTCGGACGGCCGGGCTCTGTCGAGATGCCGTCTGTCACGTCACGGGTCATGGCAGCGGCAATGCCGTCCTGTGCCGGATCACCGCTGCTGTTCTCGAACGGCAGAACAATGACGGATTGGCGCCGGTCCTGCGGTGAATAGGCGATTGGGCGCGCCGGTGCCTGAGCGATGACGACGCTGGCCGGCGGCGCGCTCCTATCACGCAGCGTCCACCAGCCGCCGAACGCCAGGAGAGCCACCAGACCTGCCGCGCCGGCTGTGACCAGCTTGCCGACCCGATAGCGGCGTGCCGGCGCGCTCGCATGACCAGCCTCCTCGGCTTGGGGAATTGCCTCCTCGGGGAGTGCTGCAATGTCCTTCGGCGCCAGCCCAAAGACGCCGATGGCGCGGGCGATATTCTTGACCGTCTGCTCGCCGAGGTCAGCGAACGCAAGCGACAGCTTGTCGCGCACCTGTTCGTTGGCCGAGCGCGAGATACACACGCCGCCAGGCTCGCACAACGCCTCCAGCCGGGCGGCGACATTCACGCCATCGCCAAAGATGTCGCTGCCGTCGATGATGATATCGCCGAGATTGATGCCGATACGCAACACGATCTGGCGGTCAACGGGGACGCCCTCGTTGAATGCGAGCATTCCGCGCTGGATCGCCACAGCGCAGACAACCGCGTCAACGACACTGGCGAATTCCACCAGCAGCCCATCGCCTGTGGTCTTGACGATGCGGCCGTGATGGCGAGCGATAATAGGGTCGATGCGCTCGTTGCGGTGCGCCTTCAGCGCTGCCAGCGTGCCAACCTCATCGGCCCCCATGAGCTGGCTGTAACGCGCCACGTCCGCCGCCAGAATGGCTGCCAGTCGGCGCTCGATCCTCGGCAACGCAGTGGCTCCGGGCTGCGGCATTTCTTGCCTACCCCCGCGGGCATCCACCAACAGAGTTTCACATCCGCTGTGATCAGGTCAACGAACTAGTTCCGGCGGCTATCTCTCCCAGCGTCCCATCGGCTGCGGCGGATGGGCGTGGATGACATCCTCGTTGACCTCCACGCCCCAGCCTGGCCCACTCGGCAAGATGAACATGCCGTTCTCGATCTTCGGCGTCGGGGATACCAATTCGTCCTTCCAGGGAACGTCCTCGATGTCGATCTCCATGACGCGAAAGTTGGGGATTGCCGCGCACATGTGCGCGCTCATCAGCGAGCCGATATGGCCGTTGAAGTTGTGCGGTGCGACGTTGACCTCGTAGGCGTCGGCCATCGCCGCGATCTTCATCGACTCCAGGATGCCGTTCCACGCCACGTCGATGATCGCCACATCGACCGACTGCTGCTCGAAGAACGGGCGGAACTGGCGGCGGCCGTGCAAGGATTCGAGCGACGCGATCCGCGTGCGCGCCGAACGGCGGATCGTGGCGAGTGCGGCCGGGTCGTAGCTGTCGATCTCCAGCCATACCAGTTCGAACGGTTCCAGTGCCTGCGCGAGCCGGATATAGCCTTCGGTCTTGAAGTTGAAATTCAGATCGAGGTGCAGCCCGACACCGGGACCCGCGCCGTCTCGGAACGCGATCATCTGCGCGACGAGGCCGTCCACGAGATCCCGGCCGATGTTCAGTTCCGGCCATCCGGGGCCATTGAACCCGGGCATGTGGATAAACGGTTCAGGGCCGTCGAAGCGCATGATATTGGTCTTCAGGCCCTTGAACCCGCGACGTGCCACTTCGGCCCCGGCGCGACGCACGTCCTCGAGCGAGCGGATCGGATCGAAGCCGGTCCACTCCTTGATGCGGCTGGCGTGGCTGATGCGCCAGGTGCCGCAATGCGACCAGTAAAGTTGCAGCCGGTCGCGGATCGGGCCGCCGAGCATCTCGTAGACCGGAATGCCTAGCGCCTTGGCCTTCAGGTCCACCAGCGCGTTCTCGATCGCGGCGATCGCCTGCTGCGCAATCCCACCCATAGACTGACGTGTCACGCCATGCAGGTAGGCGGTGATCTTTTCTACCGCCCGCGGGTCCCAGCCGATCACCCTGCTGCCAAGTTTGCGAATGACGCCGGCGAGGCCCTCGGAGCCGTATGACTCCATGAATTCCGACCAGCCGACCAGGCCCTCGTCAGTGCTGATCTTCAGGAATGAGAAGTCGCGCCAGCCGGCGTTGCAGTGCAGGTCCTCGATCTTGGTAATGCGCATGTTGTCCCCGCATATCGCCGCCTGGGCCGATGCTAGGCTGACGACAGCAGAGCCGAAAGGCCTGGCATGTCAGCAGCGATCGCGGCCGCGCCGGCCGCGCGCAATCGCTCCGCGTGACCTGCGCGACAATGCGCTCCGCCGGTGAAGCCGATCGCCTGCATGCCGGCTGCCGCGGCAGCCTGCACGCCTGGTACACTGTCCTCGACGACAATGCATGATCCCGCCGGCACCTGCATCGCGTCTGCGGCGAACAGGAACAGGTCCGGCGCCGGCTTGCCGCGCGCCACCTGTGCTGCGCTGAAGATGTGCGGCTCGAAGAAGTCGAGCAATCCCGTCACCGACAACGAATGCCGCAGGCGTTCCGGCGCGCTGCTGGAGGCGACGCACCGGCGGTGTTGCAGCCTTTGAAGCAACTGCTCGACACCGGCCATGGCGCTGAGTTCAGTGTCAAAGACCGCCGCGACGCGGTTGTGCAGGGTGAAGATGAAGTCCTGCGGCAAAGCGAGACCATAGCGCTGTTCGATGTCGCGGCACATCGCTGCGGCGCTGATGCCGAGGTAGCGTTCCATGACTTCTTCAGGGGTCATCGTGATGCCGAGTTCGGCAAGGCAGGCGGAGTCGGCGCGACAAGCGATCGCCTCGCTATCGATCAGGACGCCGTCGCAATCAAAGATCACCAGTTCGGAGTGCATTGACACGCTCGCCAAGTTAGTCCGGCTCGTCACAGTCTATCGCCGGCTTGCAGTCTCAGTCAGCAGTCCCGAAGCTTCCTCATTGCGTGCGCCAGAGACGGAGAATTCCGATGAGCGTGATGACGGAGCGGAACAAGGCCGTGATAGGGCGGTTCCTGGAAGCCTGGAACAATCGTGAGGCTGACATGTTTGATCAACTCGTCGCGGCCGATGTCGTGCGCCACTGTCAGGCGACGCCAGCCGTTGAGATCCGCAACCTTGCTCAACTCAAGGACTTTTTGAGACAGGACTCCGCCATCTTCCCCGATTCTGTGCAAACGATCACCAATCTGGTGGCAGAGGGGGATTTTGTCGCCGCGTGGTGCACGTACGAGGGCACGCAGCAGGGACCGATGGGACCATTTCCACCTTCCGGTGCCAGAGTGAACTTTGATTTTGGCGCGATGTTCCGCATGGAGGGAGGAAGGATCGCGGAGTGGTGGGTGACCTGGGATAACACGGCCATACTGCGTCAACTCGGCCACCTGCCGAGTGATTGATAGCAAGATCGCCTCATCATGATTCGCCGAATACCGTTGGCCCGTGCGACACTCGGCCTCCTGCTGGCCGCCGGAGCAGGATGGGCGTTGACGCACCGGGACATGCTCAGCCTGGAGTCCATCCAGCCAACATTGCGTGCACTAGGCGTCTGGGCACCGATTGGCTTCGTCCTGATCTATGCGACCGCTACAGTGCTGTTCTTCTCCGGTGCAATTCTCAGTCTCGCCGGTGGTGCGCTGTTTGGTCCGGTCTGGGGCAGCGCATGGAACCTGGCCGGTGCGACACTGGGCGCCACCGCTGCCTTTCTCCTGGCGCGCAACATTGCGGGCGAGTGGGCAGCCCGGCGGACCGGTGGGCGGTTGCGACGCCTGATCGATGGCGTGACAGAAGAGGGCTGGCGCTTCGTCGCCCTCATGCGCCTGGTTCCACTCATTCCCTTCAATCTGCTGAACTATGCGCTTGGCCTGACCGGCATTTCGCTTCCGGCCTATGTTCTGACCTCGGCCATCTGCATGCTGCCGGGCGCTGTCGCTTATACTTGGCTTGGCTATGCAGGCCGCTCGGCCGCGGCAGGTGACATTGGCGCCTTGCGATATGGACTACTTGGCCTTGGAGGTCTTGCGATGGTTGCTTTCCTGCCCCGGCTGTTTCGCCGGTTCCGCCCAAAGCGACCTGCATGGATCGAAGCGGACGAATTGCAGCGCCGGCTCACCGCCGGCGAGCGGATCACTCTGCTCGATGTCCGCGAGCCCAGCGAGTTCATGACGCCCCCTGGTCATCTGCCGGGCGCCGTCAATGTGCCGCTCGCCGAACTGGCGGCCCGTACCGCCGATCTGGCGCGACCCAAACTGCCGATTGTGGTGGTTTGCAAGACCGACCGGCGTTCGGCGAGGGCCGCGGCCGACCTGTTGGCTGCCGGTCTGGCGGACGTCGCTGTCCTCCGCGGCGGCACTGATGGCTGGCATCAGCGAGGACTGGCGCTGGACTGACCGCGAAGCGAGCGCGTTATGCGATTGCATCGACTTGGTTGCGTTTTGTATCAGTCGGGGCAGATGCCTGAGTGGCCGAGGACCATGCACCGAGTTGGCCGTATCTGTCTCGCCCTGCTTCTGCTGCTGCTTGGCGGCGCCACGCCGGCGACACGCACAGTGCTGGCGGCGACGCCGCTTTCACGCATGGACCTGCACTGGTGGCGCGAGCGGTTCGAGGCGAAGCAGGTGGAACTGCGATCGCGTCAGGTCGATCTGCTCTTCCTGGGTGATTCCATCACGCAGGATTACGAGGTGAGCGGGCCGCCGGAGTGGCGGAATTTCGCCCCTGTGTGGCAGCGTTATTATGGCAACCGAAACGCGGTGAACCTTGGCTTCAAGGGCGATGCGACCTCGCACCTGCTGTGGCGGATCGAGAATGGCGAAACCGACGCTATCAGGCCGAAGGTCGCGGTGATCTTGATCGGAGCCAACAATCTGGGGCGGCTTCACTGGGCGCCGCAGGAGACCGTGGCGGGGATCGACGCCATCGTGACGCAGCTTCGGCGTCGTCTGCCGACAACCAAGCTGCTGCTGCTGGGTGTGCTGCCCTCGGAACGGTCGGAATGGGCATCGTCGGCGACGGCGGAGATCAATCGCAGCCTGGCGGCGCGTTACCGGGGCGGCAGCGAAGTCACCTATCTCGATATCGGATCGGTGTTTATGCATGACGGCAAGCTGAACCGCGAGCTGTTTTTCGATCCGAGGCTGACACCGCCTGCCGCCCCGCTGCATCCGACAGCGGAAGGTCAGGCGCTGATGGCGGCCGCCATCGAGCCAACACTTGCCGCGCTGCTGGGCGACTCGCCGCACATAGCGGCGCGATAACTAGTGACGACTTTCAATGAAAGTCGGCACGTCGCCCTTTGGTTTGAGTATCCGATTCACGCGGCGGATCGTGTGTCGCACGCGACCCACGCTCCTCTGCGATCGGATACTAGCCCAGCGCTTCTGCCAGCAGGTCCAGGGCCCGACGGGCGAACGCGCGCATGTTGGCCACCCGATCCGCACTGCCGGTTTCCAACGTGATGGCGCGGGAGAAATCCGGACCCTCGAGGCCGATGCAGGTGTGGCCGGCAGCATCGCCATAGCGGTTGCCGGTTGGGCCGGTCGCGCCGGTCTCGCTCAGACCCCAGGTGGTGTCGAGGCGCGCACGGACCGTCGTGGCGAGCAGTGCAGCATAGGGCTCGGACGAGGCGCGCATGCCATTCGGCAGCGGATTTCCAATGTCGAGAAAGGCTGAGCGGGCATAGTGCGTATAGATGACGCTGCCGGCGCGGAAATATGCGGACGCGCCGGCAACAGAAAGCAAGGCAGCGGAAATCAGTCCGCCGGTCGATGATTCGGCGATGGCGATCGTCTCGCCACGTGCCTTCAGACGGGCGCCGAGTTTCTCGGCCAATGGCAGCAGGTCCTGCATGTCACTCTCCTTTGGTCAGGATTGCGTCGATGATGCGCTGCGTCGCCAGTGCCTCCTCGCCAGGGATGGCGGGATCGCGCTGGTGCTCGATGGCGTCGAGGAAATCGCTCAGCACGGCGCGATGCGCATCGTGCGAGAAGGCCATCACATTGGCTCCGCCGCCGGAACCCGAGTTATCGGCCAGCACCTCCTCGCGACCATCGATGGTGGCGACGCGCAGACTGCCCCCTTCGATGCGCGCGGTGCCCTTGGAGCCGATGATGTGGATCCATTCAGGACTGCCGGGATACGCCGCAGTGGTGGCGATGATGTTGCCCGGAGCGCCATTGCCGAGCCGAACCAGCGCGCAGGCATAGTCTTCGGTTTCCATCCGATGCACGGCGGTGGTGCGCACCTGCGCCGCGTCGACGCGCTCGATGCCGACCAGCCAGCGAAAGAGGTCGAGCGCATGGATCGCCTGAGTGATCAGCACGCCACCGCCATCGCGCGCCTTCACGCCCCTGCCCGGCTCGTCATAGTACGACTGCGGACGCCACCACGGCGCCATCATCGTCGCGGCCTGCACCTCGCCGAGATCGCCGTTGCGCAGCAATTCGTAGAGACGGCGACTGCCGGGGCGAAAGCGCATTTGCAGGCAGATGGCGAGACGGCGGTCGGCGCGACGACCGGCGGCGATCAGCTGTTCGCCGCGTTCCAGCGTGACCTCGAGCGGCTTCTCGCACAGCACATGCTTGGCGGCGGCAAAAGCTGCCGTCGCAATCTCCAGATGCGCATTGGCGGGGGTGAGCAACAGCACAGCATCGACGGCAGGGTCGGTGATAGCGCGCGTTACGTCGGTGGTGGTGGGGAAGCCGTAGCGGTCGGACACGTCCTTAAGCCGTGCCGCACTGGTCGCCGCCGCCCAGATGACGCGGACGCGATCGGCGAGGTCGACCAGGCTGCGCGCGTGCGGCCGCAGCGCGTTGCCGAGGCCGACGACCGCCACACCGATCATGAGCGGCGTGCCGTGTAGCGTGTGGCCTGCGCCTGCGCCTGGAGTGCGAGCCGGCAGACGTTGAACACCTGGCGCTGCGGCATTGCAGTTTCCGTGCGGCTGGCAACGTCGTGCAGGAAGTTGCGAAAGTAGGTGACCGGCAGTCTGCTGCAATCGACGTAGCGTGTCGTGGTCCGGTTGGCGATGAACATATGGTCGGTGCCCTCGCGGCCCTCGATGTCCAGGTTCTTGCGCAGCTCCAGCGTGCCCTCGGTGCCGACGACGAAGAAGCGGCCGTCGCCCCAGGTCGGCAATCCATCGGGCGTAAACCAGTCGAGCCGGATGTAGCCGCGCAATGACGGCGTCGCCAGCACGAGCTCGGAAAAATCCTCGAAGCCGGCCGGCTCGGTGCCGAATGCACCGATGGTGCACGACACGATTTCGGCATCGTCCGCATCAGCGAAGGCAAGGAACTGGTCGATCGAGTGTACGCCGATGTCGTTGATGATACCGCCATAGGCAGGCGTGTCGAAGAACCACGATGGGCGAAGCGCGCGGTTCAGCCGATGCGGGGCGAGTGAGGTGGTGTGGACGAGACGGCCAAGCTCGCCGGAGCGAACGACACGCAGCGCTTCCTGCACGGCGGGCGACGCGAGGCGGCCGATGCAGATCGACCATATGCGGCCGGTTTCGTGCACCGTTCGCTCGACCGCGGTGAGCTGTTCGAACGTCGTGATTCCCGGCTTGTCGACCATCACATCCTTGCCGCGCTGCATCGCTGCAATTGCCAGATCGGCGCGGTCGCAAGGTCGCGCCGCGATGACGACGAAGTCGATCGACGGTTCGTCGAGCAGGCGCTGCGTTTCGGACTGAGGCACCTGAGGGAATCGCTTACGGAAACCAGCCAGGACGCGCGGGTCGGTGGTATCGGGGTTGTAGCCGACGCACTCGGCGCCGGCATCCATAAGGTCCTGCGTGAGATCGTAGATGTGGCGATGATCCAGACCGATGGCAGCGAAACGCGGCATGACGTCGGCCTCCTTTCGGAGCAAGGCTGGCATGCAGGTCGCGGCCGATCAACCAGCCAGCGATGGCCTCACCAGCCCGCCGCCGTTTCCGCCTGCTGGCGTTGGCGCGCCGCATAGAACCCGTTGCCGAACAGGTCAGCAGTAGTCGCGTGATGTCCTGACGCGCCAGCGTGATTGATGCGATGTCAAGACCGACGTCGCGTTGCGGCGACCAAGGCAATGTTAGTCTCGAGCAAGCGGCCGCCTATCTTGGCCGTCCCCCGGCGCTGCGCCAGAATGGTGCCTGCAACGTGAATACGAGGGGAGAGACACCATGGCAGACCGCTTCGCCGTGATCACTGGTGCGGGCACCGGCATCGGCCGCGCATCTGCGCTGGCGCTGATGAACGACGGCTGGTCGGTGGCGCTGGCGGGCCGCCGCAAGGAGATGCTGGAGGAAACTGCCGGCATGAAAACCGCCGGACGTGCTCTGGTGGTGCAGACCGATGTGACCGACCCGGCTCAGGTGGATAACCTGTTCGCACAGATCAAAGCGAATTTCGGTCGGCTGGATATGTTGTTCAACAACGCCGGCGGCGGCACGCCGACCACGAACTTCGGCGACTTCACCTATGAGATGTGGCTACGCGTAGTGCAGGTGAACCTGAACGCGATGTTCCTGTGCGCCAACGCCGCATTCCGCATGATGCGCGACCAGTCACCGCGCGGCGGCCGGATCATCAACAACGGTTCGATCTCGGCGCACGTGCCGCGCGTAGGTTCGTGCGCCTATACATCGACGAAGCATGGTGTCACCGGACTCACCAGGTCTATCGCGCTCGATGGGCGGGAGTTCGACATCTGCTCGTGTCAGATCGACATCGGCAACGCCGCAACGCCGATGACGGCGCGCACCACGGCAGGTCAGATGCAGCCGCATGGGCAACTGATGGTGGAGCCGCGGATGGACGTCAATCATGTCGGCCAGCAGATACTCTTTATGTCTAACCTACCCTTGGAATCGAATGTGCAGTTCGTTACTATCATGGCAACGAAAATGCCGTTCATCGGACGAGGTTGAGATGTTTCTGACTCGCTGTATGGCGATTGCCCTGTGGGTTTCGTCCGTTGCGGTGGCAATTGCCGCGGGTCCGTTCGACGGCACTTACAGCGGGGAAAACACCCTGGTGCGGGGCGGACCTCCGGTTTGCTCTCCCGCACATAGGATCAGTTGGACCGTGGCGGACAATCACTTTAAGGCTGGGTGGTTTTCCTCGACGACGCTGGATGCCACGGTTGCTCCGGATGGCTCGTTCAACGCCAGCGCCATGTATAACTACGGCCGCCAGTCATCGAGAGCGATCCTCAGCGGAAGGATCTCGAACGGCGCATTGGAGGCGGATATCGAGAGTACAGGCTGCAAGTACCACTATTCGCTAAAGAAGACGTGATTCTGCTCTCGCGGGCTTCATCGACCCAGGCGTAACCACCAGCTCCGCTCTTCGACGGCATCGAGAAACGCATCGATCAGCAGTCCCGGCAGGCGGCGTAGCAGTCCGCGGCGGCGGGGGCGGAAGACACGGGCTTTGGCCTTGTCGCCGCCAAGCTTGCGCACGAGAACGTCCAAGTCGGAGAAGCCGTCGATCAAACCGACCTCCACGCCGCGCTCGCCCAGCATGAAGCTGCCGTCGAACAGGCCGGCCTCGTCAATCTTCAGCCGGCCCTGCCGCCGGGTGCGGACCCAGACCTTGAAGCGTTCGTGCAGCGCACCCAACAGGTCCTGTACGAAGGCGACATCCTCCGGCTTTTCCGGACTGAACGGATCGAGGCGTCCCTTGTTGGTGCCGGCGGTGTACAGCCTGCGCTCGACACCGAAGCGCGCAAGCATGTCGGGAAAGCCGAAGCCGCCGCCACGGACGCCGATCGACCCGACGATGCTCATCGGATTGGCGTGGATTTCATCGGCGGCACAGGCGAGCCAATAACCGCCGGAGGCACCCACTTCACGAATGACAGCATAAACCCGCACCTCGTGCTCCTGGGCACGGCGACGGATCAAAGAGGCGATCAGATCGGACTGCACCGGTGAACCGCCCGGGCTTTCGATGTCGAGCACGACCGGCCGGCCGCGCGCGGACGCGAACGCACGATTGACCAGCGGCACTATGGTGCCCATGCCTACCGCGCCCGGCCGCGGCGATATCAGACCATGCATTTCGACCACATTGATTCGCGGCCGGCGCCAGGGCAACAGACGAAAAGCCATAAGACCTCCAATACGGGGGGATATGGCAAGATGATCGCCGATCCGCCATACACGCGGCGTGATTACGCTGCACTTTGCCGGATACCAGCCGGCCCGGTCGGTGCACACGCGGGCGCTGCACGCGCTGCGTGACGGCGTTGCCCGGCGGGCAGGACGCGACCTGAGCATTGCCGTAACCGACAGTATCGTGGCAGCCGGGCACAAGGCCTCTGATTTGTTACGAATGGTAGCGAGCGGCGAGCTGGACGGGTGCTATTTCGCCTCGAGCTATCTGGCAGCCAGTGTGCCAAGCCTGGGGGTATTCGATCGGCCGTTCGAGGCAGGGTCACGGCACGCCGTGTTCACCCGACTCGACGGTGAGCCTGGGGCGGCGCTCGCTTGCGACGTAGGCAGCGCCACCGCGTATCGCGTTCTGGGTTGGTGGGACAACGGCATTCGCCACATCAGCAACGCCGTACGTCCGATTCGTGCGCCGGCGGACTGCGTCGGCCTGCGTCTGCGCACGCTCGACAATCAGCGGCACCAGGCGGCGTTTCGTCGAGTGGGGTTCCTGCCGATGTTCATCGACGTGGCAGACCTGTCGCGGGCCGTTGCAGACCATACGGTCGATGCTCAGGAAAACCCGCTGACCAATATCGTCAATTTCGGCCTGCACACGCATCACGGGCATGTCAGCCTGACCGGTCATCTGGTGGGAGTAGCGCCGTTGCTCGTCAACCACACGCGATTCGCGACAATGCCCGCCGAGCTACAGCGTGTCCTGGTGGAGGCGAGTGGCGAAAGTGTTGCTGTTCAGCGACGACTTGCACTTGCGGAAGACGAGGCATGCCGGCAAATATTGGCCGAAACGGGGGTTGCAGTGCTGGAGCCCGATGCAATCGATATGCGGGGGTTCGGCGCAGCCGTTCGCATGCCCTGATCTGACTCAGGGAGACGAATCTCGCCTTTTTATCTGCGACTTTCCAATCCGCTCGTGCTACAAATCAGGGGTCGGGGCCTGATATGCAGCTTGTTGTACTGGATGACGATCAAGCGGTCGCGGAACTTCTCGCGAGCGTGGGTGTGAGCAGCGGCTGGGCCGTACACGCGGTTGTTCGCGAGGACGAGTTCCAGGCGTTGGTCAGCGCCTCGCCACCGGACGCGATCATGCTCGACCTGCAGCTGGCCAACAGCGACGGGGTCGAGCAGTTGCACTTCCTGCATGATCGTCAATACACCGGCGCGATCGTGCTGATGAGCGGGTTCGACGCCCGCGTGCTGTCGTCGGCGCAGCAGATTGGCGGCTCGCTGGGTCTCAATATCATCGCAGCGCTGGAGAAACCGGCGCGCCCGGTCAGGGTGCGCGAGGTGCTGGCGCAGATCGCGCGCGTACCGGCGGTCGGCGTCACGGCTCCTGCTGACGCTCGTGCCACCACCACGGTGATTTCGGCGGACGAGGTTGGGCAGGCGGTGAGCGCCGGGCGCATGGAGTTGCACTTGCAGCCGATCATCGCGGCTGCCAGCCGTACCGTGAGGCGCGCCGAGGCCTTGATCCGGTGGCGTGATCCAGCGCGCGGGCTGGTTGGACCGGATGAGTTCATACCGGTCGCAGAACAGGACGGTGCGGTCATCGATCGGCTCACCATGTGGGTGGCCGAGACTGGCGTGTCGCACTATCGACGATTGGCCCAGATGGGATCTGGGATCCAGATCTGTATCAACATCTCCGGTCGGAATCTGTGGTCACAGGATTTCCCCGACCGGATGGCCGGTGTGCTGGAGCGTCATGCGGTGCCGCAAGGGGCGCTGGGGCTGGAAATCACCGAGAGCGTCGCCATGCACGATCTGGACGCCACCACGTCGGTGCTGACACGGCTGCGCCTCAAGGGATTTCCGGTGGCGATCGATGATTTCGGCACCGGCCACTCGTCGCTGATTGCGCTGCGGCGAATGCCGTTCTCGTCGGTCAAGATCGACAAGTCATTCGTGGGCGAGTTGGAGACGTCGAAGGATTCACTGACGATCGTCCGGTCGGTCATTCAGATGGCGCATGAAATGGGACTCACGAGCGTGGCCGAAGGGGTCGGCACGGCCGATGCAGCACAGCTGTTGACCGAACTGGGGATCGATGGCCTGCAGGGCTACTATTACAGCGAGCCGCTGCCGTTCAGTGGCTTCGCGGCCTGGCTGAAGGACTGGGCGGAAGCCGGTAACGGTCCCGCCCACTGAACTCCTCGCTCAGACCGTCTGCAGGATCGCTTCGCGTTTGACCTCGGGAGCCAACTCTGCGCGCCAGTCCGCACTGTTTGGCACGACCGCCTCATGAGCGCGCAGCGGATAGTAGCTTGTGCCGGTCCCGTCGGGGGACTGGCCCGCTTCCACAGCCTTGACCGCCTGACGCAGCAACTTGCGTGCCTGGATGATCGCCTTATCGGCTGGGCCAAGGTGTTCTTTTGAGCGATCGACGATGCGACCCATGCTCTCCTGCAGCGCGCGGTCCTGCGCATTGATGCCGTCGATGCCGGAGAACGTCTCTGTTCGCTGCACCGACCGATCCAGCATGTAGTCATTCGATCGGTTCGCCTTGGAGCGGAACGTCACCGGATCGACGTGCAGCGGGCCGTTGCCCAGTCCGCGCTCCAGCTTGTCTTCCTCGGTCAGCGGGCCGTCCGGACAGTAGCTCCAGTTGTAAACCGTGCAGTTCCCGTCATCGATCGGCACCCAGATATGGCCGGCGTCGAGATCCAATCCGCTCTCCGACTTCGACGGCCTGATCTGATGGAACGGCATGATGAAATGATAGAAGCGGATATGCACGTCATCGGTGCCGTCGAGCGGGCGGATGCCGGCATACTGGTAGCCATAGTTGGTGATATCGACGACCAGTTTGGGTGCCTTGCCGCGGACAAAGGGATTGGACGGCTTGATCCCCCCTCGCTTGCTGCTGTCGGTCAGCAGCCGGTGCAGGATCGGCGCGTGCGAGGTATCGATACCGCCTTCCAGGGCCTGCAACCAATTGCACTCCTCGATCACCTTGGTGACGTGGCGATTGGCCGCGGGCGCCTGCGTCCAGGCGAATTTCGGCAGCGGCGGGATCTTTTCGGCCGGTCCCATATACGTCCAAACGATGCCGCCCAGCTCGCAGGTGGGATAGGCGGTGACGCGGACCTTGTGCTTGAAGTCGTACTCCTCGGGCTCGTTCATCATGTCGATGCACGCACCGGTCACGTCGAACTTCCAGCCATGATAGACGCAGCGCAGGCCGCATTCCTCGTTGCGGCCAAAATAAAGCGAGACGCGGCGATGCGGGCAGAACTCTTCGATCAGCCCGATGCGGCCTTCGGTATCGCGGAATGCGACCAGGTCCTCGCCGAGCAAGCGGACGCGGGCAGGCGGGCCGTCAGGTTCGGCAATCTCGCTGGAAAGCAGCGCAGGGATCCAGTAGCGGCGAAGGGCGTTGCCCATGGGGGTGTCCGGGCCGACGCGGGTGATGAGTTCATTCTCCTCACGCGAGAGCATGGCACTTTCCTCCTTGTCTGACCTACGCAGAATGTCAGCATGAACGGTAGCGCCGGGCGTGCCGGCCGACAACGTGGGGGCATCGATGCGTGTCACGGGCAAACCGGTCCGCGTATCCGGGCTCAGCCTGGTCGTGATCCTGTGCGGCCTGTGGGTCACCGCGGCGAGGACGCAGACAGTGCAGCCCAAGCAGGCAGGCAGCGTGCCGGGCTCACATCAACTGCCGCCGTGGCGCGTGCCGGACATCGCGGCTCTGCCCGATGACGCGAAAGGCCAACTGGTGCGGTATGGACGGGATCTGATGACGCAAACCACCGCGCTGATCGGCCCGGACGCACCGGTTGAGCAACTGCGCTTCAGCCGCAGCGGTCTGGAATGCGCCAACTGCCATATCGATGCCGGGACCGTGCGATATGCGCTGCCACTGGTGGGAATTGCGAACCTTTATCCCAAGTTCAGTGCCCGCATCGACGCGCAGCAGGATCTGGCGGAACGGGTGAACGACTGCATGGAACGCAGCGTGAATGGCAGGCCGCTGCCGCTCGACAGCCGCGAGATGCAGGCACTGCTCGCCTATCTGAGCTTCCTCGGCTCGGGGAGTACGCCTGGTCAGGCGCCAATCGGACGCGGCGCTCCGCAGTTGCCGCTGCCAACGCGTGCCGCAGACCCGCGACGTGGCGCAACCGTCTATCAGAGCGTCTGTGCCGCCTGCCATCAGGCAAATGGACTTGGCGTGCAATTGCAACTCAGCGACCGGCTGATCCGGAAGCAGCGTTACCTCTATCCGCCGCTATGGGGTCCGGACAGCTATAACGACGGTGCCGGCATGGCACATATCGTCACCGGCGCCTGGTTCGTGCACGCCAACATGCCGAAGGGCGTCAGTTTCCAGTATCCGCTGCTGGCGGTCGATGATGCCTACGATGTGATGGCATTCGTCGATACGCAGGCGCGGCCGCACAAAGCGGATCTGGCGAAGGACTATCCGGACGAGTGGCTGAAACCGATCGGCACCCTGTATCCGCCGTGGCCCGGCAAATTCAGCGCGGCACAGAACCGCTTCGGGCCGTGGCAGCCGATCCTGGCGTGGCGCAAGGCGAACCCACCGCCACCTGCGTCAATCGGACAGCCGGCGGCGAACGACCTGGAAGAGATCGTGCATTCAACGGCGCCGCGTTAAGCCGATGTCGCGTCAGCTCCGCGCTTTGATGGAGTCCCACCAGGGACACACGCCGCTCATGCGATGGAAGTTGCCTTCCATGACCTGCACCGGCGCGCGTCTTGTCGCGGGCGGCTCGGGCGGTGGAGCACCAAGAGCATCGAACAGGCCGTGATGTCCCCAGAAGCTGCCCACACTCGTCATCTCATGCGGCTGCCACGTTGCATCATCCACCTCGACGCCGCCCCAGCCATATTCGACCAGAATGTCGGACGGTGTGTGCATGTAGAAAGACGTGACGAGGTCGTTCGGGTGGCGCCCGAGCGTGGCGACAATCTTCTCCTTATCGCCGAGGGCGATGTCGTAGCCCTGTCCGACATCATCGAACGAATACAGTTCGACCATGAGGTGATGCATGCCATTGAACGGCGCCTCGAACAGCGCGAGGCTGTGGTGCCGGGGATTGACATGCATGAAGTACCCCGTGAGCGGACCGCGGACGAAGTCGCTGATGCGGAAGCCAAGCAGGTCACGATAGAACGCCAGTGCCGTATCGACATTCGTCACCATCAGCACTGCATGGCCCATACCCAGAGGTCCGGTGCGGAACCCGGAGATCGAGCGACCTGGGCGGAACGGCTCATCGGCAATCTGCGCGCCGTGGAATGCCTCCAGCCGGTTACCGAACGGGTCGGCGAACGAGACCAGGTCGCTGACGAAGCGCTGGTCCGCGAGCGATTTTGGTTCGCGTGTGACCGCAATACTGGCCGCTTCCAACCGTGCTCCAAGCGCGTCGAGCGCGGCGGCGTCGGCAACCTCCCAACCAAAATAGCGCTGGCCTTCAGCGAGCGAGCGGTCGACGACCAGGCGCTGCTTGCGGTCGTCCATGCGGAAGGCGCGGACACCAGCGCCGCGGTTGACGGCCTGCATGCCGAGCCAGTTGGTGGCGTAGTCGGTCCAGTCATCGAGCCTGTCGGTGCCGATGCCGAGATAGCCGAGTGCCTGAATGGCCATTGGATGTGTTCCCCCTGTTTGAGGGGAGAATATCACGCTGCCGCGCGGGCTGCATCCTGTCCGCTGAGCCAGGCGCCGGCGACGGTGCCGGTCATGCCGGAGTGGCAGGCCTCACCCGCGAACACCAGGCGGCCGTCGGCCAGCGGTGTTCCGAGGGCTGCGCGTGCACCCGCATCACCGGGATGCACGAAGGAATAGGCGCCGCGGATCAGGGGATCCGCCTCCCAATGGGTCACCACGTGCGATCCGCCGGCTAACACGCGATCGACCTGCGAGCCGAGGACGGATCGCAACTGGCCGAGGGCGAAGTCCAGCGCGGCCGCATCGCCGGCGCGGGCGAGCTCCCAGGCGGCGGGACCGCCGATCCAACCCTGAATGTAGTCGCGTCCGTAGGGCCAGCACTGGAACGCCATGGTAGGGTCGCCGCTGCGCTTCACCTGGCGGTCCAGCGAGCAGTGCAGCGGCAAGCCGAGCCGATCCGCGTTCGTGGCGCGCAGCGCGACCTTCATCGCCAGGCCCATCGGCATGGCGTGAATGGCCGCCGCGGTGGCAGATGGCAGTGGCGGATCGAATCGGATCGCGCCGGCTGACAGCACGCCGGTGGAAACGGTGACAATCGCCGATCGTGCGGTGATGGTGCCGTGCGGGCTCTGCACGCGCACCCAGGGACCACCCCAGTGCACGAGGGTCGCGGGCGTGCGGAGCTGGATGTCCAGTCCCTTCCCCAGGTGTCGTGCGACGAACGCGCCGATACCGCCGTCGGGCACGAGGTTGCTGCCGGACAGCACATTGCTGTGCCAGTCGCGCAGGGACAGCTCATCGGCGCTGGCGCAGCAGATTATCGGGCCTTCCCACGTCTCCACCGTCACCGCCCAGGGATCGTCGGGCAGCGCACGTGCCACGACGGCGAGCGGTGCGTCGTCGAGGTCGCGGAGGATCTCTCCTGCCTTGATCTCATAGCGGTCCCAGGCGGCGGCGAAATCAGCGTACTCGTCCGGGGTCGCCTCACGGTGGCCTATGAAGGTGCGCTCGCGGCGCAGTTCATCCGAACGCAGCAGCGTCTCGCCGGCGGCGCGAGCGATCGGCACCAGTGGGTTGACCTCCGCGCTGTGCAGCCAGACGGCGCCCATATCGAACCAGACGCCGCCCAGTTCCGGTGGATACGCCGTCCAGGCGCGGCCGCCGATGCGATCTGCGGCCTCCAGCACCACGACGCGCCGGCCGGCCTGGCGCAGCGCAGTTGCCGCGCCAAGGCCGGCGAGCCCCGCGCCTATCACCACCACATCGACATCGGGCATGGCGGCAACCTATCGTGGCGCCGATAAGGAGGCCAGCCATGCCCGACGGTGTCCCCATCGGTGCCGATACTCTGGTGATCGACATGGTGCGGCGGTTCGCCAGCGAACGCCTCGCACCCGGCGCGGCGGCACGCGAGAAAGCGGGCGCGATCGAACCGGAGATCATCAGCGAACTTGGCGAACTTGGCGTGTTCGGGGCGACGACGCCGGCAAGGTGGGACGGCTCGGAAATCGACCCGGTCACGTATGCGCTGCTGCTGGAGGAGATCGCTGCCGGAGACGGGTCGGTGTCGACCATGGTGAGCGTGCACAATTCTCCCACGTGCATCATCTTCGACCTGTACGGCACCGATGCGCAGAAGGATCGCTGGCTGCGCAAGCTGGCGACGGGCGAGCACGTCGGCTCGTTTGCGCTGACCGAGCCGCAGGCTGGGTCCGATGCGTCGAACCTGAAGACGAGGGCGGTGAAGAAGGGCGATCGCTACGTCATCAACGGGGGAAAGTCGTTCATCTCGTCGGGTGGAGTGCCGGGGAGCACGGTGCTGTTCGCGGTGACCGATCCGAGCGCGGGGCGGAAGGGCATTTCATGCTTCGTGGTGGACAAGGCGACGCCTGGGTACGTGGTGGTGCGGCGCGAGGAGAAGCTGGGGCAGAAGGCAAGCGAGACCTGCGCGCTGGCGTTCGAAGACATGGAGGTGCCCGAGGATCAGCGCATCGGCGCGGAGGGCGACGGTTATAAGATCGCGCTGTCCACGCTGGAGAGCGGACGGATCGGCATTGCGGCACAAAGCGTTGGCATGGCGCGTGCGGCGCTGGACTACGCAGTGGAGTACGCCAAAGAGCGGCAGGCGTTCGGCGGGCGGATCATGGATCTGCAGGCAGTGGGGTTCCGGCTGGCGGATGCCAAGACAAAGCTGGAAGCGGCGCGACAACTGACCTTGCATGCGGCGCGGCTGAAGGCGGAGGGACGGCCTGCGCTGGAGGCGGCGTGCATGGCCAAGCTGTTCGCCAGCGAGGCGGCGGAGGCGGTGTGCACGGCGGCGATCCAGACGTTGGGTGGATACGGGTACCTGGCGGATTATCCGGTGGAGCGGATCTATCGCGATGTTCGCGTGTGCCAGATCTATGAGGGCACTTCGGATGTGCAGAAGTTGATACTGCAGCGGATGCTGTAGTCAGCTGCACCCGCCAACGC
>JAMXLO010000065.1 GCA_024280945.1 Acetobacteraceae bacterium
CTTGGTGTAGAGCGCCGTTGTGTCGAGCTTGCTGTGGCCGAGTAGCGCCTGGATTACCCGGATATCGACGCCGTCTTCCAGTAGATGGGTCGCGAAGCTATGCCGCAGCGTGTGTGGCCCGACCCGCCTGGTGATCTCCGCCACGTGCGCTGCCTCGACGACGATGCGATGCAGATGCCGGGTGCTGATTGGCTTCGTCGTATGTTGACCCGGGAACAGCCAGCCTTGTGCGTGCATCACGCCCTGTTGCCGCCCGACCTTCCACCACTCGCGCAGCAGCGTCAGCAAGTCTGCCGGCAGTATGGCGTTGCGATACCGGCCGCCCTTGCCACGCTCGACCCTGAGCAACATGCGTTCGCTGTCGACGTCGGTTACCTTGAGCGCTGCAACCTCGGCCACGCGCAGGCCAGCGCCATAGGCGACCGAGAGCGCTGCCTACGGTGTCCGTGGAAACGCGGGCACCTCTGATCAGCTGATGGGAGACCGACGGTGCCCAGGAGCAGCTGCACCGCCCGCGGAATGCCGGTGGCCTTGTAGATGATTGCCCTGTCGATGGGCCAAAGCTGCCGACCAATGGCTCGGCTGCTGAGGGCAACAACGACCGAGGGGCTTCGGTTAATCCGCAATACCTCGACAACCCGTTTCCAAGATCCTGCGCTGACGGCGAAAGGCGTCACCGATAGCCGCAGACACAGCACGGATACGCGCGGAACGGCGCATATCCTGATGTATGATCAGCCATGCGGAACGCTTCGTTGGGGCTTCTTGCGGCCAGACGCGAACGAGAGCAGGTGACGAATCGCCGAGAAAGCACGCCAGTTCCACAATTCCCAGCTCCTCCGCTGCGGCCTTGAGTTGAATCAGTGGATTGTCACAGCGGAATGCGACGCGTGCGCCTTCCAGGGATTCGCCCATGAAGAACGGGCTGGCTGCAGCAGGTGCCCCCGTAAAGCTGACGAGGTCGTGGCCGGCTAATCCCCGGCCTCGCCGCGGAATGCCTGCCCGCGCCAAATACCGTTCCGATGCATAGAGCGTGAAGCCGACTTCCCCAAGCTTGCGACAGACGAGGTCAGACGTCGAAGGTCGTGCAAACCTCACCGCCAAATCGGCATCGCGACGCGCCACATCGAGCGAGCGGGTGCCTGCGACCAGGTCAACCTGCAGTTCGGGATGAGTGCGTCTCATCACGGCAATCGCGGGCGCCACCAATTGAAAGGCGAGTGCCTCAGTTGTGGTCACCCGAACCGAGCCAGCAAGAAGGAGGTCGCGTCCTGCAGCGATTCGTTCGAGGTCCAGTGCGGCGCGTTCCATCGCCATGCATTCGCGCAGAACAGCATCTCCGGCTGAAGTGGTAGCAAAACCGTCGGGCGTTCGGTTCAACAGCGTCACGCCAAGACGCCGCTCGAGGAGTGCAATGCGCCGTCCTACTGTCACATGACCAACGCCCAGCGCGCGAGCGGCCCCCGACAAGCTGCCCGTGCGTGCCACGGCAAGCAAATGGCGGACGTCGTCCCACTGCCAAGTTCCAGGCGACCTGTTCATTAACGAACAGCATATGTGAGCAGATGAGAACTGCAAAGTCCCGCCGCACTCGCCAAATCTCGGCGCGGTGACAGGGCCGGACTTCGTTCAGCTTTCCCGGCTGAGGACGAAACCTGATGGAAGGCCGGCTCGACATTCTCACTGCAGTGTTCGAGGCCGCGTTCTCGAAGTCCCGGATTTACATGGAGAACCACTGATGACCATCGCCGCTCTTCCCGCCGGTATCGTTCCGGCGAGTCCCGCTTGGCGCAGCATGCTTTGGATCATCCCTGCCACGGTGCTGTGGACGCTGCTGATCTACTGGCAGCCAGCAATTACGGGCAGTGGTATTCCGACAACGGCTGCCCGGTTGATGGCCTATGGGCTCATTGCACTCGGCTTATGGCTTGGCCTCGAAAGAACCAAGCTGTCGTCCGGCCAACGTCGCACGACCTGGCTGGCGGTCATGGTGCCGTTCACCCTTTGGGGCGCCGTCGCTTGGAGCGCGGCCATCAACGGCGTCTTCCTCGCGGGTGCCTCGGCGTTGCCCCTGCTGCCCATGGCGATCTTCCTGCCGGTGATCCTAGGCCTGCCGTTGCTGATGTTGCCGAAGCGGATGGGGCAAGTGCTCGATGCGTTGCCCCCGAGCTGGCTGATCGCGCTTCAGGTTTACCGGGTGTTTGGCAGCGTGTTTCTCGCTGGCGCGCTGCGTGGGCTGCTGCCGCGCTTGTTTGGCTTGCCAGCAGGAATTGGTGATGTGCTGACCGGTCTATTCGCCGTGCCAGCGGCGATCGCCGTGGCGAGTGGCACACCTGAGGGCCGGAGAGCGGCAATCCTTTGGAACATCTTCGGCCTCACGGACTTCGCCATCGCGATCACCTTGGGGTTGATCACCTCGCCGGGCCCGTTCCAGTTGATCGTTCCGAGTGTCACGAGCATCGGCGCCGGTGCCTATCCGAATGTGCTGACCCCGGCGTTCGTGGTGCCAACCTCGATCCTGCTGCACGCGTTGTCCCTGCGCCAGCTAATCCGACGAAGCGCCGCTTAATCCCCTCCCTGCAGTCTGACGACTTGCACAAGGACATCAGCAGGCCGATGGAGGCCGGTTCAGTGCGCGATTACGACCGCAACCGTGCTTGGATCGTGGTGGCGCTGCTCCTTCCTTCATGGTGATCGATTTTCCAGACAAGGCGCTGATCGCAGAGGTGACAATGATCAGAACCCTCCTTGTTGCCATCTCTGCCCTGATGATCGCCCTACTTGGTGCTACGCTGCTCCAACCGGCCCACGAAATCTGTGCCGACATAACGATTGACGCACACAAATCTCGGAAGGGCTGGTTCCAAGGAGCCAGCTTTATAGGAGCTCAGGCAGGCGGAGTGTCCGGTTTCTGGGATCGCTCGATCGGCCAGGCTAGAGCCGGCTTGGGTCCAGGCTGTGTGAAAACCCCTCAGATGATATTATTTCGCCACGATTCGCGGAGGATCGCGATGAAGGGCTTTGTTGAAGGCGTAGATCGCCGGCAGTCGACGCTCCTTCCGGAATACCTGGAGGATTGGATCGACGAAGATAATCCGGTTCGCGTTGTAGACGTGTTCATTGATGAGCTTGATCTCTGGGAATTGGGTTTTGTGTCTCGCGTCAGCGTCTCGTCAGGGTATACGAAGGCTGGCCGTAAGCGTCACTGGGCCATTTCCTCGGCGGGTCGCACCGGTTCCGTGTGCGCAGGCTCCATCTCGGGCCAGCGATATTGCCGCACGGCTTGAACGAAGGCTGACAATGGGGAGGACCAGCGGCGGCCTGCGACCGTGACCAGGCATACTTCGCGCTCGACGGAAGGCTCGACTACCGGTCGAGCGATAACTCCCGGTATCGTGTTGGAGAATTCGGGCAGGAAGCAAATGCCCATGCCTGCGGCGACCATAGTCAGGATCCAGTCTTCGCGCTCGCTACGGAAAGCGCCGACCAGATGGGAGCCGTTGGCTTGGCAGGTGTCGCGCAGGAAGTCGCGGTACTCGCAGTTGATGCGCTGCAGATAGGGTTGGCCATCCAGATCGGTCATACTGACCGCATCCCTTTGTGCAAAGGGATGACCAGCCGAGCAGGCGATCACAAAGCGTTCGCGATACAGCGGCTGCGGCTGTAACGGCGGGGTAAATCCGTTGGGTCGCGCGATCAGCGCTACATCGAGCTCACCTTTCATCAGAAGATCGCACAATCGGTCCGGCACCGCTTCTGTCAACGTGATTTCAATTCCCGGATTGTCCGCGCGAAAGCGACTGAGGAAACTAACGAAGCAAACTGGTCCGATCGTGCACATGACGCCGAGCTTCAGGTGGGCGCTGTCCAGGCGGAGGAAACGCTTGGCCGTCTCTTTCGCCGTCTGGGTGCGGGTCAGCACCTCGGTCAGATGCGGCTCCAGCATCCGCCCGAGCTCGGTAAGATGTGTGTTGCTGCGCTCGCGGGAGAACAGCAGGCCGCCAAGTTCGTCTTCCATCTTCTGGATGGCGCGGGTCAGCGCCGGCTGGCTGACATTGCACATCTCGGCCGCCTTGGTGAAGTTCAGCGTTTTGCTGAGTGCAAGAAAATAGCGGATCTCATGCAGCTCCATGGTGACCGGCTCCCCCTTAGCGATAGTCGCCACAGGAAAATAAACGCGATCTTCGACCGGCGCTCATAACATCAGAACATCGGCTTCATTGCCACCCGGCATTGGCTTCCGTTCTACCCGACGCGCAGGTTCGCGGTGTCGAGGCCACTCGGCGCCACACCAAAAGGATCCCTGCCATGGACAATATTATGGCTTCGGCGGGCCTGGCCCGCGCGTCTGGTTCACGGCCGTTGGAGGGCCGCGTTGCCGTCGTGACCGGATCAACCAGCGGCATAGGCCTGGGCATCGCGAGGGCCCTTGCCGCCGAGGGAGCGATGATCGTGCTGAATGGGATCGCGGAACCGATCGAAGCGGAGAACCAGTGCCACGTTCTCGGTGCCAGTTATGAGGTGCCGGTTCTTTTCGACGGCGCCGACATGTCGAACCCGGCCTCGATTCGCGACATGGTGGAACGCGTCGGGCGCAGCTTTGGGGCGGTCGATATCCTGGTGAACAACGCTGGAATCCAGCATGTCGCACCGGTGGACGAATTCCCCGAAGGGAAGTGGGACGCGATCCTCGCGATCAATCTCTCCGCCGCCTTCCACTTGACCAAGGCGGTGCTGCCGGAGATGAAGCGCCGTGGGTTCGGACGGATCGTCAATGTAGCTTCGGCGCATGGGCTAATAGGGTCGCCATTCAAGTCTGCCTATGTTGCCGCCAAGCACGGCATCGTCGGGCTGACGAAGGTCGTGGCACTGGAGGCGGCAGAATTCGGCATCACGTGTAACGCGGTGTGTCCCGGTTACGTGTGGACGCCGCTGGTGGAGAGCCAGGTAGATGGCCAAGCGAAGGCGCATGGCATCAGCCGCGATGAGGTAATTCGAAAGGTCTTTCTGGCAGAGCAGCCGACCAAGCGCTTCGTGACTATCGAAGAAGTCGCCGGCACGACAGTGTTCCTGTGCGGCGAGGCCGCATCCTCCATCACTGGCGTTGCCCTGCCGGTCGACGGCGGCTGGACGGCGCACTGACGGGCCCGCTCCGGTGCCGACCAACAACTGGTGCAACGCCGCGCTCGCGGCGCAGGTGTGGGATCGGTCACCGGCACTTGCCTGGCTGCTCAATGTCCCTACACCCGCGCTGTTTCGCGAAGTGGCGGAGGAATGGAACCGCCCGCATGAACGAGGGGAGACGCAAGATGGCCGACGTGCTGAATAATGAAGCATACACCGTGAAGGCGAAGTTGCCTGTCGGCATTGGCCAGATCGTGCTGGTGCTGCAAGGCGGCGGAGCACTTGGTGCCTATCAGGTGGGCGTCTATCAGGCATTGCACGAGGCCGGCATCGAGCCCGACTGGGTCATCGGCACCTCAATCGGTGCGATCAACGCCAGCATCATCGCTGGCAACAGGCCAGCCGAACGCATGTCACGGCTCAAGGTATTCTGGCAGAGCGTCGAGCATGGGCCGTTTCAGCAGGCGCTTGGAGCGATGCGGCCGTGGGGCACCATGGCATCCAGGTGGCTCACCATGACAAGCGGGATTGGGTCGTTCTTCAAACCCAATCCGCTTGCCTTCATGGGGACCCACATACCGCTAGGTGCGGACGCCGCCGGATATTACTCGACGGCGCCACTGCAGACCACGCTGCACGAGCTAGTCGATTTCGAGCTCATTAATCAGAATAGAACCCGCCTAACAGTTGGTGCCGCCAACGTGCGCACAAGTGAGATGCGTTACTTCGACAGCCGCGACATGCCGCTCGATGCGCGGCATGTCATGGCATCTGGTGCGCTGCCGCCGGCATTTCCCGCCGTTCGCATCGATGGCGACCTCTATTGGGACGGCGGGATTCTGTCGAACACGCCGGTGGAAGCGGTGTTCGACGATTATCCGCGGCGCAATTCGCTGGTGTTTGCCGTGCACATCTGGAAACCGGACGGCTTGGAGCCGGAGACGATCTGGCAGGTGCTGAACCGGCAGAAGGACATACAGTATTCCAGCCGCGCGGCCACGCACATCGCGCGACAGAAGCAGTTACATAGACTGCGGCACGTCGTCTCGGAACTGGTGACGCGCATGCCCGAACAATTGCGGCAGGACCCCGAGGTGCAGGACCTTGCTGGTTATGGTTGCCTGACACGCATGCACGTTGTGCGGCTGCTCGCACCGACGCTCGACGGCGAGGATCACACGAAGGATATCGACTTCAGCCCGGCAGGGATTCATGCCCGTTGGGCGGCCGGCTATGAGGACACGCAGCGGCTTATCGCCATGGCGCCGTGGGAGGGCGAGTTCGACGCCATAGAAGGTTTCATCCTCCACGAAACAAAGGCCGGCACAGAAGTCGTCAGCGGCTAAGTCGGCGGCAGACACGGCACGGGGACGAAGAAGCGGCCACCAACCGATTTCAGGGCATTGTTCTCACTTTGCAACGCCATCGACCGCAGTGCGATCAACAGCTTGCCGGCGATCGTCTCGGACCAGAACCACGCGTCGATCTGCCGGCTCGATGGAGGGACGCCATCGGCCTGCGCGGCCTCGCTATACATCGCCTTGATGTCATCGCACAGGAATCGCAGTGTGAGCGCAGCAGTCTCGTGTGGCGGCACAGTCGGCAGTTCGCCCGCAAGGAAGCGGGC
>JAMXLO010000066.1 GCA_024280945.1 Acetobacteraceae bacterium
ACCATGAGCGCCAGCATTCCAAGCATGCCGAGTGCGACAGCACCCATTGCGGCGAGGCGGGCAGGCCCCAAGGCGCGCAGCCCTTCCAGGAGCGCCTTCATCTTCGGTTACCCCTGTACCCGCGACCGGGCACGTCAGTCGTTCGACCGCGAAGGTGACTCGTTGGGTTTATTTTGCCGTTAACGACGCGGCACATTGTGCCGGGTCCGGCCGGAACGTTGCGCATGGGCCGCAGGTGGCTGCAACATCGCTGCAACAGGGCTGATGCAGGGGCAGGGGTCAATGAAGTCCAGTAGAATGACAACCTATATTCTCGTGGCGATGCTGCTTGGCATCGCCGCCGGCGGCCTGATCCATGACCATTATCCCAATCCAGCCACGCAAAAGCTGATTGCCGGCTACATCTCGTTCGGCAGCACGATTTTCCTCCGTCTTATCAAGATGATCATCGGCCCGCTGGTGTTCTCGACCCTGGTGGTGGGCATCGGCCACATGGCCGATGCCGGAACCGTCGGGCGCGTGGGCGGGAAGTCCATGTTGTGGTTCATCAGCGCCTCCGTTGTGTCGCTGGCCCTCGGACTCGTTCTGGTGAACCTGTTCGAGCCCGGTATCGGCATCCACAAGGTCGCGAGTGGTGTCAGCTCTGGCATCGACTCTCACGCGATGACACTGGACGGGTTCGTCAAGCACGTGTTCCCCGATTCCGCGGTACGCCCGATGGTGGATAACGAGATCCTCCAGATCGTCGTGTTCTCCATCCTGTTCGGCATTGCCTGCACTGCCATGGGTGAGCGAGCCAAGCTACTGCTCGATGGCATCGAGGGTTTGTCACACGTCATCCTGCGCGTGACCGGCTACGTCATGATGCTGGCGCCGATCGCTGTGTTCTGTGCCATCGCGGCCACGATCTCCACCAATGGCCTGGGCATTCTGGTGAACTACGCCAAGTTCATGGGCGAGTTCTATCTCGGTCTGGTCTGCCTGTGGCTGGTGCTGATCCTGATCGGCTTCCTGCTGCTTGGCCCCAGGGTCAGGCGACTGATCATGCTGATGCGCGAGCCGTTCCTGCTCGCCTTCTCGACGGCAAGCTCGGAAGCCGCATACCCGAAGATGCTGGAGCAGCTGGCGAAGTTTCCCGTCTCCCGCAACATCTCGAGCTTTGTGCTGCCATTGGGCTATTCGTTCAATCTCGACGGCACGATGATGTACTGCACCTTCGCCAGCGTGTTCATTGCCCAGGCCTATGATATCCCGCTGACCTTCGGCACGCAGATCGCCATGCTCCTCACGCTGATGCTGACCAGCAAAGGCGTTGCCGGCGTGCCGCGCGCATCGCTGGTGGTGATCGCGGCGACTCTGAGCCAGTTCAACCTGCCGGAGGAAGGACTGCTGCTGATCCTTGGCATCGACACATTCCTCGACATGGGCCGCTCCGCGACCAACGTCATCGGCAACTCGCTCGCAACAGCGGTGGTGGCGAAATGGGAGGGGCAGCTGGTCAGCGATGTCGATACCGCCGCCATGATCGAGGAGATGGAAGTGGAGCCGGTATGAGCCGGCTGTCCGCCATCGCACTGCTGGCGGTGGCTGCAGGTGCCATGGGTGGCGGCGCGCTGGCGGAAGAGGGTGCAGTCCTCAGTGGCACGCTCAAGACCATCAATGACCGGGGCACCATACTGATCGGCTATCGGGAGAGCTCGCTGCCGTTCTCGTTCTTGAACAGGGCGGGACAACCGATCGGCTTTTCACTGGACATCTGTCACGGCATCGCCGAGGACGTCGGGCGCACGTTGAACCGAGAGCTGTTGGAACCCGATGCGCCCGCCTGGCAGGCTGGCGTGCGGATCGTCTATGTGCCGGTCGCGGCCGACCAGCGGCTGCCGATGGTGGTGTCGGGCGCGGTCGATCTCGAGTGCGGCTCGACGACGGCCAACGCCGAACGCGCGCGGCAGGTGGCATTCTCGCCCGTGTTCTTCCTCAGCGGCACAAAGCTGATGGTCCCTCTTGATCCATCCGGCTCCGCGCGGATCAATTCGTACCATGATCTTGCCGGGCGAGCGGTCGCGGTCAGTGCCGGCACGACCAATGCCGAGGTCATGCACCATCTGGCCGACAAAGCGTCGCCGGCCTTTTCGGTGACCGAGTTGCCAAGCCTTTCCGCCGCCTATGACACGCTGACAAGCGGTAAGGCAGATGCCTTTGCATCGGACGACATTCTGCTGGCCGGTTTCATCGCCACCAGGCCTGGTGGTCGCCGCTTTGGCATCGTTGGCGACTACCTGTCGTTCGAGCCCTATGCGATCACCTTGCGGCGGAACGACCCGGCTTTTCTCGATTTGGTCAAGTCTTCATTTGCGCGCATGGCGAGCGAAGGCACGCTCGGCCGCCTTTACACGCGGTGGCTGGTGCAACGGCTGCCGACGGGTGAGACACTCGGCGTTCCTATGAGCCCTTACCTGTCGGAGATGTATCGGGCACTCGGCCAGCCGGACTGAGCGCTTCTGAACGGCTTTCTGCGGTGGCATGCGCTGCCCACCAACGCAGGCACCATAGCCCGACAAATCAGTTCACTGGGGTCTGGTGCCGAGCCGGGTCACTCCGGCGAAACCGCGATTTCATACGCAGGACTGACTGGGACCGCTCTCAGCATCGCTTTTGTCAGTCGATAGGAGCGCCTTCACTTGTGCCTAATAGATGGCAACGCCAAGGAGGATCTCGTCGGGAATCTCGCGGCTTCCATCCAGTCCACCTGCTCATAGGGCGTGGCCGTGCGGTCAGCTACCAAGCTTGCCGACCTTCAAATGCTGGTGGGCCCTGGCGGAGAGGAGCGGACGGAAGGTGAATTCGCCGCTCTCTTTGCGGCAGCCGGCTTCCGTCTCGAGGAGATCATAGAAGTGACGACAGGGGTATATATCCTGGTGTGCCAACCCGCATAGGTTGCCGTTGCCTTGCCGACTTGACCGAAAGTGCAGAAACCGACTGCTCCGCCGCCCGCATCAGATCAGGCTCGCGCAGGGATGCCCATCGCGCTGGAGCCACTTACGACCGAAGCAGCCGTTCGACCCCTCGCCGGCGCGCAATGCGCGTGCGGTGGCGGCATCCCTATCCGGCTTGTCTCCTCGATGGCACGGGCTAAGATCGCCCGCAATCTGTCCTAACCCCCACAGGGAGTGCGTCCATGGCAATCACGATGTACAGCGGCTTTGTGCCGGTATGCCTGCAGTTGCTCGGTGGTCTCAAGACTGTGCTGAAGAAGGCCGAGGAGCATGCCACGGCCCAGAAATGGGAAACCGCCGTGGTACTGAACCTGCGGCTCTTTCCCGACATGTTCCCGCTCGAGCGACAGGTGCGGCAGGTCTGCACTCATTCCTGCGGAGCCGGCCGGGTCGCCGGGATTACTCTGCCATCCTTCCCTGACCAGGATAACAGCTTCGCCGAGATGCAGGCGCGCATCGACAAGACCGTCGACTTCCTGAAGGGGCTGCGTGCGGATCAGCTCGACGGCAAGGAAGATACCGTCGTCACGGTGCCGGTGGGTGGCCAACCGCGCGAGTTCAAGTGCCAGAACTACCTGTACCATTTCGCGATGTTGCAGGTGCAGTTCCACGCGACGACGGCGTACGACATCATCCGCAGCACCGGCGTCAACGTCGGTAAGCGCGACTATCTCGGCCAAATGCCGTCGTAGATCGACGCACTTGTCCAATCGGTAGAGTCGACGACAGGCGCGGTAACGTTAGTCGCTCGGTGGGTTGTTGATGCCGCATTTGCGCACTCCCTCAATACAGCTGGCGTGGCTCCACTCCCCGCAGGCGCTTATCGTGCCGTTGAGGCCGGTTGTGCCCGAATTTCTTTGCGGTGTGCCCAGATGAGACCGAGGATCGCGCTCAACAGCTCCTGAATTTCGGGAATGTCGGCTCAGACGGCTCCCAAGTTGTGATGGCGTCTGCGCTTCAGAGAGGAGACGGAAACATGGCACAAAAAGGTCGCGGGATTTTCATGGTGTACGTCGATATCGACGCCCAGCACGCGCAGGAATTCAACGAGTGGTATGACAAGGAACATCTGCCGGAATTGCTGTCGGTGCCTGGCATTCTCTCAGCGGCCCGCTACGAAGCAGTCAAGGGTGGCCCGCAGTACCTGGCATGCTATGAACTGGAAAGCGTGGCGGTGATGCAGACGCCGGCCTTTACCAACCGGCCGCGGACGCCGTGGGGACAGAAAGTCTCGCCGTCCGTGATTGGCAAGAATTTGACACGCATCGTCGGGGAACAAATCTACCCGGACGGCATAGAAATGCCGGAGCGTGGCATGGCGCCGGTTTTGCAGATTGGCCGCATGTCCGTCCCCGCCGAGGTCGATGCGGAGTGGAACGCCTGGTACAGTGGGGAGTATGTGCCGGGTTATCGCAAGGTGCCGGGAGTGATCTACGCCCGCCGCTATCGGGTTCTCGAGGGTACCAGCGGCTACAGCACGGTGTACGAATTTGCCAGTACGGCCGTGCCCGAAAGCCCGGAGTGGAAGGAGCAGCAGCAACATTCCTCGCCCAATTCGCCGCGCATGCGGCAGGCCATGACGCATGCACCGGGCTCCCCCGGGGTGTACACACGGGTGAATCCCTGAAGTCGAGGGTGCGCTAGTGTGGTGGTTCCGAGGTCCGCCGCTTGGTGGATCAGCCGCCGTAGCGGACTTCGGAACACTACACTAGGCATCGGCGTCAGCCGTCACACCGCGATCTCGTTGAGTTCCTTGCGCGCATTCTCCGGGCTGTAGAACCAGATGACTGCCGCCATGATTACGAGAAGCGCAGGGATCAGCAGAAACGCAGCGACGAAGGAGCCGGTGACTTCGCGCAACCATACCGAAACGAACGGCCAAAGTACGACACCGATGAAGAACGCCACGGACCAGGAGAACCCGTTGCCGACGCCGCGCGTGCGGGTCGGGTACATCTCGGCGGTGTAAGCGGTCACCGGCCCCCAAACGCCGATGAAGCCGAACGACCAGGCCATGCCCAAGAGCCATAGAACCAGCTTGTCTTGCGCGAAGATCCAGATGGTCAGGAAGAAGGCAGCCTCCAGCAGCAGAATGCCGAAGCCAAGCCGGCGCCCAAGGCGGTCGATCATCCAGCCGCCCAACCAGAAGCCAAGCGTGGAGAACAAGGCCCACCAGATGTAGAAACTACCGTATTCGGCGGTCGTCCAGCCGTGCTGTTGCGCCAGGAACAGCGGCATCCAGTAGCCGACGGTGCTGTAGGATACCAATGCCATACAGGCGACGAAGGTGGCCATCAGCGTGTTGCGCCGGAGATCAGGCAGGAAGAGCTGCCGGATGCCGGGTTTGCGGGCCTTGTCGATCCACTCCTGGTCCGTGGCGGTCAGGGCATGGCCGCGTGCCAGTCGTTCCTGGATACGATGCTTGCGGTCCTGCGTGCGGACCCAATAGGGCGATTCGGGACACAGCAGACGAACATAGACTGCGAGAAGCGCCACGGAGACCGGCAGAATGTAGGCCATGCGCCAGCCCCACGCAGTCACCACGAAGGTCACGATCGTTCCCGCCAGTGCGGCCCCCAGCCCCCACGCCGAGCGATCCACGCTCAACACGAAGCCGCGCAGGCGGGCGGGCCAGGTTTCCGCCACCAGCATCGATCCCACCGCCCACTCGCCGTTCAATGCGAACCGCACGACGGCATAAATC
>JAMXLO010000067.1 GCA_024280945.1 Acetobacteraceae bacterium
GGACCGGGATGGACGCACCTCTGGTGCACCGGTTGTCGCGCCAGCGGCACGGCCGGGTAGCTATGTGCGGACGGGATAACCGCTGAAAGCATCTAAGCGGGAAACCCACCTCGAAACGAGGTCTCCCAGGGTTAAATCCCAGGAGGGCCGTGATAGACCATCACGTCGATAGGCCAGGTGTGGAAGCGCGGCAACGCGTGAAGCTGACTGGTCCTAATCGCCCGATAGAGCTCAAGATCCATGTCCCCGGACTTGATCCGAGGATCACCATGCATGGAAATCATCCTCAGACCACCGGGTCACGCCCGGTGGCAAGCCGCAGCACACATCGTGCCAGAACCTGTATCAGCCCGAACTCGGATGGGCTGGACGACCTGGTGGCTTTGGCGGGGGGCCTGCACCCGATCCCATCCCGAACTCGGCCGTGAAAACCCCCAGCGCCCATGGTACTGCGTCTCAAGGCGCGGGAGAGTAGGTCGCCGCCAGGTCTTCCAACCCATCCATTACGAGGCCCGCCGAACGAAGTTGAGGCGTTGGCCGAAGTGATGTCCCCGGCCTTGTGCCGGGGACCCATCTCATTGGCGCGGGGTGGAGCAGCCCGGTAGCTCGTCAGGCTCATAACCTGAAGGCCGCAGGTTCAAATCCTGCCCCCGCAACCATCGATCTCATCAGCGGCAAGCTGCGAACAACAGGGGGTAACGGCGCCGTCTCAACACGGCGAGTCATGTCTGGCTGCATAGGCCCGACATGATTGGCCAGCGTCGGAGGGAGTGAGATTGGCAGACGTAGCCATCGTGGGCGCAGGACCCTACGGATTGTCCGTGGCGGCTCATTTGGGCGGGGCAGGGGTGCCGTTCCGCATTTTCGGCGAACCGCTCGAAATGTGGCGTCAGCACATGCCAAAGGGCATGCTTCTCAAGTCCGATGGGTTTGCTTCGAATTTGTCAGCACCGCACGACGCCCTGCCCCTTTCGGAGTTTTGCCGCGAAACAGGCCTGCCCTACGCGGACATCGGCTTCCGAGCGCCCCTTGCCACCATGATCCAATATGGCCAGGAGTTTCAACGCCGCCACGTTGGCCACGTGGAACAGGCGCGCGTGATCGATATCAGGACGGCCACCGGTGGATACAGCCTCCTTTTGGATAGCGGCGAGACGGCATTTGCGCGCAACGCGATCCTTGCGACCGGGCTGTTCGCTCTGAAGCGAGTGCCTGACATTCTTGCTGCCTTGCCCCAGGATTCCCTCTCGCATGCCGCCGATCATCACGACCTTTCGCAGTTCGCCGGACGGCGTGTGGCCGTGGTCGGCGGTGGACAGTCAGCCGTCGAAACGGCGGCGCTGCTGCACGAACAAGGGGCAGATGTCGCATTGCTATCGCGTCGGCCGATCCTGTGGTTTTCGCCGGATGTTGCGCCCGATACCTTTTTGCCGCGGGCCTGGCTTCGTGTTCGTCGGCCGAATTTCGGTCTCGGTCCTGGCTGGCGGGTTTTCTTCTGGTCTGAAATGCCGCACGCCTACTCACTCATGCCGCGGAACTTTCGCCTGGCGAATGCCTACAGCCGGCTTGGGCCAGCCGGTTCGGATTGGATAAGGCAGAGGGTCGACCAAGTCCTGCCTGTCTACCGTGGGTCACTACAGAGCGCGGAACTCGTGCAGGGGAAGGTGCGGCTGACGCTGGTCGATGAGCGACGGATGCTGACGGTTGATCATGTGATCGCAGCGACAGGGTACGAGGCCGATATCGGCAGGCTTCCTTTCCTGCGGCACCTGCTGCCGTCGATTGCAACGGTTCGCGGTGTCCCTGTACTGGACCAGCACTTCGAATCTGTAAGCGCATCGGGCCTTTATTTCGTCGGGTATCTCAGCGCTGCGACCTTCGGACCTTCGATGCGGTTCATCTATGGGACACGCTTTGCCGCGGCAAGACTGGCTCGTCGCATCACGCGACACTATCAGGGCCGGCGTGCCACCGGCAGTCTGATGCCAGAGCCTGCGTAAGTGGAGGAGCGGGCAGACAGGCTGGAGTTGGGTTCAGCATCCGCGGCGGAGGCTGTCACCGAGCTTCTTCCTTCGCAGTTCATGGACGGAAACACAGCCCCGCGTCTCGTGGTGGTGCTGATCTGCCATTACGGACGCTCTGGCTACAATGTTCTGCGTTCACTGCGTGCCGTCGGTGCCAAGACTTTCGTGATCCATGACGCGCGTGCGGTGTCGATGCGATATTCGATTCGCTCGAAAGTGATACACGCTGTTCCGCACTTGGACAGTGCAGATCCCGAGCAGATCGCCGGCATCATCAATGACCTGCACGCCAGGCACGGCATCGATTCGGTCATCGGTGCAGACGTGGAAAGCCAGTCACTGATACTGCGGATGCACCATCGGTTGACTTGTCCGGTTTTCCCGATCCCGACCCCAGAGACGCTGCAACGCCTGAACGATAAATGGAGCTTCTATCAGCTTTGCCTGGGCCACGATGTCCCGGTTCCGAAGTCTTTACTGTGCGAAGGCGGATCGGAACCTGATCCTGATCTGGTCGAGCGGGAACTCGGGTGGCCCGTCGTTGTGAAACCTGTGGTAGGCTACGGTCAGCGAGGAATCCTCATTCTAAAGGACCGTAAAGACTTCGTTCGGCGGTTCATTCAGGCCAGTTCACGACGCGATCAAGCCGTTATCATTCAGGAGTACCTGGAAGGTCCGGATTGGGCAGTCGGCGTCTATGCCCGGAATGGAAAGGTCGAGCACTGGGCCGCCTGGGTCTGTCCGGGTCAACTGGATACCAGCTACGGCATTGGTCGATTTACCTCGACGGAATTCCTGGATCGGCGAGACCTTGCGGACTTGTGTGAGCCACTCATCGCCGCCACGGCCTTCTCAGGCATTGCAAATTTTGACCTGCGCTTCGATACTCGAACAGACACCATTCGCATGCTCGAATGCAATCCGCGCTGCTTCAATCGTATGTTGGCCACCCGCGCCATCGGGGTTGATTTCATAAGACCTGGTCTTCGAGGGCATGTCGGGACGCAGCCTCGCTCTCTGGGTCGAGCATCATTCTATCCTTGGCACGAACTCTTCACCACGCGAGGGATCAAGCGACTGTTAAACGGAAAGTGGCCGCTGCGCCCCCTCGCGCGAGATCTGTATGACATGTTGGACGATCCGCTGGTCCCGATTATGCGGAGACTGCACAGGGAAGATGACGGCGACTGACGCACCTGCCAGACGATGCGCTGCGTAGCGGCGGTCCAAAGTCTGGGCTCAACCTGCTTGTGCAGGGACCGCCATCCGACCTAAAATACCCCACTGGCTCCGGTCCGGTGGCAGAGTGGTGATGCAGCGGACTGCAAATCCGCGAATGTGGGTTCGATTCCCGCCCGGACCTCCACACAATCAGTCAGCACCATCCGCTGCAAGATTGCAGGCGCGCCGCAAAGCCGGCGCCCGCGAGGATCGAGTCAACGTGAGTAGAAGGTTGAGAATTCACTCATTAAATTTACGAGATGGGCGAGGGTGGATCGTATGCTCGCAACTGGAAACGGCACTCGCGTCGAACGTGCTCGACGCGAGGGTAAATCAAATGAGATCTTCACAGAGTGGGAACCACGGCATTCGGTGCTGTGGGGGAATCAACCTCTGTGTCTCAGGCACCGACTCCACGAGCATCCGCTGTTTTCGCGGAGCAGCTTGGCCGCGCTGATAGAGCGATATCCGGCCGGCAAATATATGCTGGTGAAGGTTGGCGCTCCCGGACACGAACGGGAATGGCGCGAGGGCGACTTCGGATCACTAGGTGGAGAGGAGGTCATCAGCGCAATCGAACGCGGCAACATGTGGCTCAATCTGCTGCGCGTACACGAGGTCGATAGCCGGTTCGGCGCGCTGTTGGATGACCTGTTCGCCGAACTTGAGGCCCACCTCCCCTCCTACCAAACCTACAATCGGATCTGCGGTATTCTCATTTCTTCGCCGCAAGCACAAGTGTACTATCACTTCGACACTTCCGGTCAGAGCCTGTGGCAGATCACCGGTAGCAAGCGCGTTTATGTTTACCCTGCCTCAGCTCCCTTCCTCGCCCGCGACGAGCTCGAATCCGTATGCCTGTATAATAACGAGACGAATGTCCGCTTCGAGGATTGGTACGATGACTACGCGTCGGTGTTCACCATTGGTCCCGGTCAGATGTTGAGCTGGCCGCTGAATGCGCCCCACCGCATAGAGAATCTCGGTTTCAGTGTTTCTATGACTGTCGAATACGCGATGCGCGACATTCAACGAAAGGTCAGAGTCAATAGTGCCAATTGTATACTTCGCGAAAAGATGGGACTGAACCCGGCGAACAGAACCAGCGGAGCGACTTACTGGGCAAAGACGGCGTTGTTGGGTGCTGCAAGAGTGACCGGGCTTGTCGAAGCCAAGCGGCGCAGCCGCCGCCCTATCACCTTTCATTTGCACCCGGATATTCCCGGACAAATCATCGAGGTGACTTGACGTTGGTCGGGCAGGATCGGCCAACGTTGCATTCGCCCGGTTGGTTTAGTCGAACGCATGGCTGAAGTCGCGATCCAAGAGCCGGTGCGGGCAAGCGTTTCGTGCGAAATCGTCGGCACCCCGGATCGGTTCAGACAACTCGAATGCGCGTGGCAAGGCCTGTGGGTGGCGGGTGATGGCTGCGTATTCCAGAGTTACTATTGGATAGAGGCATGGTGGTCCACCAGCACGATCGACAGCAGCCTGTGCATCGCGCTCGCATGGAGCGAACAGAATTTGATCGGGATACTACCCTTCATCATTCGGCGCTGGGCCGGAATCCGGATCCTGGAATGGGCCGCGCAGTCGGTCAGCGACTACTGCGGCTCGATCGGTGAGCAACCCGAGGTCCTGCGACGCCTTTGGGAGGAGGTCAGGAAGACCGGTGGGTTCGATATCATCAGACTGAGGAACGTTCACCCCGACTCGATGATTGCTGGCGTTTTCGCAGGGGCGATGAAATGCCAGCAAGATGCCGGCGATATATGCCTGAACCTGACGAATGAATGGACGAGCGGGGAACACTGGTTCCGTAGCCAGAATAAGAAGAAGCGCAATAATTTTTCGCGTGGAAGACGGATGCTGACGCAGGAAGGCGAGCTGGTGTTCCAGCAGATCACTGAGGCACCCGACCCCAAGTTGCTTGAGCAACTCGTTGAAATGAAGCGCCAGAGCATGGCCGCAAACGGCATCAGGTCGTCCAGCAATGCTAGCGAGCTCGTGGGACTGACAAGAGCCTTGGAAAGGCTACAGACGCTCAGAATCTTCCTTGTGACCTGTAACGACAGGGTCGTTGCTGCATCGATCAACGCCGTGCAAGGCAAGGTCCTGCTGGCCTTTTTTGCAGTTTATGACGCCGCGTTCGCTCGGGCGTCGCCGGGTATCTTGCTGATGACCGAGTATACAAGATGGGCATTCGACGCTGGTTTCACGAAGGTGGACTACCTTCGAGGGGAAGAGACTTACAAATTCGAGTTCGCAAACGACGTGATCAGGCTGAACAGTTATATCGAAGCAGCGACTTGTATTGGCCATGCGTCTCTTGCATCTCACGCTCTGTGGCGGTCGGCGCGGCGCCTGATGACATCGCGCCAGATGCCGAAAGACCCAGAAATCGGCAGCGCCTATACGACGAAGGCGGGCAATATCCGTTACACACCGCCGCGACCGGTCGCCGCAACCATCGATTGACGGTTATTCCGCCCCTCTTGTCAGACCAGGAACAAGCCTGCGGCGCCAATCGCATGCTGATTTGACGGGCCGCCGAAACAGCGGCTGGATCGCACATTGCGCACCTGGAGATGCAGGACATGACCCAATCCAGCTTTCGCGCGGCTGGCTACACTTGGCGGCTGCACTGCGGCCCCTCGATTATCGAGAAGTCGCTTAAGGACGCGGTCGATCGAGCCGGGGCCGCGCGGGCGTTCGTTGTGTGCTCAGCGTCGGTAAACCGGCGCACTGACACTGTGCGTCGGATCGAGGTGGCGCTCGGCGACCGCTATGCAGGTGTGTTCGACGGCATCGAGAAGGACTCGACGTATGCCTCGGTTCGCACTGCCACGCAGGCAGCCCGTGACGCCTCCGCAGACCTGCTGATTGCAGTCGGAGGAGGCAGCGTCATCGTGGCTACGCGTGCCGTGGCGATCTTCCTGGCGGAACCAGGCGACCCATTCGACATCATGACGCAGTATCCGGAAGGGAAACCGGCCTACAGTCCGCGTCTGCTGGCGCCAAAGCCGCCGATCATCAACATTCCGACCACACCGACCAGCGCCATGAACCGGGCCGGCACCGGGCTGAAGAACCCAAGCCTCGACCATCGCATGGAGTACTTCGACCCAAAGACGCGACCACAGGCGATTCTCCTCGACCACGATGCTCTCCTCACCGCGCCACCCGACCTGATGCGCTCCACCGCGACGACGGTATTTGCCGGGTCGATCGGCGCGATGTCCCAGGTCGAGCTCAATCCTCTTGTCGAGGGTGATCGCAATCAGGCGTTCCGGCTGGCGTATCGTGCCTACTCAAAACTGACCGATGCGCCCGAGGACGCGCCCTTGCGTGTCGATCTCTGTATTGCCGCGTTCCTGCAGAACCGTGCCGAGGACGATGGCTTCCACCGCTCGCGAGGCGGCGCATTCGCGGGCGACTACGCGGTCTCGACCGCGCTGCACGTACGATATCCCCATGTAGGGCAGGGCGAATCGACCTCGGTCGTGCATGCATCGAAGATACGCCTCTCCGAAGCAGTTGATGTGCAGTCCGCACGACAGGTCGCGACAGCGCTTGGCATTTGGCGCGATGGAATGGCGGGTCGGACGGCCGCGCTTGCCGTCGCCGACGCCCTCGATGCACTTTATGCGCGCATTGGAGTGCCGACACGGCTGCGCCAGCTCGCTATTCCGCGCGACGATCTGGAAGCGATCGCCAAAGAGACGGTGAAGAACTTCAACGCCAACGCAGGCGTGCGTTCGCCCACGCAGCAGGTCGAGGATGCAAGGCGCTTGCTTGAGGCCGCCTACTGAGACCTACGTCCCGCGCAATCGCCCGCTCTCCTCGATTTCCGCTGCCGCGATCGCCTTGATAAGCGCAGTACTCAGTTCTTTCGCCGACTCAAGCGTCAACTCGACCGCCACGCGAGCCGCAGGCCCGAGTGCCGCATTCACGAAATCGATGGTGATGGCCTCTTCCAGCAAGGCGTGGTGAGGGTGGTCGTAAGACACCACGGAGTGGGTCAAATCGAACCACCCGTCACTGCCCTTGCCGGCACCGCTCGCGCCGACGATTTCGACGATCGAGGTGCACATACCTGGCCTTATGCGGCCATGTGCTTTTGCAGGAAGGCAAACACCTTCTTCCAGCCATCGAGCGCCTGCTCGACACGGTACATCGGCCGGTCGTAGTAGAAGAACCCGTGTCCCGCGTCGTCATAGCGGTGGAATTCATACTGCTTGCCGTGCTTCTTCAGTTCCGCTTCGTGCTGGTCTACCTGCTCCGGCGTCGGCGCGCGGTCCTCGTTGCCAAACAGTCCCAGCAGCGGGCACGACAGATCCTTGCTGTATTCGATCGGCGCGACGGGCTGCTTCGGGTTCAGTTCCTCTTTGCTCATCACCACGCGACCGCCCCAAAGATCGCAGGCGGCGTTGATGCTCTTGGTCTTGCACGCGTAGAGGAAGGTATGTCTGCCGCCCGAGCAGGTGCCAAGCACCGCAACCTTGCCATTCAGCCACGGTTGCGCGCGCAGCCACTGCACCGCGCCTTCCGTGTCGCCAACCACTTGGTCGTCAGGCACGCCGCCCTCGGCGCGCACCTTGGCCGCAACATCATCAGCTTTGCCCTCGCCGGCGCGATGATAAAGGTTGTGGCTGATCGCTGCGTAACCATGATGGGCAAACTTTCGTGTTGCCTCGCGATACCATTCGTCCCAGCCAGGCGCGTGATGCATCAGCACCATGCCGGGGAAGGGGCCTGCACCCAATGGCCGTGCGACATAGGCTGAGATTGGCTCGCCTTTATGGCCAATGATGGAGACCGTCTCTGCGAGCATGCCTTCGTAAGCCATGATCCTCTCCCTTATTGCTGTTCCTGCTTCTTCAGTGAAAAAAGCGGCCAGAGTCGATGACGATTGTCTGGCCAGTCATGGTCTCGGTGCGGCACATGGTGACCACCATGTCGGCGCAGTCGTCCTTGTCGGCTGCCTTCTTCAGAAGCGAGCCAGACGAGGACCGTTCGATTTGCTCGGGTCGAAGGTTTGAGGTCGCACGTGTCCCTTCCAACAGGCCAGGGGCGACGCAGTTGACCAGTGTCTCTGGCGCCAGCGCCACCGCCATGCATCGCGTCAGATGGATCAATCCCGCCTTCGACACGGCGTAGGCGATGGACGATCCCGTCGGACCTAGCCCCGCGACGGAGGCGATGTTGACGATGCGGCCACGACCTTGCGCCTTCATGATGGGCGCCGCGGCCTTGGTCAGGCGCATGGGTCCCGTCAGGTTCACCGCCATGATCTTGTCCCACACGTCCATCGTGAGATTGTCGAGGTCTGGGAAGGGGATCGATTTGTTGTAAGCGGCGTCATTGACAAGAATATCGAGGCGACCGAGACGGCGGCTTACGTCGCCGACAAGTCGCTCGATTGCCGCGCCATCGGTGATATCGCAGGCGAACGCCGCGGCATTGATCTGATAGCTGGATGTCAGCGTACGCGCGACCTCCTCGGCCTGGTCACGGCTCTGCGCATACATGACCGCTATGTGCGCGCCTTCCTGAGCCAGCGCATGACAGATGCGCTGTCCCAGCCCGCCATTGCCGCCGGTCACCAGCGCGACGCTGCCTCTGAGCTCCATCCGATATCTCCCCAACTCTCGTGGCCGCTGGCTGGTATCCCGATTCGGAAGTCCGTCACAGTGTGGATCCGTGAGATACGGACTTCCGAACCGAAAAGGACACTAGCAAGCCATTGATTCTAGTGTGGTTTCTGATTCCGAAGTCCGCTACGGCGGCTGATCCACAAAGCGGCGGACTTCGGAACCACCACACTAGTTTGTTGCCTGGAGCGCGGAGCAGGCAAGCTCTGGCGGGAACACACCTAAGACCGGGCATGGCGCTCAAGCCATCATCGTGCAAGCGTCTCGCCGCAATTCAGGGAGGAACCCGGATGCGCATTGTTGCACTGGAGGAACACTACACTGTCCCTCGCATCGTGTCCGGTATCTCACCCGACGTGATTATGCGCCGTGGCTTTCCTGGTCCGGGAGTCGTCTGGTCGCAGACAATTAAGCGCGACGAACTGGCTGAACTCGGTGAAGCGCGGCTCGCCGACATGGACCAAAGCGGCATTACAGTTCAGGTGCTTTCGGTGGCCGGCCCGGGCGCCGACCTTGTGACAGGTCAGCAAGGTGTCGACATGGCACGCGCCTACAACGATGCGCTGGCCGATGCCTGCACTCGTCATTCCGATCGCTATCGCGGGTTTGCGCATTTGCCGATGCTGGCCCCGGAACCTGCCGCGGTCGAACTGGAGCGGACGGTCAGGCAGCTTGGCTTCTGTGGCGCGCTGGTGAACGGCGCAACCGACGGCCGCTTTCTCGACGATGAAGCGTTCGAGCCAATTCTTGCGCGCGCCGAAGCGCTCGACGTGCCAATCTACCTGCATCCAGGTATACCGGTCTCCGCTGTGCGCAACGCCTACTACGACGGATTGCCGGGCAATTTCAGCTTTTCGCTGGCACTCCCGACCTGGGGTTGGCACTACGACACAGCGATCCACGTTCTGCGCCTCGTGCTCAGCGGCACGCTGGACCGACATCCAAAGCTCAAGATCATCGTTGGTCACATGGGCGAGGCGTTGCCATTCATGTTGGACCGCATCGACGAAACCACGGCAGCAGAGGCAAAAACGCGGCTGCGGCGCTCGGTGCGCGAGACGATACTCGACCAGCTGTGGATCACCACCAGCGGGTTCTTCACTTTGCCGCCGTTTATGGCTGCGCTGCTGTCATTCGGCGTGGATCGCATCATGTTCTCGGTCGATTATCCGTTCGCATCGAACGCCCGTGCCCGGGCGTTCCTCGACGCGTTGCCGGTGTCGCCCGCCGACCGGGCGAAAATCGCGCACGGCACTGCGGACCGGTTGTTGCGCCTGGCCGGCTGATGCGACGCAGCTGGCGCGCTATGTGCCTTCCACCTCCAGCGCGACGTCGATGTTGCCACGCGTGGCATGGCTGTAGGGGCAGATCTTCTCGTGGGTCTCTTCGACCAGTGCGCGCGCCTCCGCCGTTGGCAGCGTCGGGACCTTGACATGCATCCTGACGGCGATGCCGAAGCCGCCACCCTCGCGCGGTCCCACTGAGGTGTCGCACGTCACGGTGCTGCCCGACACATTCTTCTTGTGTTGGTTCGCAACGAATTCGAGCGCGCCGCCGAAACAGGCCGCGTAGCCGGCCGCGAACAGATGTTCAGGCGTCGTTGTGTTCGGCAGACCAGGGCCACCCATCTCTTTGCGCACCGAAAGGTTGGCGCTGACGGAGTGGTCGGTCGTCTCGGAATGCCCGTTGCGGCCACCCGTGTTGATCGCCGTTGCGGTCACCAGCGGCTTGATCGTGTATGCAGCCATCTTCACCTCCCGGGTTTGGGCTTCACCAGCGCAGCGTGGGGAATTCTTCACCAGCGCAGCGTGGGGAATTCTATGCCCATGCCACCAGCCTGAACGCAGAGACTGAATGGGTAACTCTCCGGTGCATCGTGTTGCTATAAGCCCTGGATGGCTCCCGAACCCCGTGCCAACCCCCTGTTGCTCGGCCATGAAGCCGCCGAGACGGTGCTGCTCGAGGCGATACGTTCGGGCCGCATCCACCATGCCTGGCTGATCACCGGCCCCGACGGCGTCGGCAAGGCGACGCTGGCCTACCGATTTGCGCGCCGGATGCTCGCTGGCATGTCATCCGATAATTGCCTGGCGCTTGACCCCCAACACCCGGTGTTCCGTCGCGTCGCAGCGGGCGCGCATGCCGACCTGCACACGGTCGAGCGCGCCTACGATGAGAAGCGCCGGCGGATGCGCACACAGATCGCGGTGGAGCACATCCGCGGAGTCAGCAGCTTCATGAGCCTTACGCCCGCGGAAGGCGGCTGGCGCGTCGCGATCGTCGACGGCGCCGAGGAGATGAACCAGTCAGCGGCCAACGCGCTGCTGAAGATTTTGGAGGAGCCACCGCAACGGGCGATCCTGCTCTTGGCATGCGCCGCACCCGGTCGGCTGCTGCCCACCATTCGAAGCCGCTGCCGACGCCTGCGCCTGAACCCGCTGCCGCCGGAGGCGATGGAGCGGCTATTGGCGGACTATCTGCCTGACCTGTCCGCGGACGATCGCGGAAGGCTTATCACGCTTGCCGAAGGCTCTCCTGGCCGCGCGCTGCTGCTGGCGCAGGAGGAGGGACTGGCGATCGCCGGACTGGTCAACGAAGTGCTGGCCGCGCTGCCTGGACTGAAGCCGCAGCGCGCCTATGCGATGGCCGATACTCTGGCGCGCGGCGATACTGCCTTCTCGAACTTCATGGAGCTGCTGCGCGCAGGCATCGCCGCCGCGGTGCGCGATGTCGCGCGAGGGAGGGGAGACGAGGAACAGGCGAGGCTAGTCGCACTGCGTCCCCTTGATGCCTGGGGCGACGTGTGGCACGCGCTGACAAAGCTGCAGGACGAGACGGAACGCTTCAACCTGGATAAGCGTCAGGCCGTCGTGGCCGGCCTCGGTATGCTCAGCGGAACGATGGCATGATAGCCATGTCAGGCCTCGCATGACGACAGAAGGCCGGGCTTGCGCCCGGGACCATGGATGACCACGCGCTACTATGTCACTACGCCGATTTTCTATGTCAACGGCCCGCCGCATCTCGGCCATGCCTACATCTCGATCGCCGCCGACGTGATGGCACGTTGGAAGCGGCTGGACGGGTTCGACGTGTTCTTCCTGACTGGCACCGACGAGCATGGTCAGAAGGTGGAGCAGGCCGCTCGTGCGGCCGGGATGGACCCGCAATCCTTTACCGACAAGATCTCTGCTGACTTCCGTGACATGTCGGAGAAAATGGGTGTCTCGTTCGACCAGTGGTTCCGCACCACGGAAGAGCGGCACAAGGTGTCATGCACCGAGCTGTGGCGGCGCATCAAGGCCGCCGGCGACATCTATCTCGGACATTACGAAGGCTGGTATGCCGTTCGGGATGAAGCTTTTTACGACGAGGACGAGCTGACCTCCCGGCCCGACGGGAGCAAGGTGGCGCCAAGTGGTGCGCCGGTCGAGTGGGTGAGGGAGCCCTCGTATTTCTTTCGCCTCTCAGCTTTTCAGGACAAGCTACTAAGCCTGTACGAAGAACAGCCGGACTTCATACTGCCTGCGAGCCGACGCAACGAGGTGGAGAGCTTCGTGCGGGGAGGACTGCGCGATCTGTCGATCAGCCGCACCACGTTCCGCTGGGGCATCCCGGTGCCGGAGGCGCCCGATCACGTCATGTATGTCTGGCTGGACGCGCTGAACAACTATGTCACCGCCTGCGGTTTCCCGGACGAGGCGGCGGCGAACTGGAAATACTGGCCAGCCGATGTGCACATGGTCGGCAAGGACATCATCCGCTTCCACGCGGTCTATTGGCCTGCATTCCTGATGTCGGCCGGCCTGCTGCTCCCACGTCGCATCTCGTCAAGCGGCTGGTGGGTGGCTGAAGGCGAGAAGATGAGCAAATCGGTCGGCAATGTCATCGAGGCGCGTGAGCTGGCGGCCACCTATGGACTGGACCAGGTTCGCTACTTTCTGCTGCGCGAGAAGCCGTTCGGTGGTGACGGCAGCATCAGCCATCAGGCCATCGTGACACGCACGAACGTCGACCTCGCAAACGACCTCGGGAATCTGGCGCAGCGAACGCTATCGCTCATCGCGCGAAACTGCGAGGGCAGGCTGCCAGCGAAGGGCGCCGCCACCGAGGCGGACTCCGACCTGCTAAGGTCCGCAGAAGCCCTGCCCAGCCTCCTGCGCGAGCATTTGGACCGACAGGTGTTCCACGAAGGGCTGGAAGAGGTCTGGAAAGTGATCCGTGCCGCCAACGCCTATATCGACCATGAGGCGCCCTGGGCGCTGCGGCGGACTGACACTGCGCGGATGGGGACCGTGCTGCGGGTACTGGTGGATACGCTGCGCGTCATCGCGACGGTCCTGCAGCCGTTCATGCCGGGCAGCATGGCGCGCATGCTCGATCAACTCGGCGCCCCGCCGGCTGCGCGTTGGGTCGCCCACCTTGCGACGCCACTGCCGGATGGCTGTGCGCTGCCGGCACCGCAAGGAGTGTTCCCGCGTTACGTTGAACCTGTTGCATAACAGCCTGATGCTTATCGATTCGCATTGCCACCTGGACTACTACAGCGAGGTTGACAGGCCGAACGTGCTGGCGCGTGCGGCGACTGCCGGCGTGTGCGAAATGGTCACCATCGGAACCACGCTGTCGCAGTCGCAAACGCTGCCGGCGATGGCAGCCGCGCATCCGAACCTCTGGTGCACGGTCGGGATCCATCCGCACCACGCTGCTGAAGAGCCCGTACCTGAACCGCAGCAAATCGCCGCACTGACCAACCACCCCAAAGTGATCGGGATCGGCGAATCGGGCCTGGATTACTTCTATGACCGCTCGCCGCGGGACGTGCAGCAGGCGGTGTTTCGCGCGCATATCCGGGCCGCCAGTCTCGCTGAAGTTCCGCTAGTCATCCATGCGCGGGAGGCTGATGCGGACATTGCGGCAATCCTGCAGGATGAACGCGACAACGGCCAGAATTTCGCGTTCGTTCTGCATTGTTTCAGCTCCACCCGTGCGCTGGCCCAAACCGCCGTGGCAATCGGTGGCTACGTTAGCTTCTCAGGGATCATGACCTTTCCCAAATCCGGCGAACTCCGAGACATAGCCCGCGATCTTCCTGCCGAACGCCTGTTGGTGGAGACCGACTCACCCTACCTTGCGCCCGTGCCGTTTCGAGGCAAGCGCAACGAGCCGGCCTACGTCGTTCACACCGCCAAGTTGCTTGCGGAGGTGCGTGGGCAGTCATCGGAGGAACTGGCCGATCTGACGACCGGCAACTTCCGCCGCCTGTTCCGCAAGACGGCCTGAGCCTGCATGCGGATCACGTTGCTAGGGACCGGCGGCTCGGCTGGCGTCCCATTGATCGGCGGGGCCGATGGCAGCGGCAACTGGGGCGTCTGTGATCCGGCCGAACCCCGCAATCAGCGCACACGCGCCAGCATCCTGGTCGAAAGCGACGCAGGTGCGCGACTGCTGGTCGATACGAGCCCCGACATGCGCGCCCAGTTGCTGGCCTGCCGCGTGCCTGGCGTCGATGCGGTGCTGTACACCCATGCCCACGCCGATCACATCACCGGTCTGGATGATGTGCGGATCCTGAACCGGATCGCCGGGCGGCCTCTGGATGCGTTCGGCAGCAAGGCCACGCTGGAAGAGTTGATTCGCCGTTTCGGTTACGCCTTCCGGCCTTGGCAGCCGCCGGGGTTCTTCCGGCCGGTCATGGTCGCGCGCGAGGTGACAGCCGGCGAGACAGTCAGAATAGCTGGCATGCAGGTCCGGTTGATCGATCAGGACCACGGCTTCTCGCGCTCGCTGGGCCTGCGGATCAATGCGTTCGGCTATTCGACCGATGTCGCCAGTCTGGACGAGACGGCACTGGCTGCGCTGCGCGATGTCGACACCTGGGTCGTCGGCTGCTTCCTGCGCTATGAGGTGCACAAGACGCACGCCAATCTCGTGCAAGTGCTGGATTGGGCAGACCGCCTGCGGCCGCGCCGAACGGTGCTGACCCATATGGGAACAGACATGGACTGGGCGTGGCTGCGGGCAAATCTGCCAGCCGGAGTCGAGCCTGGCTATGATGGCATGCAGTTTGACTTAACATAATATATCTTATGCGGCGAGACGGTGACAGCAAACCTATCAACCCATACGGCCGAAAATGAACTCCGTCGCCTGCTCGACGTCATGGCAGCGCTGCGCGATCCCAGCCGTGGCTGCCCATGGGACCAGCAGCAAGACTTCTCGACCATCGCCCCCCATACCATCGAGGAGGCCTACGAGGTCGCCGATGCGATCGCACGCGGCGACCTGGACGATCTGCAGGATGAACTCGGCGATCTGTTGTTCCAGGTGGTCTACCACGCACGTATGGCCGAGGAGGCCGGCCGGTTCGACTTTGCTGCCGTAGCACGAACCATCGCCGACAAGATGGTTCGCCGCCATCCGCACGTATTCGGTGGCTCGGCCTTTCGATCAGTTGAGGCGCACAGCGCTGCCTGGGAAGCGCAAAAGCACGCGGAACGCTCCATGCGTGCAGAGACAGGCACGCTGGCTGGCATCCCGGCCGCCCTTCCTGCGCTCACGCGCGCAGCGAAGCTCACAAGCCGCGCCGCCCGCGTCGGCTTCGACTGGCCCGACGTCGAATCGGTACTGCGCAAGTTGGATGAAGAGGTTGCGGAGCTTCGAGCGGAGTTGCCAGAGGCGAAGGATGAGCGACTCGTGGATGAAGTCGGCGACCTGCTGTTTGTGCTGGCAAATCTGGCCCGTAAGCTGGGTCTGGACCCTGAAGCCTGCCTGCGCCATGCCAACCTCAAGTTCTACGACAGGTTCGGTTCAATGGAGCAAGCCGCTGCATCTGCAGGAAATGTACTATCTGAGATGTCGCTTGAGGAAATGGAAGAAATATGGCAGAAAATCAAACGAAGTCTGTAGGATATCAGCACATCCTGATACGAAGTGAGAGGCTTCGTCGCTCACCCGGCGGGATGAGCATCAATCCCGGCTTGTCAGTGAACTCGCCGTCGAAATCCACCGGGCTGGCTGTGCCGTGCCACGGCTCGATACACAGGAAGTTACCGCCCTCCCTCGACCAGATGCCAAGCTGAGTAAATCCCTCCCACGATAGTTCGATCGCCGCCGTATCCGGCGCACTGTAGCGGACCGAGTGGCTGACCGGATCGGTCAGTATCAGCGCATCCTCAGCAAACAGCGCCGGTTCGAGGTGCAGTGTGCTGCCCATGGTCGACGCCTCCGGCTCCCCACGCAGCAGCCCCTGATCCAGCCGTTCAACCGGCCCTGTCTCCGGTTGAGCGAATTCGAGAACATGCGCCGATTTGGCCACGCCGTCGGCCAGCGGCCATATGAAGGCGGGATGTGCGCCAAGCGATGCCGGGAGCACGGTGCGGTTCGGATTGGAGATGGTGAAATTCTGCTCCAGCGTGTCGTCATCCAGGCTGAACGCGACTTCAAGGCGGAATGCAAACGGGTAAAGAGCCCGGGTCTCCGCATCCTCGTGCAGCACCAATCGGCAACCAGACGCCGAACGGTTGAGCCAGGCGAACCGTCGGTCGCGCGCAAACCCATGCTGGGTCAACCGGTACGTCTTGCCGGCATGGCGCAAAGTGTCGTTCTTCAGTCGGCCAACGATGGGGAAGAGAACAGGCGCGTGACGAGGCCAGATCGGCGCCCCTTGCCAGAGCATCTCCTCACCCGCCGCATTGCACAGGGAGCACAGTTCCGCTCCATCCGCCTTCACAGTGGCAGAGAGAGTGCCATTCGACAGCGTATGTCTATCCATCATGGCGCGCTACCCAACGGCGGATGGCGACGCTGCAATTGCAGGCGTCGGTGCTGCCACGTCCGAGCATAGTCCTGGTTGAGGCTGAGTCGACACCCCCCTGCCCGACCGTCTGAACCGGCAATCAGCCATCGAACGCAAACGGATCAGAAGCACGTAAACTCGCAGCGCGCCTCATCAATAGGCTCGTACGCTAGGCGCCCAGTTCAGCACGCACCACTGCTTCGAGCTCACGCATACGAAACGGCTTGCTCAGGAAGCGCCAACCGATTTGCTGTGGAACGAAATAGCCGGAAATCAAGATAACCTTCAGGTCGCGTTGGCACTGAGTCGCCAGATCGACCAATTCAATCCCGGACATGTCCGGCATGCGAATATCGCTAATGATCATGCGCAGGTCGGGATGCCGCGGCAGCAGCTCCAAAGCTTCGAGACCACCGTTGGCCTGAACCACGTTGTAACCAGAGCTTTCAAGAAACTCGGCAACAACGATCCTCACCTCCGGATCATCGTCGACAATCAGAAGTTTTGGTCGGGTCGTATGGTCCGCTCCAGAAGTTGCAGTCTCACCATCCGCCGCTGAGTGCACCGTCGTTCCCCTGCAAGCTTTGATAGGGTCACACGACTTCGATCAGAACTTGCGTGGCTTCATCGCACTACCGTTTCGCACTCAGTCAATAGCACCGTCATGTCCGCCGATCCCATGGGGATGCGCGGTCGGTTGGCCGACAACGGATCAAAAAGGTGAGAACATCAAGGAAGGTCCTCACGCTCATTAAGCTCGACACTTCGCGTGAAAATATACAGTCGTTTCAGGAAAGTTCGTCGTCGCTGGCGATAGACAACGATACTGCCAGCTCAGCGCAAAGCACTATCGACCACTTACGAAATGATCGGCCTGTCGCGCGTTCCGATAAGACAACCGTCACCGTTCTGAATTTCTGTCAGCTTTGCAACATGCGCAGCAGGACGCTGAACGCTCAGTTCCCCTCAGCCGGGTGCCTCGAGGGCCATGAACGGCGTGTTCGCCGACCCATGGCAATCAGGGCAGCGGTATGTTGGAACGTGGTGCCCAGGGGCGGAATCGAACCACCGACACTGCGATTTTCAGTCGCATGCTCTACCAACTGAGCTACCTGGGCAGCCGGGCGGTGGCCATAGACTATGCTGTCCCCGCGATCAAGGCGGCTCACCCGTCTCATCGCTTCCATCTGGCGCCACTGGAACGCGGTACTGGCCGGTAAGCCAGCGTCCGAGGTCGACGTCCGCGCAGCGCCGGCTGCAGAACGGGGAGAACCGGGCCGCTGTGGGCCTGCCACAGATTGGGCATAACGGCTTGGATGCTTCCCTTTCAGCCATGTCGGTATTCGAGTGTCCATTCCTCCGCCGAGAGTGACGGATCAGAACGCATAATCAGGGTACGCCCGGTTCGCCGCGCAAGATCCGGCAGCGCGTCAGGATCCGCCCGCAGAGCTGCAAGGATGGCAGGGGAAGCGCGTAATCTTGGCTCCGAGTAGGGGGCCGCAGCGATTTCGTTTGCGATAAGCCGCAGTGCGGCCAGGCCCGCGGCGTGGGGGCCGGCCAGCATCTCGTGCAGTGGCGGATGCACGCGGGGCCGCACGATCTCGGCAAGGCCCAGGTTGGTAAACCCGAGCAGGCGCGGCCGAAGCGGATCATCCGCCAGCGCAACGTGGAGCGCAGGCGCCAACGACCGTCGCCGCCGCGCCGGCAGCCCAGCGAAATCCACCAGGATTGGCCCAGAGAGATTGCGCAACCTGATCTGCCGCGCGAGCGCTGGCAGCGCGGCCTGGTTGTGAGCGAAGTGCGTCGCGTTCTTACGCTGACCGGACGCGAGCGCGCTACCGAGGTCGATGTCGATTGCAACCAGGCCCGGCGTCGGGTGGATCCGCAACTGCATGCCGCCCGGCAGCGCGACGTCGGGTTGTGCCAACGCCTCTGCCTGGTCTTCGATCTCCTCGAACGGACCGGGCACCACCCGGAGCCTTTCGTCCAGAACTGGTCGCAGCCGCGCGGCCAGCGCCGCATCGTCTGTGACGACGGGTGCCTCCGGGAACCGTTGTGCCAGCTCCAGCAGCGCGCCAGGTCCGCGGGCTGGCGGCGTATCGGCGGGCAGAACAGCGAGACGCGGGCCCTTGCCCCCCTGCCCCGCGCGCATCACACGCACCGAGACCACATCTCCATCGTGAAGCCCCTTGCCGCCTTCACTGTCCGGCAGAAATCCCTCGCTGCCGTCCAGCGCTACGAAAGTGCCGGCCATGGCAGGTACCCTGGCGATGACGCGACCGCGGCTGATGTCTCCGACCCCATCGGGTGCGCCGGGACGCCAGATCGCATAGTCCAGCATTTCGGCGTCCTGGATCACGGCAACCCGGACCTCGCCGGGGCTGCTCGCAGCCAGAATGCGCACGGTCACGCCATTTGCCAGCCGAATCCACGCAGCAATTGCGCAGTCTCGAACAATGGCAGGCCGACGACATTGGAATAGCTACCGGAGAGGAAACGAACGAACGAAGCCGCCCTACCCTGGATTGCGTAGCCGCCGGCTTTGCCTCGCCATTCCTGGTCGGCGAGATAGGCAGCAACCTGCCGTTCGGTCAGTCTGGCGAAGCCGACGACGCTCAGCACGAGGCGCTCGCCGAGGCGGCCGTCGGGAGCGCGCAGCGCCACAGAGGTCAGCACTTGGTGCCGGCGGCCGGATAGCAAATTCAGGCAATGCCGCGCATCTACTTCGGTCTCAGCTTTCGGCAGGACACGGCGGCCTAAGGCGACCACCGTATCGGCGGCAAGCACGTATGCTTCCGAGGTCGTCGCGGCGGCTAATTTTGCCCGTGCCAGACGTTGCGCATAGCGGCGCGGCAGTTCGCCAGGCTGGATGCTCTCGTCTATGTCGGTGGAAATCACGCGGTCCGGGACGATGCCGATCTGGGCCAGAAGCGCAAGTCGCCGAAGGCTCGCGGAAGCCAGAACAAGCGTGGGCCCAGTCACTTGAAGCGGAAGGTAATTCGCCCCTTGCTCAAATCGTAGGGAGTCATTTCGACGTTCACCCGATCGCCGGCCAGGACGCGGATGCGATTCTTGCGCATCTTGCCGGAGGTATGGGCGAGGATGGTGTGTTCGTTGTCGAGTTTCACGCGAAACATCGCGTTCGGCAGCAGTTCCATGACTGTGCCGCTGAATTCAATCATGTCCTCTTTCGACAATCGGACCTCATAAAAGTGGTTGATTTTCGCGTCCGAACATGAGCGCGAGGCAAGGCAAGGTCAAGCGTGACCGCGCAACCTCAGGGCGATGCTGCGGGCGTGTGCGTCGAGCCCTTCCGCCTGGGCCAGAGCAACAGCGGCCGGCCCAACTCGTTGCAGCGACGCAGCATCGGCCGATACCCAGGTGGTGCGCTTTAGGAAATCGAACACCGACAACCCCGACGCAAAACGAGCCGTGCGGCCGGTCGGCAGCACGTGATTTGGGCCGGCCACATAGTCGCCCACGGCTTCCGGACAAAACACGCCGAGAAATATCGCGCCGGCATGACGTATGCGGGCAAAGACCGGCTGCGGGTCGCGCAGCATCAGCTGCAGATGTTCCGGCGCCAGCTGGTTCGTGAGTGCCGCAGCCTCGTCCCAGTCACGCACGACAATGATTGCGCCGTGGGCTCGCCAGCTCGCGCCGGCGATTGCAGCACGCGGCAATTCCGTGAGTTCCTGCGCCACCGCTGCCTCTACAGAGGCACCGAACCGGCCATCATCGGTGATCAAGATCGACTGCGCAGCCTCGTCGTGCTCGGCCTGCGCCAGAAGATCGAATGCCACCTGGCGCGGGTCATTGCCGCCATCAGCGAGCACCACGACTTCCGATGGGCCGGCGATCGCATCGATGCCGACACGCCCGAATACCTGCCGCTTGGCTTCGGCGACATATGCGTTACCAGGGCCGGCAATCCGATCGACCGGCGCAATGCTGGCGGTGCCGTAGGCCAGCGCCGCTATCGCCTGGGCCCCACCTACGCGATAGATCTCGGACACCCCGGCGCGGTGCGCTGCCGCAAGCACCAGAGGGTTCAACAAGCCCTTTGGTGCCGGCACACACATGGCGATGCGCGGCACCCCGGCCACGCGTGCCGGTATAGCGTTCATCAGCACGGACGACGGATATGCTGCCTTGCCGCCAGGTACGTACAGACCCACCGCATCCAGGGGCCGCCAACGCATCCCAAGTGTGAGGCCCGCAGCGTCGGTCTGCTCGATGTCGCCCGGCAGCTGCAGACGGTGAAATGCCTCGATGCGCAATGCGGCGAGTTCCAGCGCCTGCATCAATTCGCCACTGATTTCGGTGACCGCCGCCTCGATTTCCTCTGCGGTGATACGCAGCCGGTCCACAGTAAGTGGCAGATCGTCGAAGCGCCGGGTGTAGCCTAGCAAGGCCGCGTCACCTTCTGCCCGTATGTCGGCGATTATCGTGGCAACCGCCTGGTCGACGCTCTCGGTGGTTTCCCGTGCCCGATCGAGCAGCGCTTGAAACCTCGCTTCGAAATCTGCCGCCCGTGTATCGAGCCGGATCATTGATCGAGCGCGGCGCGGAACCGGGCAATCCAGGCGCCGATAAGTTCCGGCTGGGTTTTAACTGCCGTGCGGTTGACGATCAGCCGAGAGGTAATCGGGGCGATGACTTCCGTTTCCACCAGCCCATTGGCGCGCAATGTCGAACCCGTTTGCACCAAGTCAACGATCAGTCTCGAAAGCCCCAGTCCGGGCGCCAGCTCCATGGCGCCGTTCAGGTGCACCACATCCACATGCACGCCACGCGAGGCGAAGTGCCGTCGCGCGATGTTCGGGTACTTGGTGGCCACCCGGACGCGCGACCAGCGTGATGGATCGTCCGTTCCCGCCGTCTCGGCCGGTTCGGCCACTGAGACGCGGCAGACGCCGATACCCAGGTCCAGTGGGGCGTAAATCTCCGGATAGTCGAACTCCAGCAGCACATCGGCGCCACAGATACCGAGTTGGGCCCCCCCGAAGGCGACAAAGGTGGCAACATCGAACGGCCGGACCCTGACCACCTCGAGCGCCGGGTCATCGGTCGGAAAACGCAGACGCCGGCTCTCCTCGTCGGTGTAGTCCGGTGCAGGAGTTATCCCGGCGCGCGCCAGAAACTCACCGCACTCAGCCAGGATGCGACCCTTGGGCAGCGCCAGTATGAGCGGTGCCGTGATGTCGGCGCCGGGGTCGAAGGCCGGGGCCAGTGCCGAAGTTGCCCATGGAACCGTCATCTTGGCCGTCCTGACGCAAGCGGTAGCGGCCTCTACCCCACGTCGCCGGGCACGGGAAGAGTACCGGCTTAGAACAAGGCAAACGAAGAGGCCGGGCGTGCACCCGGCCGTTGCGTAATCATTGGCCTATGTTCTGCCGGATCAAGGCGTACGGACGACCGTTGTGCTGCTGGGCGGCGGCGCTGGCGCAACATAGGTCGTCGTCGGGGCGGGCGCTGGTGTCACCACCGTTGCCGCCGGTCGCGGGCTCGGGTGCTCATGAACGTCGACACAGCCGGCGAATCCGAGAAAGACCAGAGGCAGCAGAAAGGAAATTCGCATGTGGCATATCCTTTGGTTACGAAAAGCGGTCAGGGGGCAATCTGCTCCGTTTCGTGGCCGGTCCATGCCCCTTTTGTGGCCGCATCCTGGCCAACGGATCACGAGCCGGTGCGAGGGGTTATTGGCGTGGTCGCCAGGATTTGGACGGCAGCTGGACCCAATAGAGGAGCACCGCTGGGGCTGCGGCGGCAGCTACCCGGGCGGACCGGCTCACAGGCGAACTGCCGACCGGGCGCTGAGGTTGGATTCCCTTGCCCTCTGTTCCACATGTCTCCCGCGGTGATAAGGTCGGTTCGTTTCGACCTAGGTTGCGATCAGCGCGGCGTGTTTTGAGAAGGGCGCCGTGGCTCACTTGCAACGCGCGCAAATCTTGTGGCCGATGATGGGGATGCGTCCTACATCTTGTCGTTGACGACGAATCGATAGGGGCCAGACGCTCCGCTTCCGACGCGAGGGAGAGAACGACGTGCTCGACGCAGTGCAGATGCCAGGTCGCCATCAGGTGCACATCGACCGCTCGCGCGATGCGCTGCTGACCGATTTCGGCCGCGCCACCCTATCCGACCGCTACCTGATGCCCGGCGAGGAGTTCCAGGACCTGTTCGCGCGCGTGGCCTCCTACTACGGCGACGACGGCGCGCACGCGCAGCGGATCTACGACTACATGTCGAAGCTGTGGTTCATGCCGGCGACGCCGGTCCTTTCCAACGGAGGCACCCAACGCGGACTGCCCATCTCATGCTTTCTGAACGAGGCATCCGATAGTCTGGAAGGCATCGTCGGATTGTGGAACGAGAATGTCTGGCTGGCGTCAAAGGGCGGAGGCATCGGGTCCTACTGGGGCAATCTGCGCTCGATCGGCGAGAAAGTAGGAGCGGTTGGCAAGACGTCCGGCGTGATCCCCTTCATTCGAGTGATGGATTCGCTGACGCTGGCGATCAGCCAGGGTTCGCTGCGGCGTGGCTCGGCCGCGGTCTACCTGCCGGTCAGCCACCCCGAGATCGAGGAATTCGTCGAGATTCGCCGGCCCACCGGAGGAGATCCGAACCGCAAGGCGTTGAATCTGCATCATGGCATCCTGGTGTCCGACGCCTTCATGCGCGCGGTGGAGGCGGATGAACCGTGGCCGCTGCTGTCGCCGCGGGACGAAACCGTGGTGCGGTCCATCTCGGCGAGAGCGCTGTGGATCCGGATCCTGACAGCGCGGATCGAGACCGGGGAGCCGTATCTGATCTTTTCGGACCATGTGAACCGCGCCCGGCCGGAACACCATAAGCTGGCGGGGCTGGAGGTGAAGACTTCCAATCTCTGCTCCGAAATCACTCTCCCGACCGGCCGCGACCAGCATGGCTTGGAGCGCACGGCGGTGTGCTGCCTGTCGTCCCTGAACCTGGAGAACTGGCTGGAGTGGGAGGGCCATCCGACCTTTATCGAGGATGTGATGCGCTTCCTCGACAATGTGCTGCAGGACTTTATCGACCGTGCGCCGCCGGGAATGGAAAAGGCACGCTATGCCGCCACGCGCGAGCGGTCGGTCGGGCTTGGGGTGATGGGCTTCCACTCTTTCCTACAGGCGCAGAACGTGCCTTGGGAGAGCGTCATCGCCAAGGTCTGGAACAAGCGGATGTTCAAGCATATTCGCGAGCAGGCCGACCTGGCATCGCGGGTGCTGGCGGAAGAGCGCGGCCCCTGCCCTGACGCGGCGGAATACGGCGTTATGGAGCGGTTCTCGCACAAGCTGTCGATTGCGCCGACCGCGTCGATCTCCATCATTGCGGGTAACTCATCGCCCGGTATCGAGCCGATAGCGGCGAATGTGTTCCTGCAAAAGACGCTGTCAGGCAGCTTCACTGTGCGCAACCGGCACCTGCAGGTGCTGTTGGCGGCGAAGGGGCAGGACACGGAAGACGTGTGGTCCTCCATCACGCTGCGAGCGGGAAGCGTGCAGCATCTGGATTTTCTGACCGAGCAGGAGAAGGCGGTGTTCAAGACCGCGTTCGAATTGGACCAGCGCTGGATCATCGAGCACGCGGCGGATCGCGCTTCATTCATCTGCCAGAGCCAGTCGGTGAACCTGTTCCTGCCGGCCAATGTGCATAAGCGGGACCTGCATCAGATCCATCTGATGGCCTGGAAGCGTGGGGTGAAGTCGCTGTACTACTGCCGCAGTCTCTCGATTCAGCGGGCTGACACGGTAAGTGAGGCGGCGGTACGGCCGGAGGAATTTTCCGCCGCTGCCGGGGTGGCGCCGGCGAATGATGCGCAGGTGCGGCTGCCGTTGGTGGCGGCCGCGGCTGGCGCGGGCGCGACGGACTATGAGGAGTGCCTGGCTTGCCAGTAGCTGAGTGGGGCATGCGATAGTTCGGCTAGGCAGGTCAGGCGAAGCTTTCTAATTAGACCTAATCAGCCACGGCGCCGTATTATGACGGTGCAGCATCGAGCGATGTTGCGGATAGCCTGCCGACTAGAAATCCCATCTGGCTTCGCGCATGATCGCGTCGTTCACTGGATAAGTCGCTAGAAGAACATGCTGCGTCGTGGGGTGACACGCTGAATGCGCGTAGCCGTTGATTGTCGAGTCCTCGGTACCGAAGCCGCCCTCCGTGGGATGGGGCGCTATACGCAACAACAGATCTTCGAGGCTCTTCGAACTGACCCTGACTTGGAGGTCTTCTTGCTTGTTCGAGACAAGCTGGATCCTGCTCAGTGCCTCTATGACTGGTCGTTTATGCCGCGCGTGCACCCTATTTGGTTAGATGAGGGCTCAGAGGGGGCCACACCAGGGACCTTGCCTCATCATGAATGGCTTCTGCGCTATTCCAATCGCCTTCAGGCGATGCTTCGCAATCTAAATATCGATGTATTCCACGATGCCACCCCATTTGTATTTACAGGGCCCTATTACACCGGGCTTACCCAGGCGCCGGCTGTTGCAACCTGCTACGATCTAATTCCTCTGATTTTCCCACGCCAATACTTTCCAGACTTGGCGGCACGCGACAGCTACTACCGAATGCTTCGGAACATACGTTCGGCCACTCGGGTAACTGCAATCTCGCGCTCTGCTGCGGACGACCTGAGACTCTACACGGGCTATTCAGCGGCTCAAATTGATGTCGCGTACCCATTCGTCGATAAGGTCTTTCGAGTGGGCGCTGTTGATGCAACACGGCGTGCCGCAGCACGTCAGTTATTGAGAAGCACTTTGCCGGCGTTACCAGAGCAATTCATGCTTTCAGTGACCGGTATCCACCGAAGTAAAAACATCAGCTTTCTGCTTGACTGCTTTGCGGAAGCGCGCCGGCGCCGAGGTTGGACTGGTTTGCCGCTTGTAATAGTGCTGCCAACAGCCTGGACTGTGGAAGCTTTTCGCAATGCATTCGGTTCGCCACCAGGAACAGTCGTTCTGGCAGACGTGGCACACCACGTGCTGCGCGACCTTTATATTGCGTCTGAGTTCCTCTTCCAACCTTCGCTCTATGAGGGATTTGGGTATCCCGTTGCCGAGGCAATGTATTGTGGGGCAGCCGTCATTGCGACAAAGGTGGCCTCAATCCCGGAAATTGCCGGGGACGCGGCTTTTTTGATCTCACCGACGGACCGAAAAGCTGGAACGACTGCGATGTTTCAGCTGGCAACTGATAGCGCTACACGTGACCGGCTCCGAGCAGTTGCCCCATTGAGGGCTGCCACATTCGGGGATCCGGCACAATTGGGCGCGGTGACTGTGGCTAGTTGGCGGGCAGCGGCGGCGACTTCAGCTGCGCCACGGACACGCATAGCACTGTGGAGTTCCATGCCACCACTAGATTGCGGCATTGCCGACTACACAGCGGAACTTGCTGACGGGCTCGCCGCTAAGCTTGAGGTCGATGTATATACTGACGGTAGCTATTTGCCGACACCACACGTGTCGCCACGTATTCATTTCCGACACGTGCGTGACTTCAATCCAGCAGAGCCTGGTCTCAAAGAGAGTATTTTCCAGCTCCAGGCGCGGATATATCAGGCATTCATGTATTCGCCGATAATTGAGTATGGCGGCACAATCATGCTCCACGATATCGCCTTGGGTCCGGCCTTCTACGGACTGGAGCGGCACCTCGGTCGCTATACCGAATTTGAAGACCGGATGCTGGCTGTGGAGGGCGCCGAAGCGGTCCGCGATTTCGGAGCAGCACTTGCACGCATGGGAGGGACGTTGGATACGCGGGCAATCAACGAGGCAATCGGAAAACATCTACTATTGCGCTGGGCAGTTGGTCATCCTAACCGGGTGCTGACGCACACTGACTGGCTTGCGCACGATCTGCGTCGCCATTATCCAGAGTCAACAGTACATGTTGTGCGCCAAGGCTATAGAGACCGGTTACCGTTCGTGCGACACTTGCCATTGCAGCTATGGCGACATCGCCTCGGGGTATCCAATAGCGGTATTATCGTTGGCGTTTTCGGCATCATCGGACGCAACAAACGGGTGGAACAAGGCATTGCCGCCTTCGAGCTGTTATACCGATCATACCCCGACAGCCTTCTTTTGATCGTAGGACATTGCTACGACGAATCGTACCGTGCCGCGCTGCTACAGCAAATCCAGGATTCACCGGCGAGCACGCGCATCGTCTTTTCTGACTACGCTGAGCCCGATGTATTCCACGCACTAATGGCATTGTCCGATGTGTTAGTGAACCTGCGTTGGCCAGCGCTGGGGGGAGTCTCGGCTGTGCTGCTGCGAGGGCTCGCCGCGGGTAAGCCGGTAATCATATCCGACATCCCTGACTGGCGAATGTTGGGGAAAGAGGCCTGTCTGCCAGTTGCGGTTGACGATACCGAGGTTGATGGAATTGCTCGTCATCTACTGCGCATAGCAGGTGATCCCGCGGAACGAGCACGGCTCGGCCGCATCGCCCGCGAGTGGTTCGCCCGAGAGGCAACACTAGAAGTTATGGTCGGCGACTACCTTTGCGGCGGCCGCAAGCCGTCCGAGATATTGGTGGAGAAGGTCGTGTGATCGGCTATAACCGGGTTTGCAACCTTAGCGATTTCGCTGACGAGGCGCTCCGCACGGTTATTCGCGAAGTGTTCGCTCATGAGTTACGGCTATTCCCTCAAAACTATCCCGATGGCGTGGCAGACTCGAAGCAATGGGAAATCGCAATGGCGGTCCGCGCCTTTCGAGACCACGGCGCGCTCCGGCCCGATGCAAGGTTTCTCGGTATTGGCGCCGGCACTGAAATTACGACCTTTTATCTGTCTCGCCATGTGCACCAAGTGGTTGCTACGGACATTTATGCTGGGGCCGGGCCATGGGCAGACGTTGCACCAAGCGGCTTCCTAGTGTCGCCCGGCGAGTTTGCCGACCATATAACCTGCGAGCCGCGACGCATACTCCCCTTGCATCAAGATGCCCGTGCGCTCGATCTTCCCGACGATGAGTTCGAGGGCGTCTACTCGTCCGGTTCAATAGAGCATTTTGGCTCGCTGCCTTACGTCGCCAGCGCTGCCTATGAGATTGGTCGGGTATTGAAGCCCGGTGGTGTCGCGGCGATCGCTACCGAGTTCAAGGTTGCTGGGCCGCCGGATGGTGATGGCTGGGATCCATTTGTCATTCTGTTCTCGCGTGAGAAACTCAAGCACTGGATTGTCGAGGCCAGTGGACTTGAACCCGTTGACGAACTGGATACGTCGCTAAGTGATGAGACATTATCTGTTCAGCGCGATCTCTCAAGCTTTCTCAGCGCGACAAAGAGAATAACGCATCCGGCACACAAGATCGGCATCTATCCGAACCTGGTCCTTTACCACGAGGGATATTTGTTCTGCTCGGTTCATCTGGCGTTGCGCAAGCCGATGAAGGGTTGGGGCGAGGCAAACCGTTGGGCGGCGCCTGACGGGGCCACAAGAGCAGAAGTCGCTGCTGGCAAGCTGGCGGCTGTAGCCGCGCTGGCCGCCCCGGCGGGAGGTAGCATCGAGCGATTTCTCTTCGAATCAGAGGTTGCGCGCTCCCGAGTTGCAGAACTCGAGGCGCAGCTCGCCATCGCGCGTTCCCGAATTACAGAACTCGAGGCGCAGATCGCCGCAGGAAGGTCACAGGCAGAAGCGGCAACATTGCTGGTTACCACACTGGAGGCACAGTTGGCGGCAAAGTCGGTGGAGCTGGAGCAGTTGGAGAGGATGATAGGGGCTCTACATACATCGACATCCTGGCGGCTGACTGCGCCACTGCGTGCGGTCGTGAGACGGCTACGGTACCAGTGAGCGTGCTAGCGCCGCCCCAGTAAACGTGCGGTTGCCCGCAGAGGCTCTGTGAGCCGCCAGGATGAGCTGCGCCTTAAGGCATCCAGGTCGGCAATTAGCTGGGTGATTTCGGTAGCTTGGCGTTCCGCATGTGCGACCAGTTCGCGGATTTCGGTGGTTTGGCGTTCCGCATGTGCGACCAGTTCGCGGATTTCGCTCTGCTGCCGTTGGCATTCTGTCAGTAACCGTCGGACTTCGGCCTTCGATTCCTGAGCCTGGCTGCCGACATTCCGGATCTCATTCCCTACACGAATGAGTTCGGCGGCTTGTGCCTCGTACGAGGCCGTTAAGTCATGAATACGTGCCTGCCCCGCATGCCAGGCATCTTCAAGCTCGGCAATACGACTTTGGGCCTCCCCTAGGCGATTTGCGGCCTCTGCTACGCGATGTTCGGCGCTCGTTGCCCTCGCTACGGCGGCAACTTGTTCAGCAAGGACGAAATGATCGAACACATTGGGCGGCGTCTGGAAGTAACGCGATAGATCTGAGTGATGCTCCGCAGCAACAAAGAAAGCATTGAGACCGTCAAACCAACATTGCCTATAGTCCGCGCCTGCCAGCAGATCCGCGAACGATCCGATACGAACCTCAGACGAGCCTGGGACTGTAGCCTCCGCGACTATGACCCATGGGCGATATGTTCCGAAGTCTGCACCAAGCAACACCTCTCGTTCGGCACCCTCGGCGTCGATCTTTAAGAAATGAATGTCGCCGGTCACGTATTGCCCGCACACAGCAGCTAGTGTGGTCACCTCAACGTCTATCGGTTGGGCAATTGCATAGCCGGATGCGGCGTGATGGCTGGCGATCTTTACATCCATAGTGGAGAGGCCAGTGCCTGCGATTCGGTGCAGCGTGGTATGTCCAGGCGTCGCGGCAACCGCCACCTGCAGGTTTATATCCAGAGGGCGCTCGGAGCGCAGCATTGTAGCGTAATTGGGCTCAGGCTCGATGTTCACGCCGTGCCAACCACGGTCGTAAAAGGCGCGCGTCACCGAGAATTCGGTCGGATGTCCGGCTCCGACATCGATCCAAAAGCCAGACTGAATCGACCCGAGCGCACGCCATAGCATCACGTCCTCGAAATTTTGAGCGTAAGAGATGAAAGTCATCTGCAATATGCGTTTATTCGCTAGCTCGCGGTGGAGCTGGCGAGTGCGACCTGAAAATCTGCTGCGCGGCTACCTCTAGCGCGCAAAACCACGTCATCAATGCAGCCTTAAGTCATCTTCCGACACGACGCGGCGAAGGCTGCCGTCATCGATGCGAGCAAGCTGTCCGCCCACTTGGGGAATGGGCACCGAACACTGAGTCGGACTCTTAAGCAAACATCCATGGGCTTTTCCTGCCGAAAATGAGGTTGTCACACTGTTGAATTCCATCGGGACTGGCATCTGTTACCTAGCAATCATCTAAGCGCAGCGGCAAGTCCGATCGGTCAATAAGAACCGTTGCCAAATAGAGTGGAGCATGATTGTCCTCCTGCAGAACGAACTTAGCGGACAGTCATTATGGTCGAAAGACCACTTGCCAGGAAGAGTGGCGGCCGGGGCACTCATGTTGCCAGTGCCTCGGCTAGCCCGAGGGAACGTCCAGCACCTACATCGATCCTACCGCCCGACCCGATAGACCCGAGTGCGTGCCATAGCATCACATCCCAAAACTTTCAGCGCAAGGTCAGGTGCAATTCATGCCTTGCGCCGAATCACTAGTCCAACAGAGGTCGAGACGTATCCTAATAGCTGCAATTTCAAGTGGGGTGGTGCTTCATAAGGTGGCGTATCAACAAATCCGTCCAAAATATGAGTGTCTGGTGCGATGCTGAACGGCTCAACCGCGTGCCCTCGCTGTTCTAGAAGATCGATCAATCTCAAGATGTCCTGTCTGCGGTATAGAACAGTTGGACCCTCCTCAATCGTGTCTTGGTCCGACGAGAGATTAAACTCGGTTGTGTGGCAAGCCACGCCGCCAGGCGAAAGCGTCTTCTCTAAGCTTTCCACGACAAAGTCGATACCAGTGGCGAGCGTTCCGAGGTGTTCGAACGAGCACGACGACCAGCAGAAATCGTAATCAGTGAAATCTTGAGGGATTCGAGTCATATCACATGGTAAAAATGTGACCATGTTGTCGAATGTGCTGCGGTCGACAATATCAGCATGATACAGATCCTCTAGTAACGCGGCATGCTGCCCGCCCTTCTGCCATCCTTTGGCGACGCCAATTTCTGTTGGCGCGTCGGTAGCCAAGACTTTAGTACCGAGACGTGCAAATGCGGCTGGAAGCGGCTCTGCCCCTACTGCAAACCCTAACGCCCGCTTGCCGGGACCAATAGCCCCTGTGCGAAGCCCATGGTGGAGAATAAACACCCATTCCCAATATTTTCGGTGGAACGTAAGCGGGAGCCCCAAAACCTTGCTGAGCCGCCTGAACTCGGGATGGAGAAAGTCGCTTGCGGAGCAGGTTGAGTACCCCATGAACGGCTCTTCCACTCGCGCGTGCAGTTCGATTGAAGGGATGAACAGATTGGCCTTCCATGGTTTTTGCGGTGTCGCGGCTGAGAGCTTGGACTGGACGGTTTCAATCATCTCGGACCGTATGAGCGCGCATTGTACTGCAATTGCAGCTTCAATCCTGGCATCCAGCTCCGGCTCCAGTCTCTGCGACCAGTCTGATGCGAGATGCTTGGTTGGCATAGCGCCAAGTTGTGCCACCACTGCAGCGGAGATTCGAGAGTTCAACTCGGGAGCCATGCGCGCTAACAAACTGGCCACCAAGCGATCAGCAACAAATCGCCGCCACAGGAAGTGCAGCATGGCTTGCCTCTCAATACGATCGGACAGCCATTATCGGCGAAAGGGCGTTGGACGGGAATACGTTGCGGCTTCTTGCGGGCCCGGCTGCGCCAGCCCAACGCCGCGAGGCAATTTATCCTGCCACGTTACGGCTTGCGGGTATCAGCAGCTCCCAAAGCAAGAAAGACCGTTCGCCCTAACCAGGCAGTATCAGCTTGAGCCTGAGAAGACGTGGCCATTCAACGACGCGGAATCCGTGACTCCGACAAACGTGATCTTGGTGTTATCAGCCAGAGTAATGGTTGTCGAGCCGTTGGCTACCGTCGCACCCGCGATAGCGGCACTCGCCGCAGAAGTTCCATAGTTGGCCAGGAACACGCTGTCGATGGCGCTGAAGTCGGTAATGACATGGTCGGCCAAAGGGCCGCCAAACCCGGTATAGAAATAGAAACCATTCGCACCGCCATTCCCGACCAAGGTGTCGGATCCCTCTCCGCCGACAAACACATCTGAACCCGCGCCCCCCTTCAGCACCACCTGACTGTTGGGAGTGGCCAATGCTCCTTCGAAGCGGTTGGCTGTTTGTGACAGGCTCGCGTCTATAGTCTCGTTTCCGGAACCGGCGCTGAAGGTCAAGCCACCTGAGGTCGTATTGACGTACGTCGTAGCCCCTCCCGCGCTGCCAAGTATTGACGTGAAACCACTGCCGCCAAAAACCGTCGCGCTTCCGGATCCACCGAGAATGGTCGACGGGCCAGTGCCCCCGACGAAGCTCAGCGGCCCGGATCCACCCCGGATGAAGGAGCCGCCCGGTGCGGTTACCGCAGTGAAGCTTATTCCTGCCTCAATCGTGTCGCCCGCACCATTATCCAGCACCGACACGCCGGCGACGCCGCCCACGACTACATTCGAGCTGCCTGACAGGGTGACCGCAGAAGCACCGCCACCCCCGAATACCGTATCCGACACGCCCGAGACGACCGCTGTAAGCGCTCCGGCGCCACCGACCACCTCCGAGCCGATTCCTGAGACCGATGCGGTAAGCTTCCCCCCGCCACCAAGGACCGCCTCACCGTTGCCAGTCGCGTTGACGGTGGCAGCGCCGTCGCCGGCCGCGACCGTGTCGCCTGCGTTGGTGAGCGTGATGTCGCCGATAGCGTCGTCGCTCAGCGTGATGATTGCAGGGTCGATGATGGTATGAATCCCGGCACCGCCCATGATCGACAGGCTCGTGCTGCCGTGGATCGTGTCTGGTCCGGTGCTGTTATCGACCACAAATGAGTAGTTCGCACCCGATGGCACCGTCACGTCGCCAGTCGATCCCGGGACTATAACGAGTTCGCCGATCTTCCCAGAATTGTTCACCGGAGCGCTGACTGAACCGGTAACGGTCTGAATGAACAGATCGTTCTGGCTGGCGGCGTTTGCCAGCGCATCAGCGATGCTTTTTGCGAGCGCGTTATTGAACGAATTGCTGAATGTCTGGGTTATCGTTGAGCCGTCTGGACCAGGAACGCTTACCGAACCCGACATGTTTTTCTCCTTATCGGCAGATCTGAAGCATCTGACGGTGACGTGACCCGAGTCACGATATCAGGGGTGGTCGGCGATTCCCCGCAGCGAGCTGCTATCCCGTAGACGGGTCTCAGTTTCATCCCCGTGACCTTGGCTCCACCGGCGCCTCTTTACCGCAAGCATCGATTGTATGCCAAACATTTCATGCGCGTAGCGCGCGATAGAAAACTGCCAACCGCTTGTTACTGAGAGGTTAATTGACGTTATGCTGGCGTTATAGAACCCGGGCTCGTCAGGCCCTCAGGGGTGCGGGACGCAATGCACCGAAGGTATTGATGATCATTCGCAACGGCGTGTTGCCCTTCACCGTCAACGGATCGATCCGGGTGCCGAATCGATCCGGCAAGCGGACGTAGCTATTGCGCCTTGAAGTTCGGCAACCGTCGGTCGGCCATCGCCTTGACGCCTTCGCGAAAGTCTTCGGTGTTGCGCAGCCAGTCCTGCTCCTCGTATTCGCGCTCGGTGGCCGCCGCAACAGCGTCGGCAAGACCCCGCCGCAGGGTCTCCCGAGTCGCGACGATCGCCAGCGGCGCCGACTGCGCAATCTCCGTTGCCAGTTCTGCCGCATGATGACGGACCTCGGACAGCGGCACACAGTAATCCGCCAGCCCGATCGCCAATGCCTGCTCGCCGGTGATCCGCCGCCCGGTATACATCAGCAACGATGCCTGCTGCGCGCCGATCAACCGCGGCAGCGTGGCGGTCAGGCCAAATCCCGGATGAAAGCCAAGGCGTGTGAAGTTCACCGAGAATCGCGCTTCCGGGCAGGTCACGCGAAAATCCGCCATCACCGCGAGGCCAACGCCAGCGCCCACCGCCGCGCCATGCACCGCGGCCACGATGGGCTTGCCGGTGCGCCACAACCGCTGTGCCTCCTTGTACAAGTGCCGTCCGCGCTTGGTGCCGCGCGCAACCCCATCCGGACCACGGCTGCCGAAATCCGCACCAGCGCAGAAATGCTTGCCCTCGGCGCACAGCACGATCGCGCGCACCTCCGGCGAGCGGTCCCACATCTCGAGCACGTCGGCGATCTCTGCAACCATATCGGTGTCGACGAAGTTGTTCGGTCCGCGCCGGATCTCGATCGTGCCGATGATACCGGATTGCTCAATGCCGATGTGCTCGTAGCTCGCCATGGTTCCCTGCCCCGCTCTTCCGCTGGAATGCGCCACATGCGACCTTACCCGGCAGTAGCAGCGGAGGAAACCGGTCCATGGCGACGCTCGACCGCGACGGCGTAGCGATACACTACGAAGTGCATGGACGCGGCCCCGCCATCCTGCTGTCGCACGGCTACAGCGCGACCTGCCGGATGTGGGACGGGCAGATCGCTACGTTGCAGAACCGCTACCAGGTGATCGTGTGGGACATGCGTGGCCATGGTCAAAGCGACTATCCCGACGATCCCGCTGCATATTCCGAGGCGGATACCGTCGAGGACATGGCCAACATTCTAGACCTGTGCGGCGTTCAGCGCGCCGTTATCGGCGGGCTGTCACTTGGCGGCTACATGTCGCTCGCGTTCCATCGCCGTTATCCGGCGACGACGCGGGCTCTGATGATCTTCGATACCGGTCCAGGCTTCCGCAACACTGATGCGCGCGAGGCGTGGAACCAACGGGCGCGGCAGCGTGCAGATGATCTCGAAGCGCGTGGATTGGCGGCGCTGGGCAGCAGCAGCGAGGTGCGGATGAGTCAGCATCGTAATGCATCCGGACTTGCGCACGCAGCACGTGGCATGCTGACGCAGCGAGACGATGCGGTGATCGCATCGCTGGATTCGATCACCGTTCCCAGCCTGGTGCTGGTCGGCAGCGATGACAAGAATTTTCTCGCGGCGACGGATTACATGGCGCGCAAGATTCCGGGCGCGCGCAAGGTGGTGATCGAAGGCGCGGGGCACGCTGCGAATCTGCACCAGCCGGCCGCCTTCAATCGTGCGATGGAGTCATTTGTTGGCGACCTGCCGGCATGAACCGGCATTCGCTGCAATCGTTCTTCTGGCCGCAATCGATCGCGGTGCTCGGCGCGTCGCCTGATCTGCACCGAATCCGTGGGCGATTGCTGCACCAGTTGCGCGAGAACGGCTATCCGGGCCGCATCCTGCCGATCAATCCGAGCTATCAGGACATTGCTGGCCTGCGCTGCTATGACTCGATCGGCGCAGTCGGTGAGCCCGTTGACCTTGCGCTCGTCGCGATTCCCGCTGCAGGGGTCGCGCCGGCTCTGGAAGAATGCGCACGTGCCGGGGTGAAAAACGCGCTGATCATCAGTTCGGGCTTCGCCGAGGAGGGCGGTGCCGCGCGGGACATGCAGGCGGCACTCGTCGAGGTGACGCAGCGGACCGGCATCCGCGCCTGCGGCCCGAACTGCGAGGGCTACTTCAACGCTCTCGGCAGGATCGCCACCACCTTCAGCCCCACTGTCGAAGTGAAGGAAGACGAGAGCCAAAACCTCGTGTCGCACCACCGTGTCGGTGTGATCGCGCAATCGGGCGGAATCGGCTTCGCGCTGTTCAACCGCGGCAAGGCCGCCGGGATCGGCTTTTCCTATGTGCTCTCCACCGGTAACGAAGCCGATCTGAATATGGCTGATTTTCTCGACTACATGGTCGAGGACACGAACACGCACGTGGTGATGCTGTTCTGCGAGGCGGTGCGCAACGGCCCGGCCTTTATCGCCGCCCTGGCGAAGGCGCGGCAACTGCGTAAGCCGGTCATCGCGATCAAGATCGGCCGCTCGGATGCTGGTTCGCGCGCATCAGCCTCGCACACCGCGTCGCTCTCCGGCTCCTATACCGCATATCACGCGGTATTCGAGCGCTACGGGGTCATCGAGGCAGAGGATCCCGATGAAGCGGTAGCAATCGCCGGTGTGCTGCTGACCTGTCCGTTGCCCAAAGGTCGACGCGCCGGCATCATCACACCGTCGGGAGGTGGCGGCGCCTGGATGGCCGATACCCTGTCACTGCACGGCCTGGTCGTGCCGCCACTGTCGGCGCAGACGCAGGAGTCGCTGCGTGCGGTGATGCCGTCCTACGGCGCTCCTGGCAACCCGGTCGACGTCACTGCACAGGGCTCCAACACCGGCCCGGCACTGATGACCGCTATGGAGACGCTGGCACAATCGGACGAGATCGATATGCTTGTGTTGATCGCGTCGCTGACGAGCGAAACGCGTGTGTCGCTCGAAGCCACCCGCGTGCGTGCGACGGCAGAGCGATGCGGCAAGCCGATGACAGTGTGGACGTACACTCTTCCCTCGGAATTTGGTCGCCGCAGCGCCGCAGGCTGTGGCCTGTTCGTGCACAGCGATCTGCGTAACGTGGGCTTGTCGATGAGCCGCCTGGCCGGCTACGCCGAGACCGTGGCGCGGCCATTGCCGCCATCGAACACCACGACAGTGGCGCCTCTACCCGGTGACCTGCCTGTCGTTCTCACCGAGCATCGCGCAAAGGCGCTGCTCGCACCGTTCGGCTTGCCGGAATCGCACGAGCGATTGGCGGGATCTGCAGCCGAAGCAACACAGGCCGCCGATACCTTGGGGTATCCCGTGGCGCTGAAGATCGCCTCGCCCGACATAGCGCATAAGACCGAGGCAGGTGGCGTCATCCTCGGCTTGCAAGATCAGCAGTCCGTCGTCGCAGCGTATGATCGCATCATCGCGTCGGCGAAGCGCTACAGGTCGGACGCACGGATCGAAGGCGTGCTGGTGCAGAAGATGGCACCGCCCGGGCGCGAGCTGGTGATCGGCATGGTGAACGATCCGACCTTCGGTCCCATCATGATGGTAGGCCTCGGCGGTACGATGGTGGAGCTGATGGGTGACGTGGTGCATCGGCCGGCGCCGGTCGATGTGGCAGAGGCGGCCCACATGCTGCAAAGTCTGAAATCCGCCCCGCTGCTGAGCGGATTTCGTGGCTCTGCCCCGATCGATCTGACCCCTGCAGCCGAATTGATCGCCAACCTGTCGCAGGCGGTGCTCGCGTATCGCGACCGTATCGCAGAAATGGAGCTCAACCCGGTGATCCTCCATGACGACGGCTCGGGGCTGACGATCGCCGATGCGCTGATCACGTTTAAGGAATGACGCCGACCATGTTCGAGCTCTCTGAAGAACATCGTATGCTGCAGGACCTGGTCGCGAAGTTTATCGACCGCGACGTCATGCCGTTGGAAAAGGCGGTGCTGGCGCGCGAAATGTCGGGGCAGAAATCCGCCCTGAGTGCCGAGGAAGAGGAAGTGCTGCTCGGCAAATGCCGCGAGCTCGGACTGTGGGGCCTCGACGTGCCGGAGGAATTCGGTGGCGCCAACCTCCCGACCGTCGCCTTGATTGGCGTCTACGAGGAGCAGGCGCGTACTTGCGTGCCGTTCACCTTTCCGCCCGATAGCCCAAACCTGCACATGCTGATGGCAGTGTGCAATCCGGAACAGCGCAAGAAATACCTGGAGCCGTATGCACGCGGCGAAGCACAGTCCGCCATCGCCATCTCCGAACCTGGCGCCGGCGGCGATCCCGCCGGCATGATCACCCGCGCCGTGAAGAACGGTGATGACTGGGTGATCAACGGGCGCAAAATATGGGTCAGCCGTGTGCCGCAGGCCGACTTCGTCATCGTCATGGCGCGCACCGGCGAGGGCAAACGGCATGAGGGCGTCACCGCCTTCATCGTCGAGCGAGGCACCAAGGGATTCAACATCGAGCGCGAAATCCCGATGCTGGGTGGCCAGCGCACCTATGAACTAACATTTGACGACTGTCGTATTCCCGGTAGTCAGCTGCTCGGCCAGGAAGGCAGAGGCTTCGCACCGATGCAGCTTCGCCTGACGGTGCGACGCCTGCAGATCGGCGCCTGGTGCATCGGCATGACGCGACGCGCGCTCGACATGATGATCGAGCATGCCAAGCAACGCGTCACCTTCGGCCAACGCCTTGCCGACCGGCAAGCGATTCAGTGGTGGATCGCTGAAGCCGCGATGAAGATCCATGCCTGCCGGCTCATGGTGTACGACGCCGCGGCGAAATCGGACGCTGGCAAGGACGTGCGTACAGAGGCGTCGATGGTGAAGCTGTACGGCACCGAGATGGCGACCGAGACGATCGATCATGCAATGCAGACATTTGGGGCGATGGGCGTGGCGAAGGAGTTGCCGCTACAGCTCATGGCGCAAAAAGTCCGCACGATGCGGGTTTACGAAGGCCCGTCCGAAGTGCACCGCATGGTGATCGCACGTCGGCTGCTGCAGGATCGGAGATAGGAAATGGGAAAGCTCGACGGCAAGGTGGCGATCGTCACCGGTGCAAGCCGCGGCATCGGCCAGGCGATCGCCGAATTGTTCGCCGAAGAAGGTGCGAAGGTGGTGTGCGCCGCGCGCACCTATAACGAAGGCGACCATCCGTTCCTCGAAGGTACGCTGAAGCGCACTGTTGAACTGATCCGCGCCAAAGGCGGCGAGGCGAAGGCGGTCGCCGCGAATGTGTCAGACGAGGAGTCATGCCTCGCGCTGGTGCAGTCGGCGCGCGACTACGGGCCCATCGATATCCTAGTGAACAACGCTGCCCTGACCTACTACCAGCCAATCACCGAGATGCAGACCAACCGCTGGTTCAGGGCCTTCGCAGTCGATGTGCACGGCCCCTTCATGCTGGCCAAAGAAGTGTTGAAGGACATGATCCCTCGGCGCAGCGGCGCCATCATCAATATCAGTTCGGGATCAGCGATCGGTCCGGGGCGCGGCCCGTACGCCGACAAGACCGTGCGCGGCGGCACAATGTACGGCGCGGTCAAAGCGGCGCTGGAGCGATTCACGCAAGGCCTGGCGCAGGAAGTCGCGCAATACGACGGGATCACTGTGGCTGCTGTATCGCCGTCGCAGATCGTGCCGACGCCGGGCACAGTGTATCATAAGTTGGTGTCCGGCATGGATGATACGCGCGGCGAGCCACCGACCATGATGGCGCGCGCTGCGTTGTTGTTGGCGAGCGAGCCGGCCGCGAAGGTCAACGGCCGCGTGACCTACAGCCAGCAGATCCTCAAGGAGTTCGGCTGGATCGATAAAGCCGTTGGTCGCGGCGTGGATAACCTCGGGTCGGGATACTCGCAGATTTGATTCCGGAACAGCTGACCCTCTCTTAGGGGCGCACGGGTCGGCCTCAACCGCGGCGTAAATCTCATCACGCCATCGTTATGGCGCTCACCGCGGCGTGCATACTGTCCTCCGCAGCAGCAAACTATCTGTTTGCGCATTGCGCCTTGGGAGAGACTTCGCATGCGCTTCATGTTGCTGCTGCCGCTCGTTCTCGTTGGCCTTGCCGGATGTATTCACGCGGAGACGACTGCGCCCCCGCCCCGTGCGTCGACCACTGTCGTGACCCCTGATCAGGGCCCCACTGTCGTCCGTACGCCGTAACACTATGACCTGGTCACACGCCCTCACAATCGATTGCCTCGCTGGGCGCGCCGGGCTTGAGCGGATCGCTTACTCGGCGCAAGGCCCCGCGTACCCAGAATTGGACATGCAATTCAGCGGTCTGTATCCCCCTCCCGCAGATAGTCTTGTGCCGCCGCCGGATCGATCAGTGCGTGCACCTCGAAGCGCACCGGAATGATCTCCTGCCACTCGTTCAGCCTCCGGTGCAGTACCTCATTCGACGGCACGTCGAACAGCACGACCGCACCCCGACCAACCCGGGCATAGACCGAGCGCACTTGGCCGCTTCTCTGCAGCGGAGCAATCCACTCCCAGTATCGACGGCGTGACCCCCGCACGGAACTTGGCGCCTCCGGGCGCGGTTCGCTGATCACCAGGAAGAGCATTGCCACCTCGCGAAATGCGTCAGTCCTGTCACCTACGGCGTTATGCGCACGAAGCCAACTCGTCCAAGGGGTGACGCACACCCGGCTTCGCGGTAGCCTTTCCGACACGCAGTGAAACGGAGGAAACGGCTATGTCGGACGGGCAGACTTGTCTCAAGGGGGTGAAGATCCTCGATCTCACCCAGTTCGAAGCAGGCCCGTCCTGCACCGAAGCGCTGGCCTGGCTCGGCGCCGACGTTGTGAAGCTGGAGAACCCTGGCGGTGGCGACCCTGGTCGCGCCCTGGGTGGCAAGGCGGAAAAGGACGATCCCTATTTCCTGCTGTTCAATGCCAACAAGAAGTCCATCACCGTCAACCTGAAGGATCCGAAAGGCTTGGCTCTGGTCAAGGATCTCGCCGCCAAGGCCGATGTGATGGTAGAGAATTTTGCCCCCGGCGCCATCGAGCGGCTTGGACTTGGTGCTGATGTGATCCGCAAGATCAATCCGTCGATCATTTACTGCCAAGTGAAGGGATTCGGCGAAGGCAGCCCGTTCGAGAAGAACCTCGCATTCGACATGATCGCGCAGGCGTGTGGCGGGACGATGAGCATCACCGGTGAGCGCGACGGCCAGCCGCTGAAGCCGGGGCCCTCGCTGGGCGACACCGGCACCGGAATGCTGCTGGCAATCTCTATCCTGGGGGCGCTGTACCGGCGCAAGGAGACAGGCCAAGGTGATCACCTGCAGGTCGCCATGCAGGATGCGATGCTGCACTACATTCGCATCGCGTTCGCTGCCCAAAACCGAAACGGGAACAAGCAGGCGGCGGGACGCGCGGGTAACAGCAGCGTGTCCAACACCACTCCGCCGATGGGGACCTTCCCCTGCAAAGGCGGCGGATCGAATGATTACGTCTACGTCTTCACCAGCCGCGCCAACCCAGATCACTGGCGGCGGCTGTTGAAGGTGATCGGCCGCGAGGACCTGATCGGGGACGAGCGCTTCGAAACGCCTGCCGCGCGCGTCGAGCACGCAGACGAGGTGAATGCGATGATCTCGGACTGGACCAAGCGGCACACCAAGCACGAATGCATGGAGATCATCGGCGCGGCTGGCGTACCGGCAGGTGCGGTACTCGACACGATGGAACTGTACAACGATCAGACCTTCGAGCAGCGCGGCATCTTCCAGACCATCGAGCATCCGAGAAACGGCACGTTCCGCATGCCAGCCTGGCCGGTGCGGTTCGAAGGCAAGCCACCGCCGGTCACCCCATCGCCGATATTAGGACAGCACCGCGAGGAGGTGCTGAGCGATTGGCTTGGCCTAAGTCGCGACACGATCGGTGGCCTGAAGAGCAGCGGCGTGATCGGTTGAAGGAGACGCACTAATGGCAGAACTGACAGGCTCGGAAATCCTGGCGAAGTGCCTGAAGAAGGAAGGCATCGAGGATATTTTCTACATCATGGGCGGGCCGATGCTGCTGGCCGAGTCCACCTGCATCACCGAAGGCATCCGGATGATCGACGTGCGCCACGAACAGGCGGCGGCGTTCGCGTGCCAGGCCTACAGCCGCCTGC
>JAMXLO010000068.1 GCA_024280945.1 Acetobacteraceae bacterium
ACCCCGCCCTCATCCTGGCAACAGCCGTTACTGTGTCAAGTCATCTCTGTTTTTAGCGTGTTGCCGCCGCCAATCGCTTATCATCGCCGGCGTGATCTGTTCGGGATAGCAGATCGGTTGCGGCTTATACCAGGACTCACTGATCAGAACCCATGGGCCCAGTCGCGTAGGCCGATCGACATGATGGTCCACGGTTGGTCGACAAGTTTGTTCCAGGCGTCGCAGCAATGATCCACGATTTGGCGTCCTGAGGTAAACACCCGGTTGGATAACCAGTTGTCCCGCAGATACTGCCAAATGTTTTCGGCCGGGTTCAGTTCCGGCGACTTGGGCGGCAACGGAAGCAGGGTGAGATTTGTCGGGACCTTGAGCTTTGCGGAGGTGTGCCAGCCGGCTTGGTCGAGCACGACAACGGCATGTGCGCCAGGCGTGACGGCCTGCGAGATTTCCGCAAGATGCAGGCCCATCGTCATGCTGTTGCACCAGGGCAGCACCAGGCCGGCGCCGACTCCGCGCGCGGGGCAGATTGCGCCAAAGATATAGGTCGAGGCGGTGCGCTGGTCGGAAGGTGCCGAAGGTCGGCTGCCGCGTTTGGCCCAGCGGCGGGTGATCTTGTTCTTCTGTCCGATCCGAGCTTCGTCTTGAAACCATACCTCTAATGGCTTGTTCTGTGCATCCCTAGCTGCGATCTCCGCTACGCGGTCTGCAAACGTTTTTTAAAATATTCCACCGCTTCGCGGTTCTGCGCATGATGCCGAGGGCGGGCCGACAGTTTCCGATAACCCATCGCATGCAGATATCGGCTGAGCGTCTGCTCGCTGATCGAGGTGCGATACGTCTCCATCACCCACTGCACCAGATCGCTCAGCCGCCAGCGAACCACGCCATGAACTGCGGGGATTGGGCCTTCCTCAACCAACTGCGCCAGCTCACCGCGCTGCGCCTGATCAAGCCGGGGCGGTTGGCCAGGAGCTTTGCCGTTCACCAATCCGTCCGGACCAGCAGCATTGAACCGCAGAACCCAGTCTCGAAAGGTTTGCAAGCCGACCCCGCCTGCGCGGGCACCGTCGCTCCGACAACCGCCGTCATAGACCACTGCCAGGGCCAGCAGCCGCCGAACCTGATCAGCATCCGCTGAATGCTTCGCCAACTCGCGAAGCCGTCGACTATCATAGTCAGTGCGTAGTGCAATCGCCGCCGCCATGACAAACCTCGACCGTTTGCCACGGTGAATCCGATTTCAGCCGATTCGGGAATCCCTCGTCGTGAGTCCTGACTTCTGGGAGTTGGTATAAACATCTCCAACCCCCGGATCGAGCATCAAACGAGCGCTGAATAGGGCGCCCCCGTGTATTTGCGAAACGGCCACAGGGTTTTCCCCACAACCGTTGATGTCGCGAGCGCAATCGCTCGGTGAGGACGCGGGGCTGCAAAAAACCTATCCTTGCTGCGGCTCCCTAATGGACATGATTGAACGCTGCCGGCGCACAGCCGGTCGGGGCACGGCTGATTTCCACCACTAGACGTCATGTTCCCGCGTGAGGTCGGTGGTCCGCCACTTCGTGCCGTAGAGAACGAGGGTTGCTCGGACAGACCGAGCAGAGCCTCACGCCGGAGCGCGGACCATAGAAGAGTATAGCGAATTGTTCGGGGCGTTCGACGTCGCGAAGAAGAAGCACGCGGTGGCGATCGCCTAAGGTGGGCGGCGAGGTGAAATTCGGCGATGGTGACGGATCTCCGGAGACGTCACCATTCTCCACAGCAGCGATATGGCTGCTGATTTGCCATATCGGTGATCTCTGCGATGATCTTGGTGCTGCTGTTGGGCGATGGGGTACGGGTGCTGACGCGCAGCATGCACAAGATCACCGAGTTGGCCGGCACGGTCGGCGCGAAGTTGCGCGATCGGAGCCGCAGTGTGAAGTGGCGAGTACTGGAGATTGCCCGGGCAGCACGTGGCAAAGCTGCGCCGAGCCGAGACAAGCTGAGGGCGGCCTACAGCAGTCTCCTACAGGCGACAGGCCGTGTAGTGGGGCAAGCCCAACGCTTCTCACGGGAGATCGGTGATGGCGTGAAGCACTGCACGGCAATCGTCCAGCAGACAGCCATAGAGGGCCAGCGCTGGGTTCTCGACATTACGGTGCCGCGTCAGCAGGTCAGGCGCCAAACTGCGGCCCGCATTTTCCAGGGCGAGACCCGCAGCGCTGGCAAGATTGTCAGCATCTTCGAGCCATCGACCGAGGTGATCCGCAAGGGCAGCGGTTGAGATACACGCCGCAATGCTGGGACGTGTACCTCACCTGCTCGCGGCTGACGCCGGCTTCTACTCCGCCAAGAACGAGATCGCGGCGCACGCCAGAGGCGTCAAACGTGTCTGCATTCCGAATCGTTCAACCAACAGCGCTGACCGCAAGCGCGAGCAGAAAAACGCTGGTTCCGCAGCGACCAGCGATGGCGCACCGGGTGTGAGGGCCGCATCAGTGTGAGCAAGCGTCGCCACGGTCTCAACCGATGCCGGTATCCCGGCGACGATGGAATGAAGCGCTGGGTCGGGCTCGGAGTCATCGCCGACAATCTCAATCTCGGCCATGCTATCGCTGTCAGGCCAACCATCTAACTGGCCGCAACAATCTTGCGAGGGCATTGGACCGATCTTTGCGGCCGTGGGTCAAGATATTGCAGCGGTTGCACAGCGGCCTCATCGGCGATTATGTGGCCTGGGTGGTAGTCGGGTTGGCGGCATTTGTTGTCTCGTTCACCTTCGCCTGAGGGTGCTCGTGCGACAGCTATCTCACTGTAATGGCGCCGCGTCGGACTTGTTCGCCCGTAGACGCAGCCATGGCGGAGAGAATGGATTGGAGATGCGGGCACTTCTCGCGTAGATCCGCCAGGACCGCTTCGCGTGCTCGGACCTGGTTCCGCGCTCCGGACCTCGGGGCGCAGAAGGCACCGGCCGAGAAGCTACCTCGCGCCTGGACATCCATAGAGCTGTGGTTCCAGGACGAGATGCGGTGGGCCAGAAGAACGAGCTCACCCATCGTTGGGCCAGAAAAAGGTGTCCGACCTCCGAATCATCAGCGCAGTCAATTGAGCTGGGTCTTCGGCGCCGTCTGTCCTGAGCGTGGAACCGGGGCTGCCCTCGTGCTGCCGGATTGTAACAGTGAAGCTATCAGCTACATCTCGACGTCATCGCCGAGAAGGTCGCACCGGGTTCCCATGCCATGGTGATCCTCGATCGGACAGGATGGCACGGTGCAAACCTGCCGTTGCCACCGTGATCACCCGCAACGGACAGGAGAACGTTTCACGCGGCAGAATTGGTTGTCCAACTGCGTTTCCAGTGCTTCGACGATATTGTCGGTCACTGCTGCGCCTGGAATGCTGAGCTGCCATAGTGCTGGACGGCACCGCTTCGCGTTATCGGGTTCCGGCTGTGCGCGATGACCTGACGGTCGCAATTGCAGCCCCGCTTTTTCGCCCATGCAGTGCGCTCCAGCGCCTGGGTCGAAAGTTCGCGATCATACTCCTGCCGCGCTGGCAGCTATCGGCGCCGCCTCAGCCTCCACCTCTTTGCAGAACCGGTCCGGACAGTCCGAGTACTGTGTTCACTAGCGCGAGATGGCTCAGCGCCTGCGGAAAATTTCCGATCAGCCGCCGCAGCCCAGGGTGATACATCTCGGAGAGCAAGCCCACATCATTTCGGAGGGACAGGACACGGTCGAGCAGCCGTCTCGCATCGTCCTGCCGGCCTTCCATTGCACGGCAATCGGCGAGCCAGCATGTGCAGGCGATGAATGCTCCCTCATCGGTGTCGCCCCTATGTGGCGTGCGCCAGACCAGACCGTCCTGGCTCAGCTCCCGCTCGACCGCGTCGATCGTTGCGCTCATCCGAGGCTCATTGGCCGGAAGAAAATTCACCAGCGGCAGGAGCAATAGGCTCGCATCGAGCCGCTCACCGCCGAAACGGTCGACAAAGTGTTCTCGGGCATGGTTCCAGCACCGATCGCTGATATCATGGCGTATCCTGTCACGTAGTTTCGCCATCCTATTCAGGATTAAGTTGTCCTGGTCATGCCGCCGGTGCACGCCACGAATAAAGCGGTCCACGCCGACCCAGGCCATGACGGCGGAGTATGTATAGCGTTCGGGGCTGGCGCGTGATTCCCAGAGGCCGTGCCCCTTGTCATGCCAGGTCTGTTCCAGGTGCTCCACCAGCCTCCGCTGGGTCGCGACTATGTCCGGAGGCTCTGGAACCTCTGCGCTGGCCATCAGATCGAGCGCGTCCAGCAGCTCGCCGACCACATCAACCTGGCGCTGCGCGGCTGCATCATTGCCGACGCGCACTGGCGCGGCACCTTGGTAGCCGGGCAGCCAGGGAACTGCTTGTTCATAGAGCCGCCGACCACCATCGATGCGATACATGATGCGCATCTTGCCCGGTGCGGGTCCGATGGCACGGAGCATCCAGTCACGCCACTGGACGGCTTCCTGATGAAATCCCGCGTTCAGTAATGCGGATACGGTGAACGTCGCGTCACGTAGCCAGCAGTATCGGTAGTCCCAATTACTCGTCCCGGCTGGCACCTCCGGAAGCGACATCGTAGGCGCGGCAACTATCGCACCTGTCGGATGATAGGTGAGTGCCTTCAAGGTCAGCAACGATCGCACGACCGCATCCCGCCATTCGGTCCGGCGCTGAAAACCCTTTATCCAATCGCGCCAAAATGTCAGCGTCGCATCCAGCGCCTTGCTCACATTGACGCGCGCGGGTGGTCTTTCGTGCGACGGGCAGTGGATGAGGACGAAGTCCATGACCTGGCTTGCCGAGACGTCGAACTCGACGTAGGCGCATTCATCATCGCCGACCATCAGCGCCACTGGACAGTGCAGCGCCACGAGTGCCGGTCCAGAAACCGCCAGAAGCACGTCATTTTCCCATTTGAGCAGGGGCGGCATCAGACCGTAATCGAACCGCAGCCGGACCTCGCAGCGCATGTGCAGGTTGCCCTGCAGTCCAATTACCCGCCTGATTAGCACCGGGTTTTGCTGTCCCACGGCCATGAAATCCACTAGACGAACGCTGCCGCTTTCGCCCATGAAGTCGGTGTGCAGAACAAGTGTGTCGCCGTCATAGCGGCGCTCCACCCGGGTGTTCCGCACCGGTCGAATCTGCCAAAAGCCATGTTCACTCGTGCCCACCAGCGCTGCACAGCACGCTTCGCTGTCGAAGCGTGGCAGGCAGAGCCAGTCAATTGAACCGGCGCGAGAGACAAGCGCAGCGGTCCTGCCATCACCTATGATTGCGTAATCTTCAATGCGTGATGTCATGCGGCGTCCCGTTGCGGTAAAGGTGGGTGTAATACTCTAACGATGGGAGTTAAGCAGCGTTCGCGGAGCGGTTTGAACAGCGCGACCTTGATTGCCGTACATCTCTGTACAGACGCTACACTGCTTCTTGAGCAGAAGCCGAACGAACCTACGGCTTGGCTGCTCGTTGGCAACTTGCAGCGACCCCGGCGGCACTTCGGCTCTGCGAGGGGGGCGTGACGGTCTTCGGTCCTAGTGCAAACCTGGCAGCCAAGCTGATACTGCTTGGCGCATTGGCAGCCCCTGCTGGCGTGCTGGGATGGTGGTGGCTTTGGCCGCGCAGCGACTACCAGCGAAACGTCCACTGGATCATCAATCAACCGGTTCCGTTCAGCCACGAGCACCATGTCGCCGGCCTCGGCATCGATTGCCGCATGTGCCACACGTCAGTCGAGGTCTCGGCCAATGCCGGCCTGCCGCCGACCTATACCTGCATGACCTGTCATTCGCAGATCTGGACCAACGCTGCGTTGCTGGGGCCAGTGCGGCGCAGTCTGGCCGATGATCACCCGATTGCCTGGCGACGCATCACCAAACTACCAGACTATGTCTATTTCAATCATTCGATCCACATCGCAAAGGGCGTCGGATGTGATGAATGCCACGGTCAGGTGGACACGATGCCGCTGACGTACAAGGCAAAGTCTTTTACCATGAAATTCTGCCTGGACTGCCACAACGACCCTGGTCCGCGGCTACGTCCAGCAAACGAGATATACAACACGGAGTGGCATCGAACGCGCGAGACGCCGTTGCCCTCGGTATTGCTTGCTGAATACCACGTTCCGAGCCGTTCCTTGAGCGATTGTTCGATATGTCACCGCTGACCGGTCGACGTCTGTGGCGGAGCGCCCAGGAACTCGCGGCGGACCCCGAGTTTCTGGCGCTGGCTGCCGCGGAGTTCCCTTCACTCGCGCCGGGCCTGGATGGCGTATCGCGCCGCCGCGTGCTGCAACTGATGGGCGCGGCGCTTGCTTTGAGTGGCCTGTCCGCCTGCGATTCGGGGCCTCCAGGCGGGACGCTGATTCCCGCGGTACGATATCCGCCCAATATCATTCCTGGTCTGCCAAACGAATATGCCACAGCCCATGTGCATGACGGTTACGCGCTTGGCACCGTCGTAACCCACAACATGGCACGGCCATTCCGTGTGCAAGGTAACCCGCATCATCCGTCCAGCCTTGGCGCCGCCGATCCATTTTCGATCGCCGAAGTGCTGGATTTCTATGATCCCGATCGTGAGTTTGCGCTGGCCAAAGATGGCATGCCGGCGGACCATCAGTCGCTTGCAGCGGCACTTCTGACAGAGCGCACGCGTCTCGGCGCGAAAAGGGGTGCAGGTCTACGCATTCTTACCGGCACGATCACGTCACCGACGTTCGCACGCCAGCTTGATGTGCTGCTCGCACAATACCCGGAAGCGCGCTGGCATCAGTGGCAACCGATCAGCCGCGACAACGTCTCGCGTGGCGCAATCCTCGCCTATGGCGCACCGCTGGAACAGGTCGCACATCTCGATCAGGCCGACGTGATCCTCGCGATCGACAGCGATCTGCTTTCCTCGGCACCCGGCTGGGTCCGCTATGCCCGCGACTATGCTTCGCGCCGCAATCCGACGCGGACGCAGAAAATGAGCCGGCTGTATGTGATCGAGTCGAGCGCCACCAACATGGGCGCCATCGCCGACAACCACCTTGTCGTCGGCCCAGCGGAAATGCACAGATTCATCCTCGCGCTCGCCGCCGGTGTGCTGAACCGAGGAGATGCGCCGCCAGATGCGCCGCCATGGACGAAGCCGATCATCGTTGACCTCGTGGCGAACCGTGGCCGGGCGTTCGTGCATGTCGGGCCGCATCAACCGCCCGAGACGCATGCGTTGGCTCACGCCATCAACGAAGCGCTGGGTGGCCGCAACGTGACCTACGAACTGGTCCAGCCGATTGCCCACGCACTCCAGGACCAGTCCGCGTCGTTGCGGGAACTGGTGGAGGACATGCACGCTGGCCAGGTGCGTTCGCTCGTGACCATCGATCAGAACCCAGTCTTTGCCGCCCCTGCTTACCTCGGCTTCGCCGACGCATTGCAGCGGGTTCCGCTCAATATCGCGGTGTCTGTTCAGCCGAATGAAACGACTGGCGTTGCGCAGTGGTCGCTTCCGATGAAGCACGCCTGGGAGACGTGGAGCGACGCGCGCGGGCACGACGGCACGGCGACGACCATGCAACCCCAGGCGATGCCATTGTTCAATGGCTACGGACCGAGCGAGATACTCGCGCTGCTTGCCGGACCAACCATACCGACGGACCTCGAAATCGTTCAGGAGACCTGGAAGCCGACCTTCGGTAATGATTTTGCCGACAAGTGGCGCGAGGCTCTTGCCAAGGGTGTCATATCGGGCACGGCGAGCGCTCGATCCGACACACCGCTGCGATCCGATGCGGCGAACAGCATTCCGCCTGCGCCGCCGCAACGTGAGTTGACTTTGCTGTTCCGGCCTGATCCCGCGTTGTGGGATGGACGCCACGCAAACAATCCCTGGCTGCAGGAATTGCCGCGCCCGATCACCAAGCTCACCTGGGATAATCCGCTGCACATTGCTCCGGCTCTCGCCAGCAGGTTTGGTCTCGCCAACGGCGATAACGTGCTGGTCCGTGTCGGCGAAGCAACCGTCACGGCACCTGTCTGGATCGTGCCCGGACAGGCCCCTGATGTCGTCACGGCCCCGCTGGGTGGCGGCCGCACGCAGGTGGGCGCGGTAGGCCAGGGTGCGGGCATCAACTATTATCCGCTGACTGGCACACAGATCGCACCCGCGTTTGCGCGAGCCGAGGGGCATACCAGGCTTGCCAGCACGGTGCACCACAACATCCTGCTGGAGACCGACGACAAGATCCTGAAGCACGGCACGCTTGCCGACTTCCAGCGGGCGGCGGACTTCGTTCGCAACAAGCAACAAGAGTCTGACTTGTATCGCTGGGTATCGTCCGGCTCGACAGCCTGGGGCATGAGCGTCGATCTGAACGCGTGCATTGGCTGCAATGCCTGTGTCATCGCCTGTCAGTCAGAGAACAACATTCCGACTGTCGGCAAGGACGAGGTGTACCGGGAACGAGAGATGTCCTGGCTCCGGATCGACCTCTACCACGAGGGCGGCATCGACAACCCCGACAAGTTCTTCGAACCCGTGCTCTGCATGCACTGCGAACAGGCACCCTGCGAGGTGGTCTGTCCGGTCATGGCGACGAACCACGATTCCGAGGGGCTCAATCTGATGATCTACAACCGCTGCATCGGCACGCGGTTCTGTTCCAACAACTGCCCCTACAAGGTTCGCCGGTTCAACTTTTTTGGCTACGGCAATCAGCAGCGGCGACCACCCGGGTCGTGGAATCCGGATGTAACCGTGCGCGGCCGCGGGGTGATGGAAAAGTGCACCTATTGCGTGCAGCGCATCGCCGAGGAGCGCGTTGCCGCAGATCGCGAGAATCGATCCCAGCGCAGCATCAAGACGGCCTGTCAGCAGGCGTGTCCGACGCAGGTTTTCACCTTCGGTAATCTGCGCAACGCCGAAGACGAAGTGGTGAAGCGCAAGGCCAGTCCACTCAATTTTGCAATGCTCGAAGACCAGAACACCCGGCCCCGCACAACGTATGAGGCGGTGGTACGCAATCCGAACCCTGATATTGGCAACGGGACGGGGCACGCATGAGCGGCCTATCGCTGGATCGGAGGGGCTTGATCGGTCACTCGCTCGAGCGCCCGAAGCGTGGCCAGGCTGTCCCGCCAGGCCTCACCGATCCGGTGGTTGCTCCGAACGTTACCATCGCGTCGTTGACGGACCGGATCGCCGCTCTCGCCACCCGCGGGCGCGGCTTTCTTTGGTGGTACTTGGCGCTGATCCCGTGTTCACTTGCTGCGCTTTGGCTGCTCGTGT